>JANPKW010000029.1:0-20363 GCA_031426255.1 Gemmatimonadaceae bacterium | reverse complement strand
GCGCTCAATACCATGGCGCCCAGGCAAATTCCTCTTAGCGCGCGCATCAGAAGTTCACCGAAAGTGAGAGTGAGTACCGCTTGGTCATCGGCACTGTCCATGAGTCATTGCGATTGAAGGTCGAGCCGCCGCCGTTGAAGTTGAGTTCCGGATCGGCCCCACCATACTTCGTCCATATCTTCAGGTTATGCCCCGCCGCCGTCAGTGTTGCGCGCTCAGCATATCGCTTGAGGCCGGACATCGGCAGATCGACGCTGACCGAAATGTCACGCAGCTTGGTGAAGTCGGCTGGCTGAATGTGCCGGTAGGTCTGCGACGCCAGCCTCCGCTCGAGGACCTCGTCGGGATTGGCTTGGGGATTCACAGTCTCCCAGGACAGGCCCGATCGATCACGACGCCAATCCTTCACATTGAACTGGTAGTTGCCGGCCTTGTGATCGAGCAGGCCATAGAGGCGAACTCTTTCGAAGAGGCGTAGCGTTCCGGAAAATGACGCTTCACGTGTTGGGGCAGACGGACCCATGTAGATGCTTTCAGGGTCAACTACCGGCTGGCCGTTCGCATTCTTGAACAGCGTGCCGTCTGCGTTGAATTTGACGCGCTGCGCCCACATGCCGCCGAGCGGGTAGCCTACCTGATAGCGCTGTGACGGGGCGTACGAGCCGAAAATGATCGGGTTGCGATCGTCACCGAATGAAAGCAGTTCGTTCCTGTTGGTCGAAAGAGCGACTGTGGTTTCGACTGTCAGCGCCTTCCGCTGAACCGGAATCGCGCTGAAGATCATTTCGATTCCGCTGTTGCCGATTTCGCCGAGGTTCACCAGTCGCGTACCGGCGAATCCGCTGGATGGCGGCACGTCGACAGGAAGCAGCGCGTCTTTCGTCTTTTTGTTGTAGTAGGTGAAGTCCACGTTCATGCGGCCCCCGAACATCGCCGTCTCGAAGCCTGCTTCGATCTCAGACCCGCGTTCGGGCTTCAGGTCCGGATTTCCGAATGAGCCGTAACGAAGCGCGGACGCCGATCCGGTCGGCAGGGTCACGACTGACGTCGTATAACTCTGGAGTGCGTCGAACGGTCCCGGCGAGTTACCGGCCTGACCCCATGCCAGCCGCAGGCGAAGGTTATCGACCCGCGGCACCGAGAAGAACGACTCTTCGGATATCACGTACGACAGTGATGCCTTTGGGTAGAAGACCCGGTTCAGCTCCGATCCAAATGCCGAGTTGTTGTCGACTCGCACTGCGCCGGTTAGGAAGAGCTTGTCACCCCAGGCGAGCTGTTCCTGAACATAGAAGCCAAGTGACTTCTGCTCGGAGAACGACTCGCCGCTGGTCGTAACGGCCGCGCGGCTGATTGAGCGAATCCCGGTCGCGCCAAGATCTTGTCCGTAGGAGTCAGTACGCGTGAACACATTCGAGAGGTACTGAGCTCCCACGGAGGCATTCGATACGAGGTTCCTCGACAGCTCGTGTGTTGCGGTTGCGTCGTAGTTGAAGGTCAGGTCCTGGTTGATCGGTCGGCCCTGCGCCAGAAAACCTTTCGTATTGTCGAGCTCGAAGCTCGCGCGTGCGCTGAAAGGATTGATACCCGGGGCCTGCGGTGCGAAGTACAGTTCGGAGCGGCCGACGTTCAGGTCGAGCCCGACTCGAACGCGATTGGTCAGCCAGCTGAACGGCCTGTAGTCGGCGCTGGTGCCGATAATGAATCGGTCGGAGCGCGTCTGGTTATCGTACGTGTTCGCGACTTCGGGCGCGATTGTGAAATAGTTCAAGCCGGCAGGGTAGGCGTACCTGCGACCCGGGGTTGCAAGATACGAACTGATGATCAGCCCGAACGCGATGTTGTCGTTCAGCGGCAGCCGGACGTGATGCTTGCTGTAGTCGATGTTCGTGGAGAAGTTGAGCTTGTCTGAAGGGGTGAATGAAAAATTGCCGCGGAGTCCGCCAAGATTTGCAAAGTTGTTGAGGTTAACTCCTTCCTCCCTGCTCTGCACGCCGGATACGAAGAAGTTATACCTCTCACTTCCGCCGCTCGCTGACAGACTGAATTTCTGCATACCTCCTTTTCGCAGCGCATCGGGCTCCGTCATGACGCGATGCGAGATGATGTCTCCCACCTGGAGTCCTTTGTATCCGGGATGTCCCAAAGTGTCCGCAATCCGTGCGGCGGTTGCAACACCGTAGTTGACTGGCTTGAGATCGTCGTCCCATTCGCTGCTGCCAACTTCATAGCGTCCTTCCCAGCGAATCTTGCCGGGTTTTCCTCTCTTCGTAATGATCTGGATCACACCGGCTGCTGCTTCGGCACCGTAAAGTGTCGCGGCGGCGGGACCCTTGATGACTTCAATTGACTCGATGTCGTTCGGGTTGATCGCGTCGAGTGCCGATGTTTCCTGCCCGAAGACCGTGAAGTTGCCCTGAGACCGCGTGCTTACCCGTACGCCGTCGATGTACACTGTCGGAGAATTCCCCGCGTACAGTGAGCCTGCTCCGCGAAGGCGATAGTTGCTCGAGGTTCCGACCTGCCCGGATCCGGGAACGAGAGTAAGTCCCGGCGTCTTGGACTGGAGTACCTCGGTGATGTTGCTCAAGCTAGAGCGCTGCAGCACTTCATCGACGTTCACTGTCGACACCGCGTTTCCGATTGCCCGGCGGCGCGTATCGCCGACAGCTCCGGTGATGACGACTGCATCCAGATCGGCAGCGCTCGCATTCATTGAGAGGTTTACGTTCGCAGTTCCGCTGGTCAGCGTGAACGTTGCTGTCGACGGTTGATAACCGATACTGCGCGCGCGAATCTGGCGCGCTGTGCCCGGTACGCCCGTCAGGCGAAACCTGCCCTCATTGTCGACTGCCGATCCAACAGTGGTTCCAACGACGAGCACCTGGGCGTTGGTAACAGGTGCGCCGGTGACTGCATCCGTCACTCGACCGGTGACTGTTCCTGTCTGGGCTGCGAGTGGCATCGCGATAAGCGATGCCGCGAAAAACGTTGCGGCTGCGCGCATTGTATTGCCGACCGCACCCTTCGACTTGTGACTTGACATCCTGTCCTCCTCTCTCATTGGATTGAGCGGGTTAGTACCAGCTCTGCAACTACGGGGAAATGGTCTGAGGCATACACCTTTGGAACCCACGTTCTGTTGACGCGAAATGCGTCAGAGGTCAGGACGTAGTCGATCTTTCCAGTCGGATTTCTCGCTGGCCCCGTAAGTCCGGGCCCCTGGCGATACGGCCATGAATCACTTAATCGCTGGAACAGCGGCTCGAGCTCCGGCGCATCCGGCCGTGCATTCATGTCGCCGAACATCAGCGTTGGAACTTCAACGTTTCCCATCGCTTTCAGCATGTCGCCAACCTGCATTCGCCTGACCGCGGGGTCGCGGCGAAAGTCGAGGTGAACGTTGAGGATTCTCACAGGCGTGCCCTCGACGTCGATCGTCGCGTCCAGAAATCCTGGAAGCGGCGCCGGCACCGGGGTCGAGTCCTGCGTCGAGAGTCTTGTGATGCTGTGATTGGTAAACGATTTGATCGGATACTTGCTGAGCAACGCCACACCGAATTCTCGAGCCGGCTTCGACGGATCTGCGTTAGGCAGCTGATATATCCGTGCGAACCTGAACTCCATACCGGTCCCCTTCGCCAGCAACTCTGCCTGATTTACGAAAGCGCTTCGTGCATTCCAGTGAACATCGACTTCCTGCAGGCCGACTATGTCAGGCTTTTCGTCGTTGATCACCGCGATGACGCTGTCGAGCCCTTCATTACCGTACTGAATGTTGTAGCTCATCACTCGAAGCTGGTGCTCGCGCGGCGCCGCAGTTTCCTGCCGCGCCACGCTTGCACACGCAGCGATACCCAACATCATCACTGCTACACCAATGGATCTCCTCACTGGTATAGCGCGCTAATACAATAGGAATGGTTTTCTTTGCTCACGGAATTTTTCTGCATCCCTGTCCCATTCTGCGAGCAACGCGTTGAGCGTTCCATTCTCAATAGCCGCGCGAATCCGCTTCGAACCGGTCAGCCTGTCGAGCGAGCAACTCTCGACACCAGTCGTTGCATTCTTGGAGCAGCGCCATTGAAAGTCCGTGGGATGAAGCTTTCTGATCATCGCCATGAGACGCATCGACGTTGCAACCGGTCTGTATGTCACGCGATCGGTGACATGAAGTCGCACGCCGTTCACCGTCTGGCCGCCGAACTTTCTTCCCGTCGCAGCGATCGGGTACGTATGAGCGGTGAACCGAACCCCGGGCAACCGCAGTGCGTTCATCGAATCGGCAAGAATCTGGGACTTGATCCACGGCGCGCCGATGAGCTCGAATGGCGCCTCGCTGCCACGTCCTTCAGAAACGTTGGTGCCCTCGAAAAACACAGTGCCGGGGTAGTGGATGATGCCTTCGAACTTCGGAAGGTTTGGTGACGGCCCGGTCCAGGGCAGATCAGTCTTGTCGAGCCAGAGGTTGCGCTTCCAGCCAGTGACCTTCACGACGTGAAGATCGGCGCCGATCTTCCAGTGAACGTTGTACATCCCGGCGAGCTCGCCCGGTGTCATCCCGTAGCGCGACGCGATCGGATAAAGCCCGACAAACGACTCTAGCCCCTCCTCCCTGATGTTGCCCTCGATGATATCTCCGCCAATCGGGTTCGGGCGATCGAGTACGACGATCGGGATTTTCTTTTCCGCGGCGGCCTGCATCGCAAGGCCCATCGTCGAGATGTACGTGTATTGCCTGACACCCACATCCTGAATGTCGAATACCAGCGCATCGACGCTGTCGAGCATTTCCTTTGTCGGCTTCTGTGTCACACCATAGAGCGAATGAATCGGAAGTCCGGTCTTCTCATCCTTCTCGAAGTTCACCCGTCCCTGAAGAGCGCCGCGGATACCATGCTCGGGAGCAAAAAGAGCGACGAGTTTCATGTCCCGTCGCCCGGCAAGCAGGTCAATCGTCGGCGTACGCTTGCTGTCGTGGCCGGTGTGATTGGTGATCAGCCCGACTCGCTTCCCTTCGAGAACTTTCGGGAAAGCCACGGCCAGTCGGTCGACACCGTGTTCTACATGTGCCTGAGCCGTCAAAGGTGCCGCGGAGAGCAGAGAAAACGCGGACAATACAGATACAACTGCGACAGTATTACGCATTCAAACAGTAGCCTCGATCAAAGGTGGGGTCTTCGTCGCGCCTTGCGTGCGCCACATCATAGCGCCGAGTTGCGCCGCGCGACAGAGAAAACCGTTGTTCATAATGACCAGAGGTTGATCGTTCCCTCAGGGGAATCATGGCGCATCGCTGTTTCGGTGAATACTTTCGCGCGATGTTCATGAAGCGCACACTCGGTCTCACCATCGCCCTCCTCCTGGCGCCCACCGATGCGCCAGCCCAGACGCAGCCGAGGACGATTCTCGCCATCGGGGCTCACGCGGGCGATATGGAGCTCACCGCCGGACAGCTGCTGATAAAACAGCGGAAGAAAGGCGACCGAGTCGTAATTCTCCACATGACCCTCGGCGAAGGGGGTAACGCGAAACTAACTCCGGCTGCCTATGGCATGCAGAAGCGCCGGGAAGCGCTCGCTGTGGATTCTGTGATGGGGGTGGAGACGCTCTTCGCTCCCTATCGTGATGGCGAGCTGCCAAACGATGAGCAGACCCGGCTATACGTGGCCAACGTCATACGTCAGGTGAAGCCCTCGTTCATCATCACACACTGGCAGAAGAGCATCCATAAGGATCATTCGAACACGAGCTTGATCGTACAGGACGCTGTCCTCCTCGCTTCACTCCCGGGTGTCGTTACGGGAACCCAGGCGCATCGTGGGATTCGCGGTATCTGGTACGCGGAAAATTGGGAGGATGCCGAGGATTTTCAGCCATTCATATCTGTCGATGTATCAGACGAGCGCGATCAATGGCGTGACGCGGTTTCCCGATACGAGTTCGTGGGCGGAAAAATTTCCTCGTTCAGATATCTGGAGTACTACGACGCGCTTGCCGTTGTCCGTGGCGCCGTAGCAGGCAAGCAGCGCGCTATCTCTTTCAACATCGACGCGTTCGGCAGGCGGCGCGTTCTCGACTCACTGCCATGACAAAATTTCTCGTACTCCTGAGCATACTCTCTTCAGGCTCGCTCGCTGCACAGCCCACCCAACAGACGTGGATTCGAATCAATCAGCTTGGATACGTACCCGGCGGACACAAGACCGCGGTTGCTTGTTCGCTTCAGCCAACGACGATAGCAACCTTCACGCTTCAGGATAGCGAAGGGCGCGTTGTCTTCGGTCCACGCAAGGCAACACCGGGGGGCTCGTTTGCCGCGTGCGTGTCGACTCACAGACTCGACTTCTCGAGTTTCAGAAAACCCGGGAAGTACACTCTTGTCGCGGGAGGCGCCGTCTCACCAACGGTGATCATCGCGGCTAACGCTTACAAGGGCGCTGCAGATTCATTGCTCGTCTACATGCGCCAGCAGCGATCCGGCTTCAACACGGTCGTAAAAGATTCGATTCACAAGTTCGACGGCAGGATCGTCGATCATGCCACCCGCACCGACGAGTTCATCCGGGTTTCCGGCGGATGGGCCGACGCCTCTGATTACCTGCAATACGTCACGACGTCAGCGAACGCGACATTTGCAATGCTGATGGCATACCGGGACAACCCGAAAGCATTCGGCGATGCCTTCGACGAACGAGGTCTTCGCGGCGCCAACAGTGTCCCCGATGTTCTCGACGAAGCAAAACACGGCCTCGACTGGCTTCTCCGCATGTATCCGGGCGGAGAGGACATGTTCAATCAGCTCGGCGACGACCGCGATCATTCATTCTTCGATTTGCCGTGGAACGATTCGTCGGACTATGGATGGGGAAAGGGTTCCTACCGCCCAGTCTATCCGTGCACCGGAAAACCGCAGGGACTCATCAAGGCAAAGAACAGATCGACAGGATACGCCTCCACTGCAGGCAAGTACGCTGCTGCTTTTGGAATTGCTGCCAAAGTCTGGTCTCGGAGCGATCCCGCATTCGCTGGCAAGTTGCGGGAGCGCGCACTCGCCGCATACAGGCTGGGTCGCCAGCATCCGGGAGTTTGCCAGACAGCACCAGCCCGATCCCCCTACTTCTATGAAGAGGACAACTGGCACGACGACATGGAGCTCGGCGCAGCCTCACTCGTCGATGCGACAGGGAGGCTTCACTTCCTCGGCGATGCTCTAGTCCATGCGCGAAACGAGCCTGTCACTCCATGGATGGGAAAAGACACGGCGAATCACTACCAGTGGTATCCATGGCACAACAACGGGCACTACGAGATCTGGCGAAACGGCAGCGCGGCGGAGAAAGCGCAGATGGCTCGCTTCTATAGAAGGGGCCTCGAGGCAGTGGTCGGTCGCGCCGACAATGGCTTCAGGATGGGCGTGCCCTTCATCTGGTGCTCGAGTAACCTGATTGCCAGCTTCGCGACCCAGGCGTACCTGTACCGGAAAATGACTGGCGACGAGCGGTTCCGTGAATACGAGGCAGCTGCGCTGGACTGGCTCCTTGGCGCAAATCCATGGGGCGTGTCGATGATAATCGGTGTGCCCGCTTGGGGGAATTTCTCACGCGATCCACACGCTGTCGTTACGAACAGAACAGGAATTCAGCTGACTGGTGGAATGCTCGACGGGCCTGTGTACAGCTCCATCTACAGGAGCTTGCTCGGTATCAGGCTTCACAATCCTGACGAGTACGCACGGTTCAACACCGGCTTCATCGTATTCCACGATGATTTAGGGGACTACTCCACGAACGAGCCGATCATGGACGGTACAGCGAACCTGACATATCTGTTCGCCGCAATGGAGACCGGCGGTCGTTAGCGCCGATGCCTGAGCTGCCTGATGTAACCGTCTATGTCGAGTGCATCGTAGCAAAAATGCTCGGCAGGAATCTCGAGCGGGTTCGAATCGCAAACGTGTTCATTCTTCGATCTGTCGATCCACCGATAAGCGAAGTGGAGGGTCACACAGTTCGCGATGTTCGTCGTATTGGAAAACGGATTGCGATCGGTCTCGACGACGATTTATGGATCGTTATCCACCTGATGATTGCTGGCAGGTTTCGCTGGTTGAAGCCCGGAGCAAAAATTCCTGGCAAGCTCGGGCTCGCTTCGTTCGACTTCGGCAACGGGTCACTGGTTCTCACCGAAGCGGGGACGCAGCGTCGTGCGTCGATTACAATCGTGCGCGGCGAGGCTGCGCTGGCAGAAATCGACAGGGGCGGAGCCGAGCCATTGGAGATCGATCGCGAAACGTTCGCTGAGCGCCTGACGCGAGAGAATCATACACTGAAGCGGTCATTCACCGATCCAAGGCTGTTCAGCGGGATCGGGAATGCATACTCCGACGAGATCTTTCACCGCGCGCGCATTTCTCCGATCAAGCTTACTTCACGCCTGTCTCAGGATGAGATTACGCGCCTGTACGATGCAACGCGCGAGGTGCTTACCGAGTGGACTGACCGCCTGCGGAAAGAAGCGGCTGGTGAATTTCCGGCAAAGGTCACCGCGTTCCATGAAGAAATGGCTGTGCATGGACGATTCGGCAAACCTTGTCCCATTTGCGGCACGCCGGTTCAGCGGATCAGGTATGCGAGCAATGAAACCAATTATTGCGCACGTTGCCAGACCGATGGCCGGTTGCTTGCCGATCGTGCACTTTCCCGCTTACTGAAGCAGGACTGGCCACGCTCCATTGACGAACTTTGATAAACCAGATGAAGAAACTCCTTGTAGCATGTGCCGGTCTTGCTGTTGTGGCAGCCTGCTCCGATTCGAGCTCGAGCCCGCGGTCGCTGCCTACCGTCACCGCTACGGTTTCCGCAAACCCATTCAATAGCCTATCCCTGTTGGTGGACGTTCAGGCCACCAATGCCGATTCGATCCGAGTCCTTTCCCTGGAGAATAGCGCGCGAAGGGTTGTATCTCCGTTCACACAGGTAACGGGTTTAACAGCGCGAATTCCTGTTCTAGGCCTGAAAAGGCTCACCCCGTATTCCCTCGTAGTCGAAGCTGTGGGGAGCGGTGGGACGACAACCTCGCAACCGGTTTCTTCCACGACCGGCGACTTACCGCAGAGCTTGAAGAACATGAGCCTGGCAACTGTTACCGGCGTGGCAACGCGGGGGTACGTCTACTTTACCACCAACCTGGGAACGAGCGCTTTTGCAATTGCGTTCGATAGCGCCGGTACGATTGCGTGGTACCGGGAGTTTACTGACGCGCGGCAAGCGCTGGCATTATCTCAACAGCCGAATGGAAACTTCACTTTGTTCCTGGGAGAATCGCGCGGATGGGAGCCGACGCCCGGAGATTTTGTCGAGTTTACCCCGGCCGGGAATGAAGTTCGCCGCTGGAGCGCGCCGTCGGGATTCTACACCGACGGACACGAGCTTCTTCTGACGAGCGAAGGAGGCCAGACAACAGGCCATCTATTTGGCTACACACTTCGTACGGTCGATGCGAGGTCGGTCGGAGGTTCCGCAACTGAATCACTTGCACAGCATACGATTCATCGCGTGCGTCAGGGAGGCGCAGCAGAGCTCGTGTGGGATTCATGGCAGGTCTTCACAATCGCCGACTGGATCGAGCCGCCCCACCTGACCCTGCTTGACATCGATCATCCGAATTCACTCTTCATCGCGGATGATGGGCACTATATCGTTTCGTGGCGCAACGCTGGAGAGGTGACCAAAATCAACCGCACCAGTGGCCAGATCATATGGCGCCTCGGCGGGCGAAACAATCAGTTCCAGATCATTGGCGATCCTCTCGGAAAGTTCAGTGCGCAGCACTACGCGCAAATGACTCCGCAGGGCACGTTGCTGATATACGACAACGGCACGCGACATAGTCCCTCCCAGTCACGAGCGGTGGAATACCGGCTCGACGAAACAGCGAAAACGGCGACGCTGGTTCGAGAGTTCAGACACAGTCCGGCGCTGTTCACTCCATTTGTGGGAAGTGTTCAGCGGCTGGACAACCTGAATACGCTCGTAGGGTGGGGCTGGAACTCACTCGTAACCGAATATTCTGCGACCGGTGGAATCGTATGGGAGGGTCGGGTCCTGGTTTCCGGAGCCCCCATCCAGGTGTATCGACTGCTCAAGGCGTATTCGCTCTACGCTTTTTCGACACCCTGATCAAACTTCCTCACCATCTCTGACCACATCGTGCCGAGCGATTGGCCGCCATCGCATGGGATGACGGTTCCGGTTATGAACTGCGCAGAATCCGAGCAAAGAAAGAGGGCAAGGTCAGCGATTTCACTCCTGTCGGCGAAGCGCCCGAGCGGGATCATCCTCGTCACCATCCGGCGCGCCTGGGGTGTTGGCGCAAGCCGTTTCATTCCTTCGGTATCGTCAACGGCGCCGGGCGCTATCGAGTTCACGCGCACGCCCACCGGGCCCCATTCGAGTGCGAGTGTCTTCGTAATCATGTCGACGCCTGCCTTTGCCGCGCACACGTGCACCTGCATTTCCATCGCGACAAAAGCTTGAGCTGCGGAAATGTTGATGATCGACGCCCCGGGTCGCTTCAGATGTTCGAAGGCAGCGCGGCAAGTGTTGAATGTGCCGAGCAGGTCGATGTCGACGACGGACTTGAATCCGTTGGCTGACATGCCGAGCGCTGGTGCGGGGAAGTTGCCTGCTGCGCCGCACACGACAATATCGATCTCCCCGAATTTCTGGCGGGCGGATCCGATGGCGGCAGCCAGAGTGTCGTAGTCGCGGACGTCTGAGGGAAAACCTGCCGCGCGCTCTCCGGCTGGGTCGATTTCCGCCGCGGCTGCGTCGAGCTTTTCTTTGGTTCTTCCAACGAGCGCGACACTCGCTCCGTGTTCGGCAAACCGTTTTGCGATAGTCAGGTTGATCCCGCTGCCGCCGCCTGTGATCAGCGCGACCTTGCCATCGAGAATTCTCTGGCCGAATACGTTGTTCATTCGTGCTCCATTGTGTGATGCGTGTCTGTTATTTGTTGGCCTTTCGCGTGCGGCGGACGACGGACCTGGAATCATCTTCCGAAAACATTTCTCTGGCTGCTGCCGCTGATGCTTTTTCGAGCACGCGTCGGTTGAGGGCGAGAATCACGCCGCCCTCTGTCTGGGTTTCCTCGATCAAGCCGGCATTCCGCATCAATTGCACGTGGTGTGAGATTGTCGGCTTCGATACATCGAACGCCCGGGCGAGCTCTACGGAAGTCATTGGCGTGCGCGCAATAGATGCAGCGATCGCGTAGCGTGTCGTATCACCCAGGGCGCGGAAGATTGCAGCAGGGTCGATGTTGACTGGAGCCGTTGCGGAAAGTCCCGTGTCCAGCATCGGGAGGAAATACGTGACACGCCCTCGCGCATCTGAATATGTCGCCCACAGTTTCGCTGAGTTGAACGCAGATGGGATGATGAAGACTCCTGCAGCCGACCGCACCGGGGTCGACGCGCCGCCTCTGATTGTTACCAGAGTGTCGTCTTCGATGCTGACCGGCAGCCTGTGATCGCGGGCGAATGTGGCGAACCCTGTGGGACTGGTATGACGCTCCATCTCACGAGCGCTGTTCGACATCTCGCCGTCGAGTCTCTCCCAGGTGTCGCGAAACCCGTGAGTCCAGAATGATTCAAGAGCGTTGACGACTTCATCGCGATATGATGCCGGATCACGCACGAGTCTCTCGAAAGCGCCTGGTCCGGATTGCTGCCGGGCGAACGGAAACAGTCCAAGTAGTGAGAGAAGTTTTTCCTGCGATTTGGCCTCGGTCGCGACTGTTGTCGCAAGCGTTGTTTTTCCCGACACCAGATTTTCGACAACTCCGGGCGACTTGAATACGCCGCCCAGCACGAATGTCTGGAACGTGCGCGCATTCATCGACTTGAGCGCGGCGATCATTTCGGTGAACGTGACTTCCGGTTCCGAATCTCGCATCGCATCCGCAATGAGCGGCCACATGAGCGGCGTCGGCGCGATGCTGGCAAGGCTGGTTCGCAATCGTGCTGGCAGACGCTTTTCCATGTCGCGCCGCCAGTCGCGTAGATGCTCTCCCGCCCCGCTCCCTAGCGCTTGAAGTGCGTAGAAAATTTCGAATCGCGGGGTGACGACTACCTGAATGGTCAGAGGTGCCATGTAGTTAGATTATTCCCTACCTAGCCCGCGCGGAAGGCTCGGAACTACACGGGGAAAGGAGGTTTTGAAGTGCCAGGAGTTTTACAGAGCTTTAGTGCCGACAAGCTCTAAGCTGTCGAGACTCCGCCGCAGTGCAGGCGTCGTTCTGTTTTTGATAAAAAACCAAACAACGCATACAAGCCGCTCGGATGGCGCAGCTATCCGCTCCGGCACACGCGACCGTAAACCTCTGTAAACCTCCTGGCACTTCAAAACCTCCTTTCCCCCCTGTAGTTCCGCCTCAAACACCGGGTATTATCAAACATGACAGACAAAATCAGGAAATCAGACGAGGAGTGGCAGAAGCAGCTCACTCCGGACCAGTACAGGATCGCGCGTAAGAAAGGAACCGAGCCCGCTTTCACCGGCAAATACAACGCATCCAAGGAGCCGGGACTCTACACCTGCGCATGCTGCGGCAATCCACTCTTCGACTCGGATGACAAATTCGATTCCGGATCAGGTTGGCCGAGTTTCACCAGGCCCGTAACGGATGCAAATGTCGATACCGAGACCGACACCACTCATTTCATGAAACGCACGGAAGTGCTCTGCAGCCGCTGCGACGCTCACCTCGGACATGTGTTCGAAGATGGCCCCGCACCGACCGGCCTGCGCTACTGCATCAATTCCGCATCTCTCGAGAAAACAGAGAAGCCCTAACGGGCGCGACGGACAGGTACCGGTCTGACCGGACGCAGGCCAACCTTCGCAATGGTCGGCCTGCTTTCGTTTCCGAGACGATCGACTGCCGAGACAACCACTTCGTCGGGCGAACCGGAGGCAGAAGAAGGCGCAAACATGTACGTCTCCTGAATTCCTGGCAGCAGAACCGTGCTCCACTCAGGACCGGTTCGCGACCTGACGACCCAGCGCCAGACTTTCTCCTGAGCGCCCGGCACGAAGTCCACGACCATAGCGCGCGTTGCTGCATCGCGACGCAATGAAGCGCGCGGTGCACGGGGTGGAATGCTGTCGAGCCATGGCGAAGGAGGTACGAGCGCCGGTCCTGAATAAGGGCCAGCCAGCAACCGCTCGACTATGCTGTCGCGGTTCTGCATGAACACCTTTGCACTGAAGTGAACGTTGCCCGTGGCTCCGTCCTGAAGGCGCGTGATCGATATCTGATCGAGAATCTCCTGCGTCTTCCATGAATCGGCTCCTGTACCGCCAACCCGGCTCGTGAAATTACCCGGCCACATGTTGCGACCCTTCGTGTTCTCCGACACCCACCACCTGAGAAGCACAGGGTAGCTCACGTCCTGACGAGCGATCGGCCAGTAGAGCTGCGGCGTGAAATAATCAACCCAACCTTCGTTCAGCCACTTCTTCGAGTCGGCATAGAGTTCAGCGTACGCGTCGAACCCCTGAATCCCGTCCGGCACTCCTTTTTTCCAGACGCCGAAAGGGCTGACCCCGAATTTCACCCAAGGCTTCGTTGACTTGATCGAGCGATAAACCTCCTGCACGAACCTGTCGACGTTGTTGCGCCGCCAGTCGTTGCGCTCGAGCTTGCCGCCCGACTTCACATAAGCGGTCCATGTTACGCTGTCCGGGAAATCAATGATCGCATTTGCCGAATCGCGCTCCTTGTACGGATAGAAGTAGTCGTCGAAGTGGATGCCATCCACGTCATACCGCTTCACTACATCTGCAATCACTCGAACCGAATGATTTCTAACGGCGCTGTCGCCCGGATCGAGCCACAGATGACGACCGTAGGATCGCACGAGCGCGGGTCTCGTATTACTGAGGTGATCCGCCGATATGTCGGATTTCGCGGACGGGTGACGGGACCTGTAGGGATTGAACCATGCATGCAGCTCGAGCCCGCGCCTGTGAGCTTCCTCAACAGCAAATGCCAGAGGGTCGTAGTAAGGCTCGGGTGGCCGGCCCATTTGACCCGCGAGATATTCGGTCCAGGGCTCGAGTGACGAAGAGTAAAGAGCATCGGTCGCCGGCCTGACCTGCAGCACGATCGCGTTCATATTGAGTTTCACTGCCTTGTTCATGATCGCAAGCAGCTCGGTCTGCTGCTCGAAGGCATTGAGCCCTGGCTTTGACGGCCAGTCGATGTTCGACACGGTGGCAATCCAGATTGCACGGAACTCGCGCGAAACCGGCGGGGCTTCGGTCTCCTGCGCAAGCGCACCGCCCGCACACGACAAAAGAGCTGCGACCATCAGGAGTGGCTTCATCTTTCCTCGTGTTTGCTTGACGAGCGGCGTATCCGACCGGAATTTTCCCATTCCCGAACCTTACAATATCAAGGAGAAGAAGTATGAGAGGTAATATGCGCCTGCTTTCGATCGCTGCAGCGTTGGCCGTATCGGCCTGCACGGCGAAGGACGCTCCGAACGAGACCGCCACCGTTGACTCCACCGCGGCCACCGCAAGCGCAACAGCGAACGAAGTCGTCATCAACGCGACCGACTACGCCTTTGACGCGCCCGCCGAGATCCCTGCCGGCCTGACGAACTTCAAGATGCTCGACAACGGTAAGGAGCTCCATCACGTCACGCTCATCAAGCTCGACAGCGGCAAGACATTCGAGAATCTGATGGAAGCGATGAAAGCGATGAAGCCGGGCACGCACCCGCCGGGATGGATGATCCCTGCAGGCGGACCGAACGCAGCTGCGCCCGGCAGCTCGTCAGCGTTGACGATGGTCATGCAACCTGGCAATTACGCGCTCGTCTGCTTCATCCCCGATGCGAAAGGGGTGCCCCACGTCGCACTCGGCATGAGCCGCGCTCTTACCGTTACGCCGAACGCCAACGCAAACATGACCGAGCCGACGGCTGACATCACCGTTACGCTCGCCGACTACAAGTTTGATTTCTCGCAGCCGCTGACCGCCGGTAAGCACACGCTCAAGCTTGTGACTGCGCCTGGCCAGCCCCACGAGTTCACGTTCTTCAAGCTTTCGCCTGGCAAGACCGCTGCTGACATTCCGAAGTACGTCGAGACAGGAATGAAGGGCCCGCCGCCGGCCACGCCTATTGGCGGAGTCTCTGGGGTTGCCGCTGGCATCGCGTCGTTCTACACAGTTGACCTCGAGCCGGGAGAATACGCAGTTGTGTGCTTCCTCGAAGATGCCAAGGACGGCAAGCCACACTTCGTTCACGGAATGATCCAGCAGGTGAAGATCGGCTGAGAAGTTTCAGGATTCGAACGGAACGCGCCTGATGCTTTGCGTCAGGCGCGTTTTCGTTTTCGCCGTTTGCACCCGATTGAGCTTTCGCGCTGCCGCTCATGAGCAGAAATACAACCAGAACTGCCAATCTCATTCGCCACCCTTGGATAGTTGACACCATGAGTGGCGCGAGAGTAGCGAATGGTTGCACGCTCGTTGCACGAATTGTTGCCCTCCGGCAATTTGTCGCATGCGCATCCTCGTGCTCTTCGCACATCCGGCCCTCGAGAAGTCGCGCGTGCATACGCGGTTGCTCGCAGCCATCGACGGTATAGTCGGCGTCACTGTCCATGACCTGTATGAGGCTTATCCCGATGGCGACATAGACATCGGGCACGAGCAGGCGCTCCTCGAAGCACATGACCTGGTGATTCAGCAGCATCCATTTTACTGGTACAGCACTCCGCCACTTCTCAAGCAGTGGCATGACCTGGTTCTCGAGCACGGGTGGGCATACGGAGCTGAAGGCAGGAAGCTCGAGGGCAAATACATGATGAACGCGATTTCCACCGGCGGTGGCACAGACGCCTACGTTCGGGGCGGATACAACTTTTTCACGATCCGCGAGCTGCTAGCGCCAATCGAACAGACTGCACGGTTATGTCGCATGACATACCTGGCACCCCATGTGATTTACGGCACGCATCGTATGGACGAAGTGGCGATCGAGGCCGAGGCCGCACGATACCGGGATGTGGTGCAAGGCCTCGCCGAGAACGGCCCCGTATGAGTTTCCTCGAGCAGGCTTTCGTTTATCTGGCAGCCGCTGTCATCATGGTTCCCATCGCCAAGCGGCTCGGGCTTGGATCGGTAATCGGATACCTGATTGCCGGTATCGTTATAGGCCCCTTCGGCCTTGGCTTCATCGGCGGCACCGCTGAAGTCGGCGGTGAGGACATCATGCACGTCGCGGAGTTTGGCGTCGTCATGATGCTGTTCGTCGTAGGTCTCGAGCTCGAGCCCGAGCGCTTGTGGCGACTGAGAGGTCCGATTCTCGGGATGGGCGGCATCCAGGTTGTTGCGACTTCGCTGCTCGCGTCAGGGATTGCGATTGCGTTTGGAATCGATTGGCGCGCAGCCACAGTCATCGGTATGGCCCTGTCGATGTCATCTACCGCGATAGTGTTGCAGTCACTCAGCGAGCGCAGCCTGCTGCAGACAGCCGGCGGTCAGTCGTCGTTCTCTGTGCTGCTGTTCCAGGATATCGCGGTGATTCCAATGCTTGCGATCATTCCGCTGCTTGCCACTCATGCGCCGGCAGGGTCCTCCGATTCGACTCATGCCACGAGTTGGGTTGCAGGCATGCCTGGTTGGGCGCAGACACTAGCTGTTTTCGGTGCGGTGGCGGTCGTAGGCGTAGGCGGGAGACTCATTGTTCGCCCTGCGTTTCGTGCGATCGCCCGCACTCGGCTGCGTGAGTTGTTCACCGCTGCTGCGCTTCTTCTAGTCGTTGGCACTGCCCTGCTCATGACTCGCGTAGGACTTTCACCTGCACTCGGCACCTTTCTCGCCGGTGTCGTCCTCGCCACGAGCGAATTCAGGCACGAGCTGCAAGGCGATATCGAGCCGTTCAAGGGCTTGCTCCTCGGGCTGTTCTTCATCGCCGTCGGTTCCACTATCGATTTCGCGTACCTGGCGAGTCATCCGCTGCTCATTGCCGGACTCGTGCTCGGGATAATCGCGTTGAAGGCAGTAGTGCTGTTCGCAATCGGTTATGCGTTCCGTCTTTCGCGCGACCAGCGGATGCTGTTTACGCTGGCGCTACCGCAGGTTGGAGAGTTCGCGTTCGTCCTGCTGGCGTTTGCTGCTCAGGCTGGCGCGATCGGTGGAGATGTCTCGCGTCCGCTGGTCGCAACCGTCGCGCTGACGATGGCGCTTGCACCGCTATTGTTCGTCCTGAACGAGCGCGTGCTTCAGCCATGGCTCGGCAAGTGCGCAGAAGCCGTCACCAGTCGCGCATCTGATGCACATGACGATGGCAGCCCCGTGTTGATCGCCGGGTTTGGAAGTTTTGGTTCTACAGTCGGGCGATTTCTCCGCGCCAACGGTATACGAGCCACGGTCCTCGATGTCGACAGCGACCGGGTCGATGCGCTTCGCGCAATGGGGATGGAGGTGTATTACGGTGATGCGACTCGCCTCGAGCTGCTGCACACAGCAGGCGCCGAACGCGCAAAGGTTCTGGTCCTTGCGCTTGATTCACCGGAGCGCACACTCGAGCTGGTTCGCCTGGCAAGAGAACATTTTCCCCATCTCGTCATAATGGCACGCGCATTTGAATGGGATGATTCGCACGAGCTGCTGGACGTTGGCGTGACACATGTCTACCGCGAAGCGCTGGATGCGTCAGTGCGCATGGGCTCTGACGTGCTCGGCGTTCTTGGATTTCGCGCTCATCATGCGTATCGCGCGGGCCAGAAATTTCGCAAGCACGATGAGGAGAGCATGCGCGCACTGACAGCGAGACGCGGCGATCGTCGCGAATATGTTGGCGCAATCCGAGGTCGTATCGCGGCACTCGAGGAGCTCATGCAGCTCGACAGAACGTCCCGCGGTCTCGACGCAGATTCAGGGTGGGACCCGGAGACGCTACGCGAAGAAATCCGCCGGCGATCGACGCCGGGATAAGGATTTAGGGGCCGGCGATACCGGCTCCGTTCCCGGTTCAACGCTTTCGAGTGAGCGTTGCACCCATCGCTTCGACTGTTGCTGCCGGGGCGTTGGTAGATGGGAATGTGAACGTCACAACATTCCCGCTTCCGGCAACTTCGATCCTTAGTTGATTCTTCGTCGCATCGTACACCTCAGCGGGTCCGTATACGGCACCCCATCGGTAATGAAGACTGTCCCCCTCCAGCGTGAATACAAGGGCACCGAAGTTCGGGTCGTAGTAAGACCCGGCGAAATCCTTGAGAGGATGGATCAGGGGCACCACTCACAGTTTCGATTCACGGTCATTTGGGGATCATGCAATTTCGTCCAAGCCCCTTGCTGCCTCGGTCATAACTTGCCTGCCACGCTTTGGACCCGTCTATGGCGCCCGACCGCTTGAGCACTTCACAACTATTGAGAACCGTTCTGCGATCGTGCGATGCGCGGCGGATTGGGATTGCTCTTCTCATTACTGGTTCACTTGCAACCCCGCTGGTTGCGCAGCCTTCCCCTCGTCTCGGTCACGTAATGACATCGGCTGGACCATCGGGTGGCGTATTCCTGTTCGGAGGTGGCGCGGGCAACATCCCACGAACCGTGGATTCGCTCTGGCTTTTCACCGAAAGCAGGTGGAGCGCGAAGTCACTTCCCGGACCTCAGGGTCGCGAGATGGCCGCAGGGGTTTATGACGGTCGCCGCAACGTCTTCGTGTTGTATGGCGGATCCGGACTGGGCACCAGAACGAAATTCGGTGACACGTGGGAATGGAACGGTCGTGTTTGGCGGGAGCGCAGCGTGTTGACTCCGGGGCCGCGCGATCATCACGCGATGGCGTACGATGAAGCGCGAGGAATGGCTGTGATGTTCGGCGGACGTAACGCGAACTCTGGCACATTCCCCAATGAAACGTGGACATGGGATGGCGCCGCCTGGAGTTTGGCCGATACGGTTACAGGCCCTGGTGGAATCGGGCATCACGCGATGGCGTATGACAGCCGTCGGCAACGCGTGATTCTGTTCGGCGGCGATGGCCCTGATCGCGCGGCGACTGGAGACACGTGGGAATGGGATGGCCGGAAGTGGGAGCGCGTTGCAACCGATGGACCCGGTGCTCGCACGCGTCACCGACTGGCGTACGATTCCGCTCGCGGTGTGACCGTACTTTTTCGGGGGACAGATCGGAAGCTGGGATGGCGAAAAATGGGAGAACCGCAGTATTGGGAACTGAGCTGTCAGCTCCCAATCAACACCTTCAATCGATCAGGCGTACCTTCGACTGCCAGTGACTGCGCGCGTATTGCGTCGGCGGAACTCCAACGACTCGCTTGAAGCGCCTGGTAAGATGACTCTGATCGCAAAACCCGGTTTCGTACGCAACGCGCGCTGTGGGAACACCGGATCGGAGTAAATCGCGCGCGCGATCGATGCGGATCTGCTCCAGATACATATAAGGAGGCAATCCCAGAAACCGGCGGAAGACACGAATCAGCTGAAACGCGCTCAATCCTGACACCTTTGCAAGCGTCTCGAGAGTGACAGTCTCAGAGAAGTGCGCATGCAGGTACTCCTGCGCCCGAAACACTGCGGCGGGAAGTTTTCCAGCCGCTGTTTCGTCTGCAGGAACAGCATGCATGCGAATCAGATCGGATATGGCCGAGCGCATTTCGGCTCTGGCATTTTCTGCATTCCCGGAGAGCTCCAACTGGCGGTGAACAGCAAGCAGGCGGCTTGCGAGTCCGGCGTTCTCGTAGAAGCAGCTGAGAAAACGCGGCAGCGGTTCATCATTGCCCACTGCTTCGGCAACGATTTGAACCGGCACGTATAGCATGCGGTAACGCCAGCCAACTTCGTCGTCAGGGACACCGGTGTGAACAACCGCCGGCTCGATCACGATTACACCGTTTGGCCGTATGGTCTGGAGGGTTCCGCGATACAACACCCGGCTGCGGCCCGCCTCATGCACGCCGATCGCATACGTATCGTGCATATGAGGAGGGAATACGTGACGATGATACGTCGCGCGCAGAATCTCGAAGCGCTCTACGTCGTCAATTACCGAAATCGCAGCTTGTTCGCTCGTGTCCACTTCACGCCATCCCATCCCCACGTCTCACCGCCGCGAGTGCCGCCGAGCAGAAGGGTCTCGCCTCGTTCGACATCGTACGCCATCCGGTGCCGGGCACGCGGTCCCGGCGAACTTCCCGCGACGTCAATGCGCATCCATCGTGTGCCGTCCCATTCCCACGTTTCCTCCGACGGCATCCTGTTGTAGCCGATGCCTCCGTAGAGAACCGTTCGCCCTCGTCGGGCATCATATGCCA
>JANPKW010000028.1:0-91085 GCA_031426255.1 Gemmatimonadaceae bacterium | reverse complement strand
CGTGCGGCAACTCGTCGCGGAACTCGGCGGACGCTGGTCAGTGTCCAACGCACCGGATCACGGCGCCCGATTTCGGGTCGAGCTTCCGCTCACCGCACCCGCACCACCGTCTCGTGTCGCGGAGCACATGACGGCGCGTTCGACGCCGTCGCCAGCGCAGCGCTAGAACATTTTTACCTGACCGGGCGCTGAACGCTCGGGGATGATGGGTCACTGCACCATGCCCACAGTATCACAGTGGCGTAGCATGTGGTTCCTTCAACCCTGGTGTGTGTCATGCCGCAGTTCCGCCATCTCTTCGCACTCCTCACCTTAGTCACAACGGCGTCCGTGGCCGAGGCGCAGTCCGAGACCCCGCTGCACCTGGCGACAAGCCGCTTCGATTTCGTCGCATCAGATAATACGCCGCCACCCGCTCAGGCACTCCGCGTTCATAATGGCGGCACCGCGCGGTTCACCGACGTGCGTCTGACACGGCTCGCGTACGCTGACTCAGCTCGCGGCGCCGGGTGGCTTGTCGCGCTGGCTCGTCAGACTTCCGTCGCGCCCGACGAGCTCGCGACCGTCGGCTCGCTCTGCATCGACGCTACCGGGCTCGCGGCGGGAACCTACCGCGCTACGGCCGCCGTCGCCGCGCGTGAGGTACCAGAGCCGGTCGCGATCACGATCAAACTCGTCGTGACCGATGCGGGCGCTCGGGCGAACCACGTAGCTGGACACTGCGCCGTCCCCGTTACGAAGTAGCCAGGAATCGGGATGAATCAGTCGCGTGCACCGCCTCGGTAAGAGGCGGTCCGTCGAGCACGTCTACGCACTTCAACCACATAACTACATACAACGGAGAACAATCATGTCGAAGGTATCTCGTTCAAGTGTCATCGCCCTTTGCGCCGTGCTGGCAGCGTGCGCCGACAGTCCCACGATCCCCACGGTGACTGCGCCAGGCGCAGGACCAGCGTTCAACGAATCGGTGATCGACCTCCGCGGCGCAGTCACCGCGGACGGACCGTTCGACCTCGTTCTCGGATCCGGGTATGCATCTACCCAGCAGGCGGCCGCCGCGCCGCAGGCCGCGACCGGTGGTCGCGCATCCGGTCACGTCGGGCTGACGCTCGGCACCGGGTTCTTTACGACCATCGCGACCGAGCAGTATTCGTTCGTGGCGCTCAGCACCAGCAACTCTCCCACGCCATTCGCGGCGAAGGGGCAGTACAACATGAGGCTGGTCACCGCGTCGGGAGTCGTGCAGGAGTTCAAGGGTGTCGTGATCTGCATGGGCGTTTCCGGCAACACAGCAAGGATGGCCGGACAGCTCACGAGTGTCGTGATCAACGGCATTCCGCGTCCGATCAATCCCAACCAGTCGCACAACATCTGGAAAGTGACGGACAACGGCGAAGGCCAGGGGATATCGGACACGGTGACGCCGATGATATTCTTTAACGCGGCATTCGCGCCGTTGCATTGCGCCAGCGATTTCCTTCCTCCGCAGTTCGCCAACCAGAATGGCAACGTTCAGGTACAGCCCTGAGCACGAATCGGAACTGACGGTCCGCGCGGCGGCGGCTTTCGTCGCCGCCGCGCAACCGTGAATTGACGGCGCGGCGTCTGCATATAGCGGATTTATGCTGCGTATCGGTTCGATGATTCTGGGTGGATTCGTCATCACAGTGACAATCCTCCACTTCCTTCCGTCGAAGGTCTGGTGGGTCCGCATATGGGACTTTCCACGATTCCAGCTTGCCGTCGCCGGCGCTCTGGCGTTAGTCGGTACCTTCGTTACTGCCGAAGGCGCTCGCTCTCCCGCCTTCTGGCTCTTTGTTTTGGCCCTCACGGGATGTGTGCTGTTTCAGGCGGTCCTAGTCTGGCGGTACTCCCGCCTCGCACCGTTAGAGGTCGAGCGAAGCAAGA
This sequence comes from Gemmatimonadaceae bacterium, assembly GCA_031426255.1. Classification (GTDB taxonomy): domain Bacteria; phylum Gemmatimonadota; class Gemmatimonadetes; order Gemmatimonadales; family Gemmatimonadaceae; genus UBA4720. The sequence goes on along the minus strand of JANPKW010000028.1, from coordinate 89,174 downwards.
CGGATGCAGGTCCGCGACTGACGGTTGCCGTCTCAAACGTCCTCGAGTCGAACCGGGATTCCGATCTACTTATTCGCGTACTTACCGCGGCTGATGCCGATGTGATGCTGTTCGTCGAGACGGACGACTGGTGGCGCGAGCGTCTCGATGTGCTCCTCCGGACGCATCCGCACAACGTCCAATGCCCGTTGTCGAACACCTATGGGATGCTGCTGTATTCTCGCCTGCCGCTCCTCGATACGTCGATCGATTTCCTCGTGCAATCGGACATCCCATCCATTCAGGCGCAGGTTCAGCTGGACGACGGCACAACCGTATGGTTCAATGGTGTGCATCCCCGCCCGCCCGCTCCCGGAGAAAGCGACGAATCGCTCGCGCGCGACGCCGAGCTGCTACTCGTTGGAAAACGCGTTTGCGATGCGAAGCAACCCGTGGTCGTTTGCGGAGACCTCAACGACGTCGCGTGGTCGAGAACGACGCGCCTCTTTCAAAAGGTCAGTGGCCTCGTCGATCCGCGGAAAGGGCGTGGAATGTTCAGCACATTCCACGCGCGATTTCCCGGTGCCCGCTTCCCGCTCGACCATATCATGCATTCAACCGAGTTTCGGACTGTCGCGATGCGGCGTCTCCCATTTGTTGGCTCAGACCATTTCCCTGTCGTCGCAACATTGAGCTTCGAGCCTGATGCGACGGCGAAGCAGGAGGCGCCAGCACCTGACGGGGGAGACGAGCAGGAGGCGCACAAGACGATTGCCGAAGGCAGGTCTCGCTAGCACGCCATGCTGGAAATCGGTTAGAAGCGAAAGATTCTCCCGAGAGCTTTCTCGATCTTTCTACCGAGTTTGTCTGCCTGCTTCTCTACCTGTTCGCCTAAATCTTCGTCTGCAGTCCATACCGGCTCCGAGTCATATGGAGGTCCGTGCTCGAGGCACTCCTGTCGCGGGCCGGTTCCGGGCTTGAAATGCTCGAGCTTTCTCGCGGGGCACCACTCGCCGGCGATCCATCCCGTTGTCGGATCGATCATGATCGACTCACTCAGTTCCGCTGGCGGCTGCCACGAACCTTCCGCCGGCTGTTCTTTCCAACCTCGGGTGTAGAACTCGGCCCACGCTGGTGATGCGAGGCGCCCACCCGAAGCCTGATAGCTGATGGAGTGCGGCTCGTCGTACCCGAACCAGAAAGCTGCGACGACAGTCGGCGTGTAACCGACAAACCACACATCGTTGCCATCATTCGTCGTTCCCGTTTTGCCGGCAATCATTCCTTTCGCGCCGTTGTCACGCACGGGACGCCCGGTTCCGTAATCGACTACCGCACGCAACATGGATGTCAGCTCGTAAGCATCGGCAGGGCTGATCACACGCTGAAGCTGTGCCACTTCACCGCTCCACAATACCTTCCCTTCACGCGATTCGATACGCTTGACAAGACGAGGCGTCACGCGGAATCCGCCATTTGCAAACGGCGCATATGCGCGCACCAGCTCGAGCGGCGTCACGCTGAGAGCGCCAAGTGCGATCGATGGATAGTTGGGAATGTCGCTGTCGATTCCCATGCGGTGCGCATTGTCGATGATGCTCCGCAAGCCGACTGTCTGGCTGATGCGAACGGCAGCGGCGTTCGAAGAGCCCATCAGCGCGCGTCTGAACGTGATGAGGCCGAGGTATTCGTCGCTGTAATTCGCTGGCGACCAGACAGTTCTTCCCTGCACTACCTCTACTGGTTCGTCGCGGACATCGGAGCCAGGTGAATACCCCGCTGAAAGTGCTGATACATATACGAACGGCTTGAATGCCGATCCGGGCTGACGCTTTGCCTTGAGTGCTCGATTGTAGTTGCCTCGCTCGTAACGCCTCCCACCCGTCAAAGCGCGGATATCCCCGTTTCGCGGATCGATTGCCACCATCGCGCCCTGAATTGAATGGCGCGTGCCGTTCCACATACTGCGCGATTCGGTCTGAATCGCAGCGGCACGGCGGGATACTGCGCGATCCGCCGCGGTCTGCGCACCCTTGTCGAGCGTCGTGTAAACAGTAAAGTCAGAAACATCCTCGGCCCGCTTACTCAGAACCGAATCGACGAACGCACGCACCGCATCCAGCGCGAAGGAATCGCCGCTCGTGTCCGGACGCCATTCATTCTTTGCGATTCGAAGCGGGGTACCTGCTAGCTGGGAGAACCTGGCGCGCGGCACGTAGCCCTGCTGCACCATCAGCGACAGCACGAGGTTGCGTCGAGCTTGCGCACGACGGGCGTTGCGCCGCGGCGTGTAGTACGACGGCGCTTTTGGAAGTGCAGCGAGGACAGCGCCTTCGGATATCGTCGCTTTTGAGACACTCTTTCCAAAGAGGTCGCGACTCGCAGCCTCGATCCCGTAAACACCATTCCCCATGTAGATGACATTCATGTACATCTCGAGGATCTGGTCTTTCGTCAGCGACCCTTCCATGAGCTGAGCAACTCGCAGCTCGACCAGCTTTTGCCTGAGTGATCGATTCGGATACTTGCGCACCACGAAGCTGTTCTGAGCGGCCTGCATCGTGATCGTGCTCGCGCCCTGTGCGACGCCGCGCGCACGGAGGTTAGCACCCGCAGCGCGCACGAATCCACGCCAGTCTACTCCGTTGTGCGTGTAGAAGCGCCGGTCTTCAGTGGCGATGAATGCCTGGCGTACATGCACGGGAACCTTCGAGATAGGTACATTCAGACGTCGCACGATCGCGAGTCGCCCCATCAACTGACTGTTACGGTCGTAGATCCGTCCGCCTTCGTCAGGCCGGTAGGTCTGGATCTGGCGGGGAGTCGGGCAGCCGTGAAAGCCGCACGTGGCAAGCCAGACGTCGAGCGCGATAACGCCTAGAATGCTTATTGCGAGTGCAGTCTTGAGTGCCGCATCGCGCTGTATTTTTATCTTCCACTGTCTAAACTGCATCACGCATCCATGTTCAAACGAATAGCAACCATCGTAGCTCTCGGAACCTTTGCAATCGCCTGCACCAGCAAGGGTGACACCGCAGCCGCGGCAGTGTCGACCGATTCGACCGCCTCAGCTAATACACCGCCCGCCCCCAACAGCGCCACCGCGCTGACCGAAGGATCATTCGTCCTTACGGCAGAAGACTCCGCGCGGATTCCGAATGAGCTCGGCCGCATTCCGGTCGTGGAGTACCACCTCATAGACACCGCTGACGGCCGCTACGCGCGCGAGCGCGCTCGCTTTGCCCGTGACCTCGAGCTCATCTATAAGAGAGGCTATCGGCCGATCAGCATCTCGCAGCTTCTGGACCGCAAGATCGATCTGCCCAAGGGACTCTCACCCGTCATCTTCGTTTTCGACGATGCAAGCCCCAGTCAGTTCAGGTACATCGAGCGCAGCGGCAACCTGGAGATCGACCCCGTCAGCGGCGTCGGCATCTGGATGAATTTCAGGAAGACCCACCCGGATTGGGCGAACAACGGGGTGTTCTGCATGCTCTCCGGAGCGCAGGCAGGCCGTTCATTCTTCGGCGACAAGGGTATCGAAGGACAGAAAAGCGAGTGGCGTCACAAGAAGGTGCAGTACCTCAAGGAGCAGGGGTTCGAGCTCTGCAACCACACTCTCTGGCATGCGAACCTGAGCAAATATTCAGACGCGGTCGTCCAGGAGCAAATCGCGCGTGGCGAAATGGCGATCGACTCAGCCGTATCCGGCTACAACGTCCGTACCTTTGCACTTCCACTTGGCGTATGGCCGAAAAACCGCGCGCTGGTGAAATCGGGATCGTGGACGGATCCGAAGACCGGCAAGGCATTCCGCTATGAGAACGAGGCAATTCTAGAAGTCGCCGGTGGTCCGACCGAAAGCCCGCACGACCCGAAGTTCAACCCGCTCAGCATCAAGCGCATCGAGGTGTTTGGGAATCAGCTCGAGAACGTACTCGACCGTCTAGACAAGAATGCGTCGCGGTACGTTTCGGACGGAAACCCTGCAACGGTGGCAAAGCCTGCCGCGCCGGTGGCGGCTCAGTAGTAAGAGGCAACAGCGGATTTTTAACGCGAAGAACGCGAAAGGGAGCGCGAAGATTCGCGAAAGACGCGCGGCGGGAATGCCTTAGGACCAGCGTGTTTCCGTATGGTTTTTTGTAGTTATCTACAGAAAACGGAAACTCGAATCTCGAGCCAGACCGTTCAAACCTGCGGGCGATCCTTCATTTCAGCCTTCGCGTATTTCGCGCGCCCTTTCGCGTTCTTCGCGTTAAAAGACCCGTTGTTGCCGTTGTTGCCGTTGTTGCCGTTGTTGCCGCCAATACCGCCTTCCGCAGTACGTCCGCAGGCCGCAATTCTTCGCGCTAGAACCGCCATCCTCTCAGGTTTCGGAGTGCGCCATCGAGCGCTTCCCTCTGTTCACGATTTTCTGCTGTGGCTAGAAGTTGCTCGTACGTGAAAATCGCGAGATCCAGAGCATCATAGTCCTTTTCGGCACCAGCAAGAGCGGCCGCATTGTCGGCGACATTCGCGCGAGCCAGGTCATCCTTCGGGAATCTCCCGGACACCTGCTGCCACCGCGCGAGGCGCTGGCGCGGATCGGACTCGGCCAACGCCCACAAGTGCCACCCCGCGCGGTTGTCGGGATCAGCCGCAATCGCCCGTGACGCCAGCTCGCCTACCGGCTCCGGACCGCGACCCGTCAGCCAGTAGGCATTTGCCAGCGCAACAAGCTTCCTGGCATCATTTGGGCTCTCCGCGACGGCCTGCTCCAGGCCGGGGATCGGATCTGTATCGTCGTTGAGAATCGAGCTCATTGTAGTAGGTGCGGGGATGTTGCCAAACTAACCGTGCTTGCGTCCTCATGGGGTCAGGTGTACCATTCTGTTCAACTGCGCAGCCCTTTAGAGGCGCGCCTCGAACAAGATGCAGTTTGCGGGACGACGCGTGAGTTCAACCCGCGCCCGCCGCAGAAGCCAGTCGCGCTACTTTATTTCCGCCACACCACAAATTGATGAACGAACGCCGACGTCCTTTTCGTCGCGGCCGAGGCCCACGCCCTTCCGGTCCTCGTGCTAATGAGCCCTACGGGGATGCTGACCCGTATCGCGAGCCAATTGAATCAGCCCAACAGGACACCGACAACTTCGATGTTCCGCAACTCGGCAATATGAGCGACGAAGGAAGCAACGACGCACCAGCGTCGACATCTGCTCAACAGGAATCGCCGCCTTCTGAGGCGCCGCGAGAATCGGATGATTCAGCGGGTGCGCCGGCGTACAATAACAATCAGCCTCAGGGCCGAAATCAGTTCGGCGGTCAGCAAGGCGGAAACCGCGACGGACGCGGTGACAATCGACGCGATGGCAGGCGCAGTAACCGCAATCAGCGCGGCCGCGGAAGAAACAACAATCGTCCGCAGCGCGGTGGCGGAGGCGAGCCAGCACCACGTCAGCCACTCGCGCCAATCGTCGCCGATGGCGAAACGACTGGCTGGTACGAAGCATCACGCGATGGTGGTTACATTCGCCGCGCCGCCAACAGCTATCTCACTGATCCGTCTGACGCATACGTTCCGCCCAATCTCGCAAAGCAGTACAACCTCCGTCGCGGCGATGCAGTATTCGCGACAACCGGCCGCGATCAAAGAGGCCGCACTGTCGTTGCAGAGATTACACAGATCAATGGATCAGATCCCGACCTCGCATTGAGACGCCCGGACTTCGGCGCGCTCATCGCATCATACCCCGAAAGAAAACTCAAACTCGAGACAGGCCGCCCCGCCAAGGGTGGGCCAGAGCTCACGCGTCGGGCAATCGACCTGATTGCACCGATCGGATATGGCCAGCGCGCGCTCATCGTAGCGCCGGCACGTGCAGGAAAGACGATGCTTCTCCAGGCAATCGTCGAAGGTGTTGCAGTCAATCATCCTGAAGCGGTGCTCCTCGTTCTGCTCGTCGACGAGCGGCCCGAAGAAGTCAGCGAGATGATCACGTGGGGATATGGTGAAGTCGTCGCATCGAGCTTCGACATGCCCGCAGCCCGCCACACGGACGTCACCGAAATGGTTCTCGAGCGCGCCCGACGCATGGTCGAACTCGGCAAGGACGTTGTCATCGTTCTCGATTCCATCACCCGCATGGCGCGTGCTTACAACACTGTGGAGCGCGGAACGGGTCGCACGTTGAGCGGTGGACTCGATGCGACAGCGATGGCGAAGCCGAAGGCATTCTTCGGATCCGCACGCTCCGTTGCACCAGAGCATGGCGGAGGCTCGCTCACGATCATTGCAACCGCGCTCGTCGAAACAGGCTCGCGCATGGATGACGTGATTTTTGAGGAGTTCAAGGGCACCGGCAACTGCGAGATCAAGCTCGACCGGTCGTTGGCCGAGCGTCGCATTTTCCCCGCGATCGACGTGTCCACAAGTGGAACCCGACGCGAGGACAAACTCTTCCGCCCGGACCAGCTGGAGCACGTTTACACGCTTCGCAGGGGCCTGCAGCAGATGCCGTCCTCGTCGGCCATGGAATGGCTGATCAAGCGCATCGCCGCTACGCCGGGCAACGACGCATTGCTGGAAGGGCTGTAAGGGACTCGTCCGCCGCCTGCACGGCCCGGGAAAGACCCCTGAAACCGGCCCCCTCCCCGGCCCATCCCTTGCTCTTACCTGCCCCTATGGGCTGGTCACGAAAATGGTCGGCCTGGTGCATCGCCGCGGCTATCGCGCTGATTCCCGGGTCGATCTCTGCACAATCAAATTCAGGCGAACCAGATAGGATCGAGGTCACCGGACTCACGTTCAACGGAGTCAAGGCGATCGATGTCGCTGAGCTGAAGAAAAGTATTTCGACAGCCAGGTCGCATTGCATAAGCGCCATTCTTCTGCCGATCTGCTGGATCACCAAAGCCAACTACGTCTACGAGCGGGAATACCTCAATCGCGAGGAGCTTGCCCGGGACATTCTGCGCGCGCGCGTTTTCTACTGGAAACGCGGCTACCGCGAGACGCTGGTCGACACCGTCGTCACGCCCAACGTCGATGACAAGGTCGCGGTCACGTTCAACGTGACGGAAGGCGCGCCGACGATGATAACGCGTATCGGCGTGACTCAGGCTTTTCCGGTATTGTCACAGCGTGAGATAGACGACCGCCTTGTGCTTGGCGCCAACTCGCCGCTCAACGTCATCAGGCTCGACTCGAGCATGATCTTTCTGCAGCAGCGCTTGTGGGACAAGGGCTACGCCGACGCGCTCGTAGATACGAGTGTAGTAATCGACACAGCAGCGAAAACAGCGGTCGTCGAGATCGCCCTGAACCCGCGCTGGATCGCGACGGTGTCGGACATAATCGTCGAGGGCAACGACAAGATCTCGACGAAGGTGATTCTCAACTCGCTCTCACTTCACCCTGGCGACCTTTTCAGGAGATCGGAGCTCCTGCGCAGCCAGCGCGCGCTTTACGAGTCCAATCTCTTCCGCCGTGCATCGATCGACATCCCGCAACAGGGAGACTCGTCGAAGGTCCTGATCGTCAACGTCCAGGAAGCCCCGCAGCGTGAAGCTCGGCTCAGCGCGGGCTTCAGCACTGTCGACTTCATTCAGGTCGAAGGCCGTTTCACACATTACAACTTCCTCGGCAACGCCCGGCGTTTTGACGCTCATGCCGCAGTCGGAAATCTTCTCGCCAAGTCGCTCAACGGAAAGTTCATCTTCCGCAACGCGTTCGAGAACGTGAGCACCGATCGCGACGTGTATTTCCTGCCGACCTACAATGCCAGCGTGAATCTCAGGCAGCCGTGGTTCAGGGGCCGTGAGAACGAGTTGGGCCTGGGCGTGTTTGCACACCGCCGAAGTGCCCCGGGGATCTACGTTGACAACGGCCTCGGATCGAGCGCGACGTTCACGCGCGAGATACTCGAGCGCGGATTCGCCAGCGCCAACTATCGCTTCGAGCTGAGCAGGGTCGATGCGGGCGACATCTACTTCTGCGTGAACTTCGGAATCTGCGACGCCGGTACTCTTGGCGCGCTTCAGCAGAATCAGAAACTGTCGCCGTTCACAATCGCGATGAACATCAACCGCGCTAACGATCCGCTTTCGCCCACAAAGGGTTATCGCTTCGGCGCGGATGCCGAGCACGCGTCGACGTTTACGTTTTCCGACTTCAGATACAATCGCGCGACAGGTGACGCAGCGTTGTACCATCCGATCCGTAGCCGCGGCACCGTCGCTGGCCACGTTCGGATGGGCTGGGTTCGCGCGCTTCAGAGCACTTCGACGGCGCTCCGCGTCGATACCGATGCAGCGCTGCTTCATCCTCGAAAACGTTTTTACGCCGGTGGCTCGCGGTCAGTGCGCGGTTACGGAGAAAATCAACTCGGCCCGCGTGTACTGACGATTCCCTCGTCAGTACTGAGAGAGAACGATCCGGCATGCGGCGCAACAGTCGACATTATGACGTGTGACCCCAACGTCGAAGGTCTCGACAGGCTCGATTTCGAAACCCGCCCGCTCGGCGGAAATTTCGTGGTGGAGTTGAGCACTGAGATCCGCTTTCCGCTCTGGAAGCAGCTATTCGGCGCCGGTTTCATCGATGTAGGGTATGTCTCGCAGAAGACGAATCCGGAACTTCCCAAGAGCAAAGCTGCTATTACGCCTGGGTTCGGAGTTCGGTATCGCTCACCTGTTGGTCCGATCAGGGTAGACATCGGCATCAACCCCGGCCTCGCGGAAACCCTGCCGGTTCTCACAGATATGAATGTTGGTGGCGAGAAAACTCTTGTGACCTTGAATGAGCCTCGCCGGTTCAAGCCGGTTGGGCAGGGTGTGTGGGGCGTGTTCGACAGAATGGTGCTGCACCTCTCGATCGGCGAGGCGTTCTGATGCGGACCGGACTGGTTCGCCTGTTCGCAGCGCTTCTGGTGGTGGCTCTTCTTGTCGCCGGCGGCGTTTTTGTTGCGACGAATACCGACTGGGGACGGAAGAAGGTTCTCGAGAAAGTCGTCGGTGCGATTCAGGAGAATTCGCACGGAATCATCAGGACGGGTCCCATCACCGGGAATCTTCTCGACGGATTCGTGCTGCACGATCTGGTCATCACCGATAGCGCTGGTGAGCCGCTGGCCAACATCGCCGAAGTGCATGCGCGGTATCAGCTGCTGACGCTCAGGTCACAGCGAATCGAGTTTGATGACGTAAAGCTCGTGAGGCCGATCATTGTGCTCGATCGCAAGCCGGGCGGCATCTGGAACTTCGACCGGATTTTCCCGCGCGACACGCTCACGCCTCAAGCGTTGAGAAAGCCGGGTTGGGGTACGTGGGTCACGTTCACCGATCTCACGATGGTGGACGGTGACATCACCGTGAAAACGCCGTGGGAACCTGACATGCGCGTTGTCGGCTCTGACCGGAACGACATACTCCGGGAGGAGCTGGGCCCCGAAGGAAGACTGGTGCTTCAGAAATCCGGCGATGGATATCAGAAGATCTCCAAGTTTCACAAGGTCAACGCAAAGCTGCCGTTGCTGCGATTCCAGGATCCGACTACCGAGGTGCGCAGGGCCGAAGTTGCGTCACTCAGCATGATCGCTGAACCGTTCCGGCCACCTACGGCCGATATACGATCGATGGTTGGAGCGTTCGATTTCACCAGTGATTCAGTCTGGTGGGAGAACGTAAAGGTCGGGATGCCGGGGAGCAGCATGGTGGGAAGTGGGCGTTACACTGTGCTCACCAACGACATGACACTCCGGGCGCGCGCTGCGCCGGTTGCGATGGCGGATCTTCGCTGGATTTATCCGCGCACGCCGGAGAAGGGTTCGGGCACGCTCGACTTTGCGATGGACTGGGTCGGCGACACGAGCATCTACATCGCGAAGAACGCAGATGTGCGTCTCGGAGATGCGCACCTGCGCGGTGACCTGGGAATGACCGTCGCGGAAAACTTCAGCATTCACGGAACGGATCTCCGGTTTACGAATCTCGATACGCGGCTGATGGAGTCGATGTTTCCCGCAATCAAGCCACCGCGTTCAGGAATCCTTGCGGGACGGGCCAAGCTCGATGGCAGCGCTGAAGCGCTCGATGTCGACAGCGACATCACGTTCAACGATCGCCGCGCGGGTACTAGCCGAATCATTGCGGTTGGAGAGTTGGGGTTCGGGGAAGGAAGTTTCAGGGCGGAGAACCTCAGGCTCACGATGCGGCCCGTTCAGGTCGAGATGGCGCGAGCGTTCGCTGCCGATCTCCCCGTTAGCGGAACGATCAGCGGTACTGCGACGCTCAATGGTTCGACAACTTCGCGGATGACCGCGCGCGCAGATATCACGCACGTCGATCGCGGTGCCACATCGAGAATCACGGGAACTGGCGCGCTCAGAAAACCAGGCTCAGCGGGATTTGCATCGGCATGGTTCGATGTCGATGCGCGCGTTCATCCATTGTCGCTCATTACTGCCGGCAGATTCTTCCCAACCGCAGGCCTTCGTGGCAGCGCCGAGGGTCCGCTGAGACTCACCGGGACCATGCGCCAGCTGGCAGTCCGGTCCAATCTCGGTTTATCCGATGGTGGAACTTTCGGCATCACTGGAACGCTCGATCTCGCCAGCGTAGATAAAGGCTACGACGTCGATGTAGTGACGGAATTGTTCAACGCCAACTCGATCGTTTCGAAGGCGCCCCGCACTTCCATCACGGGAACGGCTTCACTCGACGGAAGGGGTTTCGACCCGGCGACGATGCGCGCCAACATCACGGCGAAGCTTCAATCGTCAACGTACGATACGTTGTCGATCACAGCTGCAACGATCCGGATGACCGCTGCGAACGGGATGGCGCAGGTCGACACTCTTTCCCTCGAGATTCCACAAGGTGTTGCGCAGGCGAGCGGCACGTTTGGGCTGAAGCCCGGTACGAGCGGAAGGCTGCAGTATCATGTCGACGTCGACTCGCTCGGGCGTCTCTCCGGCTTCTTCCCGCCTGCGGATACTGGTGTAGTTCAACCGCGTCCGGGAATCCTTGCCGGCAGAGTCTCTCGCGCACGAGCTGATTCGCTTCGTGAGGCCACAGCTACGGAAGTCGAGCGCGCTGCGTTAGGCCGCCCTGAGGTGACGCTCGCGGCTGTCGATACCCCAACCGCGATTCCCCGGAACATCATCGCCGGCTCGCTCCGCGCGGACGGTGTTGCGACAGGCAACATCAAGGACTTCGGGCTTACTGGAACTGCCAGCGGAGAGAATCTCCTGTACAATGGCAACAGCGTTCTCAGGGCCCGTGGCGAATACTCGTGGACGAATGCACTTACGCCCCGCTCGCAAATAGAGGTCGATGCGACTGCGGCTGTCGTGTCGGCCAGCGGTTTCGATCTCGACAGCGTCCGCGCGAAGGTGTCGTATCAGAAACCCAACGGGAAGGCGGAGCTCACCGTTGTTCAGAACGCGACTGACGAGTACAGCGTGAATGCGGATTATGTCGTTAACAAGGTTCGCAACGAGCTTCGTTTGAACCGCATGCAGCTTCGATTCGATTCCACAGTCTGGGCATCGACAGGTCCGTCTACCGTGAACTGGGGAGAAGCCGGTTGGAACATTGGCAAGCTCGAGCTTCGGAACACCACGACTGGAAGGATTTTCGTAGACGGTCTGATTCCGAAGGAAGGACGCGCGAACCTCGAGGTCGCTGTCGACAACTTCGCGGTGGAGGACTTGATCTCGCTCGCACAAAGTGACGTCGATGCGAAAGGACTCGTATCGTTCGACCTGCGTGCTGAAGGAACGGCAGTCGATCCAACTTTCTCAGGATCTTTTGGGACACAGAACTTCCTGTACAACGGAACTCTCGTTCCCGAGATCCACGGCACACTCAACTACCGTGATCAGACCCTGACGGGACGGGCCGATGCGATGCGGGCCGGAAGTCAGCCATTCCTGATCGCGCAGGGAACGATTCCGATCAACCTGGCTTTGTCAGGAGTCACCGGCTCGAGACTCCCGTTGAACAGGCAGATCGATCTTGCAATCAAGACCGACAGTCTTCCCCTCGACCTGGTCCCGCAGGTCGGCAGATTCGTCAGCAAACTGCAGGGAAAGGCCATTGCAGATTTCAAGGTGGCGGGAACGCTGGCGCGACCCGAGCTGAGCGGGCAGTTCACGCTCGACAGCGCCCGAGCGACACTGCCGCTCATCGGCCTCAACCTCACCGGTATCGAAGGCTCGATCCGGATGCTTCGGGACACCATAGTAATCGACTCGCTAGTGGCATACAGCGAAGGCCGCATTCAGATAACTGGCGGTGTCGGGATTGGATCGTTCCGCGAGCCTTCGTTCGACCTTCGGCTCATGTCGAACAGGGCGTTGCTCGTCAACAGCGACCAGGGAAAGATCAGGGCTAACCTCGATCTCACTGCAAAGGGGCCATTCGCTGACACGCACATCGAGGGAGCAGTACGCATCCTCAATGGTGTGCTCTACGTCCCTCGCTCCGAAAAGAAGACATTGATTGGCGCCAAGGACCCAGCGCTGTTCAGTGTTCTCGACACCGCGGTTCTCGAAAATCGCGAAATATTCCCGGCACAATCGCCGCTCCTCGCGAATATGCGCATGGACGTGAACCTGCGGGTTGACCGCGATGTGTTCGTGCGATCTGCGGACTACAATGTCGAGCTTTACAGCGAGCGCGACCTTGCCATCCACGTGAATCGAGCGAAGGAATCGCTGGTGCTCGACGGCACTCTGTTGACGGAGCGCGGCAGTTACACTTTCCTGTCCAAGCGATTCGACATCAAACGCGGGTCGGCGACTTTCGTGAATACGAACGAGTTGAATCCGACTCTTCAGGGAACGGCCAGCTACGAAGTAAACCTGCCAGCGCGCGAGGCGATCAATATTCAGATCGTTGTCGGCGGTACGCTCCGGAGCCCTCAGATCTCGCTTCAGAGTGACGCGCAACCGCCGATCACACAGAGCGACTTGCTCAGCTACCTGGCATTCGGGCAATCGTCCTCATCATTGCTACAACTCGAGGGAAGCGGCCTGAGCTCAGGTGCCAACATCGTCGGCGCCGGTGCCGAGCTCGCCAGCCGCCAGCTTGCAGCAGTTGCCCTCGGTGTTTTCGCTGATCAGATATCGGGCGAAGCGGCGCGGTCGTTCGGGGCCGATGTATTTACCATTGCCCCCGCCGACATCCAGACTGACGTGGGTGGTTTCCTTCGCGCTACTGAAGTGGAGTTCGGCAAATACATCCGCGGCCATAGTTTCATCGCCGTCACACTCCGCCCTGATCCTGCAGCGCTGCAGCGTCCTGGCCTCCTGGTGCAGCACCGATTCGGTGGCCTGAAAGGCTACAGCTACGAGCTGACGTTCCAGCCGAGGTATCTGCTCCGGGAGCCCACGCTGGAGTTGATCGAGCCGAGTGCAACAAGCGTGTTCAGCCTCTTCTTCATTCGCAACTGGCGCTACTAATCCTGAGACAGTGACGTCTCAGGACGCGCTCCACCTTCTTTGTAGCACAAAGTACTTGACAGAATAGATTGGCCCGCTGATCTTCCGACAGCACCTACGGAAGAGTGAGATGACGGAGTCGCCAAATCGAACACTGGTCTACTGGGGAACGGCAGCAGCAGTCGCGACACTCGCGACATGGATCATTTTCGACTCGTACCCCGGCATCAACTGGATCATCTGGACAACATCGATCGCAGCCGGCCTGATGTTCGTCATGCGCGACCGGCCGGAAGATCGAAGGCCCGTTGCATTGATGGCCGCAACCGCCGTCATCATCTCAGGCGGAGCTGCCCTGTCCGCGAATCCAGTCATGCACGCACTCATCTTCCTGTCTGTGTCGCTGTTCTTCGCCATGGCGATGCTGCTCGCCAGCGCGCCAACGCTACACCGAATCACTGCGGCTTTCACGGTCACAGCACCCATCGTCGCCGCAGCGAGCGCAGTTGTATCCGCGATCAAGCAGTTCGCGGAAGGCACACAACTGGTTCGGTCGACACGCGCCCGCAGCACGCTTCGCGGAATTGTTATCACCCTGCCTGTCCTGGTCATCTTCGCCCTGCTACTGTCGGTCGCTGACCCGACATTCGCAACATGGCGCAGCTCGATCGAGGCGCTGATCGGAAACTGGGACTTTCTCCCCCGCTCCGTCTTTTTTCTCATCATCCTCGTAATCACGCTCGGCGCCTATGCTTACTCGGGAACCGCAACGGATCCACGAAAGCCTGGCGAAAGAGAACACCAGCGATGGCTTGGCTCCGGCGAACGCTTGATCCTGATCGGCGGCGTCACTGGCCTCTTGTGGCTCTTCATGGCAGTCCAGCTCAGCTACCTGTTCGGAAACCTGCCCCGCATCACTGGGTCCGGGATGACATTCGCTGAATATGCCCGACGCGGATTCGGTGAGCTCACGATCGTCGCATCAGCAAGCGCGCTCATCATCATCGCGTCAGAACGTTTTGGCGTCCGGGATGCACGCGACAGATTCACCCGCCCAACCACATTTGCGCTGATCATCGCGGTCCTCTTTCTGCTGGGATCCGCATTCAATCGTGTATTGCTCTACGAGAATGCTTACGGGTTCACCACCGCGCGGCTTTATGCGCAGGCGTTCATGGTCCTCGCCGGGGCAGCTCTCCTCGCGCTGAGCATCGAAGTGGCGGGGTCAATGGACGCGGGAAGGCTGTTTCGTCGCGTTCTCACTGCTGCGACAGTTGTGTTCCTCGCACTCGTCTATTGGAATCACGAAGCGTGGATAGCACGACAGAACATCGAGCGGTTTGCGGTTACGGGCAAACTCGATGCACGCTACCTGGCTCGGGAGTTGTCGCCAGACGCTCTGCCGACGATCGTTTCGAATATGGCGCGCCTGCCTGAACCAACGCGATCGGAGCTGCGTATCGCACTGGAGCGGCGCTACCGCGGCCGTATCACTGAATTCGAGCGCGAATGGTATGAGCGGAATCTCTCGTACACCCGCGCCCTCCCGCTCCTCAAGTCACTCAGTCTTCCGTAGCGCAGCGTACTCGTCCCAGAAAACCGCGATGGCCCGCATACCGAGACGGAAATTCTCCTCGCTCATCCACTCATCCGGGGCATGAGCGTTCTCCCCCGGCAGCCCAAACCCGACGAGCAGCACAGGTGCGCCGAGTACGCGTTCGAAATCGCCGACGACTGGTATCGAGCCCCCTTCGCCGACAATAACTGGCTCCTTCTCGAATGCCGTCGACAGCGCTCGACGCGCCGCATCGTATAAAGGTCCCGTCAACTCTGCCTTCCACGGACGGCCACCGTGCAGGTATTTCACAACCACCTTCACGCCTCCCGGAGCAACTCGGTCGACGTGCGCCTGCATAAGTCGCACTATTTCGCGCGGATCCTGATCGGGGACGAGGCGACAGCTCACTTTCGCCATGGCCTTTGCGGGCAGTACTGTTTTTGCGCCTTCGCCCGTGTAGCCGCTAAGGAGTCCGTTGACCTCGCAGGTCGGCCGGGTCCATAGCCGTTCGAGCGTGGTGAAGTCTTTCTCGCCGAAAAGAGCTGAAGACCCCGTCTCGTGAAGGAAAGTCCGCTCGTCGAAGGGCAGGCCGCGCATGCCGGCGCGAATTTCCGGGCTCCATTCCTGAACGGCGTCGTAGAAACCCTCGATTGCAATGTGGCCGTTCTCGTCATGAAACGTCGCGAGTATCCGTGCCAGCGCCATTGCAGGGTTTGCGACCGCGCCGCCGTAACCGCCGGAATGCAGATCGGTCGCGGGGCCCTGAACGTTGATCTCGAAATACGCGAGGCCTCGCAGCGACGACAGGATCGAAGGCTGGCCCGGGCTGAACATTGTCGAGTCGGAGATGACGACCGCGTCGCACGCCAGAAGATCCTTCTTTGCCTCGACGAACTCTTCGAGGTTGTCGCTGCCGACTTCCTCTTCACCTTCGGCGATCACGACGACGTTCACAGGAAGTTTACCGCGCGTCGCCATATGTGCCTCGATGGCTTTTACGTGCAGGAATAGCTGGCCCTTGTCGTCGACGGAGCCGCGAGCGTAGATGTTGCCGTTGCGGACTGTGGGCTCGAAAGGCGGTGACGTCCAGAGCTCGAGGGGTTCAGCAGGTTGTACGTCATAGTGGCCGTATACGAGGACGGTCGGCGCGCCTGGTGCACCTCGCCACTCCCCTATCACGACAGGATGTCCGGGGGTATCGTGGATCTTCGAAGTAAGGCCCGCTTTCTCCATCGAGTCGTGGAGCCATTCCGCTGCCCGGCGGACATCCGCGTTATGATCGGATTTGGCGCTTACGCTGGGAATTCGCAGGAATTCAAACAGCTCTTCGCGGATGCGGGAGTCGTTGTCAGCGAGAAACTGGTTGAGGTCGGTTTCTTGAGTCATTTCGGTTGGTTGACGAATCCGTCCGGTTACACTTTCCGGCCGGTGGCGATTGCCATCCATATCGGCATGAGAGGAAAATTAACGCGTGCGGAATGATGCCGTGCCGGTCGCGAGTCATGACTGATGCCCGCAAGCCCGTAAGGACGGAAACGCAGATCTCAGCGGGAGGGGCCGTAGTGCGACGCCGCGCGGGAGTTGATCCCGGCGACGTGGAAATCGCGCTTGTATCCGTTGGGTTGCCCCCGCGGTGGCAACTCCCGAAGGGAATCATCGATAAGGGCGAGACTGCGGAAGCCGCTGCGATCCGCGAGGTGAGAGAAGAAGCCGGAGTTGTCGCGACGGTCGATTCACTCATTGAAAAGGTCGAATACTGGTATCAGGCGACGACCAGCGGTGAGCGGGTGCGTTACCACAAGTTTGTCTACTTTTACATGATGTGGTATGTCTCGGGTGACGTGAGCGACCACGATCATGAGGTAAACGAGGCGCGCTGGCTTCCCGCGGATGACGCACTGACGCAGATCGCCTTCCGTAGCGAGCGGAGCATTGTCGAGAAAGCGCTTCAAATGGCACGTGCTAAAGGAGGTTCATGACAAACCGACTTGCTGGAGAAACCAGCCCCTATCTGCTGCAACACGCGGAAAATCCGGTGGACTGGTATCCCTGGGGCAGTGATGCGCTCGAGCGCGCGCGGCTCGAGGACAAACCGATCCTGTTGAGCATTGGCTACGCGGCGTGTCACTGGTGCCATGTCATGGCGCACGAGTCGTTCGAGAACGAGGCGACGGCCCGGCTGATGAACGAGAATTTCATCAACATAAAAGTTGACCGCGAGGAGAGACCTGATCTCGACGGCATCTACATGCAGGCGGTCCAGGCACTGACCGGGCACGGCGGCTGGCCGATGACTGTGTTCCTGACACCGCATGGCGAGCCTTTCTATGGGGGAACGTACTATCCGCCGGAGGATCGGCCGGGCATGCCTTCGTTCACGCGGATCATGGAGTCTGTCTCCAACGCTTACCGGACCAACCCCGAATCAGTCGCTGAAACGGCGCGCCAAATGCTCGAGCTCTACGCTGCGTCGAAGATGAGCGCGCGCAGTGAGGGTGCACTCACTCCACATGCCCTCGATCTCGCGTATCGCGGGCTCGCCCAGAGATACGACGTCAGGCACGCTGGTTTCGATGGCGCTCCAAAATTCCCGCAGACGATGTCATTGGACTTCCTGCTCAGGTACTGGCGCCGCGCGGGTTCCGATTATTCGCTCCAGATGTGCGTCGACAGCTTTCGCACGATGGCCCGTGGCGGGATTTACGACCAGGTCGGCGGGGGTTTTCATCGCTACACGGTAGACGCGATCTGGCTCGTGCCGCACTTCGAGAAGATGCTCTACGACAATGCGCTTCTTGCGCGATTTGGCGCCAATCTCTGGCAGGCCACGCACGACGAAGAGGTAAAGCGAGTCACTCTGGAAACGGTGCAGTGGGTCGCACGTGAGATGACCTCGCCCGAGGGCGGTTTCTATTCGTCACTCGATGCGGACAGTGAGGGTGAGGAAGGCAAGTTCTATGTATGGAACTCCGCCGAGCTGGATCAGCTGCTTGGATCTGATTCCTCCATCGTGAAAGAGTACTACGGAGCTACGCCCGGTGGAAACTTCGAGGGCGGAAACATTCTCCACGTCCGCATCGACGCTTCCCTCTCGGCCGCGAAAGCAGGGATTTCAGTGGATCTGTTTCACAAGATCATCGCTGATGCGAAAGAAACTCTTTACGCCGTTCGCACCAATCGGATATGGCCGGGTCTCGACGACAAGGTACTGGCTTCATGGAACGGACTAATGCTTCGCGGTATCGCGACGGTCGCGCGCGTATTTGAGCGGGAGGACTTCAAGCGACTGGCTATCAACAACGGAGAGTTCCTTCAGCGCGAGATGGTGCGCGATCGGCGCGTGATGCGCACGTACACGAAGGGGTCGGCGCGCATTCCTGGATTTCTGGAGGACTACGCCGCCGTTGGCCTCGGGTTCATCGCGTTGTACGAGCTGACGTTTGATACTGCCTGGGTCAGACGCGCCACCGAGCTTGCCAACTCTATGGTACAGTGGTTCTGGGATGATTCGACCGGTGCGTTTTTCGACACACCGAGTGACGCTGAGCAGCTGATCACACGACCGCGCGACGTAACCGACAACGCTCAGCCCTCAGGCACATCCCTGGCGGTGGACCTCCTGCTTTGTCTGTCAGAGCTGGGTCAGGATGCCGACCTGAAGCGACGGGCAACGTTCATTCTTGAAACTCTCGCTACACCAATGATTCGGCATCCCGGATCATTCGGGCACATGCTCGGCGCCGCCGACATGGCGGTCAATGGGGCGGTGGAGATTGCGATTGCTGGCCGACCCGGGGATAAAGCGTTCAACGCTCTCCAGCACGAGGTCGCTGTTCACTACGTTCCTTCGCTGATCCTGGCCGGCGGAACGCCCGAGGCGGGGAGTCCTATTTCACTTCTCGCGGGTAGAGAGCAGCGAAGTGGCAAGGCAACTGCGTACGTTTGCAGATCTTATTCATGCGACGAACCGGCTACCACACCTGCGGTTCTCGCAGGTCAGTTGGAGCTGGCAGGCCGGCTGTGACTTCAACCAGTGAGACTAAATTGGACCGTTCGAACAAGATTGCGCAGGCTTACGGGTATGCGGTTTGTTTCATCGCTGTAGTCACGCTCCTGTTTTCGTCGAAGAACATCATCGACGCTGCATTCGACCTGAGTGCGCCGCTTCGCGCGGACAGGTACATGTCGGGTCTCAATCTCACTTCATTCGAGGCGTACAAGCGCGACCGTTTAGGGGGGCGTGACCGGCCCACTCCGGTTGGTGCAGAGCCCCCCGCCCGGATGACGGATGCTGAGCTTCGCGTGATATTCGACGATGAGCGGGCGAATCACATCGAGTCCGTGCGATTTCGCGCCATGCGGTCCCTTGTCTCGAGCATCCTGCTGGTGTTGATCGCATTCGGGCTTTTTGCCACACACTGGCGCTGGCTCAGGCGGGAGTCACACGCAGCGTGAGCGACAGCCAGCCCTCATTCACGCGTGGAGTTTTTGCGGGTGCTGTCTACGACCGGCTTCTTTTCCCGTTTCCTCCGCGTCTCGAGAAGAGCAATCCCGGTGAAGCCTCTATCGTCAAACGGCTTCTCGGCGAAATCGACCGGATGGAACAGAAAAAAATTATCGACCCTGCGAGATTCGACGAAGATGAAGCAGTCAGCGAAGAGGTCATTGCTGAGTTTGCGCGCGTAGGCCTCCTTGCCCTGACCATACCGAAGGCATACGGCGGCCTCGAGCTCTCACATACGGCGTATGCGAGAGTGTTTGGAAAGCTGTCGGCTGTCGACCCATCGCTTGCCGTGCTCGTAGGCGTGCACTGCGGTTTGGGGTCGAAAGCGATTGTCCTCTATGGCAACGATGAGCAGAAGTCCCGCTATCTGCCGGTGCTCGCCCGCGGTGAAACACTGGCTGCTTATGCGCTGACCGAGCCTGAGACAGGGTCTGATGCACAGAACATCAAGACGTCGGCTCGCCTGGCTGACGATGGATCAAAGTGGATCCTTAACGGCCACAAGATCTGGATCGGCAACGCGCATCGCGCCGGCGTGATCGCCACCTTTGCTCAGACCGCTGTCGAGCGCCGTGGAGAAACGGTGATGCGCTCGACAGCGTTCATCATCACGCCCGACATGCCCGGCTTCAAAGTGCTCGGCACAGTGCGGAAGCTGGGCATTCGCGGATCCACGCAGGCAGAGCTGCTGTACGAGAATCTCGAAGTGCCTGCTGATCATGTGCTCGGAACTGTCGGCAAGGGATTCACGGTTGCGGTACAAGTCCTGAACGCAGGCCGGCTGACGCTCGCTGCAGGCTGCGCTGCGGGCGCCATTGACCTGACATCAGAGATGACGCGTTACGCCGAGCAGCGTGTGCAGTTCGGACATCCGCTGGCGCATTTCGAGATCACGCAGCGCAAGATGTCTCATCTCGCCGCGAGCTCGTACGCTGTCGATTCGATGCTGGGGATTCTCGCTTCACTTGCCGACAAGCCCGACGTCGACTTCTCGCTCGAGGCCGCGTGCGCCAAGGTGTTTGCGAGTGAGCTGATCTGGGAGGCCGCGGACGAGCTGGTACAGGTGGCCGGCGGGCGCGGCTTCGTGAAACCGTATCCATATGAGCGACTGCTGCGCGACGCGCGTATCAACAGAATTTTCGAGGGCGCCAATGAGGTGCTCCGGCTCTTCATAGCCCTCAACGGGATTCAGGGTCCGGCGGAGTCGCTCAAGGAAGTTGGAACTGCACTGCGAAAACCCGTGCGCAACCTGGGGCTGCTGACAGGCTTTGCTGCATCGCGGGTGCGGAACATCATCGGAACCAAAGCGACGCTGGAGCCCGACCTGCATCCAAGGCTCGAGAAAAACGAGAAGTTCTTCGAGAAGCATGTTGCGGACCTTCGTAGTGCGACCGCTCGCGCAATCATGCGCCACCGAAAGGATATCGTTGATCGCCAGCTCGTTCTGGAGAGGCTGGCGAACATGGCCATCGAATTGTTCGCGAGAGCGTGCGTCATCTCGCGAACACAGTCGATACTCGATGAAAAGGGGGAGCAGTTGGCTGAGAGGGAGCTCGCGTTATGCGATCTGTTCTGCGTGGAGTCCGGTCAGCGCTTCCGTGCGAACCGTGTGCTGTTGTCATCGGGTAACGATGCGATCGATGCGAAGCGTCGTACCGTGGCCGCGGATTTACGGGCTGCAGGACGATACTATGTCGGGAATGCGATTCTTGATTTTGAGTCGTGAATCAACCCCCTGGGTTTCCCGCCGTTGCTAGAAATCGAGCCCCAGATCCAATGCTTTCGCGGAATGAGTAAGAGCACCAACTGAGATCCAATCGACACCTGTCTCGGCAATACCTCGCACCGTCTCCAGGGTCACGCCGCCCGACGCCTCGGTAACCGCTCTTCCAGCGATCAGCTTCACCGCCTCCTTCATCTCGGCGATACCCATGTTGTCGAGCATGATCACGTCGGGACCGGCGGCCAGAGCGGCCCACACCTGATCGATGTGATCGCATTCGATTTCGACACGTGTCTTCGGAGGGGCGAGGTCGCGCGCACGTTTGATCGCCATGGCAATGTCGCCGTCGAGCGCTGCAACGTGATTGTCCTTGATCAGCACCGCAGCACCCAGGTCGGCCCGGTGATTCATCCCCCCGCCAGCCCTGACTGCCCACTTCTCCAGCCTCCGCCAGCCGGGCGTGGTCTTCCTCGTGTCGAGAATCTTCGCACCGGTTCCTGCGACAGCATCGACGAATTCACGTGTCAGCGTCGCAACGCCGGACAGCCGCTGCAAAAAATTGAGCGCAACCCGCTCGGCCGAGAGTAGTCCGCGCCCGTTTCCGGTAACGAAGAGAATGGGGGTGCCGGCGCGCACTTTTTGTCCGTCCTTCACCGCTGCGCGGACCGCCGCGCGCGGGTCTCTTTGTCTGAACGCTTCACGCGCTAACGGAATCCCGGCAATGACACCGGGCTTTCGCGCGAGAATCGCGCACCGCTGACGCCGGTCCGACAAAATGGTCGCAATGCTGGTGATGTCCTCGTCAGCGGCGTCCTCGACCAGTGCCTCCCTTACGATCTTCTCTGTCATCAATCGCGCGAATGGAAACCTCAACGCGCCCGGTGCGTTGAACGCCCGCTCCGCCAGGACTGCAATGTTTCTTGGTCTCACTTGTCTTGATGCCATTTTTACTCACCCGGATCGATGGTCGTCTCCGGCTTCATCGAGAGCGGGCGCTGGCCACCTATTGCAATCATCCGCTCGATCGCCCGCCTCGCCTTCGCCGCTACCGCCGGCTCGACAGTGATCTGGTGCTGCATCAGCTCGAGCGATCGCAGAACTTTCGGGAGAGTCGTGACCTTCATATAGGCGCAAACAGCAAGATCACTCGCAGGGTAAAAGCGCTTCGTCGGATTCTCGCGTCGCAGCCGGTGCAGTATCCCAACCTCCGTCGCAACTATGAAATCATCGGCAGCTGAGATCCTTGGACGATTGATCATTCCTTCAGTAGAAAGGATCTGCACGCCTTCTGGATCAACCGCACCCGCGGACACCGCTTCGACCGCGCTCGAGGCGCAGCCGCATTCGGGGTGAATCAGGAATTCCGCGCCCGGGTGAAGTGCCCGCTGAGCCGTTATGTGCTCAGGGTCGATCCCCGCGTGCACATGACACTCACCCATCCACACATGCATGTTCTGCCTTCCGGTCACGCGTCTCACGTGTGCGCCAAGAAACATGTCAGGAAGAAACAAAATCTCCGTGTCGGCCGGGATCGAGTTTACTATCTCGACCGCGTTGCCTGACGTGCAGCAGTAGTCGCTTTCCGCCTTCACATCCGCAGTGGTATTCACATACGAAACGACCACTGCTCCCGGATGTTCAGACTTCCACGCCCGCAGCTGATCGCCATCGATGGTTGCTGCCAGCGAGCATCCAGCAGCCAGATCGGGCAGGAGAACCTTTTTCTGCGGAGAGAGAACGGCTGCCGTCTCCGCCATGAAGTGCACTCCGCAGAAGACGATGACTTCCGCGTCAGTGCGAGCCGCCTCGCGACTCAACCCGAGTGAGTCGCCGACAAAGTCTGCAACGTCCTGCACTTCCGGACGCTCGTAGTTGTGAGCGATGATCACGGCATTACGCTCTCTTGCGAGCCGCCTGATCTCCCCTTGAAGCTCGGTTACTTCATCGCTCGATGCGGTTGTCGTCATCTCACCATTCTATGTGTTTGCCGCGCCACTTCTTGACGGCATGCGGAAAGTCGCTCCTGAAGTGACCGCCTCTCGATTCTTTTCGCAGCAGTGCGCCATCGATGATCAGTTTTGCGGTCGAGACAAGGTTCAGCTCCTCCGTTGCTCCGACCGGCAGTCGCGTCTCGATGTCGTCGAGCAGTTCCCTTCCCTTCCGTAATCCCTTTGCAGACCTGTCGATGCCGGCGTGCTCCCACATCACGCTGCGAACATTGTCAGCCGCTACCTGCGCGGCGCCCCGATCCTCCAGCACAGGCGCATCCCAGGACTTTTTCCTCGGAACACCCGTCCCCTTGGGCAATCCTATCATGTCTCTCGCCACACGCTCGGCGAACACAAGTCCTTCGAGAAGCGAGTTCGATGCCAGACGGTTAGCGCCGTGGACGCCGGTGCGTGACACTTCGCCGCATGCGTAGAGGCGGGGGAGACTCGACCGCCCGGCCAGATCTGTGACGATGCCCCCCATCATATAGTGCGCGGCCGGTATCACTGGTATGAGGTCTTTGGACGGGTTGATTCCGCGAGCCTTGCACAGCGCGAAGATTCCAGGAAATCGTTTGGCAAAGCTGTTTCCGAGCTTCCGCGCATCCAGGTATACGCCGCTGCCCCCTTGCCGCTCACGGAAAATCTCGCGTGCGACGATGTCACGCGGCGCAAGTTCCGCCAGGCGATGCTTGCGTGTCATGAATCTCTTGCCCGCATCGTTGATGAGGATCGCGCCTTCCCCGCGCACCGCCT
Source organism: Gemmatimonadaceae bacterium (assembly GCA_031426255.1). Taxonomy (GTDB): domain Bacteria; phylum Gemmatimonadota; class Gemmatimonadetes; order Gemmatimonadales; family Gemmatimonadaceae; genus UBA4720. The sequence goes on along the minus strand of JANPKW010000028.1, from coordinate 65,242 downwards.
CGGAGATGAGGGCAAGTGGATTTTCCGGTGTCTCGAGCGCCGTAGGATGAAACTGCACGAACTCCATGTCGGCCAGGCGAGCTCCGGCGCGCTGCGCAATCGCGTAGCCATCGCCAGTCGCAACCTGCGGATTCGTCGTGTAGCGATAGACCTGCCCGCAGCCGCCGGTGGCGAGTACTGTCGCATCCGCGATTATCTCGATCGGCTTGCCCGCCCTGGTTGCTCTGATCCCGTGGCATATCCCGTCGCTGACAATCAGATCGAGCACGCGGGTCTTTTCGAGCACCTGAATCTTCTTGCTCTCGCGAACCCGCTCGATCAGCGTTCGCGCAACCTCGGCACCTGTCTGGTCGCCATGCGCGTGCACGATCCGCCGGCGTGAATGAGCCGCTTCCTTGCCCAGCTTGAACGCACCACCCGGCTCGAGGTCGAAGTCTGCGCCGGCAGTGTGGAGCTCACGCACCCGCGCAGGCCCCTCTTCTACCAGGACGGCGACTGCGGCAGCGTCACATAGTGCAGCGCCCGCTGCCAGGGTGTCCCTGCGATGGAGCTCCGGCGAATCACCCGCCCCGAGTGCGGCAGCGATTCCGCCTTGAGCATATGCTGTCGCGCTGTCGAAGAGTGATCGCTTGGTGAGGATCATGACTTCACCCTCCGCCGACGCCCGCCAGGCCGTGTGCAACCCGGCTACTCCGCTTCCGATCACCAGAAAGCGGGTTCTTATGCGTTCTGCCATATCTCAAATCAACCGGGCAGCAAGTTCTATAGAAAGGGGGAGTGCGCCTTGCCGCGCCGCGTTCAGTGGGCGAATATCCTGCTGAATGCGGAAACTTCTCCTCGTCACTCTGGCGCTGCTCGCCGTTCATACCGCGCTTCTGTTTGCGGGTGGGCGGGGAGTTACCGATACCGACCGCCCGGGCGCGACTGATGTAGGCATCGTTCTCGACGTCGGTGGCCGAGGCGACAAGTCATTCAACGACGGCGCATACGCGGGCGCAGACAGCGCAACGAAGATTCTCCAGCCCAACATCCGGTTCATCGAGCCAGGCGAAGGATCTGATCGCGAAGCAGGCCTTCGCCTGCTTGCATCGGAGGACATGGATCTCGTCATCGGGGTCGGATTCATCTTCTCCGATGACATCACCGTGCTCGCAAAAGAGTACCCCGATGTTTCATTCGCCTGCGTCGACTACGCGCTGTCAGTTGACGACAAGGGCAATGTCATCGCGCCACCGGCGAATCTCGCCGCGCTCAAATTTCGTGAGGAAGAAGGATCATTTCTCGTGGGGGCTCTGGCCGCGCTCGTCGGAAAGTCGAAACGCGTTGGTTTCGTCGGCGGTATGGACATTCCCCTCATTCACAAGTTCGAGGCTGGATATCGTGCAGGCGTGAAACAGGTCTGCCCGGACTGTACTGTCGTTGCGCAATACGCCGGTGTCACTCCTGATGCATTCAAGAATCCCGGCAAAGGCAAGGAGCTCGCGCTGAGCCAGTATCAATCGGGTGTCAACGTGATCTTTCACGCATCCGGTTCCACTGGTCAGGGAGTATTCGAAGCGGCGCGCGTCATGAAGAAGCTCGCGATCGGCGTAGATGCCGATCAGCACGACGAAGCACCCGGTTACATCCTCACCTCCATGGTGAAGGGCGTCGATGCCGCAGTCTTCAATGCAATCGAACGCGTCCAGGGCAAGACGTTCAAAGGTGGCATCTATTCTTTCGGCTTGGCCGAGGGCGGCGTTGGTTACGTGTATGACGAGCGGAACAAGGGGTTGATCCCGGACTCGGTGCACACGCGCATAGAAGCGCTGAAGCAGGAGATCATCGCTGGCAGGATCAAGGTACCCAGCACCAGATGACAGGCTTGGGCACCGGGACAGCCAACCGTGCGCAGTATGCGATCCGGATGACGGGGATCGACAAGACTTTCGGCGCTGTTCGAGCGAATCGAGGCGCCTCGCTCGAAGTGATGCCGGGTGAAATCCACGCGCTCGTCGGCGAGAACGGTGCTGGCAAGTCCACCCTCATGAAAATCCTCGGGGGTCTTCAGAAGCCCGATGCAGGGACCATGGAAGTGAACGGTGCTGACGTCACCGGCTGGAACACGAGCCACGCGATCAAAGCAGGGATCGGCGTCGTCCACCAGCATTTCATGCTCGTCCCGACTCTTACCGTGGCCGAGAACATCATTCTCGGCATGGAGCCGGTCACCGGCGGGCGCATCGACTACCCGAAGGCAATCGCTGATGTCCAGGCTCTCAGCAAGGAAACCGGTCTCGCCGTTTCGGCTGAAGCGACCGTTGCGAATTTGTCGGTAGGTGAGGCGCAACGCGTCGAGATCCTGAAAACCCTGTATCGCGGTGCCAGGATTCTGGTTCTCGACGAGCCTACCGCGGTGCTTTCCCCGCCGGAAGTTCGCGAGCTGTGGACCGTGCTTCGGCGACTGCGCGACGCTGGCGGAACGATCGTGCTAATCACGCACAGGCTCGACGAGGTAATCGAAGTCTCCGATACGATTACCGTGATGCGTGCTGGCCAGACCGTGGATCGCCTGAAGACTTCAGAGACCACTCCCGCGCTGATCGCGCGGGCGATGGTGGGTCGCGATGTCGTGCTTACCTCACGGGACGAAGCCAGTGCTCTTGGAATCGGTGTCGAGCATGCAGATTCGTCGAACGCGCAAACTGAGTCGACGTTTCATCCATCAGATGACATGACATCGGCGATTCGGGTGACTGACCTGGTCGTCCTTGGCGCACAGGGTACCCGCGCGGTTGACGGTGTCACTTTCTCGATCAGGCCGGGCGAGATCCTCGGGATCGCCGGTGTCGAGGGCAACGGCCAGACCGAGCTCATCGAAGCGCTGTCAGGACTCCGCCCGGTGGAATCAGGGCTGATCCGCATGAGCGGGCACGACGTCACTCACAAGAACGTGTCAGAGCGTCGGGATGCAGGTTTATCGCACATTCCTGAAGACCGTCACCGGCGCGGCTTGATCCTCGACTACTCCGTTGCAGACAATCTCGTGCTCGGACTTCAGGAGACTTTCGCAAAGCGCGGCATTCTTAACGGAGACCGGATCCAGGCGAACGCGAAAGATCAGATTGAGTCATTCGACATCAGGCCGCCGACTGCTCAGACCGCCGCGCGCAATCTTTCCGGCGGTAATCAGCAGAAGGTCGTGATCGCGCGGGAGATGGGAAGGACGTTCAGCATTCTCCTTGCAGCTCAGCCAACGCGTGGCGTTGACGTCGGGGCCATCGAGTTCATTCACTCGCGATTGCGTGAGGCTCGCGCCGACGGCAAAGCAATTCTCCTCGTCTCTGCTGAACTCAACGAGGTACTCGCTCTCGCTGACCGTGTAGCTGTCATGTACCGCGGCAAAATGACCAAGGTCATGCCGGCGAGTGAAGCGACGGAAGAATCGCTTGGTGAATACATGATGGGTACACGATCGGATTCGGCTGCATGAGCACGCGCCGCGAGCAGTTCGAGGAAGCCGTATTCCCGCCGGTAGTCGCGCTGCTGGTCGCGTTGATCTGCGGCGACCTCCTCATCATGAGCTACGGACAATCACCGGCGACTGTCTACCGGATGCTCCTCGAAGGTACGTGGGGCAATGCTTACGGATTTGGCCAGGTGTTGTACAAGGCAACCACGCTCACATTCACGGGGCTCGCCGTTTCACTCGGAATACGCGCGGGACTTTTCAACGTCGGAGCCGAAAGCCAGCTCGCGGCCGGTGGATTTCTTGCCGGGGTCATTGGCCTTGCCCTCACTCCCGCTATCCCGATTCCTCTCGCGATCCTGATTTGTATCGCCGCGGCCGCGTTTGGCGGCGGCATCGTTGGCGCGATACCGGGATACCTCAAGGTGAAGTTCGGCGCGCACGAAGTGATCGTGACGATAATGCTCAACTTCGTGGTGCTTGCCCTTCTCAACTGGATCATCGCTGCGCACCTGCACGTTCCTGAAACACTGCACACCCCGGAAATTCGCAACGGCGCGATTCCAAGGCTCGACTCGTTCATTCAGGCTTTCCACGGATCCGCGGCGAACCTTACGATCATTGTCGCGCTGATAACCGCGTTTCTGGTCTGGTTCCATCTTTTTCGAAGCAGGCGCGGCTACGACCTTCGTGCAGTCGGGCTCCAACCCGAGGCTGCGGAGTACGGCGGCGTAAGAGTCGGTGCCACACTGATGCGCGCAATGGTGCTGTCCGGCGCAATCGCGGGAATCGGCGGCATCAACTACGTGCTCGGTTACAAGCAATACTATGAAGAGGGTTTTGCTGGAGGCTCCGGCTTCCTCGGAATTGCAGTCGCACTCGTCGGTCGCAACCACCCGCTCGGCGTCGTCCTCGCCGCGTTGTTCTTCGCCACACTTTCGCAGGGCGGTCTTGCGATTCACGCGTTCGTGCCCAAGCAGATGGTCGAGGTGCTTCAAGGCGTCGTGATCCTTGCTGTTGCGATGTCGGTTCCGGAAGTTCGCACCGCGCTTCGCCGGGCACGCAAACCGGTGGCTGCATGAACCCGATCTCATTCGTTACGCAGACGCTGCGGATCGCGGTTCCCTATCTGTTTGCCGCAGCTGGCGGAGTTGTGGCAGAACGGGCTGGTATCATCTCGCTGGCGCTGGAAGGCTTCATGCTGACCGGCGCATTCTCCGCCACACTCGGCGTGCACTACACGGGCAGCCCGTGGATCGGTTTGCTCTGTGGAATATTCGGCGGGCTCGTTTTCGGGCTGATCCACGCCGTCGCGACGATCAGGTATCGCGCCGATCATGTTGTTTCCGGCATCGCGATTAATCTCCTCGCGATTGGCGTCACTCGCTTCTTCCTGAAACTTGCCTTTGACAGCTCGTCGAACTCGCCGCGGGTTAACGGATTCGGCGGCAATCAGGCCTGGTATGGTTTCGACAATCCGCTCCTGTGGATGGGAATTGGTGTAGCGCCCGTTCTCGCATGGGTGCTCTATCGCTCGCCCTTCGGACTTCGTGTGCGGGCGGTGGGTGAGCATCCCGCTGCTGCTGCCAGCGTTGGCGTGAACGTCGGCAGGATTCAGTACATCGCGGTCGCCGTGTCAGGCATGCTTGCGGCACTGGGCGGAGTTTTCCTCGCGCTCGACCAGCATCAGTTCACCGATCAGATGACAGCGGGCCGCGGATTTATCGCAGTCGCCGCTGTAATCTTTGGAAGATGGGATCCGGTAAGAGCCGCGATTGCATGTCTGTTTTTCGCGGCTGCCGAGACACTGCAGATCCAGCTTCAGGGAATCGAGATTATTCCATCGCAGTTCATCGTGATGATACCGTACCTGCTCACCATCATTGCACTGGCGGGGGTCGTGGGCCGGGCTGTTCCACCGGCTGCGTTGGGCAAGACAGAGTAGCAGATGTTCCGCAAGCTGCTCGTTCTAATCATCACCGCGTTTGTCGACATGGTGGGGCTCCTCATGGTGCTCCCCCTGATGCCGTTTTACGCACGCGACCTCGGCGCAGGTTCGATGGTGGTGGTGATAATGGTGGTGTCATTCACCGCCGCTCAGCTGTTGAGTGCGCCATTGTGGGGTCGATTCTCCGATCGATACGGTCGCAGGCCGGCTTTGCTGGTCGGGCTTGGAGCCGCTGCCGTCGCTTATGTAGTCTTCGCTTTTGCAAGCAGCATCTGGCTGCTGCTCCTGTCGAGGATCGTGCAGGGCGCCGGTGGCGGAACCGTCGGAGTGATCCAGGCGTACGTCGCCGACTCCACCGAACCGCAGAATCGCGCGAAAGCGCTCGGCTGGCTCAGTGCGGCGACAAATCTTGGCGTTGCGCTTGGGCCACCGCTTGGGTCACTTGCCCTGCTTGCTGGACGAAGCGGGCCCGGGCTCGTTGCAGCAGCGCTCTGCGTCATCAATATGGGATTCGCGTGGAAGTACCTGAGCGAATCGCGTGACATGGATGATGCGAGAGACACGACTATAAAGAGGCGCACGTCCAGAGAAGTAATCCTGCGAGTAGTAACTCACGCGAAGGAAACTGCACCGCGACTGATCTGGGTTTATGCGATCACGATGGGCGCTTTTTCAGCGATCACCGCAATCCTGCCGCTATTTCTTGCTGATCAGTTTGGTATTGGCGAACACAGAGTTTGGATCTTCTTCACGTATATCGGAGTCATCTCCGTCGTCACCCGCGCTCTTTTCCTGGGGAGGATGGTGGAACACTTCGGAGAGGAGAAGCTGTCGCGCATTGGGCTGGTGCTGCTCGCTGTCGGGATCGCCGCGTACCCCTTCGTTCACAACTACGTGCTGCTGGCGATAGTTGTCGCACTGGTTCCGCTTGGAACTGCCTTCACCTTTCCGTGCGTGACGTCTCTGCTGTCGCGCGTGATCGCGAGCAGCGAGCGCGGCTTGTACATGGGGGTTCAGCAGACTTTCGGTGGACTCTCGAGGGTGATAATCCCCCTGTGGGCGGGATTTTCGTACGACTACTTTGGGAGAGCGGTGCCCTTCGTTACATCAGCGGCGCTCGTGCTGTTCTCATTATTCCTGAACTCCGGCGTCGATGATCCACGTCCCCCCGGCGAGCCGTAGCCACGCCTTCGACCCGTGCCCGACGACTGCGTGGACTGAGGCCTGAAGCCTATGTTGTTTTTCAGTATGCGATTCTGACTTATGACTGAGGACTGAGGGCTGATCCTTCTGAGTCTTGAGTCGGCAGTCACCAGGCGACGGTAAAAAACACACACTGAAAAACAGCATAGGCTTCAGTCCTCAGTCCACGCAGGCGTCAGGCACGAGGCAAAGCCCAACATGATCCATCACGCCATCCTTTCCTCGAGGCTACGAGCCGTAAAAGTCAGAATGAGGACGAGCAGTATCAGCAGTACGCTGTAGGCCGCAGCAGTTCCGAACGCGAGAGCCCTCAGCTGCGCGAGGATCTCAATCGAGATCGGCCGGTTCGCGTGAGTATAGAGCACGACACTAGCCACGAACTCGCCGACCGCCGTGACTGCCGCCAGAAGCGCGCCAGCAATGAGACCCGGTCGCGCCGCTGGAAGAACAACGCGTTTCATCGTAAGCCACCACGATGCGCCGAGGCCACGCGCTGCATCCTCGAGCGCGGGATCAAGCTGCCGCAATGAGCTTTCCACGGCTGTCGCGACGAGAGGTATTCCCCTGATGAAGTACGCGAGCGGCAGAATCCAGAACGTGCCAACCAGCATGACACGCCCGGACAGCAGGTCGTTTCGGTTGAACGTGGCCGCAAGCCCAAGCGCAATCGCGGTTGCTGGTATCGCCCATGGAATCGCAACGAGCAGTTCCAGCATCCGCCGGCCTGTGAACTTTCGCAGAACAATGAGATAGGCGGCAACGAAGCAGACAACCACATTCGCTGCCGTCGCGATCAGTGCCATCGACACGCTGTTCATGATTGGCTTCCACAGTGCAGCCTCGGAGACCAGTCGGCGATAGTTATCGAGCGTGTAGGCCGGCGGGAGAACCTGAGTAGTCCACACACCGTCAACGGCAAAGGACACAAGCACAACCATCAGGTGAGGAAGAATCAACAGGATCACGAGCACACTCGCCAACACAGCTGCTACCGCCTGCGCGTTCCTCGATCTTATCACCCGCCTGGTCGCTGACCCCTTACCCGACGATGTGTACTTACGCTTGCGCTCGAGCCACCTGTACAGCACAAGGCCCGCAACCGCCGCGAGAGCAAGCACGGTGGTCTCGACATATGCGAGCCCCATTGCACCATTGAGCTTCGACGCCACGATCTGCGTCGAAAGCACACGGATTCCTCCTCCAAAAACGTACGGTGCGGAGAAGGAGCCAAGCGATGTCATGAACACCAGCAGCATCGATCCGGCGATCGCAGGAGTGAGCAGCGGAAGAGTCACTCGCCTGAGCCGCTGCCATCCGCTTGCGCCAAGCCCTGATGCGGCTTCGTCGAGCGTCGTGTCAAAACGCTCCAGGCCGGCAGTGACGAAAAGGAATACGTAGACGTACATGGTGTAGGCGTGCACGAACACGATGGCCCAGACGCCTGTCAGCCGCCACGGTGCTTCCTCCATCCCGAACGAGCGTTGAACCGCACGTGTGAACACGCCACTCTCGCTGAACAGGAATAGAAACGAGATCACTCCGACAAGCGGCGGAAGCGCGGCGGGCAGAGTCGCCACGACGCGCAGGATTTTGCGACCGGGAAACTCGAAGCGACTCAGCAGAAATGCGAGCGGTACCCCGATCAGCAGTGACGCGATTACCGACGCGACCGAAATGAAGATGCTCGTCGACAGTGCTTCCCGATCTGACGGGCTGTTGATGAACTCACGCCAGTGACCGAGCCCGTTTTCGAAACTCCCGAAAATCACTGCGACGTTCGGAAATGCAACCGTCCAGAGAAGCAGCGCGAGAACCGGCAGCGCGAGTAGCCAGCTTCTACGCGTGTCGCGCATCGTCAGTCGCTGCCGCCCACTATGGGTATTGGCTCACGCTTCACGACTACGCCTGCAGTATCACCTTCGCGCAGGTCCATCTTCACCGAATTGACCTCGAGAATGACATTCCCCGCCATCTGGATCTTGTAAACGGCGCTTCCCCCAGTAAAGCGCCGGTTTACGACCTTGCCTTTCCAGCCGTCACTTTCCTCCTGCGATATCTCAAGCGAATCCGGCCGCAGTACGGCATGAGGCGATACCGGAGCAACACCATTGGGGCTTGTCGATGCATGCTCGCGTCGAACGCCGCCAATCGTTACGGCAACCCGACCCTGACCGATCAACTCGGCCGGCAAGATGGTCGACCTCCCGATGAACGTTGCAACGCCGAGTGATGCGGGACGATCGTGGAGATCCTCGGGAGTTCCCACCTGGAGGAGCTTTCCCTTGCGAATGAGAGCTATGCGGTCTGCTATCGCGAACGCATCCTCCTGGTCGTGTGTCACGAATAGCGCAGGCACCCCAACCCGGTGGAGCATCGACCGCAGCTCATCGCGCGTCGACTGCCGCAATATGGGGTCGAGGTTGGAGAGAGGCTCATCCATTAGAAGCACGCGCGGCTCGATGACAAGCGCGCGAGCAAGCGCCACCCGCTGCTGTTCGCCTCCCGACAGGGACTGAATACTTCGCGGTCCCGCGTTCTCCAGTCCCACCGACGCGAGCGCTGCCCGTGCTTTCTCGAGCCTTGCAGACTTCGGCACACCGCGCGCTTCGAGACCGAATGCGACGTTGTCCTGCACCGGCATGTGCGGAAACAGGGCGTAGTGCTGAAACACCATGCCGAAGTCGCGCTTCTGCGGAGGAAGGTCCGTAATATCTCGGCCGTCAAGTAACACCTTTCCGCTATCTGGCGTCTCGTAGCCAGCGGTGATCCTCAACGTCGTCGTCTTGCCCGACCCCGAAGCGCCGATGAGTGCCAGCAGCTCGCCGGCTGGAACCTCGAGCGACACTTCATTGACCGCTAAATGATCACCAAAGCGGCGTGTAACCCGCTCGAGCACGAGCGATCCCTTGCTCACTGATTGCGCCTGCTGCTGTTCCGGATGTTCGAGTCCCAGTACTTCATCCATGCATTGAGGCTGTCCGCCATCACCTTTCGATCGACCGGCATCGGCTTGATCTCGCGGTTTGCCTGCTGGATCCACTGTGGGAGATCCGCTTGTGCGATGTCAGTCCGCGCCGGAATCCTCAGGTACTTTTCTGCCGCAGCCTTCATCGCCTCGGGCGTGGTCACGAACTCATAATAGAGCTTTGCCTGCTCGGCCTTCTTCGTTCCACGGACGAGCGCGATGCCATCGACAAGCAACGGCGTGCCACTCGATGGAATGATGTAGTCGACAGGAATGTTGAGACGCGATTTGAGGGTCGCGATGTCAGGCATGTCCCACAGCGTGATGACACCTTCCTGGCGTCCCAGCTTCTGATAGAGAATCGTCGGGTTGAGCGTGTATTCGCGCGTGTTCGCATCGAGCTTTCGCAGCCACTCGTATCCGCTTTCAGGAGAACCTGTCCGGGCCACCGAACGTGCGATGATCGCGCCGAAGATTGCGCGCATGGTACCGGATGCGATTGGATCGCGAATCAATATTTTCCCTTTCCACTTCGGATCGAGCACGTCGTCCCAATCCTTCGGCGCCTGCTCTCTCGTGACAGCTTCGGTGTTGTAACCGATCACTTCGGGGGTGAGATAAGTGCCGTACCAGTTATCAGCAGCATCCCGACCTTCGACGCTCACGGCGTTCGACCAAGTCGGGATATAGGGCTGCAGCAATCCCTCCTTCGTCGCGCGATCGAACGCCTCAGCCGGCGCACCGAACCACAGGTCTGCCTGCGGGTTTTCCTTCTCCGCCCTTATGCGATCGAGAACCTCTTGCGATCCCATGTCGACCCACTGAACGTCGATCGTCGGGTTCACTTTCTCGAACTCGGTCTCGAAATATCCGAGGAGGTCCTTTCCGTGTGGCGAGTAGACTGTGAGTACAGTTCTGTCGTCCTTCGAGCATCCTGCTACGGCAACAGCAAGGACAGCGATGTGCCAGCGTTTCATTGCGAGCCCGCCTTGGTCTGCGTTGGAGCGAAGCCCCGCGCCTCGCTCGAGATGAGGTTCACGAAAAGTTTGGCGGCCCCGCTGACGCCTGCAGGCAGCTGCCGGAAAAATGCGAGCGTCGTGTAGACATACAATCCCTTTCCGTACGGAGCGACGATGATGCCGCCGCGATTTGGCGGCGCACCCGGATCGTTCACCTCGACGACGGGACGAAAGCGCTCGTCGAACGTCCTCGGCATATACAAGCCACGCTCCTGAACCCAACCCTCGAAATCCGCCGCAGTAATTCTGTTCGGCGCAGTGAGGGCTGGACTGGCCGCATCGAGAATAGTGACGGGCGCAACCTCTTCGGTAACGCGATCATGCGGCCGCGATATGGTAATCGCGTAAGGCATCACGCCCGCCCGCATCATCTCGTACTGTCCATACTGCACGACTAACGTTCCACCGTTGCGTGCGTAGTCGAGGAGGTAGGTATTGTTGTCAATCAACTCGCGGTGCGCATCATATGCGCGCGGGCCGACGACAACTGCCGAGAACTTCGACAGGTCGATCGAAGGAACTTCTCCCGGCGCAATCAGGGTTACAGGAATCCCAAGCTGCTGAAGAGCCGGTGCGACTTTATCGCCTACGCCCTGGATATAACCAACGTTCACTGTTGCCGCGTACCTCAAATCGACTGCGCGCACCCGTGTTGCAGCCGGCCGGTACAGCCGCTGCGGTGTTATGTGATCGTAGTCGATCGGTATGTATCCTGAGTTGTACGTCCGGCCATCAGCGATCGCCGATGCCGAGATCAGGTGGTCCCCCGCAGTGAGTTTGCCCCTTACACGAAAAGTGATTCTGCGCGTTCCAGCGGAGTCGATCGCGATACTTCGGGAGGCCGAATCGGCGGCAAGCCCCGGGGGCAACGACAGTAGCACTCGAATGGCTGCCGGCTTCGTCAGCGCTGAGCGCAGGGTGACGTTGACGAACCTTTCGAATGGCACGTCAGCCCGGGCAAGTTCAACTGCACGATCGAGAGTAATGCTTATCGCTGGCACCACCACTAAAGGCCGCTGGACATCGCCGCGGATTGGATCGACCGTCCTGTAAACCGCGGGCACACGCTCCTCAGCAAGGTGCACCCCGCCAAACATCGCGCCCGCTGTGATCCAGTCATTCTGCTGACGAACATCTTCTGACGGCGGCCTGCCTCCAACCCCAGGCACCGCTCTCGGAATCGCAGCTGAGAACAAATCGCCATTCCGCGGCGTCACCAGCCACCACGGCTGAGTGATCTCTCTTCCCTTCATGTACGTCACCCAGGAAGTCGAGCTATCCGGCTCAACCGTGCGCTCACCACCTAACCCCGCAAATACCGTTACTGGTCGACGGTTCCTGTTGTAATACGTGACCATGATGCGGGCACTGTCGCCGATTGCGAGATACTGTCGATCGGCGATTGCTTCGAGCGCACTGTGTCGCGGAACAAGTTCATCGGCCCCGTAGTCGGTGCCATCCCGCCAACGTGGGACCACGCCGTCGAGAATCGATTTTTCTGCTTTTGCCGGCGTTGCTGCATTCACCCTGGACTCGAGCCGCTGTACGTAATTCCACACGACACCTTTCCGTTGCAGCGCTCCAAATCCCTGGGACTTGTGCAGCGATCTGCTCTCTCCTGCTATCTCCGCATACGACCGGCTGAGTTTTTCATTGTACTCGCCGACGTTAAAGCGAAGTGTCGCAGAATCAGGCTGAAACCGCGAAGTCTGATACAACTTGGACACAGTCCAGGCACTTCCGAACTTGTTTACCGGGAACCGTATCGTGTCGGCCGATACTGCATACGCTTCCTTTGCCAGTAAGGCCGATACCTGATGATGTCCGTGCCCGTCGCGCGGTGTTCCCGAAAACATCATGATGATTAAGTCCGGCCGCCACGCGCGAACCACCGCTACGACATCGTCAAGCAGGGAGTCCTTCGGCCAGTGCGCATAAGTCTCGGCCGCGCTCTTGGAGAATCCGAAATCGTATGCACGTGTGAAGAACTGCGCAGCTCCATCAACCCGCCGCGCGGCCAGGAGCTCTTCGGTCCGGATGATTCCGAGCTCCTCACCGAGCTCATTGCCGATGAGATTCTGCCCACCGTCACCCCGCGTCAGCGAGAGATAGGCAGTGCTTGCCCTTCCGCCCCGCTGGAGCCACGCGATCAGGTTCGTGTCTTCATCATCAGGATGGGCCCCAATGAGAAGCACGCGCGGGTGGTCGGCTCCGCAGTCGAAACATGTCGGAACGTTCGGCTCCTGTGAGCCCGACGCGCGCGGCATGGCGAAGACCACTGCCGTCAAAGCAATGAGAGCCCGCCTCATTCGGACCGTTCCTCGGCGATTCGTACTATTGGCTCGTGACCGGAGTGCGACGCTTGGCACTGCCAGGTTGAGCCATCGGAGCTGCGACCTCCGAAACGATCCGCTCCTGCTCGCTCTTGTGCGCCGACGCATAACCTTCGGCAGGACTCGCACGCTCAGGACGCCCGACGTAACGCACAATCATCGCATTCCCCGTCGACACTCGAAGACGCGGCGACACATATGTCCACGCACCCATGTTCTTCGGCTCTTCCTGAGCCCACACAACTTCCTCGACCGACGGATACAAATCGACGATCGCCGCGACTTCCTTGTCCGGCCACGGATACAGCTGTTCGACACGAACGAGCGCTACATGCGGCGCACGCCTCGCAGCAAGATCGTAATACATCTTTCCCGTGCAGAACACGAGACGCGTAACCTGATCGCGCTGCTCAGCAACCACTACATCGTCGATCACGGTTGCAAACGATCCCTCAGCAAGATCCGAAAGTCGCGAGGCCGCCTCCGGCAGACGCAGCAGGCTCTTCGGCTGCATCAGCACAAGGGGACGACGACGCTCGTCAGTCGCCTGCCTCCGCAGAATGTGATAGTACTGCGCAGGCGTCGACGGATAAGCCACATACATGTTGTTCTCGGCGCACGACTGCAGAAACCGCTCGAGCCTCGCACTCGAATGCTCCGGTCCCTGACCTTCATAGCCATGCGGCAGCAGCATCACGATCGACGAGACCTGACCCCACTTCGCTCGATCTGAAACGATGAATTGATCGATGATCGGCTGCGCGACATTCACAAAGTCGCCGAACTGGGCTTCCCACAGAACTACTGCATTTTCCATCGCCGTGCTGAAACCATACTCGAACCCGAGCACTGCTGTTTCTGACAACGGGCTGTTGTAGATCTCGAAGCGGGCGCTTGAATCGGGCAGATGCTGAAGGGGAGTGTACTTCTCCCCAGTCTCGGCATCATGCAGGACAGCTTGGCGATGTGAGAACGTGCCGCGCTCGATATCCTGCCCCGTCATGCGCACCGACGTCCCCTGCACGAGCATCGACGCAAACGCCAGCACCTCGGCATGACCCCAGTCGATTCCGCCTGCATCGCCCATTGTCTCGCGACGCCTGCGAAGTGTCTTCGCAAGTTTCGTATTCGGCTTGAACGACTGCGGCCATGCAAGCAGTTGCTCGTTCAGCGCCACCAGCTTTTCGGCCGTCGGGCTTGAAGCCGGCGACGCACCATCTGCGTCGGCTGGTTTCACGACTTCACCCGGCGATGACTTCTCGCCGTCACTCGGCGATGCACCGCTCTGAATACGCTCGAAGTTCGCCGCGATCTCTGCATCAAGCGCGGTCACTTCGTCTGCGCTCATCAACCCTTCATCGACGAGGCGCTTCCCCCACACCTCGCGGGGCGTGGGATGCAGCCGGATCTGTGTATACATCGCAGGCTGCGTGAACGCAGGCTCGTCTGTCTCGTTATGACCGTGACGGCGATAGCCAACCAGGTCGACGAGGAAATCCTTTGCGAACTTTGCCCGGTACTCGACAGCCATCTGCATCACCCGCACACACGTGTTCGCGTCTTCGGCGTTCACGTGAACGATCGGTACCTCGAATCCTTTCGCGAGATCGCTCGAATAGTGGGTCGAGCGTGCGTCGATCGGATCCGTTGTAAATCCAACCTGATTGTTCGCGATGATGTGAAGCGTGCCACCAACGCGATACCCGCGAAGCCGCGACATGTTGAACGTCTCGGCCACTACGCCTTCACCGGGAAACGCAGCATCACCGTGGATGACAACAGGGACTACACTCGCCTCGTTACGCTCGCCCTCGCCCGCGATCACAGTCTGCCGAGCTCGCGTGACACCCTGGAGCACTGGATTCGCAAGCTCGAGATGACTCGGGTTTGGAATGAGCGAAACGCGAACCTTCGCTTCACCGGATTTCCGTTCCGCGGTGAAGCCAAGATGGTATTTCACATCTCCAGTGCCACTTTCCGCGTTGGTCGCTGCGTGTCTTCCTTCGAACTCTCCGAAGATCGTCTTGTACGGTTTCTCGAGAATGTGGGCCAGGACGTTGATACGCCCTCGATGCGCCATTGCGATGCTCACTTCACTCGCGCCATGCGTTGCCGACGCGTCGATCGCCGTGTCGAGCATCGGCACCATCATGTCGATACCCTCGATCGAGAACCGCTTGTAGCCCTGATAGACTCTGCCGAGGAATCTCTCGAGCCCGTCGACCTCGGTCAGACGGCGGAGCACCGCCTTTTTTTCATCAGCATTTAGCGGCTCATGAACCCGCCCGCCTTCGATCTGGGATTTGAGCCACTCGCGTTCTTCAACTTTTCCGAGGTGGTCGAATTCGAACCCGACATTGCTGGAGTATAGCGAGCGAAGGCGCTTGACCACGTCGGCAGCTGTCGGCTCGGATGACCTGAGCGCATCACCGGGAATCGAGGCGAGATCTTCATCGCTGAGGCCGTGAAACTCAGGCGTAAGCTCAGGCGTTCCCGGCGGCGTATTTCCGAGGGGATCTATCTGCGCGGCGAGATGACCGTAGGCCCGAATCGAATCGACGAGGGAGGCAGCCGCGGCGACCTTCTTCAGCTCGGAAGCATCCGCGGCCGGGGTTGAGGCTGCGCCTCCTCCGGTTCGGGCACCACCGAGGTTTTCCGCGAAGCGAAAGAACTGGCGCCACGACTCATCGACCGATGCCGGATCGCGACGATAGGACTCGAAGACTTCAGCGATGTAGCCGTCGTTGAAGACGCTTGTGATTGGGTCACTCGACATGCCCCCCAATTTAAGGGATTGTCGAGGCGTTTGAGAGGGTAAAGGCCGCTATCAGTGCAGGATCGCCGATTCTTTGTCGTGGACCGTTGGCACGAGGGGGACATAGCGCGTCAGGAAAGACGAAGCGGCAGCGGCAATGATTTTTCCTGCCGTCTCCGGGTCGAGCATCGGCAGGTAGAAGAATCCACCGATTCCATTCACGTCAAGGAGATGCAACTCATGCTGGCGACGCGTGAGACTCACTGCGATGACAGCGGTGCGAGACAACAGCTCATCGCGCTCCCAGGCTCCGAGGGGGAGCATTGCCAGCATTTCGTATTCGGCGATCACGACATGCGGGTGGAAATCGCGGGATTTGAGAAGGGCGTGCTCGAGCCCGATCGCATGCTGAGTGTCGATTCCAAGCGAGCCAAAGAATCTTGCAATGTGCTCTGACAGAAATTCGTGCCGGCCAACGCATAGCGCGCGCAGGCGCTCAGTATCGTTATTCATTCGAGGGTCATCGTAACCATGCCGTGGCCCTCAAAACAAGAGGGGGAAACCCCTAACCCTTTTGGAGGGGAAACCCTTGCTGCCCTTCGAGCTAGTCTCACACAGGGGACGCACTGCTGAGACATTGAGACAGGGTTTGGCTCCGTGCAAAGGTAGCAATCACAAATATGATGCCCAAAGCATATGTCATATTAGCAGGCGCGTGCTATTCGCTATTCGCTGGGCGCTACTCGCATTCGCTACTCGCTATTAGCTGTTCGCATTTGATGACGACGGCGCTGGACCCCCCAAAAGCTGTTCCCTTATGCTAACAGCGAATAGCGCGCAAAAAAAAGCCCCCCGTGCCTCATAAAGAGACACGGGGGCTTCAAGTCTTCAGGAAGGCTGTTAACGCCTCTGAACGTCGACGTTGTTGCCAATGACGCCACCGAGCACTGCGCCGGCAACACCACCAATTACAGCACCCTTAAGCTTGTCACGGCTTGTAACCGCACCAATCGCAGCACCGGCTGCCGCACCAATTGCCGCATCACGCTTGGTGTGCTTAACGATGGTCGTCCTACGTGGCGCCGATGCCGTACTCCGGCTGCCCGACGATCCCGAGCTACGGTAAACCGGACGATCCCGGTAAACTACGCGCTCACGAACTGGCGCTGGCTGCGGCTGGCTATACACCGGAGCGTATCCAGCTGGGGCATAACCGACTGGGGCGAGCCCCTGAGCCGCATAAGCGCGCTCCATAGCCGAAACGCTGTCCATCGGTGTGTAGGGTCGTGCCTGAGCCGCCAGGGATAGATCGGCGTTCAACGCCTCATCGACCTTGCTGCTATCATCCCGTCCGCTGCAGGCCGTAACTGCCAGAATGGCCGCTGGAACCAGAATAAACTTTTTGATGTTTGTCATGTCTTTCTCCCGTTATGGCGGTCGCACCAGCGCGACCCGACACCCACATGAGGCAGGGTCTATGCCACCTGGACCCCTTTCCTGACCCCCTCTGGGAGGGCTGGAAGTACCGGTTCCTCTTCGGGTTCGTCAAAAACCCTGGGCGAGCTTTCGGCAGGGAGGTGAAGCGTAAAGACACTCCCCTCATCCGGAGTCGATGTCAGTTCGAGCGACCCATCGAGCAATGTCGCAAGCCGGCGCGAAATGGGGAGCCCGAGACCCGTCCCCATTTGCTGGTGCGGCGAAACCTGAACGAACTCCTCGAAAATGCGGTGCTGATTTTCTTCCGAGATCCCCTCCCCTTCATCGATCACGGATATACTCACCCCGCCCCCGTCCAGCGGACGGCACGCGACCTTGATCGGTTTCTGCTTTCCGAACTTGATTGCATTCGAAAGGAGATTCAGAAGAATCTGGCGCACGCGGCGCGGATCGGTCACGATCGATATGGCCTGCTCCGGGCGGATGAAACTCAGGCTCGTTCCATGTTCATCCGCGAGCGGACGCACGGTCACGAACAGATCGTCGATCAGGTTCGCGACGTTAACCGGGGCCAGCGTCAGCTCGATCTTTCCTGCCTCGATCTTCGAGAGGTCGAGCACATCATTGACGAGCTCGAGCAGGTGTCTCGCCGCCCGAAGCGTTCGTTGAAGACCTTCGCGCTGCTTCTCGTTGAGCGGACCATAGATGTTGTCGATCATCAGCGTGCTGTACCCGATGACCGCATTGATCGGCGTCCGCAGCTCGTGACTCATCGACGCATAGAAGCGGTTGCGAACTCCCATCGCCTGCTCCAGCTCCGCCTGCCGCTCCTTGAGCTTGCTGTTGAGCTCAGTCAACTGTGCGGCGGATTTTGCCTCAGCCTCGAATAACTCCGCACGGTGCTCCAGCTCGAGCTCTCGCCTCTGGCTCTGCGCGAGCAGCTCCGCCTGTTCTATCAGCTGTTGCTGCTTCACATACAGATCGACGAACACAGCAACCTTTGATCGCAGCACGTCGGGATTGAAAGGCTTGAACACATAGTCGACAGCGCCCATCGAATAACCCTTGAACACATACGCATCTTCCTTGCTGATCGCGCTCAGAAAGATGATCGGGATGTAGCGCGACCTCTCACGCGACTTGATGATCTGCGCGACGTCGAATCCGTTCATGTCAGGCATCTGAACATCGAGCAGGATGCAGGCAAACTCCTGCTGGAGCACACACTTGAGCGCCTCTTCACCTGACTGCGCGCACACGAGCCTCTGGCCAAGCGGCTCGAGAATCGCCTCGAGCGCGAGAAGATTCTCGGGGCGGTCATCCACGAGCAGCAGGTTCACCCTGCGATCTTCAGTCACGGCGACGCCTCGCGCGGAGCGTACGGATCGGTGCTCGCGGCCCTCGCTTTCAACGCCGCCTTCGACAATGCGATCAGCCGCGCGGCTATCCCCGCCAGATCGATCACCTCTGCCGTAGGAACTGCCAGGCGGGCCGCTTGCGGCATGGTGGGACTCTCAGCTGTCGCCGGATCCTGTACGATCGCTCTTCCCCCAAGCTTCACGATGTGCTCGAGCCCGCGCGCGCCGTCATCATTCGCACCAGTAAGCACGACACCCAGCGTCCTCGATTGATAAGTGTCGGCTGCGGATATGAACGTCACGTCGATCGACGGTCTGCTGAACCGCACCTGCGGATCAGTGGTAAGTGACAGATACCCATTTTCCACCAGCATATGATAGTTGGCCGGGGCAATGTACACACTACCAGGCTCGAGCGGCTCCTTGTCCTCGACATCGACGACTCGCATCGCCGTGACATCCTGAAGCAGCGACGCAAGAAGATTGTCAGCATGCCTGCTGCGATGCTGAACGATCGCGAGCGGAATCGAAAACCCCGCGGGCAATGCTGAAAGCAGCCGGCTGACTGCGGCGAGGCCTCCCCACGATGCCCCAACGACCGCGATCGCGATATCGCTCACTTTGCCTTCCTGTAGATCTTTTCCTGGCCGTTGATCTGTTCGTAGCACTCCTCAAAAGGCGCGAAGCGCAGCGACTCCTTGCTCCCCAGCACCAGTATCCCGAACATCGCCAGACTGTCATAGAAGAGCCCGTGAACACGGGCCTGCAGGCTCTTGTCGAAATAGATGAGCACATTCCGGCAGAGTATCACGTTGAACTCCGCAAACGACCTGTCGCCCACGAGGTTGTGCAGCGAGAACACAACGTTGCGTGTCAGCGCGTCATCGAAGATCGCGCCACCATACTTCGCCAGGTAATAGTCGGAGAACGCGCGCTTTCCCCCCGCACTGATGTAGTTCTCCGTGTACTCCTGCATTCGGTCGAGCGGGAATATCCCCTCCTTCGCCTTCTGGAGCACTACCTCATTGATGTCAGTCGCGTAGATCCGGCAGCGATCGTACAGCCCTTCCTCCTTCAACAGGATCGCCATGGAGTAAACCTCCTCTCCCGTCGCGCACCCCGCATGCCACAACCTTATGAAAGGATACGTACGCAACAGCGGAACCACGGTCTCGCGAAACGCCCTGTAGAACCCGGGATCGCGAAACATCGCTGTGACGTTGATCGACAGGTCGAGCAGAAGCTTCTCCATCAGCTGCGGCTCGTGCAGAACCCTCGCCTGGAGCGCGCTGACGGTAGGCAGCCCCTCGGCCTCGATCCGCTTCCATAGCCTGCGCCGTACCGATGCGTACGCGTATGAGCGGAAGTCGAATCCGTAATTCCTGAATATCCCCTCGAGCAGCAGCTCGATTTCGATTCGTTCGAGCTCCGGATCATAAGGCGACTCGGTTATTGTCGCCGAGGGAAGTCGTTCGTCTACTTGTAAAGCCACACGCGTAACAGCGACAGAAGCTGCTCAGTGTCAACAGGCTTCGTGATATAGTCAGACGCTCCGGCAGCAATGCACTTCTCCCGGTCTCCCTTCATCGCTTTCGCAGTCAGAGCGATGATCGGAAGCGACTTGAACTTGTCCAGCTCACGGATCGCTTTCGTCGTCTGATAACCGTCCATCTCCGGCATCATCACGTCCATGAGGATCGTGTCGACATCCGGATCCTCCTCGAGCGACCTCAACGCGTCCTTGCCGTTCTCCGCGAATCGCACGACCATGCCGTGATCCTCGAGCACGCTCGTAAGCGAGAAGATGTTCCGCACGTCGTCATCGACCACCAGAACCTTCTTGCCAGCGACGACAGCGTCAGAATCATGCAGCTGCTCGAGCATCTTCCGCTTCTGCTCTGGCAGCTTCGACTCCACGCGATGCAGGAAGAGCGCAGTTTCATCGAGCAGCCGCTCCGGCGACCGCACATCCTTTACGATTATCGTCTCAGCGTAACGCCTGATCTTCGTCTCCTCCGACTGCGTCAGCTCTCTCCCGGTGTATACGATGATCGGGAGATCCGCCTTTGCCGGATCGGACTTCACCTTCTCCAGGAAATCGAAACCGCTCATGTCGCGCAGGCCCAGGTCGAGCACGACACAATCGTAGTGCTTGGCGGAATTCAGCTCCTCGAGCGCACGCTCGGCAGATTCAACAGCCGTTATCGCGACATCCTCGTGGCCAACCAGCTCGACAATCGCGTTTCTCTGGTCCTCGTCATCCTCGACGACGAGCAGATTTTTTGGAACATCCTCGATGAAAGTCGCAATTCGCGCGAACGCATCGTCGAGCGCCTCTTTACTCACAGGCTTCGCCAGATACGCGAGCGCGCCAGCCTTGAGGCCCTGCTGCCGCCGCTCGATTCCGCTGATGATGTGAACGGGAATGTGCCGCGTGCTCGGGTGATGCTTGAGCCTCTCCAGCACCTTCCACCCATCGAGTCCCGGCATGTCGATGTCGAGTGTTATCGCGTCGGGACGATATTCGTGCGCGGCAGCGAGCCCGCTGTCACCGTCGAGACAGACGACTGCCTTGAATCCCTTCTCGCGCGCCATGCCGAGAAGGATCTTCGCGAAATTCACATCGTTCTCGACGATCAGAACGGTGCGATCCCCGGGCTCGATATTCTCGTGATCGTCCTCCACGACGTATTGCGAAGCGCGACGCTCCGGTGCTCGCACTGGAGCCGGTGCCGCGACTGCGGCCGTGCCGCGAGCCGGAGTCGGCCGCCAGGTCGGGTTCGACGAAATCCGCGGGGTACGCGGCGCATCATCGGCAGGCTGCGTGGTCCGCCGCGGCGTATCAGGATGCTCGCGGTAGCGCAGCGGCAGAAACAGCGTAAACGTGCTTCCCTTGCCGAGCGCGCTCTCCACCTTGATCTCACCGCCAAGCAGGCGCGCGATCTCGCGGCTGATCGACAAGCCGAGACCGGTGCCGCCGAACTTCCGACTCGTCGTCCCGTCAGCCTGCTGGAAAGCTTCAAATATCAGACGCTGCTTGTCGGGCGCGATTCCCAAACCGGTATCGGTGACCGCAAACGCCACGATCCCATCGGCATGATTTAGCGACGGCTGAAGGAAACGACGACTCTTCTCCGCTCTCCGCACCTTGAGGTCGACACTTCCCTCGGTAGTGAACTTGAATGCGTTCGACAGCAGATTCCTGAGCACTTGCTCGAGTCGCTGCGCATCTGTGAAAATCGCCTCCGGCAAGCCAGGCTCCACGCTGAGCGTGAATCCAAGCCCCTTCTGTTCCGCCACCGGCCTGAAGCTCTTGTCGATCGATCCCGTCAGCTCCGCCAACGAAGTGTCGGCCGGGTTTACTTCCATTTTCCCGGCTTCAACCTTCGCAATGTCCAGCACGTCATTGATCAGCGACAGCAGGTCGCTGCCTGAAGAGTGAATGGTCTGAGCGTACTCGACCTGTTTCTTGCTGAGGTTCTGGTCCTTGTTGTCGGCAAGCAGCTTGGAAAGGATCAGCAGGCTATTGAGCGGAGTTCTAAGCTCATGCGACATGTTAGCAAGGAATTCCGACTTGTACTTTGAGCTCAGGGCGAGCTGTTCCGCCTTGTCCTCGAGAGCGAGTCGCGCTGCTTCGACCTCGTCGTTTTTCTGCTCGACCTTTCTGTTTTGCTCTGCGAGCAGCGATGCCTTCTCCTCGAGCTCCTCGTTGACCTGTTGCAGCTCGACCTGCTGGTCTCGCAGCAACTCCTCCGAGCTTCTGAGCGATTTCGTCTGCGCTTCGAGCTCGGAGTTCGACTTCTTGAGCTCCTGCTGCTGCGCCTGAAGCTCCTGCGACTGGCTCTGGAGCTCCTGTGTCAGCTGCTGCGACTGCTCGAGCAGCTCGCTCGTGCGCATGTTGGCAGAAATCATGTTGAGCACGACGCCAACGCTCTCCGCCAGCTGATCGAGGAAGATCTGGTGGATCTGGCTGAACGGCAGGAACGAAGCAAGCTCCACCACCGCCTTCACTTCACCTTCGAAGAGAATCGGCAGCACCAGGATGTTACGCGGCGCTGCCTCGCCGAGCCCCGAGGTTATCCGGATGTAGTCATCAGGAACACTCGTCAACAGAATCGGTTTCTTCTCCAGCGCCGCCTGTCCAACGAGTCCCTCGCCAAGGTGGAAGCGATTTGCAACGTGCTTCCTCTCCTTGTATGCGTAGCTCGCGATCAGCTTGAGGATGGGTGCGTTGTCGTCATTCTCCATGATATAGAAGGCGCCATAGTTGGCGGACACGAGCGGCGTGAGCTCCGACATGATCAGCTTCGACACCGCTTCGAGATCCTTCTGCCCCTGCATCATCCGCGAGAACTTCGCGAGGTTGGTCTTCAACCAGTCCTGCTCGTTGTTCTTGTCAGTCGTGTCCTTCAGGTTCGCGATCATCTGGTTCAGGTTGTTCTTCAGCTCGTCGAGCTCACCCTGCGTCTCGACTGTGATCTGACCCGACAGATCGCCCCTCGTCACGGCCGTCGCCACCTCAGCGATCGCTCGCACCTGCAGCGTGAGGCTGTTCGCCATTGCATTCACGTTGTCAGTGAGCGCTCTCCACGTGCCCGCAGCGTTCGGCACCTCTGCCTGGCCGCCAAGTTTTCCTTCAGTACCTACTTCCTTTGCAACGCGTGTTACTTCGTCTGCGAAGACTCGCAGCGAGTCAACCATGGCGTTGATCGTATTCTTCAGCTCGAGAATTTCGCCACGCACCTCGACTGTGATCTTCTGCGAGAGATCTCCGTTTGCGACGGCAGTCGTAACGAGCGCGATGTTGCGGATCTGGCTGGTGAGGTTTCCTGCCAGCGTGTTCACGTTGTCGGTGAGGTCCTTCCACGTTCCGCCAACACCGGGCACCTCTGCCTGGCCGCCAAGATTTCCTTCGTTACCCACTTCGCGGGCAACACGCGTGACTTCAGAAGCGAACCCAGAGAGCTGATCGACCATCGTATTGATCGTGTTCTTCAGCTCGAGGATCTCTCCCTTTACGTCCACTGTCATCTTGCGCGTGAGATCACCGCGCGCCACAGCGGTCGTAACGTCTGCAATGTTTCTTACTTGACCCGTCAGGTTCGAGGCCATGAAGTTCACGTTGTCAGTGAGGTCCTTCCACGTGCCTGCGACTCCCGGCACCGCGGCCTGTCCACCCAGGCGTCCTTCAGATCCTACCTCGCGCGCCACGCGTGTTACTTCCGATGCGAAAACGGAGAGCGAGTCGACCATCGCGTTGATTGTGTTCTTGAGCTCGAGAATTTCACCTTGCACGTCTACCGTGATCTTGCGCGAGAGATCACCGCGCGAGATAGCCGTGGTCACGTCGGCGATGTTTCTGATCTGGCCCGTAAGGTTCGACGCCATCGCGTTCACGTTGTCGGTCAGATCCTTCCAGGTTCCGCCAACTCCCGGCACGCTCGCCTGTCCGCCAAGTTTTCCCTCAGTGCCCACTTCCTTCGCCACGCGTGTTACTTCGTCGGCGAACGATGAGAGCTGATCGACCATGGTATTGATCGTGTTCTTCAACTCGAGCGTTTCGCCGCGCGCCTCGACTGTGATCTTCCTCGACAGGTCTCCCTTTGCAACGGCGGTGGTCACGTCGGCGATGTTTCGCACCTGACCGGTAAGGTTCGAGGCCATGGCGTTCACGTTGTCGGTCAGATCTTTCCACGTTCCGCCGACTCCCGGAACGCTCGCCTGCCCGCCAAGCTTTCCCTCAGTCCCAACTTCGCGCGCCACACGTGTTACTTCAGCGGCGAATGCAGAGAGCTGGTCCACCATGATGTTGATCGTGTTCTTCAACTCGAGAATCTCACCGCGCGCGTCTGCAGTGATTTTTCTCGAGAGGTCGCCTCGGGCCACGGCCGTCGTAACGTCGGCAATGTTTCGCACCTGGCCCGTGAGGTTCGACGCCATGAAGTTCACGTTGTCAGTGAGGTCCTTCCATGTTCCTGCAACGTCCGGCACTTCCGCCTGTCCGCCGAGCAATCCCTCGGTACCCACTTCCTTTGCGACGCGGGTTACTTCGCCGGCGAAGATTCGGAGCGAATCCACCATCGCGTTGATGGTTTCCTTGAGCTCCAGAATCTCACCTTGAACGTCGACCGTGATCTTGCGTGACAGATCCCCCTTTGCGACGGCGGTGGTAACGTCGGCGATGTTTCGGATCTGGCCGGTAAGGTTCGAGGCCATGGCGTTCACGTTGTCGGTAAGGTCCTTCCACGTTCCGCCGACACCCGGCACTTCCGCCTGACCGCCAAGTTTTCCTTCAGTACCTACTTCCTTCGCCACGCGTGTTACTTCCGACGCGAATGAGCTGAGCTGATCAACCATGGTGTTGATCGTGTTCTTCAGCTCGAGCACTTCACCCTGCGCATCAGCGGTGATCTTCCTCGACAGGTCTCCCTTCGCGACGGCAGTCGTCACGTCGGCGATGTTTCGCACCTGGCCTGTGAGGTTCGAAGCCATGAAGTTCACGTTGTCGGTCAAGTCCTTCCACGTGCCCGCGACTCCCGGCACGTTCGCCTGTCCGCCGAGCTTTCCTTCCGTTCCTACCTCTCGCGCCACGCGTGTCACTTCCGATGCGAACCCTGAGAGCTGATCCACCATCGTGTTGATCGTGTTCTTCAGCTCGAGCGTTTCACCACGCGCTTCTACTGTGATCTTTCTCGCAAGATCACCGCGCGAAATTGCAGTCGTAACGTCAGCAATGTTTCGAACCTGACCAGTCAGGTTGGAAGCCATGGCATTTACGTTGTCGGTCAGATCTTTCCATGTCCCGCCCACTCCGGGCACGTTCGCCTGCCCGCCGAGCATGCCTTCAGTTCCCACTTCGCGTGCGACGCGCGTTACTTCTGATGCGAATGACGAGAGCTGATCGACCATCGTATTGATGGTGTTCTTCAGCTCGAGGATCTCACCCTTTGCATCCGCCGTGATTTTCCTCGAGAGATCACCTCGCGCGACGGCTGTAGTCACGTCAGCGATGTTTCGCACCTGGCCTGTGAGGTTCGAAGCCATGAAGTTCACGTTGTCAGTCAGATCTCTCCACGTTCCTGCGACACCCGGCACGTTCGCCTGCCCGCCCAATCTTCCTTCTGTTCCTACTTCGCGAGCAACGCGTGTCACTTCCGCAGCGAAGGCACCAAGCTGATCGACCATCGTGTTCACCGTTGTGCCGATCCGCAGGAATTCACCCTGTACCATCTTGCCGTCAATCTCGAGCACCATTCGCTGGGCGAGATCGCCTTCGGCCACCGCAGTGAGTACTCGGGCAACTTCCGTGGTTGGCGACACCAGGTCGGTTATGAGGGCGTTGATCGAGCTCGTTATCGTCGCCCATCCGCCGGTTGCGCGTCCGATGGATGCACGCTCGTTCATCTGGCCTTCGCGCCCGATTGTCGTCGAGACCCTCACAGCCTCCGACGCCAGCGTTTCGTTACGCTCGGCTATCCCATTGAAGGCCGACGCTATCTCATTGAGAAA
The DNA here is from genome assembly GCA_031426255.1 of Gemmatimonadaceae bacterium. GTDB lineage: Bacteria > Gemmatimonadota > Gemmatimonadetes > Gemmatimonadales > Gemmatimonadaceae > UBA4720. The sequence continues at coordinate 39,267 of JANPKW010000028.1, read as the reverse complement.
CTCAGAGTCGGATCCAGGGAGACGGACGGTGAAGTCACCGTCGCGCAGGTCGCGAAGCGCGGCGAGGAGGTCGGCAAGCTCCCTCTCGGAGCCCCCACCGCCATTGGATCCCCCGCCATTTCGCGAGGAGCTCCCATTGCGGCGGGATTTCCCGGAGCCATTGCGTTTGCGGGTGGCCGGTGGCCGGACGGGTGCTTCAGCGTCCAGCGGATTATCGATTGTATCGCCGATTTCCACGGCTATCTCCTAACTGAAGGGAAGTCTTTGGGTAGCGTCGAGCATACCGTCTGGCGCATTGGTGCACCAGACGGAATGGCGTCTCAGGTTTTCCTATTCAAACTAGAGGCCACAAGAATCAGGCGCGGATCAGACGCACCGGAATGCCCCCGTTTATGGTACGAAATGCCTCTTCGAGCTCGAGCTTGAGCTGGGACTCCAGCTCCGGGTCGGCGGAAAGCATGCCGAGGCGATATCCGGGTGCTTGCTCGCGCACGATGCGGCCGAGCTGGGCGTAAAGGTTTCGCAGGGGACCCGATTCACCGACCCGCACTCCATAGGGTGGGTTCGTGATGATCCACCCGGGCGGCTGGGGGTAATTGGCATCCGATACAGCGCGCTCTGAAATTTCGATATCCGCGCTGACCCCCGCGCGTTCAGCATTTGCGATCGTCGCGGCGATCGCCCCCGCGTCGCGATCCGACGCTATGATCGGGGCCTGAGCGGCAGCGAGAACCCCTTCCCGGGCGCTCGCGAGCATCTCGGTCCACTTTTCGACGTTGTGCGCCGGCCATTTCTCGAATGCAAAGGTGCGACCGCTCCCTGGTGCGATGTTACGCGCAATCATCGCCGCTTCGATGGCGATTGTGCCCGCACCGCACATGGGATCGACCAGGGGAATCGACGGATCCCACTCGCTGCCCGCGATCATCGCTGCCGCCAGCGTTTCTCTCAGCGGGGCCTTGGCAACTGCTTTCCTGTAGCCACGGCGGTGGAGGAGTTCTCCTGATGAATCAGCGCTGATGGTGCACTCGTCGTGAGCGATGCGTACGACAAAGAGCTGCGCGCTTCCATCCTCATCGTCCTCGGCCACAGGCGGTGCGGCGATGCCGCCGGATGCTTTGAGCAGACGCACCGCAACCGCATCAGAGTGATACAACTTTGATTTCCGGCAAGTCACCCTGAAGCGAACCGGCTGCCCCGGCGCGACGTAACGCGACCAGTCGATGCGCTTCGCGCGCCGCTCGAGCTCGTGAAACGTGCTCGCGTGAAATTCAGCAACGCGAACGATGACGCGGTTGGCGAGGCGTGACCAGAGGTTGGCGCGCTGCACGTGCGCGAGACCGCCGGTGAATACCACGCCTCCGGACACGATCTCGCCCACCGCAATGCCGAGCGACGCAAACTCGGCTGCGAGCAGCCCCTCAATGCCCGGGGCGGTCATTGCAAAAAATTCGGGTTTCACGTTTGGAGATTCCGATTGCGGATGGCGGACTCAAGGCACTGAGTACGCAATGCCGTTGGTTCGCATTTCGCAATGCTCGCCGAGCGGAATAGTTCCTGCGAACAATCGGCCTCGTGACAACCAAAACCAGCAAGGCAGGCGCTCGCGACATTCTACGCAAGCGCTTCGGCCATGATGATTTCAGGCGCGGACAATGGGATCCAATCAAGGCGCTGCTCGACGGGCGTGACGCAATGGTCGTCATGCCCACTGGCAGCGGAAAGTCGCTGATCTATCAGCTCGCTGCGGTGTCATTGCCAGGCCTCACGGTTGTCGTCAGCCCGCTCATCGCGCTGATGAAAGACCAGAAGGACAAGCTCGACTCCCAGGGCATCGACGCCGTCGCGATGCACTCGCACCTCTCGACAGGAGAAACGCGGGAAGCCCACCGGCAGATTACTGACGGTGAAGGTGAGCTCCTCTACCTCACGCCGGAGCGATTCAAGGACCGGGACTTCTTCGAGCGACTCCTGACTCGCAAGGTGAGTCTCTTCGTAATTGACGAAGCTCACTGCGTCAGCCACTGGGGACACGACTTCCGCCCCGACTACCTGAGCCTCGGCTCCATCGCGAAACGCCTTGGAAGGCCACCGATACTGGCGCTCACGGCGACTGCGACACAGGAAGTTCAGGACGACATTATTCGGCAGCTCGGTATGAACGAGCCGCACGTCACCATCACTGGTTTCGCCCGGCCCAACCTGCGCTTCGAGGTAAGACGCACCGTCAACGACGGAATCAAGGATTCAGTCGTCGAACAGATCCTTAACGAGACTCCCGGCTCAGGCGTGATATACGTTGCGACCGTGAAAGAGGCAGAAAGACTCTACGAGCAATTCTCCGAGCGGCACAGCATCGGCCTCTATCACGGAAAACGGCCAGCCGCCGATCGTAAGAAGGTTCAGGATGCGTTCATGAAGAACGATGTGAAGGCGATCATCGCCACAAACGCGTTCGGTCTGGGCATCGACAAACAGGATATCCGCTTCGTCGTTCACTACCACTTTCCCGGCTCGATCGAGTCGTATTACCAGGAAGCCGGACGCGCGGGACGTGATGGAGTTCCGGCGGTGTGTACGATGCTCTACCGCGTAGAGGACCGCCGCATCCAGTCATACTTCCTCGGCGGCAAATATCCCGAGGTGCAGGAAGCGGCAAAGGTCGCGCTCGCGCTCGAAAAATACCCGCTCGACGAGCCCGTACTTCTCAGCGACATCACCGCGGTGACCGAGGTCCCGCAGCGAAAGGCAAAGATTGTTTTTGCGTTGCTCAAGCGCCACGGGCTCGTTCGCGAGCACCGTGGCGGCAGATGGCAACGGCTGCAAGGCAATCTCACCTCGTGCGATCTCAGCAATGATTTGACGGACTACGAGGAGCGTCGCGCCAACGACCAGAAAAAACTCCAGACGATGATCGACTTCTGTCAGACCACCGACTGCCGCACACGATTCATCCTCGAGCATTTCGGCGAGGAGGTAATCGATGGCTGGGCGTGCCACAACTGCGACGCCTGCGACGCCCGGCAGGCGTGGCCCACATCAGAGGAACGTATCGCCTGATCAGGTCGCGGACAGCACCGCGGCCAGAGTGATCGCAACATTCCCGTGAAACGTTTTTGAGACAGGGCAGGTCGTCAGCGTTCCGTTCGCGATCTCCTGGAATTTCGCGTCGTCGATCTCCGGCACCACAGCCTTGACGTCGAGATGGATCTTCGAGATCCTGAAGCCACCGTCGCCCGGCTCCACCGTGCAGGCGGCCTGCGTCTCAACGGAAATTGGCGGAGTTCCATTTTTCTCCAACGATCCAGCCAGCGCCATGCTGAAGCAAGCAGCTTCGGCGGCCGCCAGTAATTCCTCCGGATTTGACCCAACGCCTTCCTCAAACCGCGAACTGAAGTTGTACTGGCCTCCGATCGCGCCACTTTCACCGTTGAAAGTCCCTTTTCCACCCTTGAGCCCGCCTTCCCAGCGTGCACTCGATCTACGTGTCGGCATTCGTTCGTTCTCGTGTTTTGAAGTACTTGCCCAAAGCGCGTTAATCGTGCCATGGCGTCAGCCCTGCTCAATGTAAATTCACGTGTGCCCGATCAACACGAAAGTTCAATCCCGCCGGCAATCGAGCGCGTGCTGAGACTTTTCCGGTCAATGGCGCGCGAAGAGAAAATGCAGGCGCTCGTGTTATACTCGAAAAAGCTCGAGCCACTTCCGGAGCGATTCCGCGACTTGGATCGGGCCGAATTCAACGTTCCGGAATGCCAGACTCGGGTCGACATCATCCCCGAGGTCGTCGACGGCAAGATGTACTTCCACGCGGACCTCAACGCGCGTCAGTCGCCGACAATAGCAGCAGTCCTGGCCATCGTTTTTGCGGCGGTTAACGGGCAGCCACCGTCGACGACTCTCGGAATTCCGAGCGACTTCGTCCGTACGCTCATGGAAAGCATCGGGCTAGGCGCGCGCGAAGCGGGATTGAACGCTATGATTCTGCGACTGAAGCGCCACGCTTCACAGGCGGCGCGAAACCTCGAGGGAGACTCACTTGCCACAGGCTCAGACCTATAAGACTCACCGACGCTTTTTCTGGCCGTACCACTTCATCGTTCAGCCGATCCTCGTCGCGAATCTTCTTTTCCATCTCCGGGATTTCATCAATTCGCCGACGATGGGCACCGGCTGGCCGGCGATCGTAGCGTTTGGCCTTCTGCTGCTATCCATCACCGCGCGCGTAATGGCGCTTACCGCGCAGAATCGTGTGATCAGGCTCGAGGAGAGGGTTCGCCTCGCCCGCCTCATGCCGGTGGAAGAGCAGGGCCGAATCGACGAGATCGCAACAAGACATCTCATCGGGCTTCGCTTTGCATCGGATGCAGAGGTCGTTGACCTCGCACGACGTTGCCTTTCAGGTGAGTTCAAGTCTGCAGCGGACGTCAAGAAGAGCGTGAAGAACTGGAGACCCGATTTCCTGAGGGTCTAGACGCCCATCGCCTTGATGAGGACGCGCTTCGAGCGCTGCCCGTCCCATTCGCCGTAGAACACCCGCTGCCAGGGGCCGAAATCAAGCTTGCCCCTGGTCACCGGAACGATCACCTCGTGGCCAACAGTGAGTGACCGGAGGTGCGCGGCGGCGTTGTCCTCGCCGGTCCCCGTGTTGTGTTTGTAGTCGTCAGGTGACCACGGGGCGATCCGCGTTTCGAGCCATTTGAGAATGTCCTGCCAGAGGCCGGACTCATGGTCGTTGACGAACACTGACGCGGAAATGTGCATCGCTGAAACGAGCACGAACCCCTCCTCTATCCCCGCTGCAGCACGACACGCTTCAACGTCATCGGTAATGTCGATGATCTCCTGGCGCTTCTTCGTATTGAAGGTGAGATACGAAGTGTGAGTCTTCATCGCCTACACACGCTCCTCGATGAGCGCTGCGTGCCATGAATCTGCCGCGCGCGACTTGAACCGCCCTTTCCACTCGGCAAGCGTTATCACCGACAGATCGAACACCTCGGTATCACCGTCGACTTCACCGCGTGTCCCGAGCTCGCTGAACTCGTCTCGCGTGACGGCGCGGACAGCGCCACTTCGGTCCCTGAAATAGACGAGACCGCTTGTGACGAGCTTCGCACCGATCTCATTCTCCATCGCTTTGAACGTGCGGAAGAGAACGTCTATGGAGCACCCTGAAGCACCTTCCCGCTCCTGGTCGACTCCAATCGTGAGAAATCTCTCCTCACTCCACTCCCGACCCGAAATGAGATCCACTCCATGCGCTTTCCATTGCGACAGGAAAACATCGGTCGCTGCGAGGAATTTGTCTTTCGCAGCGGATTCAAGCGGGCGATCAGCACCGTAAACCCAAACGCGGGATGAGTCGGGTAGAGAATCAAAATCTGTTGCTGGCATTGGGGCTCCTTGAGTACTCCTCAAACTAGGTCAGACTTCCAGAATCCTCCACATGTACCACGCTGCGACTGTTCTATATGGCGACCACCGCGCGCCACGCTTCAACACCTGCGCAGGAGTCGGAAGCTTTCGCATCCGGTACGCTTTCTGGATTCCCTTCTGCACGCCGAGGTCCAGCTCGGGCAGTACGTCAGGGCGGCCGAGCCGGAACATGAGGAACATCTGGGCGCTCCAGCGGCCAATCCCTTTGACCTGCGTCAGTGCCTCGATTACCTCGGCGTCATCCATGGCATCGAGCGAATCGATGGGCAGCGATCCGTCGAGCACGTGGTCGGCGAGATTCCTCACGTAGTTTGCCTTCGCGGTCGACAACCCTGCGCCTCTCAACGCTTCATGCGATGTCGCCACGATTCGCGACGGCGCTTCAGCCCCATCGCCGATCAACGTCAGCACCCGGCCATGAATGGTCGCGGCAGCTTTTCCCGAAAGCTGCTGGTAGACAATGGACCTCACTAGCGCGTCGAAGTGGGTCCATTCGGTCCGTGGCTCGAGAGTGCACTTCCCCACCTGCGCGATGACGTCGGCCATTACCGGGTCGACGCTTTTCAGGTGGTTGAGGGCCTTTCGATGATTCAGAGGCATGATTCAGTCAGAAAAAGCATACGTGATTTTTTCCGTTCACTGGCAGCGGCTCGCGATTGAGCCGCAGCTCTATGAGCGTAGTGGTAAATGGAAAGAAGAACTTTACCCCCTTGTCGTCAGCAAGCGAGGATATGTCGAGCTCGGCGTCCCACGTACTGCCCGACATTCCGGCGTGACCATCCTCGCTGCCATACCCGTGATATCCGACGAGCTGTGAGCCTGACGATGCCATTACCCGTATCCACAGGCTCTCGAGCTTGTCCACGCCGATTTTTTCAAGGTTCACATGGAAGCAGCGAAAACTTGGATCGTCGCTGAACGCATGCACGTCGACGTCGAAGGATTGCACTGTGCTTGCGCGCCCATGCGCGGTTCGAGTGAAGAGCTGCACGTTGTAATCAGTAATCGGATCGCCCCGTTCATCCATCGCCCTGATAACGAATTGCTGCCACGGGTCCATTTCCTTCGCTGGTCCAGTGCTGTCGGACCGAGCCTGCCGGTGCCAGTCACGGTATGCCGGCCCGTCCTTCACAGCGAGCGCCGACTCTACCAGTATGACAAGATCCTCTCCCGGATCACTGAGGATGGTTGAGTGATTCTTCCCGGGCACGGGAATGAGTGGCGCGTCGACATTTTTCCATGGAGCGACTTGCGTGCGCCGTTTTGCGCTCGCACCTGAGGGGTGGTGGGTCAGGTCGAGCACGATCTTCCGGGAATTGAGAGCGCACCCGGCCCATCGCACTGCGCCATCAGTGCCTGGCTCGTTAGCCATTTTTCTGAGACCGCGGTATCCTGCGGTTCCACAAAGAACAAAAACGTAGGGCGTGCGCCTTGTCGGCCCGAAAACGAGGTCGGGTCCGAGGACATCCTCGTGGGCAAGATCCCAGGTGAACCGGCTGCCGAGCTCGAGGCCGGAGAGGATCCGGTCACCTGCCTCGAGGAAGTCCGGGCCAGGCTGACGGTTCCCGGAAAACATCGCTCCGAGCCAGCTGCGACCTTTATGTGCTAATGGTGAGCCGAAAGTGGCGGGTGCCAGAGCGATTAGATGCTTCAACCTGTCCCTCCGCTCGGAGTACATGCTGAGCCACGCCCGCAGCACCAGCATCCCCGTGGAGTGAACTATTGCATCAAATGGCTGGTCCGCATCCAGCCCCACCTGGACTTTCAGCGCCCGGTCGAACGCCTCGGCCAGATCCCTGATCGTCACCTCGTTGGTGAGCGACCGGTAACTGCACGCATGAAGTGAAGCCGGATCAAACCCCCGGCTTACAAGCGCTTCCTTCCATACATCGAACGCTCCCGCTTCAGCGGAGTAGCCATGAACCAGCACTATCGGATTGGCTGCCACGGCTCTCTCCCGCCGGCTAAGCGGCACAGGTATTTGCCCGTTCTGGAACAACCTTTCTGGCGGGGTATATTAGTATCCGAACGCCAAACCTCACTAATCAATCAGCCAGTCCCCCTGCGCAAGAGGGTGGGCTGGACGCGCCATCCACCAGGCAGGAGCAAGTTGATGAAAGTTCTTTCAAAGAGCCTCTTCGCCGCGGCTACTATTGTAGTTGCGACGCCGCTCTTCGCGCAGACGACCGCGGAAGCGCCCGCTGGTCCCACCTGCGAGATCGAGCAGGGAAAACCACAGCCGGTTGCACGGGCTATGCTCTCCCTTACGAAGGCGCAGACAGCAATGAAGACCGGTGACGCGTCGACCGAGCTCAAGTCGATCGTCACGCTCCTCACCGCGCCAAACCTCAAGAACGAAAATCCGGTCGGCCGGGCTTTCATGCTCGCTTCCGCCTACGTATTCCTGCTCGAGCAGCCAGGCATCGCCGCAGTGATGCCGCGTGGCTCCGTTGGAATCGCTACGGACCCAACGGCCCCGATCGACCTCTTCGCCGCAGCTGATTCCGCAATTTCAACCGTCGAGCAGAGTTCGCCGGCATGCGCGACGTACATGGCGCCGTTCCGGCAGCAGAAGGCGTGGCTCAACGTCACCAACGCCGCCATCAATGCACTCAATGCGAATCAGCTCGACTCGGCGGAAGTTTTCGCCAATCGCTCGCTGAGACTTGATCGCACATCGCCGTACCCGTACACGGTGCTTGCGAGCGTTGCAAAGAGCCGCAACAACATGCCAGCCGCCGTTGAGTACTCGAAGAAAGTCGTCGAGACCTCTGGCGTTGATTCCAGCTATGCAGATGTGAAGGAGCGCGCGATCTACGAGATCGCTTCCGCTCAGACGGCTGCAGCGATGAAAGCGACTGGAGCCGAGAAGGCGCGTCTGGCGCGTGAGGCAACAGCAGCGTGGGCGCAGCTCACCGAGTCGAAAGATTTCATTCAGTCACAGGCTGCCGTTGCCAACCTCCAGAAAACGTACATCGCAGCTGGTGACAGCGCGCAGCTTGGAAAGATTTACGCGCCGATGATCGCGGAGCCCGCGAAATTCTCGGAAGGCGCACTGCTTCAGGCCGGCGTGATCGCATCGCAGTTCAAGCGCCCCGACGACGCTGCGCTTCTCTTCGAGGGAGTCGTCGCTCGCAACCCGTACTCACGCGACGGCCTCAACAACCTCGCCGCCAGCTATCTCCAGGCCGGCGAGACAGTGAAGGCAATTCCGATCATCGACAAGCTCGTTGCACTCGACCCGAGCAACCCCGACAACTGGATGCTCTACGCATTCGGCTACGTCGGGAAGCTCAAGGGTACCAAAGACGCGAAGCTGACGAAGGCTTACAATGATTCGCTCGTCTTCTTCAACAACAAGTCGGAGAAGATGCCGGTGCAGGTGGTGTTCACGGAATTCTCGAGAAACAGCGAGGGCACGACGCTCGCCGGCAAGATCGAGAATCGCGGCACCGCCTCGAAGACATACCCGCTCGCAATCGAATTCCTCGGTCCGAACGGGGAAGTTCTTCATTCCGAGACAGCCAACGTGGGCCCCGTTGCTCCGAAGGCAAGCGCGGAATTCCGCGTGAAGAGCACCAAGACTGGAGTGGCAGGTTACCGCTACAAGCCGCTCACCTGATCTGCTTTGGAAAATGCAAAGGGCACGCCGAAAGGTGTGCCCTTTTTTTTCAGCGTCTCGTTCCTTACGGGGGGCACGAAACGCACGAAACGATCACGGAAGTGCACGGAAAAAGAGCCACACCTCTGCGCGTCGGCATGCCGTAGGGACAACCGGCTACTGTCAGGGCGGTAAGATGCAACGGTGTTTTTGTACAAATACACACAGCGCACCCAACCGCCTAAGCAGACGTCGTTCCGCCCGCGAACTTCTTAAATCCCGAAGCCTGGTTTTACCGTGAATTTCGTGATCTTCCGTGACTTTCGTGCCCCCGTAAGGAACGAGATATGGCCCGCCATGCGTGCCCCCCGTAAGGAACCGAGATAGTGCCCGCCATACCCACCGCTCACCATGGAACCAGCCCTCAGACTGGTAACTCCAGCGACCCGGAAGAAATCCCCCCATAGATCCAGAACGTAGCCCCATCCCACCAGAATATCGCGATCTGCTCCCACCGCTTTGCGATATCGATAACCCGCTGCCTGTCACCCATGATCGCCACACTGCACTCGCAGTGCGACCGGTCAGGCGAGCACGCATCCACCCTCACGAACTCCATGCCAAGGCTCATCAATTCACTCTCGAGCTCATTCATCCGTCGAGTATTCTCATCAGCGGGCAAATCGACCCCCCGCGGATTGAATGCAGTGAGCACCCCAAACCCACCGTCGAGCCCCATAACTGATAGCGCAGCCCTCGTCGCGGGCGGCACCCGCTCACGCAGGTCTATATAAACCTCTGTCTCACCAGCAAAAATGAGTACCGTCTCGGGATAGCTCGACCACCGCTCATCACGCGGTTTTTTTTCAGGTTCAGTCATGCCGAAATCTCTGGTACACTCTTTGACTTTCGCAACCGCCATGCAGATCTGGCCCGACCTCCTCTACATTGTTCGTCACGGTGAATCCGCCGGCAACGTCGCGCGCGAGGCCGCAAACCTCGCGGGTGAGCGCACCATCGACATCGATACGCGGGACGTCGACGTCCCCCTCTCGGATCTCGGCATTCAGCAGTCAGAAGCACTCGGCCGCTGGTTCGCCACACTGCCACCAGAGAGCACGCCCAACATCATCCTGACTTCGCCATACGTCAGGGCACGGCACACAGCTGAGATCGTCGCAGAATCCGCTGGCTTGTCAAAAGACAAATTCACAGTTGTCGTCGACGAGCGGCTTCGCGAAAAGGAATTCGGCGTGCTCGACCGGCTCACAAAAGTCGGCATCGAGGCCTACCACCCCGACCAGGCGGAATTCCGCAGGCTACTCGGCAAATTTTATCATCGCCCGCCCGGCGGTGAGAGCTGGTGCGACGTGCTGCTGCGCCTCCGGAGCGCGATCGAGATGATCTCGCGCGAATACTGCGGCGAGCGTGTGCTTCTCGTCGGGCATTCAGTAGTCGTGCTGTGCCTGCGGTATCTCATCGAACACATGACCGAAGAGCAGATCCTCAAGATCGACCGCGAAGACGAAGTGGCAAACTGCTCCGTTACATCCTACCGCTACGACAAGTCGGCAAAACCGCGCGGGAAACTGAGCCTCGATCTCTTTAACTTCGTCGCTCCGCTTGAAGACGCCGGTGCACCCGTAACGACGAAACCGGATGCCAAAGTCGCAGCGAAGTAGGAAAGTCACGCGCGCCCTCCTCCGGAAATTTCCGCTCCCGGATCCAGGAGCCCATGGCGACAAGGAATCCCGGGGACGCGTACTTGTGATCGGAGGCGAAGTCGCGCTACCAGGGGGGCTGGTACTCGCAGCTATCGCCGCGCTCCGTGCCGGCGCAGGGAAACTCCAGATCGCGACGTGCAAGTCGATAGCCGTACAGATCGGTGTCGCAGTTCCGGAGTCAATGTCGCTTGGCCTTCGCGAAACAGGAGACGGAACTATCGACCCTGGTTCCGCGAAGAAACTCAAAGCGCTCGCCAACGAAGCCGATGCTGTCGTAATCGGACCCGGCATGTCGATGCGAAAGAGCAACACCGTGCTCACGCGCGAACTTCTCCGGTCGACACAATCTCCTGTCGTAGTTGACGCTGGCGCTCTCCTCGTCCTGAAAGCTTCACCTGCAATTCTTCAGGACAGAAAGGGAAATGCAGTCATCACTCCCAACGAAAGCGAAATGGCAACGCTGCTTGGAATCACCGAAACGGAAGTCGAAGCAGACGCTTCAGCCATCGCCCTCGATTTCGCAGCACGATTCAATACAGTCGTGGCGCTGAAAGGCCCGACCACAATCATCGCAACGCCGGACAAACTTCTCTTCCGCTATAGCCGCGGCGACGTAGGCCTCGCGACATCAGGCTCTGGCGACACACTTGCCGGCCTCACCGCCGGTTTGCTCGCACGCGGCGCGCCGCCACTCGAAGCGGCGCTGTGGTCTGTGTATCTGCACGGCGAAGCAGGCAACAGACTCGCGCGCAAGGTTGGCCGGATTGGCTACCTCGCGCGTGAATTGCTGGCTGAAATACCGCCTCTGCTCGAGAACTAGGGAGCGGGCAGCCTTATCGGCGTTCGTGGAATTGAATCGGGCATGTCTGCAATTACGTACGCAAACACAGCCATCAAGGCCACACATTCTGCCACCTCTGCCGGGTCGAGCTTGTCCATCGTGTCAGCGCTGCTATGATGGTACCAGAAATAGCGTGTGCCATCCACAATCGGCGACATCGTAGGAACACCAAGCGCGCCAATCGGCCCTACGTCGGCACCGCCGCCACCTGCGACTGCGCTGTCCGCACCGATAGGCTTCAACAGCGATGCAATATCCTTCGCTATAGCGAGGCCTCCTTCGCCCGCCGTTATGCCGACACCGCGCGGATCGAACACCCCATTATCTGATTCCAGCGCCATGATGTGCTTATCGAGTTCGGCACGATGCGCATCACGATAGCCAGTCGCCCCCCGTAATCCGTTCTCCTCGTTGGTCCAGCCAACCACACGGATAGTCCGCTTCGGCTTGAGCCCGAGACGCTTTATCAGCTTTACCGCCTCCCACGCAGCAACGACACCGCCCGCATCGTCCATCGCGCCGACCCCGACATCCCAGGAATCGATGTGTCCGCCGAGTACGACGATCTCGTCAGGCTTCTCCGCTCCAACTATCTCGGCAACGATGTTACGCGATTGCGAATCGGGCATCTTCCGCGCTGACATCTTCAGTGTAACCGTGACCTTCTCACCGCGCGCAATCATGCGATGCAACATCGCTGCATCTTCGACAGTGAGCGCCGCAGCAGGGATTTTTGTAACAGCGGAGTCGTACACCATGCTTCCCGTATGCGGATTCTGCATTGTGCCCGATGACACGCTGCGGATGAGCGAGGCGACTGCGCCAACCCTCCCTGCTTCGATCGCTCCGCGGCTGCGATATCCGACAGTCTGCCCGTAACTCGTAAAAGGAACGTCGAACAAAACAATTTTCCCCTTTGCCTCGGTCGCGCGACGTGTGAGCTCCTCGAAGCTCGTTACGACCATCACGGGAGCGGTAATTCCAGCGGCCCTGGTTCCAATGCTTCCGCCAAGCCCGATCATGTTCAGCTGTGTCGCGCGCGGTGTAACAAGCCGTGCCCATTCCTCGCCGCGCACCCACTTCGGAACCATCACTGGCTCGCCACGCACGTTTTGCAGCTGATCTTTTTTCATTTCTGCAAGAACCCAGTCGATTGCGCGCTCGAGGCTGGCCGACCCCGAAAGCCTGTGTCCGAATTTGTCGGTCAGCTCAGCGAGCCTGTTCCATCCCGAGCTGTCGCTCAATGCCGCCGATATGATCCGGTTTGCCGTTGCGCGATACTTGTCGGCAATCGGTGTGGGCGGAGCTTGAGCACCTGCCACTGATGCGGAAACCAAAAGAACAGCAAGCGCACCAACGAGATTGCGTTTCATCAACCTTCCTGCTGATTTGTGTGATTTTTCGGTGGGCTTCGCGCAGGGGGCTGTTCGTTACCCCGCCATCAGCACCCTGTCAGGAATTGCCTGAGGCAACTTGACAGGAAGCCTCACGTGGAAAATTGTACCCTGCCCTTCACCACTCGTCACTGAAACATCCCCACCCATGAGGTTGGCAAGCCGACGAGTTACTGTAAGACCAAGTCCTGTTCCTGGCGCTCGTCGTGTTGCCTTCTGCTCCACTTGCCAGAAAGGATCGAAGATCCTGTTGAAGTGATCCGGATGAATTCCGATACCAGTGTCAGTAACCGTCAGGTGGACTTCGTTGCCGGCTACTTTCCCGTCGAGTGTGATACGACCCTGCTCCGTGAACTTCACCGCGTTCGACAGGAGATTCACGAGAATCTGTCGCAGTTTTGTCGAGTCGCTCTGAATCGTGATACCTGCTCCGGGTGACGTCATCGCGACTTCGAGTTTTTTTGCTTCGGCGAGCGGCTCAATTATCTCGACGGCCTCGCGCATTGCCTGCGCGAGATCTACAGTCTCCTCGACGACACTTTCCCTTCCGGCGTCAAGTCGCGTGAAAGTGAGAATTTCGTCGATGAGCGACAGAAGGTGCCGTGCGCTCGCCTTGATTCTTCCGAGCTGTTGACCCTGCGCGTCCGTGATCGGACCAGTGATGCCGTCCGCGAGCAGCTCCTGATATCCCATGATCGCGGCGAGTGGTGTACGCAGCTCGTGGGACATTACGGCAAGGAAGTCGCTCTTTGCCCCGTTCGCGCTTTCTGCCTCCACTCGTGCAGCCTGAGCCTGCTGCATCGCGATCTCAGCTTCAGTGCGTGCCCGCTCTGAAGCTTTGTGTGCTTCGCGCTCGAGCACGTAGAGCTCGCCACGTTTCTTGTCGACTGACCGAACGACGCGGGCGCTCCATGCAATGAGAAGCAGGAAGATCACCATGTTCGCGACCGCGACGAGGGATCCACCGAGCCGCTGGCCGACGATCCCGCGTTCCTCACCAATCACTCCGAGGAGCGCCAGCAGGAATGGGACGAGCAGCGCACCGGGAAGCAGGCGCCGCGCTACGAAACCGGCCGGACCGTCATCGACCACGAGTGACGGCATACCTCTGTCGAGCTGCGAGAACAGCAGTCCGAGTCCCAGAAGAGCGAGTGCAATGGCGGTGGTCAGTGCCATTCCAGCGAGGAGCCGGAAACTGTAAAAGTCGCGCACATCGAACACATGCCCTACGATTGCAACGAAGGCGACAATCATCACGAGCGTTGCGAAAAGCTGGGACTTGAGCCCACGGTCCCGGCGGTCCGCCTCGAGAAATACGAGCCCCTGTGCAAAAAGTACGAGCGCAACGGCCGTATTCAGCGCCATCTTGCGGGGCGTTCCATCGGGAAGATCGGGCGTTGGAAACCCAATGACATCGTAATTCTGCGGCCCGCCAATCGCGTAGCCGACCATCACCGCTAATCCAATTCCGGCAACGCCAAGTGCAAGGATACGCGAGATGGCTGTCGCAGCGCGCGATTCCTTTCGCTGCGCGATAAGAAGCGAAAGTCCAGCGATGATAAATGAGATGGCAGTCAACGGCAGCATCGCAATACCGCCGGACGCGCCAGTCAGAAGTCCGTATCCCGTTTTCCACGCCGCGAGTACCGCGATGCCGATCAAGCTCGATGATACGGCCAGTACCACCGGCAGCACCTTGAAGAACCGGAGTATTCGCCGCTGTTCCCGGCGTTCGATGGCGGGGGCCGCCATGCTAGTCCGCCCTCACCAGCCTTTCTGCGCCCTCAAATCGGTTATCTGCCGCACGTGATCGTCGCCGTGATCGCTGTATATCTCGAGCAGGTCATCAAGAGTGATCTGTCCCCGCTCCGGATGGTGGGCGACCCTGGTCCACGAGTCATGGGGCAACCGGGAAAGAAAGTGCGACCATCTCTCATGTAATCCCTCGAGCATCACCAGCGATGGTGCTATCGGCATCGTCATGTCGGGAAGGGTTGCCCACACATCCTGATCGTAGGTCTTGATCGTCGTATTGTCTTCCGCGACTACCCAGCGAAATCTCAGGAACGCATTTGCGTGGGAGTCGCCAAGGTGATGTACGACCTGGCGGACTGTCCAGCCGCCATCGCGGTAAGGAGTGTCAAGCTGTTCGTCTGTAAGATCTTGAACCGCGGCGCGGAGGGCTGGCGGACACGCTGCGATTCTGGCGATCTTGGCGGTGCGTTGATCGGTCGTGAACATTGCCGCACGATGTTGGGACTTGAAAAACTACGGAGCCAGACCGCCGCATAACAGGCCTGTGGCGATTTTCTTCTCGATGACACCACCACAACTCCCGAGATGACAGAACACTCGTTCCCGCACCTTCTCTTGTCTCTCGTCGCCCTTCTGCTTGCGACCAAGTTTCTCGGGGTCCTTGCACAGCGAGTCAAGCAGCCCGCCGTGGTCGGAGAACTGATCGCGGGTGTCATACTTGGCGGATCAGTACTCGGGATCGTCGACCCCAATGATCCTGTCATTCATGCTCTGGCAGAGCTGGGTGTTCTAGTCCTGCTCTTCGAGATAGGACTGCACACCGATCTCAAGTCCTTGATGAAGGTAGGCAATTCCGCACTTATGGTGGCAGTGGTGGGAGTCGCGCTGCCGTTCGGCCTCGGATACTGGGTTGCTCATGCACTCGGCCTTGGCCTCGTCCCGGCTATTGTCGCTGGTGCTGCGCTTACGGCCACATCGATTGGCATCTCCGCCCGCACACTCTCGGATCTCGGCAGGCTCAACACGGAGGAAGGTCAGATCGTACTGGGCGCAGCGGTGCTTGATGACATCATCGGGCTCGTGATTCTGTCGGTTGTGAGTGGGCTCGTCGGTGGCGCAGCAGTCACCGCGGTTGGTGTCACCACAACGACCGCGATTGCCCTTGGCTTCGTAGTCGCGGCAGTAGTGCTTGGGAGCATCCTCATACCGCCGCTTTTTCGCTTCGTCGCGCAGGTTGAAGCGTCAGGAACTCTCGGCGTCGTCGGGCTCGCCTTCGCGTTTTTCCTCGCGTGGCTGGCAGCGAGCGTCGGATCGGCCACGATCATCGGGGCTTTTGCTGCAGGGCTGGTACTTCACAACACCCCGCAGCGAGAGGCAATCGAGAAGGCAACTACAAACCTCGGCCACTTTTTCGTACCGATTTTTTTTGCGAGTGTGGGTGCAGCAATCGAGCTCGGCACGCTTGGGGACGCCCGCGTGCTGGCGATTGGGGGAGCACTCATCGTTGTAGCGCTGATTGGAAAATTCGTCGCCGGCTTCGCACCATGGTGGTTCAAGGGAGACAAGACTCTCATTGGAATCGCGATGATTCCGCGAGGCGAAGTAGGACTGATCTTCGCCCGCATGGGACTGGCAACAGGCGCACTTACTTCCCAGCTCTACAGCGCGATCGCCCTGATGGTCCTGTTCACCACGTTTTTCACGCCGCCCGTTCTCGCGTGGCGGATCGGTTCAGGTCCCAAGCCGCAGCCGCTGGAGGATCCTGATCTTCCCGGCGAAGGGGGTATCGACGATCTCGTCGCCGGCGCCGCGCGCCAGAAGGAAAGGAATCCAGAAGCCTAAGGTTTCGAGGTCACTGGGGGAACCGATCGGATGTAGAGCCAGGTCGCGCGAAGCTCGTCGTCTGTCTGTGTCGCCATCGATTTCCACGGCATCACTTCGTTGATCTTCGTGCCGTCTGGTCTTGTACCTGTGCGGATCGACTTGATGAAATCGGCCTCGCTCCATGACTTGAGCGGTCCAGCAGTCGTGAGATTGGTGCTCACGGCGGGCCCGATGGTCAGGCCACCCGCAAGATTGGAGTTGTGACACCCCAGGCATCCGCCGGTCTTCGCCAGATAATGACCGTATTCCGCGTTGACCGCAGGCGTGACCTCGGCACGGTTCGATTTCCTGTCGATCCGCTCGACGGGAATCAGCGGATAGTCTGCAAGCAGGTAAATGGAGCGAGCCACGGGACCAGGTGCCCTCGCCGGCTCGACTTCCGTGTCCGCCGGCGGCACAGTCTTGAGATAAGCGATCATTGCGCCGAGGTCAGCGTCGCTGAACCTCGTCAGCTCATTGGAAGGCATGAAGATGAGAGGCTTACCAGCAGGATTCAGCCCGTAGCGGATCGCGCGCACCCAGTCGGCATCCGTGTAATTGGGAATTCCACCTTTGCCGGCCGTAAGGTTCGGCGCAGTGAGTTTCATGAAGACTGCTGCATCGAACACCCGGGTACCCGAGAGATTTGCACCGTGACAGTTGGTGCATTTCCCGACCGCCTCGACGAGATGTTTTCCGCGCGCGACGGCGACCGGATCTGACGGAACTGCAACAGTCTCGACCTCGGTCGGGTAAGTTTTGCTCATGCGGCTGGACGTGATCGCGTAGACGGTCCCAACCCCAATGACGATGAGCAGGACCAATCCGCCAACGAGGTAGCCGAGCCACTTGAGAGCACGCTTCATTCAAACATCTCCGGTTTGGTGTCCCTGCTGACTTTCCTGAGGCCGCAATAAACTGCGATTTACAGGAAATTTTGTCTAGCGCGAATCGTGCGTTCACATCCTGATCATGAAAACGAGACAATGAGATACAGAAAACTTGGCAGCAGCGACCTCACAGTCTCCGAAGTTTCCCTCGGATCATGGCTGACATACGGGCTCGGCGTCGATGACTCGAATGCGCGCGCATGCCTCGAGCGTGCATTCGATCTCGGCATAAACTTCATCGACACTGCAAACGTCTATGGCAAAGGCGCCGCCGAGTCGTTCCTTGGTAAAGCGCTCGCTGGTCGTGACAGGGCATCGTATGTCCTTGCGACCAAGCTCTATTTCCCGATGACCGATACTGATCGAGGGTTGTCGGCCGGGCAGGTCCACAAGCAGATCGACGCTTCGCTGAAACGACTGAATACCGAATACGTCGACCTCTACCAGTGCCATCGTTACGACGCCGACACGCCGCTCGAGGAGACGATGGAAGCGCTCTCGACCGTTGTCATCCAGGGAAAAGCGCGATACATCGGCTTCAGCGAGTGGACCGCCGACCAGATCAAGGCAGCGATCGAGATGCCCGGTGTTGAGAAGTTCGTGTCGAGCCAGCCGCAATATTCGATGTTGTGGCGGAAGCCCGAGAAGGATGTGATTCCGGTCTGCGCGGCGAACGGAATCGGCCAGATAGTCTGGTCGCCGCTCGCGCAGGGAGTTCTTACGGGAAAGTATCTCCCCGGGCAGCCGCCGCCGGCCGACTCGCGCGCAGCAAGCAGCGAGATGAACACATTCTTCTCGGATGATCTGCGGAGTGATTCAACTCTCGCAACGATTCAGGAACTCCGCCCTATCGCCGCACGGCTGGACATAACTCTCGCCCAGATGGCGATCGCGTGGGTGCTGCGTGATGCGAACGTTTCATCCGCAATCGTCGGTGCGAGCAGGCCGCAGCAGGTGGACGACAACGTAGCTGCATCGGGCGTGATCCTGCCTCAGGATGCGCTCGACGATATCGATCGCGTTCTCAATCCTCTCCTGGCAACGTTCCGCGGAACTCAGCCACCACCAAAAACAAAGACTACTTGAGAAATCGCTCGGCGAGCTGGATGAGGCGTTCGTCGTCGCCTTCGCGTGCTCGAGCGAGAATCTCCCGAACGTAGGGCCTGAGTTTTTCCTCGCCCCAGTAGTATCCGGTAGCCATTTCCGCGCTGCCGGTGTCGCCTTCGCGTGCGGCCTCCATCATCGCCTCAGCCGCTGCCTTATCGAATTCAGGGTCTTCCTTCTCTGGGAGATCAAACCGCCGGCCCGGGTTTCCCCATTGGCCGGCATCCTCATTTACGAAGGCGCGTGACATGCCCGCAATACTACACGTTTTGTTCCCGCCACTTAGCCCCCTCTTTCACAGGGTTAACCGGGCCCGGTGACAGCGGTACGCGATTTGACTAGGTAAACATCAGAAGCCTCACATTCTCAGGAGACCCTGATGCAGTCGATACTAAAAACCAAGTCGCTGGGAGCCATCGGAATGGCCGTCCTGCTCGCGGCCGCTCCAAGCCTCGAAGCTCAAGGCCGCCCGCTGGCTCTGCCGCGAGGCAGTGTCATCATCGTCCGAACCACCTCGCCAATTCAATCTGCCAACGCGCAGGTCGGGCAGACATTCGAAACCGTCGTCGTCGATTCACTTTCGGTCGATGGCTATTCTGTGTTGCCCTCGGGAAGCCGAATCCGCGGCGTTATCAGACTCGTAACTCCGGCTACGCGGCAGCAGTCCGGTGTTATCGAGATCGACTTCGACAGAATTACTTTCAGCGACGGGACGACGCTTCCAATTCAGGGTCGTCTGACCAGTGTCGACTCAATTGAGCGCCGGCAGATCGAGTCGAGCGCTGATCAACGGGTTGTGCTCGTTGGTGGCCGCGGCGGAATCGGCGCAGGTATCGCTGGTGCCGGCTCGAGCAGCAGCTCGTCATCGAGCCTTCTTGGTGCACTCGGCGTGCTTCTATCGTCGGGCCAGAACGTGAATGTGCCAACGGGAACTCCACTGGCCGTCCAGCTCGAGCAGCGTCTGGTCCTGAGAGGCCGCGGTCAGGCACGGCGGGCGGGCCTTTCGACGATCTACACAGATGCCGAGCGTATCCGTGAAGCTCAGCGCGCGCTCGCGTCGCAGGATTATTACCGTGGACCGATCGACGGTGAGCTGACGTATGCAACACAGCGCGCGATCTTCGAGTACCAGAGCGACCGCAACATCACCGCGACGGGGAACCTCGATGGTCGTACTGCGGTGGCGCTCGGTCTGACGCTCGATGCCGGAAACGTAGCTGGTGGGGCGGTCTTGACCACGGTTGAGGCTTCGACATTGAGGCGCAACTCGCAAACGCTCGTTGCCCGTGTGCGTCAGGAGCTTGGCATTACCACAACGGGGCAAATGTCCGTGCGTCGGACGTATTCGCAGGCTGAGCTCGAGCTGTGGTTCGCATTGTCGGCGTTCTCGGACAACTCGTCGTTGTATGAGCAGATCGTACGCACGTCCGCAACGAGTGACGGCGCTGCCTTTTCGGGTCATGCACTTGTCAACGCTGCTCGACGCGTCGACGCGGCAATGAACGGTGTCAATGCAACCCCGACATTCCGCAACGAGTGGAACACCATTCGTTCGCAGATCGCCAGACTCGACTCAACGTACCGATAGACTCCGGTCCTGAAGGCTCTCCCCCGCTCAGGCAACTGAGCGGGGGAGAGCTTTTCCGTTCGGTACTCAGCGTGTGTAGTTCCCTAGGAATTGTCGCACCCTGCTGATAACGTGCGGGGATGCCTGCTACCGCACCGCACACACCGTCTGATTCGCAGCGGGCCGCAATCGAAGCGGCGCGCGGGCCGGTGCTTGTGCTTGCCGGTCCAGGTGCCGGGAAAACCTTCTGCCTCATCGAGCGCATCCGGTATCTCGTCGACCGACTCGGGGTGGAGCCCGCGCGTATTTGCGCGTTCACATTCACCAACAAGGCCGCCGGCGAGATATCGTCGCGGTTGGAAAAGCATCTGGGTGAAGGGGCACACCTCATTCAGCGCGGAACGATCCACTCGTTCTGCGTGAAGCTCCTGCGCGAGCATGGCGGGCATGTCGGGCTCGCGCCGGGTTTCGGAATAGCCGACGAGGACTATCAGATGAGCGTGTTGCGCCGGATCGGTGTTCCGCCGCGATGGCACAAGGCCACACTCAAGGCGTTCACTTCACACCGCTTCGTGCATGGCTTCTTTCTCGACCAGCGAGACCAGACGCCCTTTCGGAAATACTCAGAGTTCCTGACGCGCAGGAACATCGCCGACTTCGACATGCTCGTCCTCAAGGCGGCTGAGTTGTTCAGGGTGCCCGAGGTTGCAGAAAGGGTGCGGGGCCAATGGGACTCGATACTCGTAGACGAGTTCCAGGATCTGACGCCTGTTCAGTACGGCATCGTTCGCGATCTCGCCTCGAAGCATCGCGACATCTTCGCCGTCGGCGATGACGAGCAATCGATCTATTCGTGGGCAGGCGCTAGCCCGGCTGTATTTACCGATTTCCTTAACGACTTCGCGCTGGCTAAGCCGACTTCAGAGCTCGCCGAAAATCGTCGGTGTCCGCGGGAAGTCGTTGATCTTGCCCGACGCTTGATCAACATCAACACTCCAATATTCGAGCATCGGTCGCACGCTGAATCCGTCAGGCCGTCGAGTTTCCCGCTCGACGCCCTCGAGTTCAGCGATGGCGAGGAAGAGCTTCGCTGGATCATCGCGGACATCCGCCGCGATCGCGCCGAACACAACCTGGGTTGGCAGGACTACGCCCTGCTCTACCGCACGAACGAACTGGGCAATGCGGCCGAAGCGCAGTTTCTGACTGCGGGGATTCCGTGTCGCATGGCGCACGGGCGCGCATTGTCCGAGGACCCCGTCGTTCGGTACGTGGTCGCAGCACTTCGTGTGATCTCCAGTCCGACAGATCCGATCTTTCACGAAGGTTTTCTCCAGGTTGTTCTTCCGCGCCCGCTGTTCGACAGCGTTCGAGCGAAGGCGCAGGAGAAGCACCGGGGCCTGCTGCAACATCTCGAGAAGACTGCGCGCAAGCTTCCGAAAGACCATGCCGATGGGAAGAAACTGCGCCGCGCAATTGCTGCGCTCCGTAACCTCGAGGCGATTGCGACCAAACATCAAAGTGTATCCGCGCTCGTAGATGAGCTGCTTTCGCAGAAAGTCGGCGAGTACCGGACGATTCTGGAAGACAACTACGATGAGTTGTCTGACCCGGCGGCAAACACAGAAGTCGACTTGCTGGCGACGAAGCTCAGCGAAGCGTTTGCCGGAGGTAAGACGATTTGGATACCGCGCCTTGGTGGAGTCGAGATCGCCATCAAGGGAATGCTCGCTGGAATCGGAATAAACCGGGTACAGCTTGGTGGACTTCCCACTTCGGATGCTGTCGCGGTTGGAAACTCTGACTGTTCGACGCTTGGCATCGTGCTTGGAGTCTTCAAGGCCGCACAGCTGATGCGGAGCCGGGACTTCACGAATTATTTCCGCGACTATACGGCCGTGGACATCGAGACCACCGACAACGACATCAATCGTGCCGAGCTCGTCGAGATCGCGGCGGTCAGGGTGCGCGATGGCAGGATAGTGAAGGAGTTTCGCTCGCTTGTGAAGCCGGCATGCCCGATCTCTGGCGGAGCATTCGAGACACATGGCATTTCCGAGGAGGCGGTAAGCGACGCTCCCACGTTTGCCGAAGTATGGCCGGCATTTCACGAGTTCTGCCGCGGTGATCTTCTCGTT
The DNA here is from genome assembly GCA_031426255.1 of Gemmatimonadaceae bacterium. Taxonomy (GTDB): domain Bacteria; phylum Gemmatimonadota; class Gemmatimonadetes; order Gemmatimonadales; family Gemmatimonadaceae; genus UBA4720. The sequence continues at coordinate 16,951 of JANPKW010000028.1, read as the reverse complement.
GCGCACAACGGTCACGGGTTCGACTTCCCTATTCTCCGCAGAATGGCGGGTGAGGCCGCGTGTGCGGACTTCAGCACGTATGACACTCTCGTGCTTGCGAGGGAGTTGCGCACTGGCAGTGCGTCGCTGGTCAATCTCGCGAAAGCGTACGGGATCGAGACTGGCCGGTCGCATCATGCGCTCGACGACACTCGCACCCTGGCCCACGTCTTCCTCGCGCTTGGCGAGGAGAAGGTCGTCCGCGCGCGCAAAACAGCGCTCGACAACCTGCTCGATTACCTCGGCATCGGCCTCGCACTGAGCGACCGCGAATCACTTGGTGAGGAGGCGGAGCGACTGCGGGATCTTTCGCGGTTCTATTCACTCGGGAAGTACACGCGATGCCTCGAGTTTTATCGGCGTGAGTGTGAGCTGTGTGTCGAAACGACGCTGCCATCGCTCGATGACCTGATCACACACCTGGGCGGGGAAGATTTGTTGCTCAAACTGAGAACTGAGAAGTCAGCGGATGAGCGTTACCCTGAGGCAATGCAGCGCCTGCGGCCGCTGCTTGCGATTCAGGAGGGAAAGTCGCTGCCGGAACAGCTCACCGGATTGCTCGAGCGTGTCGCTCTGTCGCGATGGGATGGTGCGCAGAAGGACATGGAGCGAGTGAATCTCCTCACTCTGCATACGACGAAAGGACTCGAGTTCTCGCGCGTCTATGTAGTTGGCACTGACGATTCAGGGTTTGCCCGGAGTGACAGGAAGACCAAGGCCGAGATCGAGGAGCTCCGGCGCTTACTCTATGTGGGGATGACGAGGACCATGGAGCGTCTCGTGCTCACGTGCTCCGAGAATCGAAACGGCGAGGCCTGCGGCGGACATTTACTTCTTGATGAGATGGGGTTGGTACCGTCGTCTGTCAACAGCGAAGGCAAGCGCGATCCCGATCGCGTAGCACACGAGGTCCGAAGTGAGGAACCCCTGGCCTAGCACAAGCGCTCCCGGCCAGGTCGATCTCAGTGCATCGAGCCAGTCCCAACGCACGATCTGACTAAGCTCGACGACTACTGCGATAGTCAGTGCAACGATTACAACGCGGCCTGCTGATGCGCGAGGGCGCAGAAATGCGACGAGGAAATAAGCGGTTGCGGCCCACAATACATCCCCGCCGTAGCGCGCAATGATTTCAGGGAAGGCAGCGGGAAACCGGCGCGTAGCAAGCCCAGCCGCGACGGCAATCGCTGCTGCTCCCGCGATTACCCTTCGCGAGCGCTGATTGTCAGGGTTTTGGTTTTCCGGCGGGTCGATAGTGATCTGTCGATACCGATACTGACTGCCCGTCAGCTGGGCCAAACTCCGACGTAAGCCTGAACCGCTCCTTGCTCAATCGTTTAATGATTACCCGCGCGCGCGTTCTGGTAGTGCCAGTGCCAGACTCCGAAACAAATTCCCACCCCTCTGGTTGTGGTTGCCCGCGCATGGTTACAACCAGGCCATTGGTACGAAGGCCATAGTACAGGTACGCCGAGTCAGCCTCACTGTAGCTGAATATGCTCATGCTCGTGCGGGGACCCGATGGGAGTGTCCATGCGGAGCGGCAGATCATGTGCCGCCGTCCACCCTCCATGAAGCTGCACGTTTCAACGAGCCCCCATTCCGCGGGCCGCTCCTCGATGGTCCACGAACCTTCGAAAAACGCGAGAGCTTCGTGCGGTGTAGATGGCGTCATCGGTGTCGGCGTGGCACCCTGCGCATTCAAGCTTGAAGCACTCGCAACAGCCAACACGAGCAATGTGACGATTAGAGAGTGGCAACGTTGTCGCACTAATCACCCGTAGGAATAATGCCTGCGCCCTCGACCATCAGGATCACTGTGCGCTCGGGAGCGCGTGGACGATGCATGACTCCCTTGGGGACTACGAATCCCTGCTGCGGCGACAGGTCAACCGTCCGGTCTTCCATGTCAATCAGGAAGCGACCGGACACTACGTAGAAGAACTCGTCCTCGTCGTCGTGTTTGTGCCAGTGATATTCACCGTGCACAATGCCGAGCCTCACTACCGACTCGTTGACCTTGCACAGTGTCTGATTCCACCATGGCACGGTGCACTCATCGACTAGACGCGCTACGTCGACGAGCTCGAGCGGCCCGAACTTGATGTCGAGATGCGTTTCGTAGGGAAAGGCGGACGGAGTCGTCATCTGGAGAACCGACTCATGGTGAGTACCGCAGTGGAACGTTGGCAGAAACAGGATGCTCCGCGGATGCCGCAAATCCAAAGCTTCCGCAGAAGCCCCCGCCGATGACGCTTCCGCTTCGCCGATCGCCGCTGAAGTTGACTTCGCCATAAGGCCTGTCGCCGCCTCCGCCTCTGCCCGCTCTATCATCGATCACGAACGGAGTGCCGCGCAGGTCGAATGTGCTGCGCCCCCCGGCATCGCTGCACGAACCGGCTGCGCCCCAGCTCATACGGTAATCATCGCAGTTATCGACGAGACAGGTCTCTCTGCGATTGTCAGTCGCGAAGGTGAAATCACGACTGTCAATCGTCATCGTTCTTCCAAGCACGAGCCGCAACCGTTCGAACCGAACCTGGAAATTGCCACATTTCGACCCGCACTCAGTTGCCCTCATATCAAAACTCGAAACGTTTTCGCTGGACACCGGCAGATACTCGGTTGGCGCCGACTTCATGTTGTGGCAGTAAACAGTAAACGGCTTCGCGCCGGCGGCGGTGATGAGATAACTGCCGTCAGAAAGCTGATGCGTATTCGCGAGTTCCTCGCACGAGCTGCCACATGAAGTGGCGGTGCAGTCAACAGCCCCTCCGCCAGGGGTCCCGCCCGCCTTTTCGTCATCACTGTTCGTCACGGCCACATCAGCAACCACAAACCCGTTGTATCTCGAATCGGTGGAAATTGCATTGCTCGTGATGATGGAGTAGCCGACGTCACCGTCGACTGACGAATCGTCAGCACCGCGAACCGTAATCGTCTTCGGCGATGACCAGTTTGTGCCGTCGAAGGACACAGATGCCGGGTTCACAGTCGCCTCACCCTGGTTGCTGCTCGAGAGGCTGACCGATACCGAAGCAGTCGGCGCAGACGTAAGAACCACCGTAAAGGTCGCGGTGCCACCGCCTTCCGTCGTGACGAGCCCCGAAGTCGGGCTTACGACAACGCCCGCCACATCGTTGTCTGTGTTGGTGGCAGCGGGATCGGCGGGGTTGAGACCATTGTAGCGGCTATCGCCCGCCGCCTGAAGCGCCATGACCCGGATCGAGTAAACCTGATTGCCGTCAGCAGTGAAGTCGTCAACACCTCTGACGGTTACGGTCTGTTCAGTCATCCAGTTCGACGCCGTGAACGTGAGTGAAGCTGGCGAAACTATCCCTTCTGCTGTGCTACTGCTCGCGAGCGGAATTACAACGTCTGCAGTGGGCTGGGCGTTGAGCTTGATCGTAAAAGTCGCGGTTCCCCCCGCCTCGGTAGTAATGAGCCCATTACTCGGGCTGACCGTGACCCCCACGACGTCATTAACCGCAACCACAGCTTGAGCTTGAGATTGAGCGATACTCACAGAGCCCGTCGCAGACGGTGCCGCAGAAACGCGAAAGCTGACGGGCAGCCCCCGCCACTCGAGGGAGGTCATCCCGTTTCGTGAGCTGGCAGTAAACTGCTCCTGCGCACCAGCGCTTTGAACCATGATGGTGCCACCCGACTGCAGTGTGATGTGACCCGCATGTACGGCAGCGCTGCAGATAGGTGTGTCTTCAGTGTAAGTGTCAGTTCCCCAAATCCGTCTCGCTTCGCCACCCGGTGGGCACACGAGCGTGAGTGGCTTGCCCGCAGTGGACAGTCCGACTGCAGTCGTTGTCCAATCCAGCTGGCCCGGAACATTACCAATCTCGAATCTGTAGCTCCCGGCGTAAGCACCCCTCGATTGACTCGTCACGCCATTCTGTGTGGAACCTGGGTACGATCCGACGTCTGGCGAAATAACGATTGTTACCACGCCGCCAGTGTTCGCGTTTATGACTCCCGCGTGTGTCGCCGCGCTGCAGACAAAAGAGTTGTCGGAGTAGACTCCCGTCCCATATACATTCGACGGTGTTCCCCCTGGCCCGCAGATCAGCGTCACGCGCCGGTCCGTCTGGCCGCGGTATTGAGGAGCAAAATCATTCCACTCGACTCGAAGGCGGTTCTGCTGTGCAGCGGCGGGCGGAATCGCTGCGGCAATTGATAAGATGCCGAGGACCGCAATTTTATGGTTGGGAGACGAAGGCATCGCGAAAAAGTTGTTGCCGCGCTCATCATCGTCAAGATCTAACCGGTAGGCCGAGGGTCCGCTCCCACCGCCTAGACTGGAGAGAGTTTCACGTGCGGAGGTTCCGGTAGCTCGACGCCTATCGTATCGCCCGGCCGCACGGTGCCGCCAACGCGCACTACCCCCATGATGCCCGCCTTTCGCATGAGATTACCTGCAGCATCCCGGTCGAGAAGCGCGGCCATCAGCCCCGGCTGGAAACGATCAAGTTGTTTGCACGGATTCCGCAGCCCGGTAACCTCCACCTCTGCATCGGGACCAAGATGCAACACCGTTCCCACTGGGAGATCGAGGAGGGAAACTCCACGCGTCGTGATGTTCTCGCCAATCTCACCAGGCGCGACGACGAAACCGCCCGCGGCTAGCTCTTCATGCAGCTCCTCGTGAATCAGGTGCACCTGGCGCAGGTTCGGCTGAGACGGATTGGCCGCCACGCGCGATCGGTGCTTGACCGTCGCGCCGGAATGACTGTCGCCCTCGACCCCAATACCCGCGATCAGCTGAATCGCATCACGGGGTGACTTGCTGAACGAATGTGTCGAGCTCGAGTTGACCGCGATTACCGTTCCCATACCATAAAGTGCAAACGAACTTCAGAGATCGCGAGTCGCCGTCGTGGACGACCTCCGCCAAACCACTGCGGCGCCAATCGCGTAGCATAACCCCAGGACGACGCAGATCGCTGAGCTGATAATCATGAACGTCATCTTTGCGCGCAATTGGTTCATGTACGGATCACTCACGAACAGAACCGCCGGAATGCCTGCAATACCGCGAGTCAGGTAAATCGCCGCGATGAGTATGAGGCCAAGGCGCAGGAGGGGGAGTCGCCGAATGAGTCCCGCACCAGAGAATGCATAGAGCATCCAGATGCCCAGAATGACAGCAATGCAGGCTGTGATGACAGCAGGTATTGCCGAACCACGCGCAGCTTGTTGCGCCATCCGCTCCCCGGCACCAAAGAAACGGTACCAGTCCGGGCCACCGAAAATCATCGCCACGTGGAGAAGTGAAGCGATGCCCGAGAGTACCCCTCCTAATAGAAGGAGACGGTCACCCGTCTTCGTGAACCTCTGGTTCACGTGCAACGTTCGTTCGATCGCACGGCAGGACAGTTCACTGTCGACCTAACGGATTATTCGATCTGCGTTCTTCAGCAGGCCATCCGGAATTGTCACACCAAGGTCGTTGGCAACCTTCAGGTTGACGACGAACTGACGACGCGTCACCACCTCAAAAGGTGTGACCGCTGGATCTGCCCCTTTCAGGATCTTGTCTATGAAGAATGGCATAAGTGGATAACCATCCGAAAACGTCGTCCCGTACGACATCATTCCACCCGCCGTCGAAGCACCGCCCCAGAACATCGTAGGTATTCGGCGCGCCGCGGCCAATTCTGCAATTCGCGCGCGACTCCCGAACGGAACAGGAACCTCGAGGACTATCAACGCCTGCGCCCGTCGCGAAGCTATCGCACCGAATGCAACATCAAAGTCCGGTGACGGGCCCTGCAGTTTCAAAACCTGAGGCGTGATGTTCAGCGCTCTCGCCGCGGCAATATTCCCTCGCTCGATCGGCGCAAAACCAGTGGAGTCGGCGCCTGGGATGTCCGCATCGCTGAGAAATGCAACACGCTCGAGCCCTGGAAATACACTCCGGAGAATCTTGAGCTGCAAGGTCGCCAATTCGGGATCGTGATTCGTGATCCCGGTCACATTCCCTCCGGGACGCTCGAGGGTGACCGCATAACCAAGAGCGACTGGGTCCGCCACAAGATTCGCGACGATAGGAATCGAAGTGCTTGCTCCCCGCGCCGCCCTCGTTGGTGGACCACCATACGCGGCAATGACATCGACGCCCAGCCGGACTAGCTCCGCCGCGAAACCGGGAAGTCGCGCCAGGTTTCCCTCGGCGAAGCGGGCTTCAATGATCAAATTGGAACCTTCGACATAGCCCAGCCGGGCAAGCCCTTCCTTTAGAATCTCAACATCGCGGTCTTCCTGATTCGGCGCGCGATTGAACAGAGCTCCCACTCGATAAACCTTCGTGACCGGCTGAGCCTGAACCGTCGCGCCAACGACAGTCGCACTCACCAGCAGTGCTAGCGACACAAGTTGCCTGACGCTCATTGTGGGGTTTCAGGGTTGAAAGGCTACATACGTCATAAAGGGCAGCAACAATATACGGCACGGCATCACACAGTAGAGTCTGAAGTGAGCAACATTGTATGGCAGGAACGCTGTCGATCTTGCAACCATTCCTCCAGGCGGGGTAGCAGCCAGATGATCAAGCACGCGTTTGTTGCCCTGTTGCTCGTGAGTGGCTGCCGTTCGTCAAACGTCACGGAACCGGCCACATCTATCGACGACTTCCGCGCACGCCTCGAGCGCCTGCGGACCGAGGGAAAGATTCACTCCCTCAGCGCCGTGATCTCGAAAGACCAGTCGATCGTCTGGAGCGAGACTTTTGGTGGAGACGCGAGCTTAGCCGACACGACAGTGTTTCATCTGGCCTCGCTCACGAAGCCAATCGCCAGTACCGTGATCCTTCAGCTTGTGGACGAGGGCAAGGTTTCGCTCGACGACCCGGTTTCGAAATACGGAATCAACATCACGAGCCCCGGTACAGTCCTCGTGAAGCACCTGTTGAGCCACACGTCTGAGGGTTCGCCCGGGTCACGCTACGCCTATAACGGAGATCGCTTCAGCCTCCTGGATTCTGTCATCGCTCGCGCCGCCGGAAAACCGTTTTCGGCCGCTGTCCAGGAGCGCATAGTCACACCACTCGGCCTCAGACACACAGCACCGACTCCGCAGTCGGCCGCGTTCGCTGCGAGTGGCCTGGACAAGGCGAAGTACTTGTTGAATGTGGCGCCCGGTTACAGATGGAATGGCAGCGGATTCACAGCGACCGCATATGAAACACTCGTAAGCTCTGCCGCGGGATTGACCGCGTCAGCACGCGACTACGCCGCGTTCTCAATGGCGATGGATCGCGACGCGTTTCTTTCGCCGGCGACAAAGGCGCGTGCATATGCACCAACGCTGGGCCCGTCGGGCGAGGTGTTTCCTTACGGACTCGGATGGTTCGCGACAGACTACAAAGGCCTGCGCGTCATCTGGCACTACGGGTACTGGACGGCCAGCTCTGCGCTGGTAATTAAAGTCCCTTCTCTTGGACTCACTTTCGTTCTGCTTGCAAACACAGATGGTCTTTCATCGCCATATCCACTCGCCAGCGGCAGACTCGACACATCGCCTTGGGCGCGCGAGTTTCTGGAGACATTCGCGATCGGCGGCTTGACCCCGCCGTAAGCTCGATTTTCAGGCGTGAATCTCTGAACTACGGGAACAGCGTTGACGGGAGTGGGGTGAGGAAACTGCAGAGTTTTGTGAGTGCTCTCTCGATCATGCACAGGGTACCGGATTGCTGACACTTCGAATCTTGGGTAACTACGGAACTACGCCGTTGTTCCGCAGTTACCCCAAAGTAGGGGAACCTGAAAATCCGGGACCTGGGCTGTCGTCGAGCGAGCACTCGCCCAACTCAGCTGTTTCCTCACCCCACTCCCGTCAACGCTTTTCCCGTAGTTGTCCGGAATGTCCGGTATTCCCGGCTGAATCCAATTTCAGGGGAAACCAATGACTAAGGAAATCCCGACAGATTCAACTTGGAGCGTGAAGGTCGGTACCGACACGACTACCGCGCTCGCCTCGGTCACGCCCGATGCTCCCGTGTTCGTCTGCGCTCACGGCGCTGGCGGCAACATGTCCGATCGCAGCATGCTCGCGCTGTCGGAAGCACTGGTTGCACAAGGTTTGACCGTCGTGCGATTCAACTTTCTCTATAAGGAGAAAGGGTCGGGCCGGCCCGATCCGATGCCACGCCTCGAATCGACGTTCACAGCAGTTGTCGAGCACGTCCGAAACGAGCTGAACCCAAACATGCTCATCATCGGCGGAAGATCGATGGGCGGCCGAGCCGCATCCATGATGGCCTCGAAAGGCTTCGCCTGCGACGGCTTGCTCCTCCTCGCATATCCGCTACATCCCCCCGGACAGCCCGAAAAGCTTCGCGACGCCCATCTCCCTTCTATAGAAGTACCCGTCCTCTGCTTCAGCGGAACCCGGGATGCGTTCTGTACACCGGCATTGATGGAGAAAGCACTGAAAACGGTGAAAACACGCTGGGAGATGCGATGGATCGAAGGGGCAGATCACAGCTTCCACGTCCCCAAATCATCCGGGACAACCGACGCAAAAGTTCTCGAGGACGTTGCCCTCGCAACGAAAGCATGGGTGAAGACCCTGGGATGATGAAGTCACTGCGCGTTCACATCATCGCTATCATCGCTGCTCTCCCCGCAACCGCGTTGGCGCAGGCAGCATCACCATTGATGCCGATCGACCTCACCAACTCAGCAGAAGCTGCGTGGCTCAAGAAACCAGTCCTCGCAAAGCGAACTCTGGATGACATGAGCGACACTGGTACCTGGCGATTCACTGGTACAGCGAAGCTCACCGGGATCCGCCGCGATAACGAGGTCGGTGGTCCCGCCCTTCGTGTCACGATGGACATGTTCGCCGACAAACCCGCGCCAACACGCAACCGCCTCTCGTCAGTAAACCTGCGACGCAACTTCAATAACGAAGACTGGCGAGGCTACAACCGCATATCGATGTGGATCAAGCCGGAGGTAGCCGGCTTCCCCATGCTTCCACTTCAGATCGTTCTTCACAACGACGGCGCGGTGAAGGTCCCCGATACCTACTACAGAGATGGCATCCATTATGTCACCCTGGAGAACGGTAGATGGACCAACGTCGTATGGGAGATCGAGCCACTCGACCGCGACAGAGTCACCGCGATCGAGATCGGCTACTGGGTGAACAAGATGCTCGCGTCACCCGGCGATCGCGTCGCTTTCGACATCGCGCGCATCGAGCTCCAGAAAGTCGAGCCCGATCACTACGCGGGATGGAGTGTCGCGCCGGGTAGAATCTCCTTCAGCCACACAGGTTACGTCACATCCTCCCGAAAGTCCGCAGTAACGAGCAACATCTCGGCGAAAGAATTCAGACTCATCAATCTCGACGGACCTGCTCCACAAACAATCTTCACCAAGCCCACGCGCAGTCTCGAAACCCGACTCGGCAGATTTCAGGTGCTCGATTTCTCCGAAGTGCGGAAGCAGGGCACGTACGTGCTGGAAGCTGGTGGCGTAAAGACGCGTGAGTTCCGTATCGACGACAGAGTATGGAACGGTACAATCTGGAAAACTTTGAACTTCTTCTACGGTGAGCGCTGCGGCATTCACATTCCTGGCGTCCACAACGACGACCATCGCGACTGGTTCGCCACCCTCGGACCCGACTCCATCGGCATGAACGGCGGCTGGCACGATGCAGGCGACCTGTCGCAGGGTCTCATCAATACAGGTGAAGCGACGTATGCGATGTTCTCGCTGGCAGAGTCGCTCGCACGACAGGGTGCCGACAGCGCGTTGGTGAAGCGACTGATCGACGAAGCACGATGGGGGCTGTACTGGGTTCTGAAAGTGCGATTCCCGGGCGGTTACCGGATGAGCTTCGCTTCGCACAACCTGTGGACCAACAACATCGTCGGCGATGAAGACGATCGCACGCGTGAGGCGAAGAACAACCCGAACGTGAATTACATCGCCGCAGCTGCAGGCGCGATTGGATATCGCATAATGCGGGACACGGATTCAGAACTTGCTGCGCGAGCTCTCGAGATCGCCGAAGAGGACTGGCGTCACGCGATTGTCGGGAAGGAGAACGCGGAGACGCGCCACACTCCGGCATTCGCCGCTTCACCGATGGAGATCGCCGGTATAGGAATCCTTGCATCGCTCGAGCTTTTCAAGGCGACAGAGAAACAGATCTACGCTGACAAGGCGGTCGAGCTCGCAGGGATCATTCTCGCGTCACAACAGAAAACCTTTGTTGGTGCCAGGTTCCCGCTTTCCGGCTTCTTTTACACCGGACCCGATCGCGACACGTTGTTCCACCAGTTTCATCGAGGTAATGACCAGGCACCGATCGTAGCGCTCGCGAAGCTTGCTGAAGCGTTCCCATATCACACGGACTGGATCAGGTGGTACGCTTCGGTTGCCAGTTATTCCGAGTATCAGAAGAGGAGTGCCCGCGTAACTGAGCCGTACGGGGTGCTTCCCGCTTACGTGTACCACGACAAGGAATACCTGCAGCGGCCCGAGAAGGGCGCGTCGCACGGTGAGACACGGGAGGCGTTCCGCGCCCAGGTTCTCGAAGGAACTCCAATGGGGAATGGGTATTACCTGAGAAACTTTCCAGTTTGGTTTGCGCGTCAGGGAAATTTTGGCATCCTGCTCTCTCAGGCAAAGGCACTCGCTGTCGCAGCGCGCCTTCGACGCGATAAGCCGGCGCAGGATCTCGCGCAGAAACAGGCGCAGTGGATCGTCGGTCGAAATCCATTCGTGCAGAGCACCATGTACGGCGAGGGTTATGATTGGGCCCAGCAGTACAGCGTATCATCGGGAGATTTCGTTGGATCCCTGCCGGTTGGCATGCAGAGCCGCGGCGTGCGTGACATTCCATACTGGCCGTCTCAGAACACATACGTGTACAAGGAAGTCTGGGTGCACCCATCAGCACGATGGCTTTGGCTGATGGAAGACCTGATGGATCCGACAGTCGCCGATATACAGCCGGCGCGAATGCTCGACTATTCAGTGAAATCAATCACACGCGAAAACGGGACCGTCACCATTACGCTTCGGGCTAACGGAACCGGCGCACACACGTTCTCGCTGCGCTCCGACAATCTCACGGTAGCGCAACCATCGAAGACCGTCACTCTGCGCGGCGGGCGTTCTGCAACAATCACCTGGACGGGAAAGCTTGTCTCCAGTCATTCGCCCTGGACGGTCGTCGTCGTACCTGATCGCGACGTAAGCAACCGCGGCGAGACGATGGGTTGGCTGCCGCGGTACGCAGCTTCGAGATAGCTGCTTGTAGGGCCTGCGGTCGACGTAGGCTCGCTATCCGGAACGATTCATCTACCCGCGCTCAATAGCGCCTGAAAGCGCGGGTTGCCGCGGAGTGGAGCAAACGCCGGCGAGAGCCTCATTCGATTTTTCGACATAGCTGACGGAATCGAGAGCGCCCGCTCCAACTCGGTAATCGCTGCGTCCTGATCTCCCAGAATCGTCAGAGTGACGGCCTTGTCGATAATGACGTCGGCACCCCCAAACGCATCCTTCGAAATCGGCAGGATAGCATCGGCTCTTCTCAGTGCCGACATCACCTCGGCTCTGTTTCCCAGGATTGCCTGCGCCCGGGCCATCGTCACCTGGTAAATCGGATCGTCAGGCCGGTCGCGAATGCTCGCCCGCAGAGAAACGACAGTCGAATCTGCATAGGCCCGCGCAGCAGGCATCGCTCCCTCGTAATAGTGGTGCTGCATCTTGCCAGAGTAGAACAGTGACTTTTCTCCAAAGTTCGGCGACCACTTCAAGTCTTTCATCGTCTGTTTGATTTCCGGATCCAGTGTCGCCGGCCAACCTTGCACGTAGTTCAATCCGGCGGGGCTGGACCGCTGAGCGTCGAAGCGTTCCCTGTAAAACCTCACGGCGCGGTTTACGTCTCCATCGCGCGCAATCGCAATATCTGCCTTGTGCGCCAGCGCATCCCGCTCTCCGGGAACAACTATGAGCGCCCTGTCCGCGAGGCGCTCGGCCTCGTCGTACTCGCGCTGGAAAAGGTGCGCATTGGCAAGGTCGGAGATCAGGTTTCCAATACGCGGCTCGATTGCGAGCGCCTTGTTCATGTCAGCGATTGCTTCCTTCCACTTGCCTTGGCGTCGCTGAATAGCGGCCTTGAAGAACAGTACCTCGAAATCGTTTGGACGAGCAGCCTCAGCAATCGACAGTTCGCGAAGCGCATTGTCGTAGTCGAGACCTGCGGCGTGATAGTAGTAAATGCCAAGTGCGAGATGGCCGGCGGCAAGGGAGGGATCGAGCTCGAGAGCCTTGTCCGCAGCAGCCCTTGCCTTCCGCGCGCGCTCCGCCGTGCGATCGCCGTAGAACCAGTAAAGCTCAGTGTGAGCGAGCGACAGCCGCGCGAAAGCGAGAGCGAACTTTGGATCGAGCTTGACGGCTTTCTCCAGCGCTACGACTGCTTCCCGCAGATCAGGAACTTCGATGCTCGTCGTGACTAACTCGTTCCCGCGCAGGAAGAATGTGTACGCCTCGACATTCTCGGTCGGTTTCGCCTCGAGCGCATCCCGCTCCGGCTGGAGCAGCGCGACGTTGAGCGCACTCGCGACTTCAGTCGCGAGCTTCGACTGCACCTCGAATATTCCCGAGAGCACAGTCTGATAAGGTTGACCCCAGACCTGTGTCGCATCTGACGTCCGAACCAAGGCTGGACTTACGCGGACCATTTCTTTGCCGTCAACGGAACGATCCCATCTGACGGTGCCCGTCAATAAATGCGTCACGCCTAGCTCGGTTGCGATTTGCTGTGGCGTCTTGTTCGTTCCTGCGTAGCCTTTGGACGTCTGTCGCCCGATGACCCTGAGTCCGCGCAAAGAGGACAACCGGCTCGTTATTTCCTCGGTAATCCCATCAGTGAACTCGGTTCCATCTACCTTCCCCACGTTCTCGAAGGGAAGCACCGCGATCACGGGCACCTCCGCCTCAGCACTCGGGCCCGGTGAAGACTTGCTGACGAAGAATCCCGCGACAGCAATCACGGCTACTGCCGCGGTCCCGATCGCGATCCAGCGCAATTTGCTTATGTCCAGACTCTTCGAGGATGACGATCCGCGAAGTGTCGGTGGAAGCCCGCCGCTCGGGGTGCTCAGCGCATCGAGCTGATGCATGATTTCGTGCGCGGTTTGCGGCCTGTCGGCGGGCCTCTTCTCGAGACACGACATGACTAGCGCGGCGAGCAGCGGCGGAACTGATGCGCGCCGGTTGATTATCTGGTCGGGCGTTTCGGTGACATGCGCTGCAAGCGTAGCCTGCGGCGAGCGGCCTTGAAAAGGAGTCGATCCCGTCAACATCTCGTACGCCATCACTCCAAGTGCGTAGATGTCAGCCCGATGATCGGTATTCGGATCTGCGGTAGCTTGCTCGGGTGCCATGTAAGCTGGTGTCCCGAGTGCAACGCCCATCGATGTCAGGCTCATGCCGCTGGCACCACTCGAAGCACTGAGCGCTTTTGCAACTCCAAAATCTGTAACCACCGCTGAGCCGCCAGACACGAGCACATTTTCGGGCTTGATGTCGCGGTGAACGATGTTGTTCTCGTGGGCATACGCGAGAGCTGACGCTACTTCACGAAGAAAGCGTACAGTTTCAGAAATCGGGAGCTCTCCACCCTTTGAGAGCTTCGCGCGCAATGATTCGCCGCGCACATACGGCATGGTAAAGAACGGGAGACCGCTGGTTTCACCAGCGGTAAGAAGTGGAACTATGTGCGGATGCTGCAGCTGAGCAGCAAGCTGAATCTCGCGTCTGAAACGGTCGAGACTCACCGCCGCAGCCATCTCTGCCGGAAGAACCTTTACTACGACCTTCCGTCCCAGCGCGGCCTCGTGCGCAACAAACACCCGCGACATGCCACCACCGCCGAGCTCCTGCTCTAGCACGTAGCTATCGCCAAGTGTCTCTTGCAACTGATCACGCAACTCGGCCATTTTGCGGTTCTTGCCTGGGCTAGGGTGCCGATAATCTAGGCGCAACAGTGGTGGCCAGGGAACATTTTTCACGGCCGCGGATTACGGCCCATATGGCATGATTCGTGACTAAATGAGTATTCGGCTGACGCGCCTGGCGCTCGCCATTCCCCGCCTTCCGGTGCCTGAGATGAATACAAATAAGCACAGACTACCCCTGATAATTGCCGGCTCCTTTGCAATCGCCGCATGCAACGATGCAAAGCCGTCGAATGTCTCGGACGCGCTCGCGCAGGACAGCACCTTGATGCTCGAGGTAATGCTCGCCAATCGGGACAGTGCAGCGAATGTTATGGTTGACGATTCCCTGCCAGTTACCGACGAACCACCCGCGACTGAGATTGCACCCGCACCCGCTCCAACGATTACACCAACGCCCGCGCCAGCTACGCCCCGCCCAGCAGCACCTGCGCCGCGCAGGACTTCACCTAAGCCAACAATCACTCGCACGGTCAGCAACACTCCATCCGCAAAGCCAGCATCGCCGCGCGAACCGGTTGCACTTCGTTCAACTGCAACAGTACCTGCCGGTACTCAGCTGGCCCTCGAGTCCAGCCGCCGGGTCTGCGTCAACAACAGCAATGTCGGCGATAGCTTCAGCGCACGCACCACCGAAAATCTCATTGGACCACTTGGCACTGTCATTCCACGCGGCGCCACGGCTACCGCAGTTGTCGCGGCGCTCAGCGGCAGCAAGGGTGAGGAGCGGATCGTACTCGAGATCAGGTCGATCAGCATCAACGGACGTGTCTATCCAGTACGGTCGGCAATCACCGACATCGAGCTCGATAGACGCCGTGGCGCCGAACGTTGCCTGCCTGACGATGGAAGAATTGTCGCTGAGCTGACTCAGCCACTCAAGATCAGGTTGTAGAAGCCTTCATGAACCACTCGACGGCGGGCGGGCCTGATCCCTCGCCCTCGTCGTGCTTGAGGTAGACGTACGCGTCGTTCCATTTCTGCGACGCGACACACTTCGCCCACTCGGTCAGCGCTGGCTGATCGTAGTCGAGTTTGTGCAGGCGCAGGTATCCCCACGACGCCGTGCAAACAACCGGACAGGTAAGCTCCGCTGATTCCGACACACACATCGCGATGTCGCGATCGCGCAGCGCTGTAAATACATCCTCGTCGAACCAGGTGTCGTTTCTGAACTCGAACGTATACCGCCGACCTTCCGGCAGGTACGTCAGAAAATTCTGCAGCCTCGGCAAATCCTTCTTGAGATTGGGCGGAAGCTGAAAGAGAATCGGGCCGAGCTTGTCGGCTAGTGCCGACGTGTTCTTCAGCAGGTATTCGACGAGTGACTGCGAATCAGGCTTGAGCCGCGTATGGTGGGTTATGCGCTGGCTCGCCTTTATGGCAAAAGTGAACTCATCAGGAACCTGCGATGCCCAATCGAGAAGGACGTGTTCTTTTGGCAGCCGATAAAACGTGTTGTTGATCTCGATTGTCGGGAATTTCGTCGAGTAAAAGCCGAGCATGCCGTCGGCTTTGATGTCTTCAGGGTAGAAAGTTCCTTTCCATTCCTTGAAGGAATAGCCGCTGGTTCCTGCGAGAAGCTTCACTGCGAGGTCCTACGCGCTCTTCTGCTTCTTGCCTGATTTCGCGGGTGCGATATCTGACTTCTCCTCGACCGGCGGTGCTTTCGCGAGACTTGCTTTAAGGGCTTCCATCAGGTCGATGATCTTGTCGCCGCCGCCGGCTGCGGCCGGCTCGGAGGTGATGTCCTTGCCTGCGACCTTCTCCTGGATGGTTTCGAGCACGCGCTCGCGGACCGTGTCCTTGTACTTGGTCGGCTCGAACGCCTCGTTTGATGTCTGGTCGATCAGCATCATCGCAAGATTCAGCTCTTTCTCCTGGACATCGCCTTCAGTGACCGGCACTTCGTCGGTCGACCTCAGCTCGTCGGAGTAGTGGAGCTGCTCCATCACGATGCGGTTGTTCTGCGGACGCAGAAGTATGAGGTGCTGCTGCCCGCGTGCCGCGTACTGCCCGAGTGCAGCTTTGCCGCTCTCTTTCATGGCTGCGGCCAGCAGGCGATAGGCACGATCCCCACCTTTATCGGGTCCTAAATAGTAGCTTTTTGATACATATTCCCTGTTTACCGATGCAAGCGGGACGAACTCCAGGATCTCGATTGTGCTCGTCGCTTTCTCCTCGAGTGCCTTGAGCTCCTCTGGTGTTAGAACGACGTACTGATCCTTGGCGAACTCGTACCCTTTGACCATGTCGTCACGAGTGACGACCTCGTTATTGTCCCGGGGGCAGATGTACTGCTGCTTCAGTCGTCCGCTGCACTTCTTGTGCAGCATGTTGAATGAAACGCTCGACTTGGATTCGGCCGAGGAGTAGACGTTGACGGGGACGGAGACGAGGCCGAAGGAGATCGTGGCCGTAGAGATCGATCTGGCGGGCATGGGCGTGCCTGTTTTTCGGGTTAGACGGTTTCGGGGGACTCATTTACGTAATGACCACTCCCTCGAATCCGCAAGCTTGGAGTCTGGTTCTGACTCGTACCTGTCGACTGCGTGGACTGACGTCTGAAGCCTATGCCTTTTTTCAGTATGTGTTTCTGCCTCATGACTGACGACTCAGGACTGAGAGCTGATCAGTCCTGAGCCGACTGTCCCCAGACAACAGTCAGAATCGAGGCCTCAGTCCACGCAGTCGACAGGCACGAGGCATAGGCAACGGGCCTGGAATTAGAATGTTGACCTAGGTTCGGAATCAACCGCGTTGCCAATAGCTCGCGCCCCCCCCCCCGGCATTCCGCATTGCGCAGCCAGATGGTTCGGTCAGCGATGTCGATCGACGCAAACATCGTCGAGGGCCGAGGGCGAATGCTCTTCGGCTTGATCAAGACCTCGACTCTGCGTCTCATCCCTGACGGAC
>JANPKW010000027.1:0-30501 GCA_031426255.1 Gemmatimonadaceae bacterium | reverse complement strand
CCCAGCCACGCCGAGCCCGCGAGGATGTGCACGATATCCGCAGCGACGGCGATGAGAGTATTCTCGCCGGCTATGGCATGTCCCCCGAATGCGGGCGTGATCGCAGCGACGAACGATGCGACGAGGGCGACCTTCCATCCGGAGCTTCGCGTGGCGTCACTGTCGCGGTGGGCAGCGCGGAACGCGGCCACTGCGATCAAGGCGAACAGCAATTGTGCAAAGAGCGACATGCCCCATGTCGAGCCAAACAGCAGGGCTGCGATTGGCATGTCGGG
Organism: Gemmatimonadaceae bacterium; assembly: GCA_031426255.1. Classification (GTDB taxonomy): domain Bacteria; phylum Gemmatimonadota; class Gemmatimonadetes; order Gemmatimonadales; family Gemmatimonadaceae; genus UBA4720. Next base: position 30,226 of record JANPKW010000027.1, on the reverse strand, counting down.
CATGTCGGATGACTCACGGCCAAGCTTGACGATTGCTGTCAGGGCAAGGCCCACAGCTGCTGCCATGCCGAGCGAGGCTGAGTTCGTCGAAGCGATGCGGCCGAAGACGTCGGACTCGAGCGGCGCAGCGCGGGCGACAACGTAATGCTTGAAGGTCACGGCCCCGAGGAGCAAGAAGATCGAGATAAATGCGAGCCAGCGAATGAGTATGAATCCGATTGCGCCACCGAGCGCAGTCCCGACTCCTTCGACTTGATCATCGTGAGCCATCGGTGCTGCGGGCGCAGTCGGAATCGTGTCGACCAGGGTCGATGTGCCGGCAACTCTGAACGAGACAGTGCCCCTGATGGGATGTCCGTCCCGGCCTGCCACTCTCCAGAGAACTATGTACGTGCCGGCAGCGAGTGATCCATTCACCGGGGCAACAATCTCGGCCGGATTTTGTGGGCTGAGAGCGAGCGGAGCGAGGTTCGTGGTGTCCGAACCGCTGACGAGCCTTACGCTCGCCATGGCCAGGGCTGCACGTTCTGAAAAGACGAGGCGGATCAGCGAGGGCGACGTGCTGACGGTTGCGCCATTTGCGGGGCCACTGCTCAGCAGCTTCGTGTGCGCCCATAAGGCAGCGGGTACCAGGAGCAGTGCCAGGAGGGCTATCAGGAAACGATATGTCCCGCGATGCGACAATCGCATATTATTTCGAGGAATCAGGGTCTCCGATATCACTGGAGCTGGCAACGATGGAAGTTAAATACACGATCGCAGAATGTTCCCTTGGCAAGCTTCTGGTCGCAAGCAGCGACAGGGGACTGTGCATGGTATCAACGGGTCGGTCGGAGAAGGATCTAATCGGCAGGCTTCAGTCACAGTTTCCCACCGCGACAGCCATCCGTGATGATAAATCCCTCGCAGCCCTCAGACGGTCGGTGGAGCGCAGGATCGAGGGGAAAAATCTCGACGAAAAATTACCGCTCGACCTGCGGGGTACTCCATTCCAGGTGAGGGTCTGGCGGGAGATGCTGAAGATTCCCGCGGGCAGCACTCGCTCGTATGCCGATGTCGCGCGCCGCATCGGGCGCCCCAAGGCCTTCCGCGCAGTGGCGCAGGCTTGCGGGGCGAACCCGGTTCCGATTGTCGTCCCTTGTCACCGTGTCGTCGCCAGTGGTGGCAAGCTTGGCGGATATACCGGGGGTATCGAGAAGAAGATCTCGCTGCTGGCGAGTGAAGGGGTTGCTGATCCGGGTTGGGTAACTACGTAAACCCAGGGGGACGGATTAGACGGATCTGACGGATTATACGGATCGACCGCATGCCGTAAAGCGACCGGCACCTCGCTCGCTTCAGAGTTTTATCTGGGTTAACCCAGAAAAACAGAACTTGAATCAGCAGGATGCGATTTAGGGCGCAGCGGTCTTTCACCGATGCGCCCTATCCGTCAGATCCGTTCAATCCGTCAAATCCGTTTCCCAACGGGTTTCCCGCCCTTCCGGCTTACTGCCGCAAAGCATCCTTCTGATGACGACCGATCGCGTGACGGTGATCGATCTGCGTCGAATACGGCCGCTCCTCGGGACCAGTGTAGATCTGCCGCGGGCGAGCAATCTTCTGCTCCTTGTCCAGCAGCATCTCTTCCCACTGTGCGAGCCATCCTGACGTACGGGCAATCGCAAACAGTACCGTAAAGAAGTCAGTCGGGAACGCCATCGACCGGTAAATCAGCCCCGTATAGAAATCGACATTGGGGTAGAGCTTCCGCGACTTGAAGTAGTCGTCATCAAGTGCAATCCGCTCCAGCTCGAGCGCGATCTCGAGATCCTTGTCCACACCGACAACTTCGAACACCTGGTCGGCGAGCTTCTTGACGATTGCTGCGCGAGGATCGTAGCTCTTGTACACACGGTGGCCAAAGCCCATGAGCTTGCCCTTGCCGCCCTTAACCTCCTCGATGAACTTCGGGATGTTCTTCACATCTCCGATGTCTTCGATCATCCGCAGCACCTGCTCATTTGCACCGCCGTGAAGCGGGCCGAACAATGCGGCGATACCGGCGGACATCGCCGAGAAGGGGTCGACGTGTGACGAGCCGACGGCGCGGACGGCAGAGGTCGAGCAGTTCTGCTCATGATCCGCATGGAGGATGAAGAGAACCTCGAGCGCCTTGGAGAAGACAGGATTCGCTTCGTACTTCGGCTCCGTCATCCGCGCGACCATCGACAGGAAATTGTCGACGTACGACAGATCGTTGTCGGGATAGACGAAGGGCAGTCCCTTCAGGTGGCGGTAGCAGAACGCCGCGATCGTCGGAACCTTCGCGAGAAGGCGGATGATCGAGATGTTGCGCTCACGCTCGTCGAAGATGTTGCGTGACGACGGATAGAACGATGCAAGCGCGGCGACTGCACTGTTGAGCATCGCCATCGGGTGTGCATCGTAGCGGAATCCCTCGAGAAACTTCCGCATGTTCTCGTGCACGTACGTGTGGTACGTGATGTCCTGCACGAACTGATCGTACTCGTTCTGCTTGGGGAGCTCGCCGTGTCTCAGCAGCCACGCTACTTCGAGAAACGTTGAGCCTTCCGCGAGCTGCTCGATTGGGTAGCCGCGATATCTGAGAATGCCTTTATCGCCATCGATGTAAGTGATTGCGCTTCGGCACGACGCGGTATTGAGGAAAGCGGGATCGTAACTCAGGAGGCCGGGATCGTCCGCCTCTCCGGTGCTGATCTTCTTGAGGTCATTGGCGCGGATCGCGCCGTCAGTAATCGGGATGCTGTACGACTTTCCCGTGCGCGAATCAGTGACGTCGATTGCGCCAGATTCTGTCTGCGCGGTGGTCTCTTCAGTGGCCGTCTTAGCCATTCGTTCTCCTGGTGATCCCTGAAAATAATCGAACCGTGCCCGCTTCGGCGCGGTTCAGGACATCAGGTTGCAACGGCTGTGATGATTTCCCACTCCTCGGGCCTGACGGGCTGAACTGAAAGGCGGCTGCCCTTCTGGAGGAGGGTCATTTTCTCCAGCCCTTTCGTTCTTCGGAGACGCTCCAGCGTGAAGACCTCGCTGAATCGCTTGACTGCCTTGATGTCAACCATGTACCACGTCGGGTCATCCGCCTTGCTCTTCGGATCGTAGTGCGAATCAGCGGAATCGAAAGCCGTCGCGTCCGGATATCCCTCCCGAACCACCTCGGCGATTCCGGCAATCCCGGTAGGGTCCGTGCTCGAATGGTAGATGAAGACCAAGTCGCCCTTCTTCATCAGGTCGCGCATGGTGTTGCGGGCCTGGTAATTCCTGACACCATCCCAGAATGCCGTCTTTTTTGGAGCGTTCCAGAGGTCGTCCATGGAGAACGAGGAGGGCTCGGTCTTGAGGAGCCAGTAGTTCTTCGGCATTAGTCGGGGGGTCAATTGACAAAGGGTGACGAAGGGAAGACGAACATAAGGGTGTCTTCTCAAGTAGTACATTCATTCTTCAACGAACCAATGAAAACCATTCAGATAATGCGACAGGTCTTCCTCGCTGCTTCGTGCACGATTATCGCCGCAGCGGGAGCGCATGCACAAGCGCCGCTTGCGTACCCCGCGACCGAGCGCTTGCGCCACGTCGACGACTATCACGGGACAACAATAGCAGACCCGTACCGATGGCTCGAGGACACCAACTCGCCTCAGACAAAAGCATGGGTTACCGCGCAGAACCGGCTCACTGCGGGATATCTGGCGACGATCCCTGAGCGCAGCGCGATCCGGAACCGCCTGAGACAGGTGTGGAACTTCCCCAAATACTCCGTCCCGACGAAAGTCGGCAATCGGCTCTTCTTCTTCGAGAATACGGGACTGCTGAACCAGAACATCCTCTACGTGAGGGACGGCGACAGGCCTTCACGCGTGCTGCTCGATCCAAACACGCTCTCCCCCAACGGAACGGTTGCGCTTGCCGTCACTGAGGAATCACCAAACGGTCGCTACCTCGCGTACGGGATCTCGGTAAGCGGCTCGGACTGGCGTGAGTTCCGCGTGCGCGACGTCGAGACGGGTCGTGACACGCGAGACACGCTCAAGTTCGCAAAGTTTTCAGGTGTCTCATGGACGAAAGACAGTCGAGGCTTCTTTTACTCCGGGTACGGCGCCCCGGTTGAGGGCAATGCGCTCACAAGCGTAAATCGCAACCAGCGCGTTTATTATCACCGGCTGGGCACACCCCAGTCAGAAGACCTCGTCATCTACGATCGGCGGGATCAACCGGATTGGCTATTTGATGCGAAGGTGTCTGAAGACGGAAGATTTGCAATCATCACTGTCTTCCAGGGAACGGATCCACGGACAAGGCTCTACTACGTTTTTCTCGACAATCCAAAACGACCAAGGGTCACCGCGCCGGTTGTGCGCGTAGTCGACCGGCTCGAGGCAGAGTACGAGTTCGTCCATAGCGAGGGTGACTACCTCCTCGTAAAGACGAACATCGGCGCTCCGAAAGGCCGGCTCGTAAGGATCGACATAAACAACATCCAGCCTGATCGGTGGGTGACTGTAATACCCGAAGCCGCCGACGTGCTGCAGACCGTGACGGTGGCGGGCGAGCATATCATCGCTTCGTATCTCGAGGACGCGCACAGCACATTGCGCGTTTATGGGATGCCCCGGCTCAACGACCCGCGGCGCAGTCGTGGCATGTCCGGCCCGAATCGCCGGCTTCCGGCAGAGATCGGCGAGCGCGCGCCGGCTGCCAGCTCCGATCGCAGGGCGCAGAGCGCACCCGGGTACCCGTTCGTGGGGGAGGTCAAGCTTCCTGGACTTGGAACTGTCGACGCGATCAGCGCCAAGCCGGATGACAATGAGATGTTCTATTCTTTCGTGTCGTACCTCTCACCACGCGCCGTCTATCGACACGATGTGAAGCGAAACGTGAGCACTGAGTTCAAATCCGCGAAGCTGGGAATCGACGCCGGTCAGTTCGAGACGCGGCAGGTTTTCTTCAACAGCAAGGACGGAACTCGCGTCCCCATGTTCATCACGATGAAGAAGGGGCTGGTGTTGAATGGGACGAACCCAACGATCCTCCACGGATACGGCGGGTTCAACGTCGCGCAGACTCCCTCTTTTTCGGCAGCGAATCTGGTGTGGATGGAGATGGGTGGGATCTATGCCGTTGCGAATCTTCGCGGCGGCTCGGAATACGGAAAGGAATGGCACGAAGCCGGTATTCTCGGAAAGAAGCAAAATGTCTTCGACGATTTCATCGCGGCCGCTGAATATCTGGTGAGGGAGAAGTACACTTCGTCGGCCCGGCTAGCTGCTTCGGGTGGCTCGAATGGCGGACTTCTCGTTGGCGCTGTCGTGAATCAGCGTCCCGAGCTGTTCGGTGCTTCGCTTCCAGCAGTTGGCGTGATGGACATGCTCCGCTTCCACAAGTTCACGATCGGATGGGCGTGGACCTCTGACTACGGATCAGCGGACAACCCCGATCAGTTCAAGTTCCTGCGAGCGTACTCACCATTGCACAACATCAGGGCGGGAAGCCGTTATCCGGCGACACTTGTGACGACGGCAGATCATGACGATCGCGTTGTGCCTGGTCACTCATTCAAGTATGCTGCTGCGCTTCAGGCGGCACAGGCAGGTACAGCCCCGGTGCTGATCAGGATCGATACAGATGCCGGTCACGGGGCGGGCAAGCCGACAGATAAGCAGATTGAAGCTGCGGCCGACAGGCTCGCATTCCTTGTGAGGGTGCTCAACATGAAGCCGGCTCTGGTACAGTGAACTCAGGTCTCATGCTGTTCGATCAGGTGATCCAGGCAGTTCGGTTTGTAGTTGTCGTAATGGCGGCCATATTCGCCGTCTTTTGCCTGATCGACTGGCTTGTGCGCACAAGGCGTGTAAACCTGTTCGGAGCGCTCGCTCGTTTCTGCAGGTCGAGGATCGATCCCGTTCTCGAGCCAATCGAGCGAAAGGTTGTACGCGCCGGCGGTAACCCCGCAAGCGCACCCTTGTGGGCACTCGCGGCGGTTGTAATCGGCGGAATCCTGTTGATCAGCGTATTGGATTTCATCAGAGCCGAGGTCGTCGGTCTGGCGTTCGCCGTTCGAAGCGGGCCCGGTGGAATGTTCAAGCTTCTTGTGTCATGGATCTTTGACTTCTTGCGCATTGCAATCCTCGTTCGCGTGGTCAGCTCGTGGCTTCCGATATCGCCATATTCGCCGTGGCTCAGATGGGCGCATGTTGTCAGTGAGCCGATACTCAAGCCACTGCGCCAGGTGATCCCGTCGCTCGGCCCCATCGACATCACGCCGATTATCGCATATTTCCTGATCGGATTCCTTCAAAGTGCCGTACTGAGGCTGCTATAGTGGCAATGATAGTTGTCGTGGGCCCCGATGCAGCGCTGCTGGAAGGACTTTCGCAGACTCTGGTTGGCGCCGGCTACGAAGTGATGGTTGCCGCTGACATTCCTGAAGCGCTCGATTCCCTTCGCGGTGCGCATCCACTGATGGCGGTCGTGCATCGCGACGAGCTCGTCAGAAGCGGAACCGGGTTCCGGCTTGCCCTGGTGAAGGGCGGAGCGCTCCTGTCATTTCAAACCGAGGATACGGAAGAGGATCAGCTTCCGTTCGCGCTCAAACGAGCGACACTCGCCGAGCTGCGGCTACCGCTCGAGAGACACCGGCTGCTCGCGCTCGCGCATCATGTCGAGAGCAGGATTCAGATCACTGGCAGGGATGCGAGTGATGAGAGCGAGGAACGTGTTAGAGAATAACCCCGGGGGTTCCTCCTGCCTATCGACTGTAACGCCTGTTGTGCCACCACACTGCGCGACTGAGCATTCCGTCCGCAGCGAAATGGAGCGGCACACTCAGACCAATCGACGTCGCGCCGGTGTAGGTCAGCACTTTTGAGAATCCATCGAACTCGCGCTGGAATGCGGCGCGTGCCAATCCGGTGCCGAGTAGAAGTAAGCCCGCATCAGTGAGGACGGCGGCGATCGTTCGAGTCTGCAGAGCCTCCTCTGCTGCCTCGAGAGCCGCGGGATTGTCAGCAAAGACCGGTCGTATGTCCGACGGCCAGAAAAATCCGAGATTTGCGATCTGCCGCTCGGATATCCCGCGCGTTACAGCGAGACCGTTCCATACTGGCGCCAGACCGAACGCGCACGTTTCATATGTGCAGTTAGGCGCGGGCTGCTGCGCCGCCGCTGCTGCCGGCAATCCAATGCCGGCCAGTGCAACGGCCGCAAAGCTGATCGCCGTGATTGTTCTACTGTAGCTGCGTCGCACCATATTGCGCCTCGAATTTGTTGAACGCGGTGTCGAGCTGGGCCAGCAAGCGGGACTTGGTGACCTCGTCGACAAACGCGTATGCGATGGAGTTCCTTGCCATCGTTCTGATAGTCCGGTAGTCCAGCCCCTGTTCCTCGACTGCTTTCCGGTACTCGCTCGTGATGGTTGTCCTGGATACTCCCTCATCGTCGGTCGCCAGCGCAATGGGCACTCCGTATTTCAGGTACGTGCGAATTGGGTGGCGATTGCCTTTAATACCGAGAATTCCGTCGCTGCTCCACAACGATACTTCCACGAGAATTTTCTTCGCAGCCATTTCGCGCATCAGCTCCACCGGCTGATTCTCAAAAAGTACAGCAGTGCCGTGACCAATCCGGCTTGCGTGTCCCAGGGTGATCGACTCGCGGATGTGAAACGTCATTCCATCAGGCGGGACGATCCCCTCGGAGAGCTCCCCAGCATGAAGAGTGATCTTCACTTCGGGATAAATCCTTTGCAGATAGTCGATCATCCGCATGTGAAGCGAGAAGTCGCGCATCGGTACCGGATGATCTTCGGGCATCACGAGATTGAACCCGACGAATCGCGGGTCCACGCGCGCGATCTCGAAGCCAGCAAGTATCTGGGCGAATACTGCCTCAGGTGGAAGGCCGCGTAGTACCTGATACAGATAGCGTACGACAACCGAGCATGCCGGCGCTGGCGTTGAGGGACTCGTGCCGCAGTTCATCAGCGCTCGCTGCCGCAGCTCGGCGGCGTCAATCTCGCGCCGCGCCCGCGTGAGCGCGTTGACCAGGCCTGCGTCGAGAACCTTACTGCGCATTCGCGAGAAATCATTGTCGAAACCGCCGCGCAATCCCAAGCCGATTGCAGATCCGCGATCGGGCCCGAACATCAGCTCCAGGTAAGTCACATTTTGCGACGCTGCACGCGCCGTTACTTCGGCGAGCATGTCGCCAAGCCTGCTGTCTTCCGAACCGAACTTCCCGAATGACTCAAAGAACTGGTCGTGCCCATTGAGCCGGGCGGGATGCCAGTTTCTCATTGACCAGGCATCGATCACGTCGCCGTAGAGGCGTGTATCGCGGAGAATTTCAGCCGCGGCGACTTCACCGTCACGTGCTTCGCAAGGCGGCGGGGAGAGTGCAAGTGTCGCCCGCGTCAGGCATCGCCCATCCTCAATCGCCCATTTCACGAAACTTTCCGCGTAAACCGCGCCGCTCAGGTGACTGTGTATATCACCGCCTTTCGGCATGTCGCGAAGAAAGAGGAGCAACGCACCCGGATCGTCACGGATACTCTCCATGTACGAGTGCGTCAGATCCGTCGCCGTCCGGGAAGAGGTGGACGACACGCGCGGCGCAGAAGCGCAGGCGGCCAGTACGAGCGAGAGGATTGGAGTGAAGTGTCGCATCGGAGCATCTTACATGAGAGTGCCCCAACCGCAACTGCGATCAGGATGCTGCCGCTCTGCCCGCTGTTCTCCCCGAAAAGATGCAGCCCCCCAGGAACGTTCCCTCGAGCGCGCGATAGCCGTGCATTCCTCCACCACCGAATCCCGCTACCTCGCCTGCTGCGTACAACCCGGGGATCGGCTGGCCATCGTCACCGAGAACACGGGCCGACAAGTCGGTCTCCAACCCGCCAAGGGTTTTCCGCGTGAGGATGTTGAGACGCACGGCGATGAGCGGACCCGCTTTCGGATCGAGAAGCTTATGTGGCGCCGCAACCCGGATCAGTTTGTCACCCAGATAACTTCGCGCACTGCGCAGCGCCGCGATCTGAAGATCCTTTGTGAACGGATTGTCCATCTCCCTGTCACGCGCAGTGACCTCGCTCTCCACCCTGGAATAATCAAGCAACGAACTCCCTGCCAATTCGTTCATTCGACGCACGAGATCGCGCAGATCGCGCTCGACGATGAAATCGACCCCTTTCTGCTTGAACGCTTCGACGGGGGCGGGAGCTCCGCCACCGACGCGACTGAAAACACCGCGAATGCTCCGCCCGGTGAGATCTGGATTCTGCTCGGATCCCGAAAGTGCAAACTCCTTCTCGATGATTTTCTGTGTGAGGATGAACCAGCTGTAGTCGTATCCGGTTGTCATGATGTGACTGAGGGTTCCAAGTGTGTCGAAACCGGGAAACAGAGGCACCGGAAAGCGCTTGCCAGTTGCATCCAGCCACAGCGACGATGGACCCGGTAGGATTCGAATCCCGTGAGCGGGCCAGATCGGAGCCCAGTTGGTGATCCCCTCGACGTAGTGCCACATGCGATCCGGGTTTATCACGCGGGCCCCAGACGATTCGGCAATGCCGATCATTCTCCCATCGACATGAGCAGGGACTCCCGACAACATGGTTTTCGGCGGGGTTCCCAGTCGCGGCGGCCAGTTACGGCGGACGAGCTCGTGGTTTGCCCCAATTCCGCCGGAAGTGATGATTACCGACTGCGCGTGAAGCTCAAACTCCCCCGACAAGTCCCTCGAGCTTGGTTCACCTCGTTGCACCCCGCTCGGCGCGAGGATCTCCCCACTCACTCCCTGTACTACTCCATTCGAGACAACAAGCTGGCTCACGCGATGCCGGAAGCGGAACGCGATCAATCCTCTAGCCTCAGCATCGCGTGCCCTTTTCACGAAGGGCTCGAGCAACCCGGGACCGGTTCCCCACGTGACATGAAACCGTGGTACCGAATTACCCGGACCGTTTGCACCGTAGCCGCCGCGCTCCGCCCATCCAACGATTGGAAAGAACCTCACTCCGCGCGAGTGAAGCCATGAACGTTTCTCGCCCGCAGCAAACTGCACGTAAGCCTCGGCCCATTTTCTTGGCCAGTGATCCTCGTCGCGGTCAAACCCCGCCGTTCCCAGCCAGTCCTGCCAGGCGAGGTCGTATGAGTCGTGAATCCGGATGCGGCGCTGCTCGGGGGAATTCACGAGAAAGAGTCCGCCGAATGACCAGAACGCCTGACCGCCGAGGTTTTGCTGGGGCTCCTGATCGAGTACGATGACACGTTTACCGGCGTCGGCCAGCTCGCACGCGGCGACGAGTCCGGCTAGACCCGCTCCAACAATTATTGCATCCGCATCTGGATTGGTCAGGTGATCACCTGCTGATTAGATGTTCGCCCCACAGTCTCACACTCTCGATCCTGGTGCAGGCATTGCAGCGATCGTACGCACAACGCCACAATAGGTATATGCAACCAACACGTTCACTCATTCTCGCAGCGCTTGCCATTGCCGTTTCTGCAATCGCGCCGATCACAGCTTCATGCCAGGCGACGAGCACGATGCCCACCGGGCCCTATCCGAATCCGGCCCGTGCAAAACCCATCGTGAGCCTCGGCTCAGTCGAAAAGGCAATTCTCGCTGCCGTAGATGCTTCGGCGCCGGAGGGAATGGAGCTGCTCGAGCGCCTCGTCAACATCAACAGCGGGACGATGAATTTCGCAGGAGTGAAGCGCGTTGGCGATATCCTGCGGCTCGAGCTCGACAAGCTCGGGTTCGAGACGACGTGGATCGACGGCGCACCGTTTGGCCGCGCCGGACATCTCGTTGCCGAACGGACCGGCAACGGTCCCCGAATCTTGTTGATCGGACATCTGGACACGGTCTTCGAGCCCACCAATGCCTTCCAGAAGTTCGAGATCACCAGCGACTCGACAGTTCGTGGTCCGGGCATCACCGACATGAAGGGCGGTGATGTGATCATCGTTCAGGCACTCAAGGCTCTGAAAGTAGCAGGCGCCTTGAGCAAGATGAGCATAACGATTGTGTTTACGGGAGATGAGGAAGATTCGGGTGAGCCGCTGAGTCTTGCTCGCGCACCGCTGATCGACGCAGCAAAGCGTTCGCGGTTCGCCCTTGGATTCGAGGATGGAGCTGGCGACCCGAGAACCGCAGTGGTTTCCCGGCGAGGCTCCACCGGGTGGACTCTAAGGTCCACAGGTATTCCAGCACATTCGTCGCAGATTTTTCGTGCTGACATAGGCGCAGGCGCAATCTTCGAATCTGCCCGTGTTCTGGATCAGTTCCGACAGAAGCTCTCAGGTGAACGGTACCTGACCTTCAATCCCGGCTATGCCATTGGCGGAAGCGATATCTCGGTCGACACCACGCAGCCAGGTGGTCGGGCACTTGGAAAAGCCAACATCGTATCGAAGGAAATGCGCGTTGTCGGGGACATTCGCGCTATCTCACCTGATCAGTTTGCTGCCACGAAGGCCGCGATGCAGGAAATCGCCAAGGCATCTCTTCCGCGGACTACATCGGAGCTCACATTCGATGAAGGATATCCGCCGCTTGCGCCGAGCGAAGGGAATCGCCGGCTGCTCGGAATCTATGACAAGGTAAGTCGCGATCTCGGCTATTGGCCGGTCGTTGCTGTCGATCCGATGCGCGCGGGCGCGGCCGACGTCTCCTTTACGTCTCCGTTCACGCCAATGGCAATGGACGCGCTCGGTCTGTCCGGCTGGGATGGTCATACGGACAAGGAAACCGCCGACATCCGGATGTTCACACCGCAAACGAAACGAGCTGCTGTGCTGATGTATCGTCTCAGTCGCGATGCAGCTCGATAGGATTCTGACGCGCGTCGCTCTGACAGCGGCGCTCGTCTACGCGCCGCTACTCCCAGCGCAGCCGACTACACCCGGAATCACCGTGCTGCTCAAAGACTCGAGTCACCTCGTTCGAGGCAAGCGAGTCGGTCTGATCACCAATCACACGGGTCGCGACGAAAAGGGCAGGAGCAACATCGACCTTCTCTACAATGCTCCCGGAGTACGCCTCACTGCCCTTTTCGCCCCTGAGCATGGCATACGTGGATCTGCCGAGGGGGGCGCGCTCATCTCAGCGAGTGTCGACAAGGCGACGGGGGTGACCATACACTCGCTTTACGGCAAGACAAGAGTGCCGACCGCGCGAATGCTCGCCGATATCGATGTGCTCATCTACGACATACAGGATGTCGGAGCGCGGATGTACACGTACGTCTGGACAATGACGCTGGCGGCGGAGGCTGCAAAAAAGGCGGGGAAGGTTTTCATCGTGACGGACAGGCCGAATCCGATTCGCGCGGATATCATCGAAGGCGGTTTGATAGACGAGCGATTCAGGTCGTTTACGGGGCTGCACAATGTGCCCGTCAGATATGGCCTGACGCCGGGAGAGCTCGCGCGATATCTGGCGGGCACCGGAGCGATCGACGCAACGATCGTGGTCATACCGATGAAAGGCTACACTCACTCATCGTGGTGGGGAGACACGAAGCTCGAGTGGGTCCGGCCGTCACCGAACATCCGCGATCCCGAAGCTGCGCTGCTCTACCCCGGTATTTCTTTCTTCGAAGGGACGAACATCAGCGAAGGTCGCGGAACGGCCGAGCCATTTCGTCTCGTTGGCGCGCGGTGGTTGAGTGATGCTTCTGCCATTGCGCGCGTCATGAACGCGAAAAAACTTGGCGGCGTACGGTTTGAGAGGGTCACAAGGCGGGTTGCTGCGGGCCAGAAACAGTCGGGGGTCGCTGTGCCGATGATTCGAATTGTTGTAACCGATCGGAACCTGGTTCGCTCAACGGAGATCGGTGCCCATCTCCTGCGGGAGATTTATTCACGCCATCCCACCGCGGTGCGGTTTCAGGCCAGGGGTCTCGAGGAGCTGTCAGGGGACAGAGCCCTCAGGGTAGCCGTTACGGACGGCGGGATTGAAGCTCTTCTCGGTAAATGGCGCGCCGCCTCTGCCCGTTTTGAGAGGGACGCGCGACAGTGGCGCCTGTACTGATTGCTACGCTTTAGGGACGCTGCGGCCGATGATGACGGTGATGTTGTCGCGACCACCGGCATCGAGCGCTTCCTGCAACAGCTTCTCGCATCCGTCACGTGCTGACGACATCGTCATCAGGATCTCGCGAATTCGATCGTCGGAGACGTGTCGCGTTAGCCCGTCGCTGCAGAGAAGCCCGACATTTTTCCAGTTCTGCTCGAAGCGGCGCACAACAGGTGCGGCTTCCGGGCCGCCGATAGCACTCGACAGAATATGAGATAGCCGGGCGTGAGCCGGATCATCGCGCGTAAAGACCCCGCGCTCCACGAAATCCTCGGCCATCGTCTGATCGCGGGACATCTGAAAGAGTTTTCCGTCACGCAGAGTGTAGGCCCTGCTGTCCCCAACCTGAAGCAGGTATGCGCGCGGCCAGACTCCAAGCCACAGCGTCAACGTTGTTGCCATACCCCGGAGCGCAGGGTCTTTCGCCGATTTGTCAGCCAGCTCGTTGTGGACCTTGAGCGCTGATTCTTCGAGAAGCTTGGTGAAGCCGGCATCATCTGACGGATCGGCCGTGTAGTAGACGTGAATCGTCTCGGCGATATACCTGGTGATTCCTTCGAGCGCGAGCCTGCTTGCTTCCTCTCCCGCCAGGTGACCACCAACTCCATCAGCGACGACGGAAATGAACGCGATCCGCTCGTCCCCGCCTAGTTGCTGCGCATCCGGGAGGCTGGTGTGGAAAAGCCTGATCTGCTTTTGCAGCGCGCAAATGAGAAAGTGATCCTGATTGTTCTCGCGCACTTTTCCCGTGTGGGTTAGACCGTATACGTCGATCTCGTCGTCTCTGGGACGACGACCCACTTCAAGATCCTGGTTTCCTGCGTGCTCGGCCGACGTCATGTTCCCGCCCGCTTCAGTTGGCGCAAAATGTAGCATAGTTTCCACGGCGTGAGCGACTGGTCGGTGGAGATCGAATTCCTTGCGCGCAAGCTGGGCATCGGGGCGGCAAACGCCGTTCGTGCCATACGCTCCGCTATCGACGACGACCCATTCGAGGTAGTCGCTTACCGTGGCTACGGTAACGGCGTCACGGCGCACGTGTATGGCCGGGTGGTTGAGCGGAGCCGGGTGACTCCGAGCGGAGCAGCTGACAGTGCCCTCACGAACCTTCTGAACACATACCGTCGCGTCGACGCCGATCCACTGCCGCAGGCCGATGTGAATGTGACGTTCGGCGGCACTTCCACTGCGATGACCGCAGACAATGAGGGATTTTTTGGTGGCTGGGTGACTTCGGAGCCGCCGGGGGTTTCGAACGAGTGGCACCCCTATGAGGCTGAGCTCGCCGCGAGGCATACGGCCGCAACTGACCCTGTGAAGGGTTCCGCCGACGTGCTCGTGCCCCCGAAGTCCGCGCAGTTCGGCGTGATCAGCGACATCGACGACACCGTGATTCAGTCGAAAGTATCGAACTTCATCCAGGCAGCGCGGACCGTGATGCTTGGCAATGCCCGCACGCGCTTGCCCTTTCACGGGGTCGCTGCCTTTTATCGAGCGCTTCGGAGCGGTTCGTCAGGAGGAGAAAACAACCCCATCTTCTACGTTTCGAGCAGTCCGTGGAATATCTACGACGTTATCTCCGAGTTCATGGAGCTTCAGGATATTCCGAGAGGCCCACTGCTTCTTCGTGACTGGGACATGAGTCTCGGGGCGTTGTCTTCAGTCCGGCACTACGAGCACAAGACCGTTGCCATCAGGAACGTCATGCAGCTTTACCCTGACATGAAGTTCATTCTGATCGGGGACACCAGTCAGCACGACCCGGAGATCTATCGCAAGATCGTTGCTGAATACCCCGAGCGCGTGGGCGCCATTTACATTCGCGACGTGACGCTGCGTGCCGACCGCTCGGCCGCGATCAGGAAGCTGGCGGAAGAGGTTAAGGAAGCGAACGCAACATTAGTGTTGTCAGAGGATACACTGGGCGCGGCGCAGCATGCGTTAGAGCATGGATTCATCTCGCCGGCGACACTAAAGGATATCGGCCAGGAGAAGCGAGAGGACGAAGGTTCAGCGGGCTGACGGCGCACCTGCCGTGATCGCCAGAATGAACCGCTCAGCCTGACGCTGGTTCTGCTCCATGAACACAGCCGCAAGATTGCCCGACCTCACCAATGTCGGCGTCGATGGCCACATCGACTGCGAACCTGATGGAGCGACGGTGACGGTGTCGAGACGGGCGATGTCCCTCGCGAGCGCAATAGAATCGTCATAGAGAAATACTTCGAGACGGCCGCGCCCGAGTTTGTAAGCGGTGGGAGTGACGCTGAAGCCGGCGCGCCTGGCGGTGTCGCGGTCGAGTTTAGTCAGGACGAAGCCGGAACGTTTCAGCCGCGACTCGAGACTGCAGAGCGCCCAGTATCCTGTGCCGGGGCATTTTCCCTGCGGCGCCGCACGCGGGACATCAGGAATGATTGGCGTGATTACAACGGAACGAGATGTTGCCGTCCCTGCTTCAGGCTCTTCCGATTGTCCGCACGCAAGGCAGGCGACGATCAGCACAAGCAATCGACGATTCATCAGCGCCCTCGACCTCTGAACGACGCTGGATCCTGCTGATAGAATCCACGGAGCTCGTCGTAGAGTGCGGAGTGTCTTGCCTTCAACTCTGTCGGCCGCTCGAAGAACATCTCTGTCACGACCGCGAAGAACTCGGCCGGATTTGTCGCGCCGTAAGTATCGAGGAACGACGACCCGCCGCTCGCATCTACCCTGCGGAGCTCTTCGTACTCAGCTCCAAGAACCCGCGCCCATGATACGTATTGCTGAGGCGACTTCAGCGCTGGCGTTCCGTCGGTGCTCGAGTTCTCGAAATCCAGTTGATGAGCGAATTCGTGCAGGACTACGTTTGGCCCGTCATCCCATATCCGCGAGCCGTGCAGCGCGGCATCCCAGGCGAGCACTATCACTCCCATTTTTTCGTGGGTGTGGCCAAGCCGGGCCTCGCCGCCTTCTTCCCAGATTCCACCGCCGATGCTGCGTTCTTCTTCCGCTACGTAAGTGCTCGGATAAACAAGAATGCTCGTGACACGCGGGTAGTAGTCAGAATCACGGTGCAACAGCAGCACGCACGCCTGCGCTGCAATCGTCACCCGGATCTCGTCGGTAAGCTCGAGTCCACCGCAACCCTCGAAGTATTTTTCATCGATGAACACCTGCACGTGACCCAGCAGCTCTTCCTGATCTGTTCGCGACAGGCAGGAGAAGAGCGGCACATTGCGCTCGATTGCCGCTTTCCACTCCCTCGGGAACGGCTGATTCCGCAGACGCTCGCGCTTGCGCTCCTTCAGGTACGACAACACTGGAGTCACTCGTGCCTCATCGCTTCGATCGGTGACAGGCGGGACGCACGAAGCGCGGGATAGGTTCCGAAAGCGAGACCGGTTGCGATGCAGACCGTTGCCGCCACAAAAAGCGTTTCCCACGTGAAGCCAGCGTAGACTTCAGCTCGAGTCTGACTGCGCATTATCGCTGTCGCTGTAAAGGCCGTTGCCAAGCCGATGGCGACGCCGATTACTGCGCCGACGCTCGTGATAGCAACTGATTCCGCGAGAAACTGAATGAGTATGTCGCGATTGCGTGCTCCTGATGCTTTTCTGATACCGATCTCGCGCGTACGCTCGGTCACTGCGGCAAGGAGCACGTTCATGATGCCAATGCCACCCACGATGAGGGAAATTCCGGCGAACGCTCCCATGACTACCTTGAAGATGAGAATAGCCTGCCGTGCCTGGTCCAGCCGCATCCCTTCTCCACCACTCAGCGCGATTCGTCCAGTCCATTTCCCATAGCGACCGGTAAGCCAGTCTGCCGAAGCCTTTCGCATACCGGGTACGCTGACGATGTCCAACGCTCGCACGTAGATGTTTGCCGTGCGCGGCGATACTGAAGGCGTGAGGGCAATGGATGCAGTCGTCGCCGGCACGACCGCGGCGAGTGTCGTGGCTCTCGGGTCGTTTTCGGCGACACCGATAATTTCGAACCTGGTGCTTTCCAACGTGACCTGTCTGCCAACCAGGGATGCTGCCGGTGATGAAGCGTAAAGGGCCTCAGCCAGTCCCTGTGATATCACCGCCACGCGGGAGCTGTCCCTCACCTCATCATCCGAAAAGAATCTGCCTGCAAGGAGAGGCTTCCGTATGAGCGAAGCAGCCGCCGGTGTGGTTGCGGTTACCGTCGCGGCGCGCGCCCGGCCGGTATCCGGCGTGATGCGAGCGGATCCCTGAAGAATCAGGGCAACCACAGACTTCGCTCCGAGGGTGTTGCCGAGCCGGTCGAGGTCGTCGAGATCGAAAACCGGATAGTCCGTTCTCGGAACACGGACTCCGTCGACGAGATCGAAGGTCACCGGCGAGATCATCATCGCCTGCAGGTCAGTGGTGCTTTCGATCTGCTCCCGGGCGAACGCCTCCACGCCGTCTCCAATTGCCAACACGGCGACGAGTGATGCGACGCCCATTATGACGCCAAGAGTGGAGAGCACAGTTCGAAGCGGATTTGCCAGCAAAGTCTGGATGCCGACCGCCAGCGATCCGAAGATATTGGAGCTCAGTGCCATGATCGGAATCTACGAGCTGCGCACGGGGCAGTTTCAGGTTCTCCGGTGTACTTTATCGAATTGCCGGACCTGTTGGCGGCCTCAACATCTTGATCGGAGCAATCAATGCCTCGAAAGTTTCCGTTGAAGCGAAACCATTTCATTCTGTTTTCGGCCCTCTTCGCGGTTTCCTGCCTGAGTATTGCAGATCCGCAGGAAGGCCTTTCCCTGCTCAGTATCATTGGGGGAAACAATCAGAACGTGCGGGTCAGTGCCGCCGCCGCCGACCCGCTCACCATTCAGGCCCTTGATCACACCGCTTCTCCGATGAGCGGCGTGAACGTCACCTGGACTATCTCCTCAGGTACGGGTGTCCTCAGCACAGCCACGTCGACCACCAACGACAGAGGTCTCACCTCGATAAACTTCACTGCACCCGCTACATCGGGCGCGGTGGGGGTGCGTGCTACTGCCGGGGATTTGAGGGTGACTTTTACGGTCAACGTCCTGACGACGCTGCCATAACACACTGCCCGCTGACTATTTCTCGGCGTCGATCAACGCTGGCCAGTTCATCACGATTTTTATTGCAGGGCGTTCAGCGTTCTGCTGCTTGCCACCCAGCAGAAAACGACCATCAGGTGCGATCGACCAGAAGTCTCGCGCGGGCAGTTTATCAAGTATTTCAGGTTGGCCGATATCACCAGTCCGCGGATTGACCCGCACGCGGATCACCTGCCTGGCCGAGTTGTAATAGACGGTCCTGCCATCCGGACCCCAGACCGGATTGAACCCGCCATTTATCGAGACCTGCTGCCGGGCGGTTGCACGGTTCAGTGGATAGGCAACGAGGTAGATCTCCTGCCGCCCGGACTCATCGGATTCGTAGATCAGCCACATTCCGTCGGGGGAGATGTGAGCCGCCCTCTGGTTGCCGGGGGCGTCAATCAGAATCTGCGGCTGTCCCGCGCGCGGACCTGTGAGTGGTAGAATGCCGACTGCATCCGCATCGCTGTCGTCTTCGAAAAACAGCATGCTGCCGTCAGGTGTCACCGATGTCGGGGCCTTGTCGTCACTGGATGTGAGGATTCTTTCTTCCGCCGACCCTGCATCTGCCGCGCGGCGGAAAATGTCGAACTGTGGAACATCTCTCTGATAGAATACCGCCCTGCTGTCGTGGCTCCACACGAGACTGCTCTCGGTCTGTTCACTGCGAGTAAGCCTTGTAAACAGCCGCCTCGTCCTGTCGAGCACCCACACGTCACCGTCTCGCACCAACGCAATCTTTCGAGCGTCGGGCGACACCGCCGCTTCGAGATAATTCCCCGCCTCGGCACTCAGCTTTTCCTCAGCGCCGCCCTCATCAGCGAACAGCATCTCGACTGGTGCATTCGGGTCAGACATGTAGGCAAGAATGCCGCTCTCCGTCGTCGCAAATCCGGCCCACCCGTTAGTCGGATTGATTGCGATCCGCAGTGGCAGCGGGGTCGGTGTGCCCTGCAGCCTCATGCCGTCGAGGTCGAGCGGTACAGTCATCACGGACTGGCCGCGAACGAAGAGAAGACGACCGCTCGCGTAGCGCGCGTAATAACCGTTCTCGAGAACTACCTTACGCGATTTGTCGCGCAGCGAGACTATCTCGATGACCGACTTGTCAGCGGGTGTGGTGTAGTTCGTGAAGAGTATGTGATCGCCATCGGGCAACAGCTGAGGCCACCAGTGGCCCAACTCCCCTTTTGCACGATCCGGCGTAGTGATTGCCGTCGTATCTTTGCCTTCCGCCGAGACGCGATAGAGTCCGGTGTTGTAGCTCCGCGTGTAGATAAGGGACTCGTTGCCGAGCCACGCTATGTGCGCCCAGCGTGACTGACCGAGCACGACCGGCGTTCCACCCGCTAACGGAGCTTTCGCGAGCACCTCGTTACTGTTGAAAGCGATCCATTTCCCATCCGGCGAAATCTCCGTCGAACCGGTTGTGCCGTTCGTGCCTGGAACCACGCGCAACGAGTCCGATGACAGATCCCTGAGAAAAATCTGTCTGACGCCGTCGCTTACTGCGGAGAAAGCGAGCGTCCGCCCATCTGCCGAGAAATCGAGATTCGCCGTGGTTTTGTCCAGGCTCATTCCGGGGGCCAGGCCGATCGAGAACATCGAAAGTGGCTGGTCGCCTGCGTTCACCGCTCGCCGAATCAGTGAAGCACCGGCAATGATCACTGCCAGCCCTGCAATGCTCCAGGGCAGAATGTCACGAAGGCCATAAGGACGGCGTCTTGCAGGCGCGTGCTCCATCGATTCGTCAGCGGCGCGCGACACGCCAGAGCCCACCGCTAGCAGCGCTGCGCTCATTTCTGCCGCTGTGTGAAAACGATCCGCAGGCAGCTTCTCGAGAGCCTTCAGTACGGCGGAATTGAGGTGCTCCGGTACGGATCGCCGTTGCGTGCTGATATTGCGCGGCTGCTCAGTCATCACGCGAGCGACAATCGCCTGAACCGATGGGCCGGTAAACGGGGCTTCACCGACAAGCATCTCGTAGAGGACGGCGCCGACCGCATAGATGTCAGATCGAGCGTCGATCGCCCGTTCACCCATTGCCTGCTCGGGCGACATGTATGCCGGAGTCCCCAGGGACAGGCCCGTCTGTGTCATTCGCGGGCCACCGGCCGCGCTGACAGCGAGAGCGATCCCGAAATCGGCGACCAGCGCCTGTTCCTCGTGGAGGAGAATGTTCTCGGGCTTTATGTCGCGGTGAACAACGCCCTGACGATGCGCGGACTCCAGTGCCGATGCGACCTCGCGGGCGATTCGCACCGCATCATCGACTGGCAACTGGGTCTCGCGATCGAGTCGTGTTCTCAGTGACTCGCCCGAAACGTACGGCATTACGTAGTAGAGCAGTCCGCCTGCTTCGCCCGAATCGAGCAGCGGCAGTATGTGCGGATGCTGCAGCTTCGCAGTGGTTTTTATTTCGGCGAGAAATCTCTCGGCGCCGAGCGCGGCGGCCAGCTCTGGATGGAGAACCTTGATCGCGACATCGCGCTCATGCCTCAGGTCGTGAGCGAGGTAGACTGTCGCCATCCCGCCCGCACCGATCTCGCGGATGACCCGATACCGTACTTCAAGGGCAGTCGCGAGTCGCGCGAGTATGTCGCTCATCGAGGCTAAGGATGGGTTCTAATGCGCCTGCGCGATAGATCCCGTTCCTCTCACTTGATGGAATCGATACGCACCGGCGGAGTTGGCGGAGGCGCGGGCGGAATAATGACTGGCGGCGGCACCGGCGCAGGGCGTCCCGAATCGATCACTGGTGGTGGTATGATCGGATCATTGATCACCGGCACCTCTGCCGTATCTGCATCCTGTGCCGCGGCCAGTGAATCATCATAGGCCGACAGGTTGATTGCCTCTGGATCATCGACCGCTTCAACGTCCTGCATACCCGCCATCTGTCGGGCCCATTCCGCCCACTGCTCTTCGGTCATGTAAGCCGGCTCCTCGAACCCAGTGAGCATGGGCTGCCCGTCCCAACTTCCGCCGCAGGGTTCACGCGGCTCTGTTCCGGCCAGAAAAACTTCCGTCACTGCCGGTCCACAACCGTTGCTCCACACGCGTCCCGATCCAGCTTCGACCTGCATGATGCTGACACCTGCAGGTTGAGCGAGATCTGACCGCGAGTGCGGCGCGCGGCGCATGAACTCGGCCCACATCGGGACCGCTGCTTCGCCGGATGAAATCCGGAGTGGGGTCCCGTCGTCGAATCCGACCCAGACCGCCGTCAGCAGATCCGGCACGTAGCCGACGAACCACGCATCGCGATAGCTGTTGGTGGTTCCCGTCTTCCCCGCTACGTAACCAAGCCCATACTGATTGAGCCGTGCAGCAGTACCCCGTGTGACAACCCCACGCATCATGGAATGCATCACGTATGCGACGGCTGGATCCATGGAGTCGCGCTGATCGACCTCGTGTTCATAAATCGCATCGCCATCGCTGTCTTCTACCTTGTCGATTAAGTATGGCTCCGTACGAGCGCCAAGGTTCGGGAAAACGCTGTACGCTTCGACAAGCTCGCGCATCGTCACATCATCGACACCAAGCGCGATTGCCGCTGTGTTGGAAAGGTCTCCTTCAATCCCGGACTCATGCAGAACGTCCTGAACCTTGCCCACGCCGACACTCGATGCGACACGAATGGCCGGAACGTTCAGCGACTTCTCGAACGCCTCGCGAACCGTGACCTGACCGCGGAACTGCATATCATAGTTCTTGGGCTTCCAGACATTGTTTCGCGCAAGCGTGATCTCGACAGGTGAATCGTCGAGCAGGGACGCCGGCGTAACGGTTCGTTCAGCGACTGCCGCCGCATAGACGAAGGGCTTAGCCGCTGACCCGGGTTGCCGCTGCATTCGTCGTGTACGATCGAACTGCGACGTCCGGAAGTTCGAGCCACCAACCAATGCGCGGATTCCTCCAGACGAAGGCTCTATGCTCAGCAGCGCCGCCTGAAGCGGCTTTTTTCTCCTGAGGTATGAGTGCCCCGAGCGCAGACGCTGCGTTCCCACCCTGACGGCACGCTCTGCTGCTTCCTGCATTCCGGCATCGACCGCCGTTTGAATCTTGAGGCCACCCATTGCCAGTTTCCGCGCGCCAATCTTGTCGACGAACTCCTGACGCACGGCGGCAATGAGGTACGGGTGCGGCCTGAGCCGCCGTGATCCGGGACGAAACTCCGAATTCTCTGACCTGGCACGCGTTTGCTGATCGACAGTAATCCATCCCTTTGCCGCCATCACGTTCAGCACGGCATCGCGACGCTGCTTCGCGATTCTCGAGCGATCATCGGGGTTGTCGCGGTTTGGGGCACGAATCATCCCCGTTATCAGCGCAGCTTCGGACACGGTGATGTTTCTTGCGTCTTTGCCGAAATACACGCGCGCTGCTTCGCCGAGTCCGCGGACTTCGCGTCCGTCACGATGGCCGAGGTAGATCTCGTTGATGTACGCCTCGAGTATCTCGTCCTTGGAAAGGCGTAGCTCGATCATCAACGCCGTTCCCGCTTCCAGAAACTTTCTGGTCAACGTTCGCTCCGCGGAAAGGAACCGCATCTTCGCGATCTGCTGGGTTATCGTGCTGCCGCCTGCGGCGACGCCACCGGCGGCAAGGTTCGACATCGCTGCCCGGCCTATTCCAATGGGGTCAACGCCTATGTGTCCGCGGAAGCGCGTGTCCTCTGCCGCGAGAAATGCGTACGGTATGTGATCGGGGAGGTCGGCAAGAGAGACCGGCTCTGCAACGCGCCATTCGGATCCGTAAAGCGAAACGATCGTCCTTCCGTTTCTATCCAGAATTTCGGTTGGGGCGTTCCAGGAGCCGGGTGTGAGCTCAGTGGCTACGCGGTATCCAAGCCAGCCAAAGGCGCCGACCGAAATTCCGGCGAAGGCCACGAACAATACCAGCACGATCAGAGCGATACGAGTGCGCATACAGTGAAAAATGGCAAGAAGGAAGCCCGTCAAATACAGCCGCGGGGCAATGGCCTCGGAGGGTTAGCCCCGTCCGTCAAGGTCGGCTAAGTTCAGCAAGGGTTCAAGGAGAGCATTTGGAACAGGTACTGACGCGGCAACAGGGTGAGATCGTGGCGCTGGAGCGACAGCTCGTGCTTCGCGTACGTGATGCCCTTTCGCGTTCTGACGGACCGCGAGCTGATCTCGACCGGCTTGCGGCACTTGTCAACGAGATGGGCGAGCTCTTCCTGCTGGTGATCGTCGGCGAATACAACAGCGGCAAGAGCACTTTCATCAATGCGCTGCTTGGCGACGAAGTATTCGCGATGGGCGACCTCCCTACTACGCGCGCGATCTCGATTCTCCGGTATGGTGAGGCCGGTCCGCCGGAGACGATCGCTGAAAACGTCCAGCTTTTTCACTACCCGCTGGAGGTACTGCGTGACCTCGATATCGTTGACACGCCCGGTACCAACTCCATAGAGCGGATGGAGGAGGAGATCACCCGGCAGTTCGTGCCGCGCGCGGATCTCATTCTTTTCGTAACGAGCCTGTTGCAGCCTCTCACCGCAAGCGAGCTGGATTTTCTGGCGCACATCCGCGAGTGGGGGAAAAAAGTCGTCTTCATCGTCAATGGAGTCGACCGCAGAAACTCCGATGAACAGCTCGAGCGGGTTCGCGAGTTTCTGACTACGGAGATTACGACCCGGCTCGGTGGAGCGCCGCCGACACTGTATTTCATCAGTGCGCTCCAGGCTTTGCGAGGCAAACTCGCTGCAAGAAGGGAAGTAGCTGAGGCCGCGCCGGGAACTCCTATCCCGGATCCGCGGAACGAATACCCGGCTCTCGAGCGATATGTTCTGGAGACGCTTCGCGAGAAGGATCGCGTCCGCCTCAAGCTGCTGACACCTCTTGGAGTTCTCCGGCATCTATTGAAGGGAAACCTTGCCTCCCTTCAGACTCGGCTCGATGTGGTGCAGGAGGATGCACGTGTGCTGCGCTCGATTCGAGATCAGCTCGACGCGTACTCGAAGGAAATGCGAACGGACTCCGAGCGCTATCTCCTTGAAGTAAGGAACGTGCTCTATGAGCTCGAGCGGCGCGGACGCGAGTGGTTCGAGCGGACGATCCGGATCGGGAATGCGAATATGCTGCGCAACAAGGATGCGGTAGAGAACCGCTTTCGGGCCGAGGTGGTGATGGATGCGCCGGGGGCGATTGAAGGTGTGGTTCACAGGATGGTGGACTGGACCGTTCAACGGAATCTCAGACTTTGGAGCAGTGTTTTCGCGGAGCTCGACGCGCATACTGCGCGACTTCGCGAGTCAGGCGCGCTGGCGCCTCATGGAGACAGCGAGTTCCAGTACAATCGCGAGGAGCTTTTTGCCCGGCTCAGGGAGCCGATCGAGAAGCGGCTTGGTGAATTCGATACAGAAAAAGAGGCGCGCGAGATTACCGAGTCAGTGAAGGGCGCGGTGGCGCAGGCTTTCGGGGTAAACGTGCTGGCGATCGGCCTTGGCGCCCTGTTCCTGACTGCTTTTACAACTGCTGCGCTCGATGTTACCGGAATATTGACCGCGACAGTGTTTGCGATCGCGGGCTGGCTGATAATTCCCGCGCGCCGGCGGCACCTCATCAAGGAATTTGAGACGAAGATCTCGAAGTTGAATGAGGATCTTTCGGTGCTGATCAGCGCGAAATTCGAGGAGCAGCTGAAAAAGTACGAGACGCAGCTGCTCGAAGTCATCGCACCGTACGAGCGGTTTCTGGAAACGGAGCGTGGTCGGCTCGAGGTTGCACTGGGCGAGTTGCGCCAGGCTGACGGCGAGGTGACGAGCCTGGAAAAGCGGGTCGAGACTGCCTTCCCCGAGGCTGCCTAGTTTGTGGCTATCATGAACGACTACTCCTCGCATGATGCGCTTTCGCTCGCAGAGCTGGTGCGCACGAAACAGGTCTCGCCTCGCGAGCTCGTAGAGGCCGCGATCAAGCGGATAGAATCGTTGAACCCGCGCCTCAACGCCGTCGTCCACAAGATGTATGACGAGGCGCGACGCCAGGCAGATGCTTCATCCGGCGACGGGCGATTTCGCGGCGTACCATTCATGCTGAAGGATCTTCTCTCATGGTACGCCGGGGCGCCGACCTCGAGCGGAAGCAGGCTATATGAAGGATGGGTCCCCCCGCATGATACAGAGATAGTTCAGAGATACCGACGCGCCGGGCTCATCGTAGTCGGAAAAACGAACACTCCGGAATTCGGACTTACGCCTTACACCGAGCCTGAGCTCTTCGGGCCGACAGTGAATCCCTGGGATACGACGCGAACGACCGGCGGATCTTCTGGAGGATCCGCGGCTGCAGTCGCGAGCGGGATGGTACCGTGGGCAGGTGGCGGAGACGGCGGCGGATCAATCCGTATCCCGGCATCGTGTTGTGGAATATTCGGGTTGAAGCCGACCCGCGGTCGCACACCTGCTGGGCCGGTCATCGGCGAGCTGTGGCAGGGTGCAGCAATCGAGCATTGCATTACGAGATCGGTTCGCGACAGTGCGGCAATGCTCGATGCGATATCAGGGCCTGACGTTGGGGCGCCGTACTGGGCGCCAGCTACTGAACGTCCCTTCCTCGAAGAAGTCACACGACATCCGGGAAAACTGCGCATCGCTGTGACGAGCGCGCCGCTCCTTGGGCACGAAGTGCATCCGGACTGCGTCGCGGCACTCGACGATGCAGTCAAACTTCTCACATCTCTTGGGCACGAAGTGGTAGAGGGGGCACCGACGGTGAACAAGGACGAATTCAACCGCGCGTTCCTGACCGTTGTCTGCGGAGAGGTCCGTTCAGATATCCTCGAGGCGAGAAGTCGGCTGGGCCGCGCAGCGGGATCATCGGATATCGAGTATACGACGTGGGCGCTCAGCCTTCTCGGAGCATCACTTTCGGCAGGCGAGTTCGTAAAGGCAGAGCGCTATCTGAGAAGCGCTTCGAGAAAAGTCGGCGCATTCTTCGAGACCTGCGACGTGCTCATGACGCCAACCCTCGCTGTGCCTCCATTCAAGACAGGCGCGCTGCAGCCGAAGCCGCATGAGCGCGCGATGCTGAAAGTTCTGGGGAAACTGCGCGCCGGCAACGTGCTGAAGCTGCTTGGTGCGCTCGAGCAAACCGCGAAGAACATCTTCGACGCAATTCCATACACGCCACTGTTCAACGTCACTGGCCAGCCGGCGATGTCAGTCCCACTGTACTGGAATGCCGAGAACCTGCCGATCGGGATTCACTTTGTTGGCCGCTACGGGGACGAGGCAACACTGTTCAGACTCGCTGGTCAGCTCGAGGAAGCGCGACCCTGGGCCAGCCGGAGGCCGCCCATTACGAGTTGATCAGCCGGCTTCCGGCAGCACCCGGACTGAAAGGTTCTCGACAGGTTGCGGATCGGGCGTGAGAAGCCGACGATGGTAGTCGATCTGGCCCAGATGATACGTGAGATGAGCCGCGAGATGCATGAGAAAATCCGCAGTCCGAACGCGGCGATCCATGATTGGCAGAGGAAACGGCTCGGCGAGCTGGTCGGGCCGCATCGCGCCAAGCGATCTGTCGACATCCTGGATCGCCAGCTGCACTTCGAGTCTCAGCTGGTCTCTCGTCAAGCCCTTCGACTCAAACTCGGCCACACGATCGCGAATGTAACCGGTTTCGCCTAACACGCTTCCGATGAAGTGGCGAAGGTTACCGGCGAGGTGGAGCGAAAGGTTACCCGTCGAGTTGGAAATGCCTGGAGCGACCTTCCATAACGAGTCGTCGTCAGGGTAGGCGGCGATCTCAGCATCGAGTGATCCGAGATCCCTCAGCATCATGAACCTGACTGAGTCGCGAAGAATCTCCAGACGTGTCACCTCACCACCATCAGTGCCAGCCATGGCACCCAATCTTGTTCTCACCCCGTCTCACGGCAAGAATCCCGTCTTCCTGCACGGCTCTTGCCCATATGCCGGAAGACCTCATCCGGATATGAAAAATGAAGCGCACAGGGACCTCAGTATTAATGCTCGTTCTTGGGATAGCTGCGTGTACCGTCGCATCGAAAGACGATGCACCGGCGGACTCCGCCGCGACAGTGACAGCGGATCCCGCGGTAATGCCGCCGATGCCAATGTCGATCGACTCCATGGCCATGATCGACTCGACTGCGATAGCCTCGGGCGCGCGGATCGAAGTGGACCTCACTGCGAGGAAGCTTCACTTCCTGAAGGGATCCGACAGCGCTGGCACGTACAGCGTCGCAGTTGGATCGACGGAGTGGCCTACGAAGACGGGCCAGTGGCGCATAACGCAGGTCGTCTGGAATCCGGAGTGGACTCCACCTGACGAATCGTGGGCCGAAGAACGCGAACCCAGAAAGCCCGGCGATCCGAAAAACCCGCTCGGCCGCACCCAGCTTGTATACGATCCGCCGCGGACTGTGCACGGTACGAATGCTCCAGCCTCGGTTGGCAAAGCAGTGTCACACGGATCTATCCGCATGCGCAACGAGGACATCGCGAAACTTGGCCGCGAGCTGATGGATGTGGCCGGTGTTGCGAAGGATTCAGCGTTTTACCGGAACGTGCGAACCAACAGAACGGAAAAGGTCATAGTTGACCTTCCCGGTGGGATTCCGATAAGAGTGTTCTAGGATGCTCATGTCTTACGCCGTCAACAGATGTTGGCGGCGGCAGACATTTAAAACCCTTGGCCAAGGCGACCAGTGAACTTCCACTTGTCGCGCTGATCGATCGCCCTCGTGACACCAAACGCGAGGGCACCGCTGAAGAATGTCACAAGGAATTCGGCTGATGCGCGCATTCCATCGGTCGGACGGGAAAGCGGCGTCACATTTCCCGCGATATCGGTGATGGTTCCAAGTTCGAGCAACGCCTGTCGCGCCCTCGGTCCGGAGACCTCCGCCCATCCTCCATGCACCCCAGCAGCAAACCCAGGTGCGAGGCCGGGAAGAATCAACAGGCTCGGCAAACGAATCGGCGCTCTCAATATGGGCAACGTGTAGCCAACTACAGTCCGGACGAGTGCCGCCCGGTCACCGGCAAATTCCTTGTAGTTGTACGCACTGAGACCAAGGTCCCCGCCCAGCTCGAACATCGCCTGCGGTGCAGGCGTACCCAGGAGAGTGCCTGCATCACCTCGCGCGTATACCTGAAAGGGGCCGACCTCACGGCGCACGGCGGTTCGAACTTCAAGCCTCTGCCAGCGCAGGTCGCCGTCTGCCCTCTCGTACTGCAGCGTCAGTCCCACGCCGCGGTCAACGAACAATCCGCTTACTTGCGGATTTATCTCGAGCGAGGCGGCGCTTCGCACATAGTCACCCTCGCGGATTCCGCGATTAGGGCGAAAGCCCTGCCCTTTTGCGACGTACAGCCCCTTCGACACATTCTGCGAAACGGCCTGGTCAGAACCTGGACCAGCTTCGACGCGAAGAAGTGACCGGCGCTGAGGCCCATAAGTTCGCGCCATGAACACAGTCGCCGTGCGCCGGTCCAGGTAGTCGTAATCATCAGCGCTTCCAAGGAGAGCGGAAAGAGTGGCACCGTAGCTCAGCGGGGGCTGGAAGTCATTCGTGTGAGCAAGTGCTCTCTCGAGACGAACACCGGTTGTAGTTCTTCCAAGCGCCCTCTGCACGCCCAGCATTCCGCGCGCTACTTCCTCGGCCCATGCGTATCCAAGCGAGCCGCGAATCGAGAGCCCCGGTGCATCATCCCGGAAGTTGTGTTCTGCTGCAATCCCGGTGAACACACCCTCGACCCTGTTGAACCTGAACACTTCCCCAAGCGATCGCGGCCGGAAGCGAAGAGAAGCGTTCCCAACAGTCGTCCATGCATCCGGCGCGAGATCATCGAACTCAGCGAAATACGTGTCGGTGCTTGCCGCCCCAATTGGCTGGCGCCAGTCGCGGTAACGCTGCTGAGTTGACCCGGGAGCGAATGTAAGATGATGAACAATTCCCGGTGCTGCCTCGGGCCCGGTCCACGAGGAATCGTTCGCGCGGATGTCGTAGAAGCGCGACACGATCCTGACGATGCTGCGGAAATCGCCGAACAGCGACACTCGAGCCTGAAGCTCGGTACGCTGGTACGCTGGAAGCCAATATTCTCCGTTCACCTCGACGTTCACCAGCTCGACGAACGACGCGCCGCTTACTCCCGGGAGGCGGCTACCGGACTTGATCGTGACTTCGCCATCGCGCAGCTCGACCATTCGCCCACGCATTCGAACGATCTGCTTGCGGTCGGCGTCGAGGTAGATGTCGCCGAAAAAAAGCACGGCGTCGCCTGGCGCGCCGGGTCTTGGCGAAACGCGGACGCGGACGAGCGGAATGCGACGGCCACTTGTCGAGAACAGTGTGACGGCCGTGTCGCCGCCTTCATACACATAGTACGTGCTCCGATTGCCGGCGAGCGGATGAACTGCGAAGCTGGCGTTTCCCGGATTTATCGTGCGATTGCTGGACGTAGCAGATGTAACACCGAGCTGCAGTCGATTCCCGTAGAGGGTTGGTGTCGTCCAGCCGCCGAATATCGACATGAGCGAGAACGTCGGTCCGACGGACTGGCTACGATATCCGACAACCCGCTGATCATATCGATCGGGATTCCTGAACCGCACATCGCTTGCGATCTGCTCGAGCTGCGCAGTTCGCTCGCGGCCGCCTGAATCGATGATGACGATCGACATCTCGGACTCGACCATCGCGCGATACGCTCGCAGCCTCATCGGGATTTGCGAGTTAACTATCGCAGCCTCGGACAGGAGCCTATCGAGCGGAGAGACCGTCATCGCCTCAGTCACGACTTGGGCGGCCCCAGTTGCGCTGGTGGACAAGAGACACGCGATCGTGAGCCCAACGGATGTTTTCAATGACATATGTCATTCATCATGTGCAACTGCCACGCCTGACTGCAGCTATTCAAAGCTGCTGCTCGCTGTTCGCTATTTGCTATTCGCGTTCGCTATTCGCTATTCGCTGTTCGCATTTGATAAAATGCGCTATTCGCTACTCGCGTGCCCCTTCCGCCGTTACATGAATGCGAATAGC
>JANPKW010000026.1:0-13152 GCA_031426255.1 Gemmatimonadaceae bacterium | reverse complement strand
CCCGCCTTCTTGTCTACCGCCTTGGCACCAGTGTGCCCGCGGAACAGACGCGTGGGAGCGAACTCGCCAAGCTTGTGGCCGACCATGTTTTCCGTGACGTACACGGGGATGAACTTGTTCCCGTTATGCACCGCGAACGTGTGTCCGACGAAGTCGGGAATGATGGTGCTCGAGCGCGCCCAGGTCTTGATGACCTTCTTCGCGTTGTTCGAGTTCATCACTTCCACTTTCTTCATCAGGGCGTCCTGAATGAACGGGCCCTTCTTTACGCTTCTCGCCATTTAACGAATCTCGGGTTTGGGCTACTTCGTCGCTTTGCCGCGCTTGCGGCCGCGGACGATGAGGCGCTCCGACGGCTTCTTCTTGTTGCGCGTCTTCACGCCTTCCTTCTTGCCCCACGGGCTCACCACGTTGCGTCCGCCACGTGTGCGTCCGCCGTGCGGGTGATCCACCGGGTTCATGACCTCACCGCGAACCTTTGGCCTCTTTCCAAGCCAGCGGCTCTTGCCTGCCTTGCCATGCGACATCAGCTCGTGCTCGGCATTGCCGACAACTCCGATCGTGCCGAGGCAAAGACCATGTACGAGGCGCATTTCAGTCGAGCGCATGCGAAGCGTGACGTATTCGCCTTCCTTCGCGACTACTTCGACTGAAGTGCCTGCGGAACGAGCGACCTGGCCGCCCTTGCCCGGCTTGAGCTCGACGTTGTGAACGTCGGTACCAAGCGGGATCTCGCGCAGCGGAAGCGCGTTGCCGGTGCGCGTATCTGCGCCTGGTCCGGAAACGATCTTGTCGCCAACCGAAAGCCCCTTCGGGTGAATGATGTAGCGCTTCTCGCCGTCCTCGTACTCAACCAGCGCGATACGCGCTGAGCGGTTGGGATCGTACTCGATGTGCTGCACCGTGGCAGTCATGCCGTGCTTGTTGCGCTTGAAATCGATGATGCGGTACTGACGCTTGTGGCCACCACCGATGCGGCGCATCGAGATGTGACCATGATTGTCGCGCCCGCCTGACTTCTTGAGCGGCTCGACCAGCGACTTCTCAGGCGTCGTACGCGTGATCTCGGCAAAATCCGAGACCGAGCGGAAGCGTGAGCTCTTGGTCACTGGCTTGAACTGACGAACACCCATGACCGTTAACCCTCGAAGATGTCGATGGTGTCACCGTCGCGAAGCTTCACGACGGCTTTCTTCCAATGCGGCCTGCGACCGATTGCCTGTCCGACCCGGCGCGACTTGCCGCGCTGGTTCGAAGTCCAGACTCCAACCACCTTGACCCCGAAGAGCTGCTCGACGGCGGCGCGAATTGTGATCTTGGTGGCGTCGCTCGCGACGCGGAACGTGTATTCGCCTCTCTCCTGATACGCCGCCGAGCTCTGCTCGGTGACGATCGGGCGGACGATTGTGCGATGAAGTGAGCTCATTGATTACTTCCCTTTCTTCTTTGCGGCGGACTTCTTCGCCGCAGCCTTTTTGGCAGTGCTCTTTTTCGCGACCGTCTTCTTCACGACTGTTTTTCTGCCGGTCTTCTTTGCGGCCGATTTCTTGGCAGCAGCCTTCTTCACTGCCTTCTTTGCAGCCTTGCGAGCCGGTGCTGCCTCTGCGCTCTCTGCGCCCTCTGCGTCGGCGTCCTCTGCACGGTTTGTCTCTGTGTCCTCTAGTTCAAATGCGCCGGACTCTACCAGGACCACATCAGACCAGAGCAGGTGATAGGTCGACACGTCGCTGTAAGGCAGTACATGCGTGCGCGGAAGGTTCCGGCCACTCATATAGAGGTTGTGGTTCACTCCATCGGAGAGAATCAGAACCTTCCTGTCAGCGATACCAAGCTTGTTGAGCAGACCGAGCAGCGCCGACGTCTTCGGGGCATCGATGTCGAATGACTCGATGACGATGACTGCGTTCTCGCGGGCGCGGGCGTTGAATGCGCTCTTCCGGGCCAGCGCGCGAACCTTGCGCGGCACGTACTGGGCGTAGCTGCGCGGCGTCGGTCCGAAGACAGTTCCACCACCAACCCATTGCGGGGCACGGGTCGATCCCTGACGGGCGCGGCCTGTTCCCTTCTGCTTCCACGGCTTCTGATTGCCACCGATAACGAAACCGCGCGTCTTCGTGGCAGCGTTGCCCTGACGCTTGTTCGCCAGGAACGCCTTAACGGCCTGGTGCATCACGGGCATGTTGATCGTGCCGTCGAACAAATCAGCCGGGAGCGCGACCGCATCGGTCTTCGCACCCTTCGAGTTGTAGGCGGCAGCGTTGATTGTAGTGTTCTCAGCCATTTGTCGTTAACCCTGCTTCTTCACGAGAACGATTCCGTTCGTAGGACCGGCTACCGAACCGCGGATGTAGATCAGGTTGCGCTCTGCATCGATCTTCTCGACGCGGAGATGTGTCTGCGTGTGACGATGATCGCCGTAATGTCCAGGCATCTTCTTGCCCTTGATGACGCGCGACGGATTCGTGCCCGGTCCGATGGAGCCAGGACGGCGGTGCTTCGTGTTTCCGTGCGTGTTCGGTCCACCGGCGAAGCCATACCGCTTGACGACACCCTGGAAGCCGCGACCCTTCGACGTTCCGGTAACCTTGACCTGCTCGCCCGGGGCGAAGATCTCGACGGTCACCTTGTCGCCAAGGTTGTAGCTCGGGACGTCAACCGACTTCGGGCCGTCGTCGAGGCGGAAGCTCTTGAGGATCGCTGGAGCGCTGGCAAGACCAGCCTTCGCGGCGTGTCCGACCACAGCTTTGCTGGCGCGACGACCGCGGGGGGTCTTCTCGCCCTTCTTGTTCTCGCGGGCAAGTCTCTGCTCGCCGTAGCCGAGCTGCACCGACGACACGCCGGCTGCTTCAGCTGAGAGAATCTGCACAACGGCGTTGGGCGTGGCCTCGACGACGGTGCATGGGATCTGCTGTCCCTGTTCATTGAAGATCTGGGTCATGCCCAGCTTCTTTCCGATAATTCCGATCATAGTTCTCTACTCGACCTTGATCTCGACGTCCACGCCAGCCGGGAGATCCAGCTTGGTGAGCGCGTCAACAGTCGCGGCGCGGCTGTCGAGGATGTCGATGAGGCGCTTGTGCGTCTTGAGCTCGAACTGCTCGCGGG
Organism: Gemmatimonadaceae bacterium; assembly: GCA_031426255.1. GTDB lineage: Bacteria > Gemmatimonadota > Gemmatimonadetes > Gemmatimonadales > Gemmatimonadaceae > UBA4720. Next base: position 10,047 of record JANPKW010000026.1, on the reverse strand, counting down.
ACTTCTTGTCCACGTGCGGTGAGCGGAGAACAGTCCAGCGCTTTGTTTTTGTCGGGAGCGGAATCGGCCCCGAAACCTGTGCACCCGTCTTCTCGGCGGTGCGGACAATGTCCGCCGACGCCTGATCGATCACCGCGTGATCGAATGCCTTGAGACGGATACGAATTCTTCCAGCCATTTGAGTTGACCTCAGGATTTCTGCACTGCGTGATGACTATCTGGAGTCACATCAACAAAAACGCGGCTGGACCATGTCACCCCAGTAGAGGGGCCGGTATCCATCCGCTTCCGCCGGGTGCAGCCGCTACTGTAAGCCGGTGGGGACCCAAGGCGCGCCGGCATGTAAAACAGAGCGTCCGGCGTTGAGTTGTGAACAGCCTCTAATTATCGCACCATAGAGGGGGTGTGTCAACAGGACTGACTACGGAAACAAAAGGGGGGAGTTGAAAGCGAGAACTACCGAGTTACAAGAGTTTTCGCCCGCCGCAAGGACATCGTCCTGCATTTCAACCGTCATTCATCAGGGGTGACTACGGAAGGACACAGACGTTCCGTAGTTACCCCTAAATGAAGACGCCTTCTGTCCCGCGAACTCGCCTTACTGCGGGCGGTCACTCGAACCACTCTGCCGTTCCTCACCCAACTCCCCCATTTTTGTTTCCGTAGTTCGCGAGTTCCAGATCCTATTTCCACGCTGGAATTCCGAAGGTGAACCGCGCACCTGAGCCTGGCACGCTCTCCGCCATGAGATAACCGCCGTGAGCCTCCGCGATTCCCTTCGCGATCGACAACCCGAGCCCTGCACCCGATCGCGTCGCCTTGTTCGCCTGCCAGAATCGATCAAAGAGATTCGGCAGATGCTCGGCAGCGATCCCCGGCCCGGTATCGCTGACACAAAACGTCACCATCGTCTCACCCGGCACACCTGCGATCGTGATCTGCCCGCCGGCCGGAGTAAACTTGATTGCGTTACCAATGAGATTCGAGAACAGCTGCGAAAGCCTGTCGCGGTCGCCGGCGATCATCACCATCGCGCCTGACCACTCCCCTGCCAGCTCGACTCCCTTCTCCTGCGCAATCGGACGCTGCTCTTCGATCGTCTCGGTCATCATCGAGCCGGCGTCGAGCGGATCGTGCTTCACCTCGAGAGTGCCCGATTCGATGCGGCTCACGTCGAGCAGGTCTCCAATCAGACGGTCAGCGCGAGTTACTGACCGGATGATCGTTTTCAGCTGAGCTTCGAACGGTGGAGTCGAACCCGGCGTCTCCAGCATCTCCAGCAGAAACGAAGCGCTCATGTGAACCGTTCCGAGCGGACTGCGCAGGTCGTGCGAGACGAGTGCGAGCACATCATCGCGAGCCTGGGTTGCGCGTTGCGCCTGCTGATAGAGATGCGCGTTCTCGAGCGCGAGCGCCGCACGGCGGGCGACATCCGAAGCAAGCGCGAGATCTTCGGCGTTGTACTCCTGCCTTCCGTCAAAACTTATGAATGTCAGGGCGCCGAGCGCACGCTCACGCGTCAGCAACGGTGCAACGACGGCGCACGTCGGAGATGCCATCACGACAGCCTCTCCTGACGGCGTGTCAGCAAATTCGACGAGACCAGTGGCGGCAGCATCGGACAGGGTGCATGTCTGCCCGGATGCAACTGCGCTCCAGTACGGATGCGCGCGATCCTCTGACGGCTTACTCTCCAGCATCCTCGGCGCATCAGGACCAAGGCGCGGATCCGTTGATGCCGCCGCGAGCCGCGACACAGTGCCGTGCTCATCGATGAGGTCGACGATGCACAAGTCCGCCATGTATGGAACGCAAAGGCGTGCAAGACTTCCGAGAATCTCACGAGGGTCGAGCGAGGTCGACAACAAAACGCCGGCATCCGCAAGAAAACGCGCGCGCTGTTCAGCGGTACGCACGACGTCGCTCGTGCGCACGAGATCACCGTAGCTGGAGACGAGCAGCTCGAGTATCTGCTCCTTGGTGGCAGAAATCGTGAACGGCGTTCCATTCAGCTCGACCTTGACGGCGCTCGAGTGCACGGCGACGTCATCTACGCGACGCAGCACGGTCTCGACTCGAGCAAGCAGTTGCCCAGGGTCGTAAGGCTTGGTCGCATAGTGGTCGGCGCCGCACTCGAGCCCGCGCACGATCGCGAGCGGATCAGTGAGGCTCGTGAGCAGGATCACCGGGATGTCAGTCCACTCGCTTTTGATGCGCCTGCACAACTCGTATCCGTCAATCCCCGGCATCACGATGTCGGTGAGAACGAGCGCGACGTGATTCGCTCGGACGCTCTCGATTGCCGCCTCTCCGGAACTCGCGACAGTTACTGTGTAGCCTTCGTTCTGGAGTAGCGTCTCGAGAGCGACTGCCTGGGTCGAGCTATCCTCGACGACGAGTATCGGCTCGAGCGGGATCGTCATGTCAGCTCCGCCAGCCTTGCGGGAAGATTCGCAAGCGACACCACTTCATTTACAATCCCTGCGCGGACCGCTTCGCGCGGCATACCATAGATCACAGACGAAGCCTCATCCTGCGCGATGACGATTCCCTTCTCCGTATGTACGTCATGCAGACCAGCAACTCCGTCGTCACCCATTCCGGTCAGGATCACCGCGAGAGCGCTCCTCCCCGCAGCAGCCGCAACGGAAGCGAACAGTCGTGTCGCTGAGGGCCGAAACGCACCAACGGGCGGCGTCAACGTGAGTGCAACGCGGAACCGGTCACCATGGCCGCGCCGCACTTCGAGGTGATAGCCGTCTGGCGCGATGTACACATACCCCGCCAGCGCCGGCTCGCCGTCAACGGCAACTTTCACCCTGAGTCGCGAGTCGGCAGCGATCCACTTCACGAAACCATCGACAAATCCCTTCGATATGTGCTGTACGATGAGGATTGGCGCCGGAAAATTGCCTGGCAGAACTGCAAGCAGGTCGCGAAGCGCAGCCGGACCACCAGTCGATGCCGCAATTGCGACGATACGTGCGCGCGTCGACTGGTGAGAGCGGTTCGCAGTTCGCAACTCATCGCTTTCCGAAGGGGAATTTCTTTGACCGGCCGCGTATGGCGCCGGAACCCCGCGCCAGCGGCGCACGACTTTTACCCCTGCGAGCGCCTTGACCATCGATACCAGCTGCCGTTGATCAGCTGCGAAATGAGTTGAGGCCGGGCCTTCCGGTTTCGGCAATACCAGCATTGCACCCGCGCGAGTTGCATCGAGAGAAAGCCTGACATCTGACTCCCTCGCCTGGGACGTAACTATTATGATGGGACAGGGCGAGCTGCGCATGATTCGCTCTGTCGCCTGCAGCCCGTCGAGCACAGGCATCTGCACATCCATCGTGACCAGGTCCGGAGACAATCGCTCCGCCATCTCGACCGCCTCGGCGCCAGTCGACGCCTGTGCTACTACCTCAATTCCGGGATCTGCCTCGAGCATTGCAACCAGGAGTGCGCGCGCAGTTGGTGAATCCTCGGCGACAAGTACGCGGATCACGGCGAAGCCTTCCGCGTGGCGCCGATCAGCTGACGTATTGTGCCGAGGAGCGTTTCCTGGTCGAAGCTGGACTTCGTGATGTAGGAGTCGGCTCCCGCTTCCATTCCCTGCATTTTCTCAGCGGGTTGGTCGAGGGAGCTGACAAGAATGAAAGGCAGCGATTTGAACTTGTGGGACGCGCGAATCTTGCGACACAGCTCGAGCCCGTCCATTCGCGGCATCTGCACATCGCTGACGACGAGATCAAACTCCGCGTTTTGTACTGCGCGCCACGCTTCCATTCCATCCACCGCTGTAGTCACTTCGTATCCCGCCGCCCCAAGAACACTTGCCTCGAGGGACCTGGTCGTAATCGAATCGTCAACCACGAGAATCCGCTGGACGCGTGGTCGAGGTGTTTGCCTGAACTCGACATTGGAAGTGGCCGTGGCCCTTTCGCCCACCAGCGCGGGGACGTCGAGGACAATCGCCACCTCTCCCTCCGGAAGCAGAGCAGCGGCTGCCACAAGCTTACCCCCGCCACCGAAGGCAACCGGCCGCAGCACCAGCTCGCGCTCGTCGACCACATCCCGAACGACTACCGCCAAGCGACGCGAAAGTGCAGACAGCCAGACCACTACCAGACTCGAAGACTCGACTTGATCGGCCTCGAACGGCTCGCCGAGTCGAGCGGCAAGCGAAACAACTTTGACCGGCGAGCCATCACCTTCGAGGACTCCCCGTCCATTCACTGTCTTCACGCGATCCGGCGAGACTCTTCCGACTCGATCCACGAATGCACTCGGAATGGCCGCACGAAATCCGCCAACGTCCACAATCAGTGCGCGGGTGCTCGAGATGCTCACCGGGACTTCGAACGTGATCGTGGTGCCTTTCCCCGCTTTCCATTCCACGTCGACGGTGCCACCGGCTTTCTCGACAGCGTCGCGAACGATCTCGAGACCCATTCCGCGACCTGATATCGCGCTGACGTCGTCACGGGTTGACAGCCCTTCTTCGAACATCGACAGCGCTACGTCGTGATCACTCTCCGGTACTTCCCGCCCTTTCGATGCCAGTTTTCGCCGAATTGCCGCAACGTCGACCCCCCTTCCATCATCGCTTACCGTCACTCGCAACCGGTCCCCGCGAACCGACGCTGAAACGCGAACGATTCCCTCCGGACTTTTCCCTTTCGCGACCCGCTCCTCGGGTAACTCGAGCCCGTGATCGACGGCGTTACGCGCCAGGTGAAGCAGCGGATCACGAATCATCTCGAGAACCGCTCGTTCAGCTTCCACACTTTCACCTTCAACAACCAGGCGTGCCGTCTTCCCAAGGGTTACTGATACGTCTCGAAGAGCTCGGGGCAGCATCTCGACCGCGACCGAGAACGGGCTCTGACGCATTTCACGAACAGACCTCACCAGCCGCGACGAAAGTGTGCGAAGCGTGCTGACGTCCGCGTCGAGCCGTCTCGTGACCATTGCCAGACCGGCAGCTGACGCTTCAACAGTAGCGCGGGTGTCTGCAATCACCGCGGGATACCCTTCCATTCTGGCTGCGAGACTCAAGAGCTCGCCGGCAGCGGAAGACAGTGCCTCCAATTGCTCGGACCCGATCCGCACAAAATCAGTCCGCCGCGCACTCTGCGGTGCGGACTCGGCCTCGGGCACTTCTTCCATGGCTGCATCAACCGTCTTCGTTGGCTGTGCCGGTGCGACATCGATGGCGGTGGCCGAACGAGCCGCTGGTTTGGCCGGCGCTGCCGGCGGCCTAGGGACACCAGGGAGTGACGGACCCGGGATTTTCCTTGACCCCGTCATTCTGTGAAGCAGGGCTGCAACGGATCCTTCAGCCGCAGACTTTCCTGCGCGAAGCTGCTCCGCTGCATCGGCGAGTGCATCGGCGCTTGCGAGCAACAGCGCTATCTGTGCAGAAGAGAGAGGACCATCAGTCGCCCGCGCCTGCGCGAGTTCGCTTTCCATCGCATGACACAAGGCTTCAACGGAAGGGACTGACGCTGCACGCGCGGCGCCTTTCAGCGTGTGCATGATGCGGAGCACTGACCGCTGGTGATCAGCGTTCGCGGGCTCCCGCTCGAGTGCGAGAGCATCGGCTACGAGCACACGATGATTCTCGCCGATCTCATCGATGAACGCCGCGGTGAGCCGAGCAGCGAGCGGCTCGCGCGGTCCGCCTCCCGGCCCCGTCAAACCGCGGCCCCCTCGAGCTTCATGGGTCTAGTACCATCAACCGTTGCCAACGAGATGAATCAGTCTCGATCCAAGAGATGACAGATTTTCCGCGGCTGTCTCCGATTGGCGTGTGGCTGTCAGGTGCTGCTGAGTGGCTTCATGTATGTTCCCGATAGCCTGCCTGATCTGCTCCATTCCAAGCGCCTGCTGTCCGGCTGATGCAGCGATCTGCGCAGCTGTCTGCGAGGCTTCCGCGGCGACGTCCGCAAGCTGGGCGATTATTTCGCCCGCTTCCACGGCTTGATGCGATGCGGCTGCAGTCTGTTTGGTCCCCTGCTCAGTCGCCATTACCGCGGCGCTGGTCGCTCTCTGTATCTCACTGAGGATTCTCGCCACCTGCGTCGTCGAGTCTTTCGCCTGTCCGGCAAGCGCCTTGATTTCAGCAGCGACCACGGCAAACCCTCGGCCGTTTTCGCCGGCGCGGGCCGCTTCAACTGCGGCGTTGAGCGCAAGCAGTCGCGTCTGCTCGGCGATGTCACTAACAGCAGAGGTGATCTCGCCGATTGCGGAGGCCTGTTCCGCTAATGTGACAATTCCCTTGGCAATTCCGTCAACCTCGGATTCGACAGCGCGCATCGCCGTAATGGAACGCTGCACCGCAACCCGTCCGGCCGAGCCAGTGTCAGCTGCGCGTTGGGATGCTTCAGCAAGGCTTTTCGCGCGCTGCGCTGCCTGGGCGGCAGTCTGGGCGACCTCATCGACCGTCGCGACTGTTTCGGTGACTGCGGCCATAGACTCGTTGATCCCTGCAGCCTGCTGGGTTGTAGCCGCCAGTATTTCTGCCGCAGTTGCCGCGATGACATTCGCGCTTTCCTGAAGCGGACGGTTTATCGATTTGCTGATGAGGACCGCCGACAGGATTGCTATCATCAAGGCGAGTATTACCCCGACAATCAGAACTGTCCGCGCCGCGCGTGCGTTGTCGCTGCTTTGTGCCGCTTTCTCATCGGCGGACTTCGATACCGAGAGTGCAAGCGTGCTCATTGCATCGGCAAGCCTGGCCCTGATCGGCTCGACGCGTGAGTCGCGGATCGAGAGAGCAAGTGTCTGATCGCCGCGCTCGCGCGCCGTCTTCGCTTCGTCCACCGCGCGCGCCCATTCCTCGATCGTGGACAACACGAGGGCCCACGATCCTCGCCTTTCGCCCTGTTCCCCTTCCCCCACGTCGGCCGTATGCGCGTCAGTGAGGAGTGATCGAGCGACGGCGATCGCGGAGTCAGCACTGGCGCCGGAGCGCGCGTCGCCGGTGATTATCTGCCGCAGCAGCGCAACGTCAGCGCCGCGCACCTCGGTCTCTGCCCGGTGCACCGGGACCAGGATCGAACGCCTGCTCGTCAGCGCCCCTTCGTACGCATTGACCGCTCGCGTAAGCGCCCACCCGCCGATGACTCCCACGATCACCAGCAGCACTACGCTGATTGCGAATCCGTAGGTCACCCGGCGCCCGACCGTCCATCCCATTGCCTTGTCACTCATTTCTTGTCCCTGGTAGAATTGTCGGCCGAGCGGCGGTCGTCCCCGTGGCCCCGCGCATCGAGAGCCTGTGTAAGCGCGACCACATTGAAGATGATTCTTGCATCAGTCGTCACACCGGCGAACGATGAGTCGCGCTTGCCTTGCGAAGCTTCCGGGAAGTGAATCTCATTGGGGTGTATTGCTTCTTCTCCTTCGACGTCGTCTGCCCAAAGTCCGGCGACGGTTCGCTGCCCGACGGCAAGTACGATCATGATCCCTGTGTTTTGTGCGGGTCGGCACTTCCCGAATACGACTACGGGAAGGATGCTCCCGCGCCATGAAGTGAGGCCCCATATCGGCAGCTCCGCCTTCGGAAGTGGCGTCACTTCTTCGGCTTTGAACATTTCGGCAACCGAGCTTAGCGCGATCGCGAACCTTTCCGCACCGCACATCACGATTAGATAGCGGTTGACCTGGTCATTATCGGTGACGAGCGATTGCGCGGGTCGTGCGGCCGCGAGTTTTCTGGCGCGGAGTTGCAGAATTTCCGCATTCGAGCGGGCCATTTACCGCGACCCCCCAGCAGTCGCTGAGATTGATGGCGGCGCATCGAGCACCGTGAGATGGGCCCGAACGAGATCGAGCAGCCTCGGCGCTGACATCCCCGTCGATCCCGGGATGTCAGCATCCGTCTTTATCTGATCGAGCAGAGCGCTAGCGTTTGCGAAGCTGAGCCGCGCACCCTGAGTATTGCCCCGGCGAGCCAGTGCATCGCCAAGCGCGATGTGCGCGAGAATGAGCGTGCGGTCGAGATAAATAGCGCGCCGCGCGGATCGCTCTGAGTCGGCCCATCGGCCCGCTTCACCGCTGAGTACTGCATCGACGAGGTGAAGTTCGGGCTGGTCAGGGTGCGCTTCGAGCGCGGCCGCACACGCCTCTCCTGCTTCGAGCAGCTTGCCTTCGTTGGCAAGTGAACGAACCAGTGCAATGCTGTGCGCTGCATCTGCTTTTGCTGCATCAGCGGGGTGAATGGGAGCTGCCACCGCGGAAACAACTCGCTCGGCACGCACAGGAATAGTTGCCGATAATGGGGCGACAGCTGACTCCGGCTCGCTCTCTTCCGGAATCAGCAAAGTCAGCGGCGCGTGGCGCAATGCGAATGTCGTTTCCGACCGCGCGCTCTTTCGATATCCGGTCGCACCTGGAAGCAGCACGACTTCGCACGCGACAATCTCCGCCAGATGCGGATCTGATGCACCGAGAAACAGCCAGCCGCCGGGGGCGAGGGAGTCCAGAAGTCGCTGAGCAATGAACGCGATCGCGGCGGGCTCGAAATAGATGAGCACGTTGCGGCAGAAGATCACATCCTGCTCGACCGCCTCAGGCTTCGTATCCGGATCGAGGAGGTTGAGTACGCTGAACTCTACATTCTGCTTCAGTTCGGGAATTACCTTATACCGCGACCCACTCTGGGTGAACCACCGCGAAATCGGTTCCGGTTGCAAAGTTCGCAACGACCATTTCGAGTATTCGCCGGCCCGCGCGTCCTTCAGGCGGCCCTCAGAAATATCAGTGCCTAGTATGCGCGCGCCGCGCATCCACCTGTTCTCACGCAGCATGATCGCGGCGGAGTAGGGTTCCTGTCCCGCGGCGCAGCCAGCGCTCCAGATCTTTATGTGCCGATTGAGCGGCCACTCCGCAGACCACTGCGGCAAGAGCTCGTCGGCAATGAAGCGGAATTGAGCGGGCTCGCGGAAGAAGTACGATTCACCAATCGTGAGGTCGTCGAGCAGCGCGACCATCACGGCACCACCGCGCGAGACACCTATCTCGAGCCCGACCGGCTCGGCGATTCCGAGCTTTTTCATCACCCGCTGCATTCCCGCTTCTGCGGAAGCGCGGCGATTAGGCGGGAAAGATATTCCGGCGACTTCGTGCACGATGTTCGCAACACGCATGAACTCGGAACGCGACCATGCTCGCTCTTTCGATTCAGGCGGGCCCGAGACTGTCATTTGCCTGTGGCAACGGCAACTGCGTTCAAGGCTTCCTCTGTCGCTTCCCCTTCAGCCTGCGTGAGGAAAGCCGCGACATCGTAGATGACGAGCGGCCCATCAGGCATGGCTGCGATCCCGTGCAGCTTTTCCAAGGTTGGCGATGCTGCTTTGGCAGCAGTGAGAGATTCCTCATCGATTTTCGTCAGGTCGTCAGCGGCCTCCACCCGTATCGCTAGCGTACGGTTACGCGACTTTACAAGTACGAAATTGTCGTCCGGAGTAACCGAGGTTTCTTGATGCCCGAACCGTACGGCAGGATCAATTACCACGACAAGCTCGCCGCGGACGTTGATAACGCCGGAAATTACAGTTGGAGCCCCTGGCAGAGGGCTAACGGCCACTGCGCGAATTACCTCGATCACCTCAGAAGTAGGAATCCCGAAGCTTTCCCCCCTGACGCGGACCATTAGTGCGTGCATGCGGGAATGAAAGGCAGTATTCGTGCTCAAACCAGAGGAAGCAGAGCGCCTTCGGCGGATAAGGCCGAGCGCGCAGAGTAGGGCGCACAGAGGGGCTGAGAATTCCGCTTATCCGGCCGCCAGATATGGCCCCACACACCCTGTGTAAATACGAACGGCGCCCCGCGAAGGGCGCCGTTCTTTGAACTTGAGTCACGAGCCTTTTACTCTTTGTCTCTGTGTGTCCCTCTCGGCGCCCTCGGCAGTTCCGCCGAAGGCGCTCTGAGCACTCTACTTAAGGATCTTCGTGACGACGCCGGCACCAACCGTCCTGCCACCCTCACGAATCGCGAAGCGAAGACCCTCGTCCATCGCGATCGGCGTGATCAGCTCGATCGTCATCT
>JANPKW010000025.1:0-45937 GCA_031426255.1 Gemmatimonadaceae bacterium | reverse complement strand
AACGCTACGGTCTGGGCAAGGCCCTTCTTCGCCTGGATCGACGTGATCGCAGCCGTAAGTGTGGTCTTCCCGTGATCGACGTGGCCGATCGTTCCAACGTTCACGTGCGGCTTCGTCCGCTCGAATTTCGCTTTGCCCATTTATCGATTCCCCTGGTTGCGTTTTACGCTTTGACTTTGTTCATGATTTCTTCAGCCTTCGATTTGGGGACCTCTTCATAGTGAGAGAACTCCATCGAGTAGACTGCTCTTCCCTGCGACTGCGAGCGGAGCTTGGTCGAGTAGCCGAACATCTCCGACAGCGGTACAGAAGCCGCGATCACCTGCGCTTCTCCACGCTGCGTCATGCCACCGATCTTTCCACGACGTGCTGACAGGTCGCCGAGGATGTCGCCCATGTAATCGTTGGGGCAGACGACTTCGACATTCATGATCGGCTCGAGAATGACCGGGTTTGCACGCTTCACGGCTTCCTTGATCGCCATAGACCCCGCGATCTTGAACGCCATTTCGTTAGAGTCTACGTCGTGGTACGAGCCGTAGATCAGCTGCGCCTTGACGTCGACCATCGGATAGCCGGCAATGACACCGTTCTCCAGTGCCTCACGCATTCCGTTCTCGGCCGGGCCGATGAACTCACGCGGGATTGTTCCGCCAACGATCTTGTCCTCGAACACGAAGCCTTCGCCCGGCTTCGCCGGCTCGATGTTGATGACGACGTGGCCGTACTGTCCCTTTCCGCCGGACTGGCGGATGAACTTTCCTTCGACCTTCTCGACGCGCTTCTTGATCGTCTCGCGATAAGCGACCTGCGGGCGGCCGATGTTCGCGTCGACCTTGAACTCGCGCTGCATGCGGTCGACGATGATCTCCAGATGCAGCTCTCCCATTCCGGAGATGATCGTCTGCGCCGTCTCTGCATCTGTGTGCACACGGAACGTCGGATCTTCTTCGGAAAGCTTCTGGAGCGCAATCGCGAGTTTGTCCTGGTCGGCCTTCGTCTTCGGCTCAATGGCGACGTCGATGACGGGGTTCGGGAACTTCATCGCTTCGAGGATGATGGGCGCGTCGTCGTCACACATCGTGTCGCCGGTACGCGTGTCCTTGAGTCCAATTGCGGCAGCGATGTCGCCGGCGCGTACTTCGTCGATTTCTTCACGCTTGTTGGCGTGCATTTGAAGCAGACGTGCAACACGCTCGCGCTTGTCCTTGCTCGAGTTGTAGACGTACGAGCCCGACTTGAGGACGCCCGAGTACACGCGGAAGAACGTCAGCTTACCGACGAACGGATCCGTCGCGATCTTGAACGCGAGCCCTGCGAACGGGGCTTCGTCGTTGACTTCGCGGGTTTCCTTGTTGGTGTCGTTGTGCGGAGTGTGGCCTTCGATTGCCGGCACTTCGACTGGGGACGGCAGGTAGTCGATGACAGCGTCAAGCAGCGCCTGCACACCCTTGTTCTTGAACGAGGCGCCGCAAAGCACAGGAACGATGAATCCGCCGACCGTGGCGGTGCGAATAGCGTGACGCACTTCGTCGTTGGTGAGCTCGACGCCCGAGAAATACTTCTCGATCATCGCCTCGTCGTGCGTTACGGCGGCCTCGATCACTTCGTGGCGCGCCTTCTCGACTGCTTCCTTATAGATGTCCGGCACGTCGACAACCTCGAACTCCTTGCCCATCGTCGAGTCGTCGAAGATGTACTGCTTGCGCTCGATGACGTCGATGTGGCCAGTGAAGAGCTCGCCCGAGCCGACAGGCAGCTGAATCGGGTAAGCCTCTTTCGTGAGGCGATCGCGGATCATCGAAAGGCAGCGGTCGAAGTTCGCTCCGACACGATCCATCTTGTTGGAGAAAATGAGGCGCGGGACCATATAACGATCCGCCTGGCGCCACACTGTCTCGGTCTGGGGCTCGACGCCGGCCACAGAGTCGAGCAGTGTGACGGCGCCATCGAGCACACGCAGTGAGCGTTCGACTTCAACTGTAAAGTCGACGTGGCCCGGGGTATCGATGATGTTGATTCGATACTCGATGCCGTTGCGCGTCCAGAATGCCGTGGTAGCAGCGGACGTGATGGTGATTCCGCGCTCCTGCTCCTGCTCCATCCAGTCCATCGTGGCGGTGCCTTCGTGCACCTCGCCGATCTTGTGGGACTTTCCGGTATAGTAGAGGATACGCTCGGTCGTAGTCGTCTTCCCGGCATCGATGTGGGCCATGATGCCGATGTTGCGATAGTGTGCGAGCGGAGTTTCGCGTGCCATTATTATCCTGATTGGCGCCCTGTCGAGCGCGCCGAATTCGATTGGTTTGTGGAGCTTTTGTAGTGCGTTTACGCGTCACTGGTCACGACCAACAAAAACGCGGGTGGACCGTGTCGCCCCAGTCGAGGAGCCGGTATCCATCCGCTTCCGCCGGGTGCAGCCGCTACTGAAAGCCGGTGGGGACCCATGGCGCGCCGGCATGGTAACAGAGCGTCCGGCGTTGAGTTGTGAACAGCCTATAATAATCACACTCGTGGAGGGGCATGTCAATCCAGCCGCGGCGCACCGGAATGCGAAATACGTCCGCATTCAGCAATCGCTCCAGTCAGCCCTAACCGAGTCGCCGATGATGAAATTCAATCCGACACTACTCGCACTCGCAGCGTTCGCCGCCGGCCCGTGGATGTTGATGGCAGCGCGGCCTGAGACCCGCGTAATCCGCGTCACCGATACGGTATTCGTAAGACCCGCGTACCGATACGCAGAGCTGGAGCGCAGGATCAAGCTTCTCGAAAGCCGGGCCGACGGGCCCACGGTGATCGAGGGTGATCTCATAGTGAAAGGCAAACTCGGGGTGGGAGGCGCCCCGGAGCCGGGAACCGCCTACGGCATCACGGTTCGCGGACCGGATGACGCCTCGATACGCCTCATCTCTAACGAAGCACTCGAGGATCCCCAACGCACGGGAAAGCAGCATCGCCATGTCGGCTCCCTGAGCCTGAGCCAGGATGGCGGGCTCAGGTTGGACCAGAACAGCACCTGCCGGGACGATGGCGGCGGATGCACGGTCGACGACCGCGACCGCCGCCGCGCGTTCTCCGGATTCGATTCAATGGGTGACTGGTCATTCTATCTATCTGATGTCGACTCGCTTACCGGCAAAGAGACCGCACCTCCGGCCCAGAGTCTCGTGTTCAAGCTGATCGACTGGGACGGCAACATCCGGATCCATGCTCATCGGCCGGGACAGAGGTTTTTCTTCAACACCAGTACGACGATTCATGCCGCAGACCGGCAATGGGAGGTTCCCTTCCCTTGAACCGGTGCCGCAGTCCTTTCAGCTCGAGCGACTCGCGGCACTCTCTCGTGCCCATGGCAACAGCCGAACAGCCAGGGCACGAACGATGACGTTGAAAGAAACGCCAAGCGCCATGATCACGAGGAGCGACGCATACAACACGTCGATTCGCATCAACTCCCACGACAACCATATAAGGGCGCCGAGCCCGACTGAGGCGCTGGCAATCTCGATCGAAATGGCAATGAGAAGCGCCAGGTTGAGCGCGATCCGGAACCCGGCAAACATCATTGGGAGGCTGGATGGGAGAATCACCCGCGCGAACAGCTTCCAGCCTGACGCACCGTAGTTCCTTGCAACATCTAGATACGTCGGGCTGAGCTGAGTCACCCCGCTCAGAGAATTGATCATCATCGGGAAAAACACCGTTAGCGCGATAACAGCAATCTTCGACGCGTCGCCGATCCCGAGGATGACCATTACCAGCGGCAGGATCGCGATTTTCGGTAACGGATGAATCGCGGCGACAAACGGATCCACGATCACGCGCAAACGCGGCACGAGCCCCATCCCGATTCCAGCGAGGATGCCTGCGCTTCCTCCAATCAACAGTCCGATGAGCGTCCTCGACAACGTGGCAATGACGTGCGGTGCGAGCGCACCGGTCCCGACCTGCGCAACGAGCGTCTGAAGAACGACTGACGGCGCCGGCGCGAGAAGCGGTGAAATGACGCCGGCACGCGTCATCGCTTCCCACAAGGCGAGTAGTGTGAGCGCGATCGCGCCGGAGACAATACTCGCGGGCACTCGCTGTCCCCCGCGTCGCTCGAGCTCTCTCAAACGCTTGCCACGCCCGTTTCGGCGGTCATGACGAGCTCCCATATGCGCCGCGATGCAGTTCTCACTTCGGGCAATCGGCGCATGGCAGGCCCCCGGTCACGGTCAGGCGGCAGAGAGAATTCTTCAAGGATCCGACCAGGCCGACTAGTCATGACCAGGATTCGATCAGCGAGCGCAATCGCTTCATCTACGTCGTGCGTTACAAACACCAGAGTGTGGCGGTGCAGGCGCCATAAACGCAGCAACTCCTCCTGCATGCGACGTCGTGACAGTGCATCGAGAGCACCGAACGGTTCGTCCATGAGGAGCAGGTCCACCTCAGAAATGAACGCTCGCGCCACATTTACCCTCTGCCGCATACCGACCGACAACTCGTGGGGCCAGCTGCCGGCAAAACCTTCGAGTCCGACTTCACGCAGGATGTCATCGGCGCGTCGATGCCGCTCCTCGCGCGAGACACCATGCATCTCGAGTCCAAATGCTACGTTGTCGCGAACAGTCATCCACGGAAATACGCCGCCCTCCTGAAATACGAGAGCCGTTGATGGCCGGATGCCGGGCGGCAAGCCAAAGTCAACGCGCCCGGATGTGGGAGTCACAAGTCCGGCAAGAACGCGCAGAAGCGTTGACTTCCCACAACCGCTGGGGCCCACAAGACAGACAAACTCTCCGGGCTGTGTCTCGAAGGAGACACCGCCGAGCGCTTCTACTACCCCGGCGGACGACGCAAACTGGTGAAAGAGATTTTCACACCGGACGCGAAGCTTGTTCAACGCAAATCTGCGGCAAGACGCGCCGCCGCAACCTTTGCAAACGATCCGTCGACTACATCGGCGGCAGGAATTACGGACTCCGCATAGCGCTTCTCTATCGCCCAACGCTGAAACTCGTCCAACCATTCCGCATCGATGTGGGCATCAGGGTACACATCGGCGAGGCAGGCCGCGCGAAGAAATTCGGCGTCGAAACCAAGCCGCTTCGTCATTATCGCGACATTGCTCGGTGTTGCTCCTTCTGAGTGTTTACGGACGCCTCTCAGGTAAGCGTTCATGAAACGCTGGCCCAGGGACCGATTGCGGACCGTGAGGGTTGGCCCAAAAACGATCACGCCGAAGTGGGCGCGCGGCGCGTATTCGCGCGCACTTCCGAGAAGGCGGTGTCCCTCCTTCCTGAGTGAAGTAATGTAGGGCTCTGTCACGTGAGTTGCGTGCAGGGCTCCACTCCTGAGAGCCTGTGGCTCAACAGTCTCGGCGAGGCTGACGACCTTGATGTCTTTCGTCGACAGGCCTCGAGAAGCCAGAAAGCGATCGGTGATGAATTCGGGCGTGCTGGTCGTGTTAATCGAGAACGTTCTGCCACGCAGCTGCGATGCCGTCGGTGAGTCCGAGGGAAAACTCATCCCGGCGCCGATCACACCATTGAATTCGCATTTGCCGCCGACGTGGCCACGATCAGCGACAATTTTCAGCCGCGCGCCGGATTTCACTGCTGAGAAGAGACCGCTGCTCACCGATGCCCCGAGAACATCGATTCTGCCTTGCTCAATGAGTGGAATCACTTGCATCGATCGGGTCGGAGCGTCGACGAACTCGAGGCGGATACCCTCCTGAGCGAAGTAGCCTTCCTCGTCGGCGATGTGAACTGGCGCTGCTGAAAGGTGCCGCCTCATGGCAATCCTCACTACATCGAGCTCATTGCTCCGTTTCTCGGCGCATCCGCTCAACAGCCCAGCGAGAGCGGCGCAAAGGCACAATCCTCGTCTCACGAAGCTGAGCTGACCCGAAACGCTGGCTGCTTTCCCCGCACGTTCGGTTTAGGCTGTTCGCGGCGTACACGTACTGCAGCAGCTCCTCTCAGGATTGCGCCGCTGAAACTCGCTCCCGGGGTACCCGTGGCCAGCGCATCGTAAAGCACCATCGCGGGAGCCTCCTCGTCTGCGAGATTTATCGAAGGGTTGATGAGCAGCGTGAGCATTGTGCGCCCATCCGGCAACTCCTCTTCGACAAGCTGATAGTCCTGTGAAAATCCACCGAATCTTTCAGGTAGAACCTCCTCGATAACCTTGACGACGTCGGTGCCGACGAGCGTCACCCCCCGGCCCGTAAGTTTCGAGTAGCTTCGAATCTGCCGCATGTGCTGATCTAACCCGAGCTCTCCCAGCAGGCAGCCACACTGCCGTCGCTCCAGTATGCCGTAGTCATCGATGTCCACGTTTATCAGGATCTTCGGCGCCGAGTGGAGGAGTGACGTGACGGCAAACGAGACAACGGAATCGTCAGGCACGTCAGGAATCCGCGATCCCGGTACGACCGCAAGAGAGTCGCGCATGAAATGAACATCGGTATGATCCAGGCCGTTCGGACAGCCCGTGCCCACCATTCCAGCCTCGGCCATGCCGTAATTCGTCAGGTACGACGCGCCGCTTCTGAGAATACCCCGAACTTTGGCGGGCGTTGCCGGCTCGGCGGCCCCCATGAATGTCACACCGGTCAGGTCGAGTCCGGCCTCGACCGCTGCAGTCGCAACTGCGAGCGAGGTGCTTATCGCGCAGCGAACGAGACATCGACCTTCCGCACGCACGAGGGCAGCGGCAGTTCTGGCCACCTTGATCGCCTCGCTAATCGGGACGACCTCCATCCGCGGAAATTGCTGCCCCGACAAGCGCGCCATCACCGGCAGCATCGCCCCCGCAATCCGAAACCGCCTGGGCGCGGCGACCTCAGATGATGATACGGGCGACATCCAGTGTCGCACTGGATTCCCCATCACTATGTGAGTGAGAATGTTCCCGACACCCGCCGCGCTGGGCAATCCCGCACGATACATGATCGTTGGCCACCGCCTCACTCCGTTGGCCTCATGCGACAGAATCCGGCCCGCCGACATTGACTCGATGTGACTGATATCGATGTTGGCGCGAGTTGGAGTACCCGTTGACCCGCTGCTCTGGGTTTGCACACTTCGCGTGCCGAGGGGATTATCGAAACTCACTGGTCCCACCGGAAAGGTCAGGCCATCGCGGACGAGAGGCGCGCGGCCCTTGAACTCGTCGAAGCTGAGCCGCAGTCCCTGGCGCTCCAGCTTCAACAGTGCGGCATCGAGCCCGTCACTTCGCACCAATGCACGGATATCGCCGGGCTCACAACGCATCGCGCGCATCATGAACATGTACGGACTGTGCTCACGCTCGAACACAGTCAGCCGCGCAAGCGAAAGAAAATTGTCCTCCCGCGATCGCAAACGCTCCGCAATAATGGCCGCAGCCGCCTCAGGAGTGATTCGCTTTCGCAGAAATGCGGGCAGGCCGGCGGCAAACCGCGCATACATCATGACGCGGGACGTCATACTAGACGTTCGGATTGGCGTCGAGCTCGCTCACACCTATCGGAAAACATGTATCGCGAGCCGTCATGTCCTCGAAACTCCCGGGGACGCCATCGCGCTTGAATCTGAAGAGGTCTCCCAGCCGCCGGCCCTCGAGCCACAGCTCGATGCTTCGCTCGCGGCCCAGCATGGTCCAAGTTTCGCTAAGCCCGGTGGCGGTCACAGTGATAACACCCGACTCGGTGCGAAGAGCGTTCAAGGCGGAGAGAGCACCCTGCCAGTCGCCGGCACGCAGCGAAGCCTCCGCTCTCAGCAATCTCATCTCTCTCCCTGACGCGAGGTTCACCGCGGCACCGCGGCTCGTGAACTTAGTCTGGAAGTACCAGAGAACATCAGCACTACCCTTTGGGAAAGCCGGATCTGTCGACCACGACGTTCGTTTGTCGCCAGTTGCCTTGTAGTATGCGTCGAAGAAGGTGCCAACTGCGGAGTGCGCACGGGCCGTGGTCACGTTTGCGGCGAAGATCCGGTTGTACATCTCGCTCTCGGTGCTCGAGTACAGCGTTCGATAGACGAAGCTGGACGGAACGCGCTCCGCATCGGCCACCACGCCGGGCCAGTTCCCCTGCCACACGCGGACCGACGCCCGGCCGGCGACACCGGCGTTCACCAGCGGTGCATTAGCCGCCGCGCCCGCCACTGCAATTGCTTCGGTGAACGCCGCCTCGGCCCGCTCAAAATATTTGATGCGCGGCTCGATCGGTCCTCCGTCGAACACGGCCTCGCACATGTTCTCGCCAAGCAGCCGGTTCGCGAAGCCGACGTGGACCAGTGCTTGCGCGGCAAGTGGACTCTTCTCGAACTCGCTGCCCAGCGATTCTCGCATTCGTCTCACGCCGTCCTCGGCGACCCAGCGTGCCTGCTGACTGAACTTCCAGTGGTCGTTGCTCTCCTCGAGGTCGGGCGCGAGAATGCCGATCGCCTGTCTCGGCGTGATGCCGAGTTGCGCCGGATTCCGGTGACCAGCGGATACCACCTCCTTGCTCGCAACTGCGGAGGTATACGCGATATAGCCAAGCGCGCGCGACACTGCGCGCCCCATTCCGTTGACGAGCGCCTGATGCGCAGCGGCGTCATCGAGAGCTGCGTCAGCCACCGGACCGGGGTTGACGACAGTCAGGTCACATGCGGTCGCAATCAGCAAACCGGCAAGCGCAGTGCGTTTTAGTGTTGTCTTCATTACCAGTACGTGGCTCGTACGGCGAAACTGATCGTCGCTGGAGTTGGCACGGACACCTCGATCGCACGAACTGGTGCGAACATCCCGTCCCGCCCTCCCATGTCAGGCTCGAACGCCTCGATCTGAGACGACTTGAACAGGAGGTAGTTGCGGGCGGCAAGGGTGACGGATGCGCGGCGTGACCTCATGAGCGTACCAGGCAGTGGTACGGTAATGCTGGCATCGCGCAGACGGAGAAAGTCGCCGGGCACGATCAGTCCGTCGCGGCGTACCGTCGCGGCGACGCAATACTCCCGCTCCCACGCCCGCAACCCCTCGCGCTTCCCTGCTTTGAGGCTGGCGTATGCGGATTCGCAAGAGGGATGAACACCCTGCCCGTACAGAGCACGCGAGGCACTGTTCACGAGGTAGCTTCCGCCTTGATATTCCGCCCGCGCCGAAAACGTGACTCCCTTCAGGTGCAGCGCTCCATTAGCTCCAACTATCCGTGTCGGAAGGTTGGGGCCGAAAACATGATTCTCCTCGACCACGGGCTCTGCAATCTCGTCGGGGTTGGTCAGCAGTGGCCCGATTAGAACTGGGGTCGGCCTTCCTTCGCTTATCCAGGCCACGCCATCAAGAATAAAATCGGCCGTACCGCCGAGGTTCACTGCGCGACTTTTGTTGAGAGACACATCGAGGCCTGTTTCAAGGCTCGCCGCGCGAAAACGCCACGTCGCCGCGAGTGCCATCTCGGCACCCGATGTCTTGAATGTACCGACATTTTTTAGCTGGGGATCGACGAACCCGAGCGATGGGGGTGGGGCGACTGGAAGCAGCGCATTTCTTGTAGTCCTGCGATAGGCCGTGAAGGAAGCGCGCCTCTCACCGCTATTCGACTCAGCATCGAAACCAAACTCGGTTTCAGCACTGCGCTCCGGTCCGAGAAGAGGATTGCCAACGCTCAGCGGCAGGTATGCCGGTTTGCCGTCGTGCGAAACTGCGCTCCATGTGCGCGCAGCGTCAAATACGCCGGGCGCACGCCCAGCCTCACCGTATGCTGCGCGAAGCTTGAGAGTTCCAAGCCGTTGCGGCCAGAAGCCCTCCTCCGACGCAATCCAAGCCAAACTCGCGCGCGGAAACGGCTGGAGGCCGAGATTACTGCCAAAAGAGCTGCTGCCATCGATTCTAAGTCCGGCCGTCAGGTACAATCGTTCTTTCCATCCTGCGGTCGCTTCCGAAAAAACTCCGGCGACGACGGACCGCAGGCGACTCTCTGAGGCAAGCGTAAGCGCGGCAGAGCTTATCGTCGGGTCGGATGGTCCGGCGAAACCTTCGCCGTACCCGCTCACACTCGATACATCGGTAGTAATCACCTGCCCGCCCCACGCAATCGAGCCCCTCACCGATCCCGATCCCGTTGCGAACCTGCCGAGGTAGTCTGCAGTTGTGGTTGCTGAGGCCCAGCGCTCGCTGGACAGAATTCCTTGCGTTGCGAACACGAACCCATAGGGCCGAAGTGATCGGATCTCGTTATTGGCCCGGTCGTGGCCCAGGGTAAACGAATGCGAAGTGGAACGATCCGGTGTGAAGACGGCGGTGACACCAGCCAGGGTGTGATCGATTCCCGTTGTGAGATCCCATGCAAGAATTCGGTCCAGCGACTCCTTCGTGAACACTCCCGTGGCGTTCGACACACCGCGATAGACGTTCTGCGTAAGTCCCTGCGCGTTAGGTCCGGCCGAGGTATTGGAGAGGTCGTTGTTCGTGACGGCTGCACTGAGTGCCAGCTTGACTTTACTCAGCGGTACGACGTCGAAGTTTGCGCGGACCGTTAATCTCTTCTCGAGATCGTTTGGGAGAACGCCCTCGTTACGGTTCCAGCTGCTCGACAGGTAATACCGTACGTCGCCGCCACCCGCAGCGGAAAGAGAATAGCCAACGCCCAGTGCGTTGCGCAGCCACGGGTCGAGCCGCATGAACGGCTCATTAGAGGGGCCAAAGGGCCGCACATAGCTGATGCCGCTGGTGAGCTGCGAGTTCCACACTGTCCGGCCCCGGACGCCGCGACGCGTGAAAATCTGGATTACTCCGGCTGCAGCCTCGGTCCCGTAAAGAGTCGCTGCAGCCGGACCCCGTACGACTTCGATGCGTTCGATATCTGACGGATCGATGTCATTTAAAGGACTCGGCGTATCGTTCGTGCCTCGTGACCTTTCGCCGAATTGCGGCGAGTTCTTTGGGTAACCGTCGCTTCGGATTCGAACGCCATCCACGTAGACCAGGGGTTGATTGCTGAGCGCGACACTGGCGCTTCCCCTGAGGCGGATCTTTGCGCCACTTCCAACCATCCCCGTACTCGGCAGGACCGAGACGCCGGGTATCCTGGAGGTCAGCAGATGATCGATGGAAGCGATTGGCTCAGGCACATCCGCAGGTCGAATCTGCGCGATGCTATGCCCGACGCTGCGAACAGCAGTCGGACCGGCGCTTCCCGTCACGACGATGTCATCCAGCCCGCGCGGACGGCTCTCGAGCTCGAAATCGTGACTCGCAGAACTACCCGCCTCAATCGAAACCGACTTCTCTGCGGGTACGTAGCCGAGCTTGGTCACGCGTAGTGTGCGTAAGCTGTTTCCAATGGTTACAGCAATTCGATACCGGCCATCCGCACGCGTTGTGTCGGACGCTGTCGCTCCCACGGTGACACGGGCGCCGCTGATGGGCCGACCGGTTCCTCTTTCAGATACCCGCCCTTGAATCGACACCTGCGCATCAGCCTTGATGGGACCCAGTGCCAAACTGGTGAAGAGAATGCAGCGGCTGAGGGTGTCCATCGCGAAATGAGCGCTACGCAATTTGCATTTGTGGAGTTAGGTGACGGGACGGCAATACAGCCGCGCAGCGAATCTAGTTTCGACATCAAAGGTGCGCCACGCTGACACAACGCCGCGGCGAGCGGGTATGACGATTGACACCCGGAGCGCCATCCCTTCGGCGGCTCACAAAATGCGAAACACATTCCAAACCCCACGACAGGATTCCTCATGCGCCGAATATTCGCGGCCTTGGTCAGCGCCGCTCTTTTTTCATCCTGCACTACAGCGACTCAAACGGCCGGTACCGTTTCGCAAGCCGCCGTTCAGACATACCTCGATTCTTACGCCATTGAGTACCAGCGACTGTACGCGGTGAGTGCGGAGGCCCAGTGGGCAGCCAATACCCGCATAGTCGAAGGCGACTCTACGAATGCCTTGCGCCAGCGTGCAGCCGAAGAGGCACTGAATGCCTTCGTGGGTAGCACGCGAAATATCACCACTATCAGGGGCTTTCTTGCCGCAGGCAATGCGCTGACCCCGCTGCAGAAGCGCCAGCTCGAGGCGATGCTCTACAATGCCGGAACAGGCCCGCAGATAGTTGCTGATGTCGTCAACAAGCGAATTGCCGCGGACGCCGCGCAGAATGAAAAGCTCTACGGTTACCGCTTCACTGTCAGTGGCAAGGAGGTCACGCCGAATCAGATCGATTCGGTTCTCCGCAACAGCTCCAACCTCGCAGATCGCCGCGCTTTCTGGGAATCATCGAAGGCCATCGGCCCAACATTGAAGCCCGGAATCGTAGAGCTCCGCTCGCTTCGCAATCAGACAGTTCAGGCACTCGGGTACCCCGACTTCTTCACCTATCAGGTGTCCGACTACGGCATGACTGCCGACGAGATGCTCCAGCTCACTGACGACATGAACCGCGAGCTTCGCCCGCTGTTTCGTGAGCTGCACACGTGGGCGCGGTACGAGCTTGCGAAGAAATACAACCGGCCAGTGCCAGACCTGATTCCTGCTGACTGGCTGCCGAACCGCTGGGGACAGGATTGGGCATCCCTCGCAAATGTCTCAGGATTGAACCTCGACCAGGCATTCACCGGCAAAACTCCCGAATGGATCGTCAAGCAGGGCGAGGAATTCTACAAGAGCCTTGGATTCGACGCGCTGCCGCGGTCGTTCTGGGACAAGTCGTCGCTGTACGCACTGCCTCCGAACTCACCGTTCAAGAAGAACACTCATGCGTCTGCGTGGCACATGGATCTTGGGACCGACGTGCGCTCGCTGATGAGCGTCGAGCCGAACGCAGACTGGTACGGTACGTCGCACCACGAGCTCGGTCATGTCTACTACTATATGAGCTACACAAACCCGAACGTTCCGCTGGTGTTGCGCGGTGGAGCAAACCGCGCGTACCACGAAGGCATCGGTTCCCTCATGGAGCTCGCGTCAGGCCAACGCCGGTTCCTCGCCAACCGCGGTGTCATAGCGCCGAACGTTTCGCCTGATCCAATTCAGACTTTGCTCAAGGAAGCACTTCAGTACGTAGTGTTCATGCCGTTCTCCACCGGCACGATGACGCGCTTCGAGCACGAGCTGTACTCGAAGAATCTTCCGGCCAGTCAGTTCAACGCAAAGTGGTGGGAGCTCGCAGCGAAGTATCAGGGTATCGCTCCGCCGTCAGCACGCGGCGAACAGTACGCCGATGCGCTGACCAAGACTCACATCAACGATGATCCCGGTCAGTACTACGACTATGCACTGTCACAGGCACTCCTGTTTCAGCTCCACAATCACATCGCGACGAACATCCTCAAGCAGAATCCGCACGATACCGACTACTACGGTAGCCGGGCGGTTGGGGATTTCCTCAAGGCGTTGATGGCGCCGGGAGCGAGTCGGTCGTGGAGGGAAGTGCTGAAGGAAACGACCGGGCAGGAGCTCAACGCTCAGGCAATGGTGCAGTACTTTGCTCCGTTGCACACGTGGCTCCGTCAGCAGAACAGCGGAAGGACATACACACTTCCGGAAATCTGAACGAACGTTTCAGGACTTCGCATCCGTCGTTCGAGGGAGGGACAAGCGGCTCTCTCTCGACGGCGAGAGCGAGCCGGTCCCACATGTCGTCACGCTCGTTGACTGCACGTGAAGCGATTGCAAGCTGAACGTAGGCGACGTCGTTGACGGTCAGGCCGCGCTGATTACCATTCCCCGGATTCATTACTGAATACCATGCGGACGTGTGTCCGAATCCGAGCGCATGCATCATCTCGTGTGTGACAATGCGCTCATCGTGCAGCGTGGCATGAGAACTGAGGAAAACTCTGGCATCGTAGAGAGATCCATGCGTGCTCCACGTAACGAACGTCAGCCCGTCTGACGGAATTTGTTGAACGTCGATCACGATCACGTCTTCAGGGTCGTCGTCAGGGTCGAGTATCGCCGGCACAAACAGTTTCATCCCGACATCGCGCTCGAGTCTTTGGAGAATCGCCCAGAAGCTCGCTGAGTCAGCCAGTGACACGCCGGCGCCCTTTCGGAAGGCGACCGGGACTGGCAACCGGGACGGATTCCACCCGATGACTCGCTGCACGCCGCGTACTGTGGACAGCCGCCAGAATTTGCTCCGGTGCGTCGCGGCGCGAGTGTCGATCGCGACATCGACACCTGAATAACTCCCGCCGCGGATCCTCCAGACGGAATCGCCGGGCTGCGCTTCCGACATGACAGGGCTCAGCGAAAGCCCGATGATTCCAGCGAGTTTGACGAGAGCGCGCATATCCACTCGATGAGTTACGTCGTCACGACCTGCGTGCCGACTCCTACCTTTTCCTTGTACCCTGCCCCGGCACAGTTGGTATCACAGTCCGGAAGTTCCAGGTACTCGAGAGGTTGTCGAGCTGCGCACCAACCAACTCGACGATTGCCGGAACAGAGGGGCCGGGATCATCGACTCGAAACTTGCCTGACGCAATGCGGGTTCCGAAACTGGGATTGCGCGAGTCGCGCATCGTGACGAGCACGGTCATCGTATCACCGGTACCAACAAACGTTGGCGTAATCAACAGATCCGCCCGCAGTAAGCGCTCGACGTCGGCGCGCGTGCGTGTGGTTTCCAGAACCGCGTTGACGGAGTCGGCGTGAACCAATACGAAACCGCTGCGCCGAGCGAGCGCTCGCCGGATGCTGTCAGAGAGCATCTTGCCGAATGAGTTGAGCTCAGCGCGCCTTGTCGCTCGTGGCTCCACTACAACGACGCGCCGTGGACCCGTCGACGGCGGGCGTGGCGCCCTTGGCGCACTGCCTGCAACTGCTGCTGCATGCTCGCTCCATGCGGGAACCGGAACACCGCGTGGGAGAGTCGCCCGGATGATCGAGTCAATCGCGACCTTCCGCGCAAATGCGACAATCGAGTCGGTGAGCATCACAATCTCCCGCGACCCGCGAACCGACTGCTCCTCAGCCAGCCGCTGCTTCACGGCATCGGCAATGGCGATCGAGTCAGCGCGCGTCAGCACGACGGGTACGGGTGCAACTGCCTGAATTGCTGCCGCACTTGGCGACTCTGCCGATGCTGAAACACTTGCCGACGTCGAACTCGAAGAGGTTTGGCCACCCTCGCCAACTGAGCCTCGCGCCGCGTTGCTGCTGTCTGCATGTGCGTTCGCAATCGGCGCCTCATCTGAGCGCTGCGATCCGAATACAGCGACGGCGGTCCCGAGCGCAACGGTCGCTGCTGCTGCTGCAATGGTCAATTGGCGCTTGCGGCGTGCAACCGATGGCAGTGTCGGCGTCAACGGCGTCTTGATGTCACCAGACGAAGTCGTGATGCTGTCGAGCGCGCTCATGAGAGCCTCGGCCGTCGGCGGCCGCTTCTCCGGCTCCTTGGCAAGGCACTGCATGATGATTGCGGAAAGCGCGGGCGGTACGTCGGGACAACATTGGTACAGCGGTTCCGGCACGCGCGTCAGCTGCGCGGCCATCGTTGCCTGCGGAGAAGGTCCGGTGAACGGTGACTCACCAGTCAGCAGCTCGTATGCAAGCAGTCCGACCGCGTAGATGTCGATGCGATGGTCGGCAGCAGGATCACCCGCGAGCTGCTCGGGTGCCATGTATGCAGGGGTGCCAATGGCCATCCCCGCCGTTGTGATTCCAGAAACGGGCATGGCGGCGTTCAGCGCTTTGGCCACACCGAAGTCCGTCACCAGGGCATGTTGCCCGAGCTTGAGGATATTTCCCGGCTTGATGTCGCGATGCACTACTCCACGCGCATGCGCGTACGCCAGTGCATCGACAACGTCGTGTAGTATTCTCACGACCTCGCGAACGGCCAGCGGGCCTTTCTCGAGCGATGTCCGCAGCGACTCGCCCTCGATGAACGGCATCGTGTAGTAGACGATGTCTCCATCCTCGCCCGCCGACAGCAGTGTGACGATGTGCGGATGCTGCAGTTGAGCGGCAACCTGAACCTCGCGACGGAATCGCTCGCGATTGACTCCCGCGGTGAGCTCAGGTGGCAGCACCTTGATGACGACGCGACGCGAAAGGGCGCGATCCGTCGCCACGAAAACGCGGCTCATTCCGGCACCTGAGAGCTCGCGCTCGATGTCGTAGACGTCAGCCAGCGACGCCTTGAGTCTGTCCTCGAATGTGCTCATGTCGTCAATTAAACTGTCCGCAGTCCGGAGTAGTTCCGGGAAGATGACAGGATAGTGCTCTCCCCGTTACAGGTTTGACACTCGCAGTGCCTGATTCGTCAATGAAATATGGGTGGCGAATCCGCCCGAAGGGAGCAACTTTGTCCTTGCGGGGTATATCAATGACTGGCTCAGGCTCCGCTGCAATCGGGTCTTGCGCCGTTAGATGCCTTTTTTTTCCCGGAGCCGCGATGAAGCGAACCCCTGTCAGACTTTTCCCGCAATTTTCTCACGCAGCAGTGCTTTTTGCCGTTGCTTCTATCGCTGCAGCCGTCGCCCAGGTGCCTCAGCCGCTCCATGCGCAGGGCGGTGCTCGCGTCAGCGGAGCAGCAATCAGCAAGGTTGGGCGTGATACACGCAAGCTGACGGTTAGTGCGCAGGCAAACGCTGGATCGACGGCCGCAACTGGAACGATGCAGTTCATCCACAACAGCCCGACCGGGCTTTCGCGCTTTCGCGGCACGGTGACGTGTATGAGTGTCAGCGGTGGAACCATTCAGATCAGCGGCGCGATTGAGCGCGGTGAGAGTGCGACGGGCGGCTTGCTCGACGGAAAGAGCTACTCGTTCACGATCAACGCCGGCAGCGGAAGTCAGAGTTTTTCGCTGCCGAACGTTGGTGACGGTGTCGCTGCATGCTCGGGTGGACGCGGTGAGTCAGTCCCGGTTACTGAGGAAGGGTTCCGGCTCCAGTAGCCCTTAGATCGGACTACGAATTCGCAACCCAAGATCGAAGGTGTAGTAGTTCGCCTTATCTGATTGCTTGTCGCCCGTCGTGACGCCAGGGATCTTGTAGTCGAACTTTTGTCCGACGTATCGCGCCTGCGGCGTGAGACTGAAGATACCACCGAAAGGAATATCGACTCCCGCGCCAACCTCGTAGCCTGGCGTACGCTCACTTGAAAACTGCGATTGGCTTGAAGCGGCCCCGAACTGCGTCTCCAGCTCGCTGAAGGTTACGCCCCCTTTGATCCACGGCTTAACGAAAGGGAACAAGGGTATTGCGAGACGGACACCAGCACTCACACCCTGAAGCTTGAGCTTGCTGTCAGGTGCGCACGCCTGTTCCGCGCACTCGAAGCGCAGGTGATCAAAACCAGCATAGAGCCCAATCGGACCAAGGTTGATTCCGGCATCGAGCCCGTAACCAAATCCCGTTTTCGCTCCCTCGACAAGTTGCTCCTCGGCAGGTGCCCCTGTTTCTGCAAAGGCCCCCGTAGGAAGCGCAGCGCCGCCGCGCAGACCTACGTAGAAGAGCTGGCCTTCCGCCGGCGCCGCAAATGCCACCATACCGGCTGCGATCGCTATCAATGCTGCATGCGTCATCTCATCTCCAGTCATCGTGTTCCGGGTGCCTGAGCATCAGGTATCCGGCGAAACGTGTATCCGGCGTAATCCAGCGCGCCAGCGACTCCATCCCCGATCGTGAATGCGACTGTGTCAGTTCCCTGCCACCGGTCATCGTAACGCGCGTTGAAGCGGTCGTACTGCCAGTGATCCAGCGCGCCGCGCAACGCCCTGCCGGATTCGAACCGTAATACACCAGCCGACTGCCGCACTGACACTCGCCCGGCAATCGGGTTTTCGTAAATGCCAACATAACCCGTCAGCGCGAGCGATGGTTTAGTCCCCTTGATCCGCTTTGACTCCCTTGCTGCAGTGGCGGAATCTCCACGAGCCCTGCGTTTGTCGTACACCAGTTTCAGATCACCGCTCCAATCGCGCTGCGGATGGCCGAGCCACGTGTCAATCGCACGATACATCAGCGCGTGGCGAATCTCGCTGTGATCGAGATTTGCCGAAATGAACACACCAAACTGTTCGTCCCGAACCAGTCCGAGTATCGCTACCATTCCCGCGAGGCTGCCAGTGTGAAAGTCCAGCTGTTTCCCATGATAGTCGTGTTGGAACCAGCCGAGCCCGTAGGTTTTCCACTTTGGCCTGGTGAGTTCCTGTGAGGGGTAGAACTCTCCCCCCGGAACAAGAGTCTGCGGCGCAAACAACTCGGCAAATGTTGCCGGCTTGATGAGCGCCTTTCCGTCAACTCGCGCACTGTCGAGCAGGAATCGCATCCATTTCGACATGTCAGCGACGCTCGACCACACGTCCCCAGCAGGTCCAACTGCGCGCGCTCGATCCACACCGATCACGCCGATCGTGTCGCCTCGATACAGCCAGTGCGGCGATGCGGTCTGAGCGCCACCGGGGACAAGTGAAAGCAATGGATAACTTCTCGCCATTCCGATTGGATCGAACAACCGCGTCCGGACGAACTTCTCCCACGGCATCCCGCTGACGGCGGCGACCACCTGGCCGGCAGCTATGTACATCGAGTTGTTGTAGCTGAAGCTCGATCGCAGTGAGTACTCCGGCTTCAATAGCCGGAGCTTCTCGACGAGCGAGTCCGCCGGAAGATCATTGACGTACCAGAAGTAGTCGCCACCCCCAAGACCTGCGCGATGCGTCAGAAGATCGCGCACAGTGACTTCGCGCGTGACGTAGGGATCGTATAGCTGAAATGAAGGAAGGTGACGCGTTACGGCATCGTCCCAGTTCAGCTTGCCCTCATCTACGAGCATCCCAAGTGCAGCGGCAGTCATGGCTTTCGTGGTTGACGCGACTGCAAAGAGTGTCGACGTATCAACTGCGGCCGGTTTCCCAAGCTCGCGTACGCCATAACCTTTGGCGAAGACAACCTTGCCATCCTTTACCACCGCGATAGCCAACCCTGTCGTCTTCCAATCCTTGACAGCTCGCGCAACGTAGGAATCGAAATCAGTAGATCTCTGATTCGGGTCTGCGACTTGTGCATCCACCGTCGCGCTAGAAGAAAGGAGCGCAAGTAGTCCGATCCCGGCGATTCGTTTCATCTATGTGTGGTGTTTGGGTGGAGGCTATTCGCGATTCCCTTTCCAACCTGGCCCGCGCACTACTCGACCTGGTTTTGCACCTGTGTGGGCACCGTCGCGGACGACCTGCACGCCGTTGACGAAGACATGCACCATTCCCGTCGAATACTGATGCGGTTTTTCGAACGTAGCGTGGTCCATGATCTTCGCGGGATCGAAGATCGCGATGTCAGCGAAATAGCCAGGCGCAAGCGCGCCTCTGCTGGCGATTTTCAGATTCCGCGCTGGCAAGGACGTGAGCCGCCGGATCGCCTCCTCGAGCGGAATGATCTTTTCATCACGGACATAACGTCCAAGCAGTCGAGCGACGTTGCCGTAGGCGCGCGGGTGCGGATTTGACTTGAGGAAAACGCCTTCAGTGGCAGGAGCTTCCGCGTCGGATCCAAAACTCACCCATGGAATGGCTACCTGCCGCCGCACGTTTTCCTCGGACATCAGGAAGTACACGGTTCCTACGCGGCTTCCGTCCTGTATCACGAGGTCCATCGCCGTCTCCTCAGGCGACTTGCCACGCATCGCTGCAACCTGCGCGAGGGTCTTTCCTGTCAGCGGCTTCAACGAGTCGTTCCTGAATCCAACGAGAATGATTCTGTCCGGCGTGCCTACCGCGGTGAAGAAATTTTCCCACTTGTCAGTCGGCGTGCGCATTTCCAATGCAACGCGGGCGCGGATTTCGGGATCCTTCAGCCGCTTCGCCCACTCGTTGTACCCACCCTCCTGCACCCACGGCGGCATCGATGCATCGAGACCGGTGGCGCCAGCGGTATAGTTGTACATGTCGGCTCTGATATCCATTCCCGCAGCGCGCGCCGAGTCTACCTTTGCGATTACGGCGGGAAGTTTTCCCCAGTTTCCGTTGCCCGCAGCCTTCAGGTGATATATCTCCGCTCCGACCCCGCCTTCGCGTGCGATCGTCAGCAGCTCGTCCACTGATTCGAGCAGACGTCCACCCTCGCTCCTCATGTGAGAGATGTAAGATCCGCCGTATGGTGCAGCCGCTTTTGCAAGTGCGATCAGCTCGTCAGTCTTTGCGTAAAACGCCGGCGCATAGATCAACGACGATCCAACTCCCATCGCGCCTTCTTCCATCGCTGCACGTACGAGTGCCTGCATTCGAGCAAGCTCAGCGGGCGTGGGCGCGCGATCCGCGTAACCCAGCTCATGCACACGAACCGATGTTGCCCCGATGAATGAGGCTACATTGGGCGACACACCGCGGGCAACCAGGTGGTCGAGGTACTGACCGAGCGTCGTCCATTTGATGTCGAACTTGATGTCGCCCATCTGCTCGACAGCATCCTTCTTCATCGCGTCGTTCATTGGGCCCATCGAGAATCCTTCGCCAAAGACCTCGAGTGTCACGCCCTGGAGCAGGTCGGCTACGCCTCGACCGTCCTGGATGAGGGACTCAGTCGCCCAGCTAAGCATGTTGATGAAACCAGGAGCGACGGCGAGGCCGCGCGCGTCGATCTCTGTCTTTCCACGCGCGCCACTGAGATCGCCAACCCGAACGATCCGGTCACCGTCAACTGCGACGTCTGCAATCCGGCCCGGCGATCCGGACCCGTTGTACACGGTTCCACCTCTAATGATGATGTCGTGCGTGCTCATTCCAGGCGTCGAGGTTGTCGCTCTCGGCGTGCATCCAAGAAAGAGTGCAATCGCGACGATAGGGACGGACTGAAAGCGCAGCATCGGGCTCCGAGGGTTAGATGGGGGCGTGGCCGCGATGAAAATACTGTCAAACCCGGTGACTGGCACTGGCTATGGGCAACCAGACGAGGCTCGTGCTCGCGCAACCACGCTCCTGGTCGTTATTTCCTGTGGATGGCCGACACTAGTGAGCGACGATGAAGGATGCTGCCGAGATCCTGCCTGCCTCGCGGATCTTCCAGTATACGGCGCACAAAACCTACGCCGGTTTCGCGAACCTGTTTCGCAACAAACTGCTGCTCGAGAAAGGCGGTTGGTGGAGCGACACCGACAGCGTGTGTCTCAGGCACTTTGATTTCGAAACACCTTACGTGTTCTCGAGCGAGTTGAGCAGCGGCGTTCAGATGAGGAACAACGGACTCATAAAGGCGCCGCGTGGCAGCGAATTGCTACGCTGGGCGTTTTCGGAGTCTGACAGAAAGGATCCTCAGACGCTCGTCTGGGGCGAAACAGGACCCGCGCTCTTTTCCACTGCGATTGAGAGGTTCTCGCTGACGGAATTCGTGCAGCCGTATGAGACGTTCTGTCCGGTGGGATACAGAGATTGGCGCAGCATAACGATCCCTGGTGCCGACATCTATTTCGGCGGAGAATCCTACGCACTTCACCTCTGGCACGAGCAGTGGCGTGCGGCTGGTATGGACAAGGACCAGCACTATCATCCCGGGTCCCTGTATGAACGACTCCGCCGGCAATATCTCGGTGACACCGAGCGCATGTCCCTCGGCCGTATCGCCAACATCCTCAGATCTTTCGATGCATGAGCATGTGAGTTTTCTGGCGCGCGAATTCCGTCAATCCATCCTCCTCGCGATGATCTGGATCTGGCGCCGGTGCATGTTCCGCACGACGTTCATCGCGGTCACAGGCAGCCTCGGCAAGACGAGCTGCAAGGACGCGATCTCGGCCGTCCTCGCTTCGAGGTTCCCCACGGTGAGTACAACGGGGAGCGCCAATCATTTCGGCGGAATTACGAAGACCGTGCTGAGAGTGAGGCCATGGACGAGGTACGCCGTGGTTGAGGTCGGTATCGTAAAACCCGGCCAGATGAAGCGGTTCGCGCGAGCACTCAAGCCCGACATTGCGGTCTGGATAAGTGTCGCCAGGACGCATACGATGAACTTCAAGTCGCTTGAGACGACGGCGAGAGAGAAGTCGATGCTCGTTGAGGGAATTCGGTCAGCCGGGGTGGCCATCCTCAACGACGACAATCCGCATATTGCCGCGTATCAACCGCCAGCATCCATTCGAGCGATCTATTTCGGAACGACCAGTCGGTCCGCGTATTCCGCTACAGGAATAGATGGCAAGTGGCCTGAGCTGCTCTCGTTTACGCTCACTGGGAGCGGCGAGTACCCCGTTCGGGTCTCAACAAGGTTTCTCGGCTCCCACTGGATAGGGAGTTTGCTCCCCGCGTTCATCGTTGGTCGCGAGGCAGGGATCTCCGTCGCCGATGCGGCTGCGGCGCTCGCAGGATGCGAGCCTATGCAGCGCCGAATGTCGCCGGTGGGGCTTTCGAACGGTGCGACAATAATTAGAGATGAGGTCAATGGCTCCGTTGACTCGCTCGGTGCAGCATTGGCGGTGTTCGAGGAAGCGCGCGCCGAGCGCAAGATCATTGTCTTTACCGACGTATCCGACTCCTCGCAGAAGCCGCGCATCCGCGTCCGCAACGTGGGAAGGGCCGCGGCCCGAATTGCTGACGGAGCGATGTTTCTTGGTGAGCATGCCGAGTACGGCGCGCGGGCTGCTCTCGCTGGAGGATTGAGCCCCGGTCAGGTTTGGAGCTTCGTGAATATTGGCGACGGCGCGAAATGTCTGAAAAG
The DNA here is from genome assembly GCA_031426255.1 of Gemmatimonadaceae bacterium. Classification (GTDB taxonomy): domain Bacteria; phylum Gemmatimonadota; class Gemmatimonadetes; order Gemmatimonadales; family Gemmatimonadaceae; genus UBA4720. The sequence goes on along the minus strand of JANPKW010000025.1, from coordinate 23,313 downwards.
GGAGTTGCGGCCTGGAGACCTGGTGCTGCTGCGTGGGCGCCGTGTTGACCATCTGCAGCGGGTGTTCCTCTCGCTCACGCAGGACGTGAGTTGCTGGCGAAACCGTTGCAACAAGCGAATTGATTGTATGTCGTGCTCACTCCTCAACGCAGCGCCTCGAGGGGAGGGATTCAACTGAGAACGCCCGGATCGTGAAGATCCGGGCGTTCCTGTGTCTCTGCGCGCCCTAGAAGGACTCGGCGTCCTCTAGTCTACCAGCGGTAATGCGCGAACGCCTTATTCGCTTCAGCCATGCGGTGAGTGTCTTCCTTCTTCTTCACGGCATTGCCCTCGCCCTTCGACGCTGAGATCACTTCTGCAGCGAGCTTCTCGGCCATCGACTTCTCCCCGCGGCTGCGTGAGAAGGTGATGAGCCAGCGCATTGCGAGAGCGGTGCGGCGATCGGGGCGAACCTCGACTGGAACCTGGTACGTCGCGCCACCGACGCGGCGGCTCTTCACTTCAACTGCCGGCTTGAGATTCGTCAACGCCTGCTTGAAGATCGTGACACCACTTTGCGAGGTGCGCGACTCCACGAGATCCATCGCATCATAGAAGATGCGCTCGGCCGTGGACTTCTTGCCTTCGTACATGATGGCGTTGATGAACTTCGAGACAGTCTGGCTGTCGTAGCGCGCATCAGGCAGGATCGGGCGCTTTACCGACTTCTTTCTACGGCTCATTACTTCTTACCTCCGGCCGGTGCGCCGGCCTTGGGCTTCTTGGTTCCATACTTCGAGCGGCTCTTGTTGCGGCCGTTGACGCCGGAAGCATCGAGGGAACCACGAACGATGTGATAACGCACGCCCGGCAGATCCTTCACTCGGCCGCCACGGATCAGGACGATTGAGTGCTCCTGCAGGTTGTGGCCTTCGCCCGGGATGTACGCCGTAACTTCGAACGCGTTCGTCAGACGGACGCGGGCGACCTTCCGAAGAGCCGAATTCGGCTTCTTGGGGGTCGTGGTGTACACGCGCGTGCAGACTCCACGGCGCTGTGGGTTGGCCTGAAGCGCAGGCGCTTTTTCCTTCTTCTTGACGTCCCGGCGACTCTGGCGGACGAGCTGATTGATAGTCGGCATTAAGGCTACAGAGGTTCTCGAAAAATGCCCCGCAGGGTGTGGGCGGGGTAGCCTTGAAGATTAACGGTTTGGCCCGTTGAGGTCAACTGGACCACGAGAACCAATACTAGCTGGGTAGGAGGTAGACTCACAACTGGGTTGTCCTACCCAGTTTCAAGTCTACTTCCAACCTTTCATCGACGGCAGGGTATCCCGTTTCCGGACTCCCTCCTCAAAAGGCCCGAGGAGGTGCGCAACGCTGTTCGCATAATAACTGATCAGGGCCCGCCCCTTGGGAAGCACCGCGTACCCCTCTCCCGTCTCGACCAGCATCCGCCTCATGCTCAGCATCTTCCAGGCGCGGTCGAAAATCTCCTCGACCGACCCCTCGGCCCTGATGGGACCGGCGTTCAGCTCTGCCAGAACTTCCCGCATATCAGTCATCCGGTCCAGGAGCCGATCCCGGGCGATGAAATCGCTATCGAGAGACTGGATTGCCGCACATGCGAGTGTCACGGGGGTCACCGGGATTATCGCCCCGATTCTCGACATCATGTCATCACAAAGGACCTGGACGCGTGCAAGTCGCTCGTGTCGCGGGAGCTCGAAGAGATCCTCACCAGCGCCGAGTTGTTCATCGAACCAGGGCTTCAGGGCTACGGGCTCCCCGATCGTGACCGCCGCACGGCCGTATCGCTTCCATCTCCGGGCGACAAGCCTGCCGGCATTCCACCACACGTACCTGGAAACTTCTGAGAACTGGGAGGTCCACGACGATGTGCGTTGACCGCGCGTCACAGCGAGCTCGCGAAGAAGCGACCTGTCTTCGAGCACGCGATCGTAGTTCAAGGCAACGGGAACCAGGTAGATCCGGTCGCGATAGTCCCGGTCGCGCGCAACACTGATTATGTAGTCGAGAAGTCCGATCTTTCCGGCCTTCAGTTTGCCGTCACGACTGAGCCCACCCTCGGGGAAAATCCCCTGGGTGACGCCGTTTCTCGTGATGAGATGCACATACCGCTCGAGCACCGTATGGTACAGCGGCTCCCGGAACTTCCGCCTCACGAAGTACGAGCCGAAGCTCTTGAAGATGTACTCGAGCGGAAACGCGCGTGCCCATTCACCGACTGCGTAGGAAATCGCCACTCGCCCAGTCAACGCATACCCAACCAGAACGTAATCGGCATTCGACCGGTGATTCATGAGGTAGACGACGATAGCGTCCTTCGGCAGCGACTCGGCGCCGCGGCTGCCATGCTGCTCGACAGATACCTTATAGAAGAGATTCAGCAGACCCCGGCTGACGAAATAGCCGAAGCGGTAATAGGCGAGAATGTTGAAGAAGGGGACAATCTCGTCAGCGTAATGCTCGACTTTTTTCCAGACCTGCGCCTTATCGAGCCCGTGCTCCCTCGCGTGGGCATCGACAGCGCGCGCGATGTCAGGGTCAGCGAGCAGGCTCTCGGTGATCCGCGTCTTCGCCGTTAGCTTGAACCGGTCGAGCTTGGCCCCGCGGCGTCGCACCGACCGGATCGCGCTCTGGTTCAGTTTTTTCCTGAGGAAGTCGAAGGCCATGCGGGGAGGTTGGCCGGATATGTTCGCTACGCCACAACGATTCTACTGGCCGGTACCGTCCACCGCAAAAGAATTTTGACGGGCATCCATCTTGAATGGTTCGGAGACATGAAACGCTTCAAGTTGAGCATCCTGGGCGCAATGCTGCTCGCGCCGGGCATTGCGATGGGTCAAAGGGCTGCGCAATCCGATCAGGACGTTGCCCGCGCCTATGCCAGCGCCTTTGCCAAAGCGACCACACCGCTCGCGAAGTTCCCCGTGAAGATTCCGGCCAGCGGTGCGACGCCGCTTCACATTCAGATACTTCTGGACAGGGCTCACTTTTCTCCTGGAATCATCGATGGCGCCTGGGGAATCAATGCATCGAAAGCATTGGCTTTCTTCACGAGTCCCGGCGGGAAGGGTCGCCTGACGGGTGACACCCCTGAACGAATCGCGACAATCGACAAAGCGACGTACAATCGTCTCCGGGAAGCTGCGGGAAGTCGCCCGGTCCTCATGCGTTACACACTTACTCAGGCGGACATCGCCGGCCCGTTCACAACAATACCGAAGCTCGTCTACGATCAGGCGAAATTGCGGTGCCTCTGCTACAACACAGTGGCGGAGGCGATTGCAGAGAGGTTTCACACCTCGGAGAAGCTCCTTGCCCAGCTGAACCCGAAGGTGAAACTCGATCGCCTGACCGCGGGAACGGTGTTGCTCGTGCCGAACGTGAGAGAGGAAAACGTCGCGTCGGCGATGGACACAGTGATCGTATCGAAGTTGATAATATCGAAGACAGGTTTCTGGACTCACGCCGTCGACGCCGACGGACGGATCCTCGCCCATTACCCATCGACGCTCGGGGCGGGCTACGATGCGTCCCCAACTGGAAACCTTTCCGTCACACACGTCGCGCGTGATCCTGCATTCCACTATCAGCCGAAGTTGTTTGCCGATGTTCCCGACAGTAAGCCGCCTGCGATGCTGCCGCCGGGACCGAATTCGCCGGTTGGGAGAGTGTGGATGTCCCTCTCGCGGAAGCATTACGGGATCCATGGAACATCGTCGCCTGAAACTATCGGCTACGCAAACTCGCATGGGTGTGTGAGGCTGACTAACTGGGATGCCTTGCAGCTTTCCGATTTCATCGAGCCCGGGACGCCGGTCGAGTTTCACTGATCGGCGGCTTCGTCGGGCGTCACCGCCGGGAGACAATATCAGCCGACTCTCTCTGTTCGTTGCAGCCATGCTGCCTTCGACAATCGCCGCGCAGGTAGTTCCTCCCCCGCCTGTGAATTCCGCAACGCTTATTACGCGCCTTGATTCAGCAATGAGTGCCGGCCTCGCGCGTGATCGTATTGTCGGAGGCGCGTATGTGCTGGTGCTCGACGGTCGAGTGGTTGCCTCGCGGGGGTTTGGTCTAGCAGACGAATCGGGGAGGCAAGTACATCCCGATTCGACAGTCTTCGGCCTTGCTTCCAACGATGCGCCTGCATCCGCCGCATATGCGACGCCGCACGACATGGGACTCCTGATGCAGCACTTGCTGCGCCCCGGGAGCGCTGAAGACAGTGCCGTGGCAAGCTCCCTGTTCTCGCGAAGGTTCACCAACCACCCCGCTTTGCCGGGAATGACTCTCGGGTTTCGCGAAAGTGCTGACGGAACGGGGATATTCGAGCAGGGCGGAGACTGGCAGGACTATAGCAATTCCCTGTACCTCGACCGGCAGTCGGCCACGGGTCTCTTTGCCGTATTCTCGAGTGGTGAAGGTGGGCGGACTGCGCCCGAGCTTTGGTCGCTCGTTCGTGAGGAGCTACCTGCGCGACCAAACGGGTACACCTTCACTCAGCGGGCTAGCGGCGCAGACGGCGCGGGAAGATGTGCCAAGGTTCATGGCACATATCGCGACACGCGAATGTCCCGGCATACGCTCGCAAAGCTGGGTGTGCTCACCGGCGACGTGCGCGAGATATCGGTTGGCCTTTCACCGACGGGAATAACTCTCGGCGGGCGCACGTATCACGAGATGGGCGGAGGAGTTTTCCAGTCCGATAGTGGACGAACTGTTGCATTCCGGTGCGGACACCCTGCCGAGCCAGCGTCGCACCTGTTCTTCGGACGCTCGCCCGCGTCGTCGTATCGCCGCGTTGCTGCGGGTGAGACTCGCGCCGTGCAAGGAGGATTGTTGATTGTCGCGCTGCTCGCGACGATCGCGGCCGTAATCACTGACGTCAAGCGCCGGCGTATTACGAAGGACGTGGTCGACACCGTCGCTCGCGGGTTGCGGATCGTATCAGGATTCGCCGCAGCGCTTCTCTTCCTTGGGATGATTCTGCTTCTCGTTACGGCTAGCCCGTGGGAATTTCAGTACGGCCTTCCGGCAAGCATTGTGACGCTCGCGTCTGTTGGCCGATTCATCGCGGCTGGTGCAGGCATCGCGCTGATCGTGACGCTCACAGCACTCGTGAGGCCGAGAGCAGCGTCCGGGATTCTCGAGGCGATGCTTGCTATTCCAATTGTACTGCTCGTTGTGCTAATGGTGCAGTGGAACCTGCTTTTCCCGTAGTTATCAAAAAAAAGGGGAGAGCTTTACGCTCTCCCCCTTTTTTCAAATCACCAAAACCGAATCGGCTTGTTGTTATACCTCGTCGTCGAGGGGGGCGAACCCCTTCGGCAACGCGCCAGCCTTCGGAAGAAGGAGATCGTCCTCGAGATCCGGCTCCGCGAGAATCTCCGCGATCGACGGCTCAGCAAACACTTCGGGCTCCGGCGGAACCGGCGCTCCCTCGATGTCAACTTCCTGGTATCGGTACATACCCGTACCAGCAGGAATCAGGTGACCGATGATGATGTTCTCCTTGAGGCCCATCAGCTCGTCCCTCGCGCCGCGAATTGCCGCGTCGGTCAGAACTCGCGTGGTCTCCTGGAACGATGCTGCCGAGATGAACGACTGCGTCGTGAGGCTCGCCTTTGTAATTCCAAGCAGGAGCGGCTCGGCGGTCGCCGGCTCTTCCTTCTTCTTGCGCGCCTTCTCGTTCGCATCGCGGAACGCCTGCTTGTCAACGTGCTCCGCTTCGAGGAACGCGGTGTCGCCTGACTCCAGCACACGCACCTTCTGAAGCATCTGCCGCACGATCACGCCAATGTGCTTGTCGTTGATCTTAACGCCCTGCAGGCGGTAAACCTCCTGCACTTCGTTGAGCAGATATTCCTGAACAGCGCGCGGTCCCTTGATGCGAAGAATGTCGTGCGGGTTGACCGGACCTTCAGACAGACGATCTCCAGCGCGCACGCGATCTCCCTCGTGCACTCGAAGGTGCTTACCAGCGCCAACTTCGTACGTGTGCTCCTCTGACTGATCGTCAGCGACCGGCTGACCATTCTTCATCATCGTCGGACGAACGAAGATCTCGCGCTTGCCGCGCTTGATATCTCCGAAGCGAACGACACCGTCGATTTCCGACACCGTCGCAGGATCTTTCGGCTTGCGTGCCTCGAACAACTCGGCGACACGCGGCAGACCACCGGTGATGTCGCGCGTCTTGTACGCCTCACGGCTCACCTTCGCCAGGATAGTGCCCGCTGTGATACGGTCGCCATCCTTGACCGTCAGCTGCGCGCCAACCGGAACCACGAAGTCACGCAGACGCTTCTCCTTCGCGCCCTTCGTCTCCCAGATCTCGATGTGCGGATGCAGCTTCTTGTCGCGATCCTCGATAACGACAGTCTGACGCAGACCTGTGAGCTCATCGAGCTCTTCGGACAGCGAGACTTCGTCCTCGAGGTCCACGAACCTGATCGCGCCCTCTACATCAGAGATGATCGGATTCGAGTACGGGTCCCATGTGAAGATGATCTGATCCTTCTTCACATCTTCGCCGTCCTTCACCATCAGCGTCGCTCCAAGAGGAACCTGGAGTCTCGCACCAACCTTGTTGTCACTCGCCGCGCGGATCGTGAGCTCACCCTCGTACGACGTGACGATCTGCAGTCCGTCGGCGTTGGTGACGGAGATGAGACGGTCGCCATACTCGATGACACCATCCACCTTCGACTTTCTCGCTGTCTGCTCGGCGATACGGGCTGCTGTTCCACCGATGTGGAACGTACGCAGCGTAAGCTGCGTGCCCGGCTCTCCGATTGACTGCGCCGCGATGATGCCGACTGCCTCGCCCTTATCCACCATTCCCATGGTGGCGAGGTTGCGGCCGTAGCACATCTGGCAGAGTCCACGCTTTGCCTCGCAGGTAAGAACCGAGCGAATACGAACCGTCTCCAGTCCAGACTCTTCGATCGCCTGCGCAACATCCTCATCGATCAGCTGGCCCGCTTCCGCCATGAGCGTGCGACGTCCAGACTGATCTGTCTCGTGCGGATCCTCGATATCCTCGGCCGCAACTGTGCCGACGATACGCTCGGCCAGCGGCTCGATGATGTCCTCGCCTTCCTTCAGCGCGCCGACTTCCAGACCGAGGATCGTACCGCAATCCTCTTCCGTAATCGTCACATCCTGGGCGACGTCGACAAGACGGCGCGTGAGATAACCAGCGTCAGCCGTCTTGAGAGCGGTGTCAGCCAGACCCTTACGTGCACCGTGGGTCGAGATGAAGTACTCGAGCACCGACAGTCCTTCGCGGAAGTTCGACTTGATCGGGCTTTCGATGATTTCGCCGATACCTCCCGTGAGCTTCTTCTGAGGCTTCGCCATCAGTCCGCGCATACCTGCGAGCTGCCGGATCTGGTCGCGCGATCCACGTGATCCTGAATCGAACATCATGAACACGGGGTTGAAGCCGTCATTCGATTTCGCCATCGCGCGCACCATCGCATCAGCGATGTCGGAGTTCGCGTGGGTCCACGTGTCGATCACCTTATTGTAGCGCTCACCGTTCGTGATGTTACCGGTCTGGTAGGCGCGCTGGAAACGCTCGACGCGCTCCGTCGCTTCCTGCAGCAGCGGCTCCTTCTCGGCCGGAATGTGCAGATCCTCGATACCAATCGAGATTCCACCGCGCGTCGCGTTGCGGAACCCGAATTCCTTCAGACGATCGAGGAAAGGCACTGTGCCCTTGAGACCCGTTCTCCGATATGACTCGAAGACCAGCTCGCCAAGCGCCTTCTTCTTCATGTCGCGGTTCTGGTAACCGAGCTCGGGTGGGATGATCGCGTTGAACATCGCGCGACCCGCTGTCGTGTCGACCCAGCGTGCTCCCTCGAAATCGTTGACCCAGTATTTGATCGGCGTGTGGAATGAAAGCCTGTTCTGCGCGAGGCCAACTTCCACTTCCGCGACATTGCTGTAGCGGCGCGCGTTCTTCACGACCTTCTCGAAATCAGCGGCAGCCTTTGTTGCGAAATAGCAGCCGAGCACGATGTCCTGGCTGGGCTCTGCAACGGGGCGTCCGTCAGACGGCTTGAGAATGTTGTTCGACGACAGCATGAGCAGACGGCACTCGAGCTGTGCTTCGAATGAAAGCGGAACGTGCACTGCCATCTGGTCACCGTCGAAGTCAGCGTTGAACGCCGCGCAAACGAGCGGGTGAATACGGATGGCCTTGCCCTCTACGAGCACCGGCTCGAAAGCCTGAATGCCAAGGCGGTGAAGGGTCGGAGCGCGGTTCAACAGCACCGGGTGATCGCGGATGATCTCTTCGAGGATCTCGTACACCTCGGGAGACTCCTTCTCCACGATCTTCTTGGCGCGCTTCACCGTCTCGGCGATTCCCTTCTCGACGAGCTTGTGAATAATGAAAGGCTTGAAGAGCTCCAATGCCATCGCCTTGGGCAATCCGCACTGGTGAAGCTTCAGCTCGGGACCGACGACGATTACCGAACGTCCTGAGTAGTCGACGCGCTTTCCGAGCAGGTTCTGCCGGAAGCGGCCCTGCTTGCCCTTCAGCATGTCCGACAGCGACTTCAGAGGACGCTTGCCGCGACCACGGATCGCCTTCGAGCGGCGGCCGTTGTCGAACAATGCATCGACTGCCTCCTGGAGCATTCTCTTTTCGTTACGGAGAATGACTTCAGGCGCGCGGTGCGAGATCAGCTTCATCAACCGGTTGTTGCGGTTGATTACGCGGCGATAGAGATCGTTCAGATCCGACGTGGCGAAACGGCCGCCATCGAGCGGAACGAGCGGACGAAGATCCGGAGGTATGACCGGGATCACGTCCGTGATCATCCATTCGGCCTTGTTGCGGGTCTGGTTGTCGCCAGAGTTGCGGAATGCATCGACGACCTTGAGCCGCTTGAGCATCTGCTTCTTGCGATGCTGCGAGCCTTCGTCGACGAGTCCGGCGCGAAGTGTCTCCGCAACCTTGTCGACGTCGATACGCTTGAGCAACTCGCGAACAGCAGGCGCGCCGATGTCGGCGAGGAAGCCGTTGTCGCCTTCCTCTTTCGCCTTCTGCTTGAGATCGAGATAACGGTCTTCGTCGAGCAGCTCGTTCTGGGTGACTTCCTGGTTACCCGGCTCGATGACAACGTAGTTCGAGTAGTAAACGACCTTCTCGAGATCGCGTAGCGTCAGGTCCACGAGATTCCCCATCGGACTCGGAAGAGTCTTGAAGAACCAGATGTGGGCAACGGGTACGGCGAGCTCGATGTGGCCCATGCGCTCGCGCCGAACGCGAGCAAGGGTTACTTCGACGCCGCAACGGTCGCAGATGACTCCGCGATAACGGATTCTCTTGTATTTGCCGCAGTGACATTCCCAGTCCTTCACGGGTCCGAAGATCCGCTCGCAGAAGAGACCATCCTTCTCCGGCTTGAAGGAGCGGTAGTTGATGGTTTCGGGCTTCAGTACCTCGCCCCATGACCACCACGTGCGGAGACCCGACATCTCGAGTCTCTCACGCTCCTTTGGATCCTTCGGTCCGCGCATCTCCTCGGGTGAGGCGATGCGGACCTGGATATAATCGAACGACGACGCGCGTGTTTCGCGCGAGCTGCGAAAATCAATCATCTATTACTCCTCGCTCCCGTTGCTGTTGCCGATGCCGGAGCCACTGTTACCGAGCCCGTAGCCGCTCGTCACGTTCGCTCCCATGCTCACGTGAATACCGAGCGCCTTCAACTCCTGCACGAGCACGTTGAACGATTCCGGAATTCCGGGCTCCGGAAGGTTCTGACCCTTCACGATTGCCTCGTAAACCCTCGACCGTCCGTTCACGTCGTCAGACTTGACCGTGAGAATTTCCTGCAGCGTGTGCGCCGCTCCATAAGCCTCGAGCGCCCACACTTCCATCTCTCCAAAACGCTGACCACCGAACTGCGCCTTACCCGCCAGCGGCTGCTGCGTAACGAGTGAGTACGGACCGATCGACCGCGCGTGAATCTTGTCGTCGACAAGGTGCGACAGCTTGAGCATGTAGATCTCGCCGACCGTCACCGGGTTCGAGAAAGTCTCACCCGTACGACCATCACGCAGGCGAACTTTTCCACCAGCCGAGATTCCGGCGAGGCGCATCAGCTCTGCCGCAGCAACGTCAACATCGATATCCGACTTCTTGCCGAGCGTTGCAGCGAGCGCCGGCAACTCCAGCGAGGCAAGCAATGAAGATTCGTCCGTGTCCCTGCGCTTCTGAATCTGGTTGGCAGCGGTCTTGTACTGGGCTTTCGTAGCCATGGAAATCTGCTCTGCGCCCTCTTCAGTCCCCTCCGCGTCCTCTTGTTTATGGAAGGAGAGCTGATTGTCGAACTCACCGTACTCACGCCCCGTCAGTTCCTTTGCGGCAGCAGTGATGAAGTCGCGGATACGGTTGTAGACTTCGCGCGTTTCGGGGCTGACTCCACGCTTGGCGAGATCGTTGATCGTCGCATCTGCGAGAAGCTCCACCCTGTCCTCACCTGCGAGGTCATGGCGAGTGTCGGCGATGATGCCGCGAATCTCCGGGTCACTTATCGTAACGCCAGGCGTCCGCAGATCGAGCGCATCCCTCACCCACGTCACTGCCGCGAGCTTGAGAAGCAATCCGATCTCACGCTCGTTCGCGCCCTGGAAGACCGGGGTCTTAGCGTAGAAGCCGAGCAGTCTCGCCGCCCATCCAAGATGAGTCTCGAGAATCTGTCCGACGTTCATACGACTCGGAACACCGAGCGGGTTGAGAACGATGTCGACCGGACGACCGTCCGGAAGGAATGGCATGTCTTCTTCGGGTACGATGCGGGCAACGATACCCTTGTTGCCGTGGCGTCCCGCCATCTTGTCACCAACCGAGATCTTGCGCTTCTCGGCCATGTAAACCTTCACCAGCTGGATGACGCCCGGGGGCAGCTCATCCGGCTGAAGCACTCTGTCGATTCTCTCCTCCGCCTTCTCCTCGTGCTTCGCCTTCTCGTCGTTGGCTGCCTCGATGATCGTGCGGATCTTCTCGTTCATCGTCTTGTTCTCGACGCGGAACGTCTTGAGATCGAGCGTCGCGAGCTTGAGATCCTTGAGGATTGCCGCGGTCAGCTTCGTGCCGGCAGGAATTGCTTCCTCGACAGTGCCACTCTTGAGCGCGAGCGCAACAGTCTGGCCGTCGAGCAGGTCCTGCAGCTCGGCATCACGGACGTCGTTGACGCGAATTTTCTCTTCGCCCTCGAGGCGACGAATCTCACCGATTCTCTCACCGCGATCCTTTTCAACGACCTGGTCGTCGACGCGCGAGAAGATTTTAACGTCGATGACGACGCCTTCCATTCCCGGCGGAACCTTGAGCGATGAATCCTTCACGTCCTTCGCCTTCTCACCGAAGATCGCGGTAAGGAGCTTCTCTTCAGGAGAAAGCTCCGTCTCACCCTTCGGCGTAATCTTTCCGACGAGAATGTCGCCTGGCTTCACGTGCGCGCCGATGCGGACAATGCCGCGCTCGTCGAGATCCGTCAGCGCTTCTTCAGCGACGTTCGGGATTTCACGCGTGATTTCTTCCTGCCCGCGCTTCGTATCCCGCACGTGCAGCTCGAGCTCCTGAATGTGGATGGACGAATAAACGTCCTCCTTCACCAGTCGCTCTGAAAGAACGATCGCATCCTCGAAGTTGTGGCCGTACCAGGGCATGAACGCCACCGTGACGTTTGCGCCAAGCGCGAGCTGACCGAACTCAGTGGAGGCTCCGTCGGCAAGCACCTCACCGGCCTTCACCCGCTGACCCTTGCTTACGATCGGGCGCTGGTTGATTGCCGTGTCCTGGTTCGTTCTCCAGTACTTCTTGATCTTGTAGCGGTCGTGTTGCGTCAGGCGGGAGAGAGGACGATCCCCGTCCTTCTTCTTGCCTTCAATGCCGGTGCCCGTGTCGACGATGATCTCGTCGGCCGTGACACTGGTGACCGTGCCCGAGCGCTGCGCGATGATGACCGCGCCTGAATCGCGCGCGACCTTCTCCTCGAGTCCGGTGCCGACGAGCGGCGTGCGCGGATTGAGAAGTGGAACAGCCTGCCGCTGCATGTTCGATCCCATGAGCGCGCGGTTGGCGTCATCGTGCTCGAGGAACGGGATCAGCGCGGCCGCGATCGACACGAGCTGCTCTGGTGCAACGTCCATGTACTCGATGCGGCTCGGATTCACGAGCGGCACGTCTCCACGCTGGCGGCAGAGCACCAGATCCTCGACGAACGATCCATCGGGGTTCAGGCGCGCATTTGCCTGCGCAATGATGATGTCTTCCTCCTTGTTCGCGTCGAGCCACGAGATCGCATCGGTGACCTTGCCATTCTTCACGACACGGTAAGGCGTCTCGATGAAGCCGAGATCATTCACCTGCGCGAAGCAGGCAAGTGACGTGATGAGTCCGATGTTCGGACCTTCAGGCGTTTCGATCGGGCACATGCGGCCGTACTGCGAATAGTGTACGTCACGAACCTCGAAGCCGGCGCGCTCACGAGTGAGTCCGCCAGGTCCAAGCGCCGACAGACGACGTTTGTGCGTCAGCTCGGCGAGCGGGTTCGTCTGATCCATGAACTGCGACAGCTGCGACGATCCGAAGAATGCCTGGATCACCGCGCTCACTGTCCGCGCGTTCACGAGATCGTCGAGCGAGATCTTTTCCGGATCGGTGTTGATCGACATGCGCTCCTTCACGAGGCGCGCCATGCGGGAAAGACCTACCGAGAACTGATTCGCGATCAGCTCGCCAACCGAGCGAATGCGGCGGTTACCGAGGTGATCGATGTCATCGGTGTATCCGCGGCCCTCGTGCAGCTCCATGAGGTAGCGGATGATCGCGACGAAATCCTCCTTCGTCAGAACCGTCTCACTTGCGGGGCGGTTCGTCAGAAGGCGCTGATTGATCTTGTAACGGCCGACGCGGCCGAGGTCGTAGCGCTTCGGCGAGAAGAAGAGCCGCTCGAGCGCCTGCTTGGCCGTCTCGCGGTTGGGCGCATCGCCCGGCCGGAGCAGCGAGTAGATCTGCTTGAGTGCTTCTTCTTCAGCGTGCGTCGGATCTTTCGCCAGCGTGTTCTTGATCAGCATCGACTCTGCGCGACCCGATGTGACGAACACCTGAACCTTGTTGATCTCGTTCTTGCGGATGCGCTTGATCAGCGTGTCGGTGAGCTTCTCACCGCACTCGGCGATCACTTCGCCAGTTTCGTTATCGACGACGTCGACAGCGATGATACGGCGACCATCAGCGCGCTCTCCGCGCTCAACGGCATCCATTTCGTCGCGGAGATCGATCATCGTGTATGACGCGAAGACCTTGACCTTATCGATCTTCAGGCGGCGCAGGCGATTAAAGACCTCTTCGGTCAGCTCATCGCCTTCCTGCACTGCGAGCTCGGACTGGTCGCGCTCGAGCTGAGTGCGCGCCTTCTTCGTCTTGAGTCGCGGCGCATCCGGATCCACTGCTTCACCGGCAAGCGTGATGTTCTCGGCAATGATTGCTCCGAGTACTTCACGCTGGTCTGTGCGGCTCTCACGCTTCTTCACGAGGTCGAGCTCGCGCTCGGCGAAGAAGAGGCGGAGGATCGACGAGTTCGTTCCATAGCCGAAGGCGCGCAGAAGCGCGGTGGCCGGGAACTTCTTCTTCTTGTCGATGTGGACGTAGATGACGTCGTGAATGTCCACCGTGAACTCGACCCATGATCCGCGGAACGGGATGATACGCGCCGAGATGAGGCGCTGTCCGTTCGGGTGGGTGGACTCCTCGAAGACGACGCCAGGTGAACGGTGCAGCTGGCTCACGATGACCCGCTCGGCTCCGTTGATCACGAAGGTTCCAAGCGGCGTGAGGAGCGGCAGCTCACCGAGATAGACTTCCTTCTCGATGATGTTCTTGGGGCGCTTACCGGCTTCAGTCTCCTCGAAAATGACGAGCTGCAGCGTCGCCTTGAGAGGTGCCGAGTACGTCATGTCGCGCTCGATGCATTCGGCGACTGAGTACTTGGGATCCCCGAGCGTGTAGCTCTTGAACTCCAGCGAGAAATTCTCGTGGACGTCAGTGATCGGGAAGAGGTCCTTGAAGACACGCTCGAGCCCGATGTCCTCGCGGTTCAGAGAGGCTGCGTCCAGCTGGAGCAGCGACTCGAAGGCCTGCGTCTGGATATCGAGCAAGTGGGGCATGTTCATGCCCTGATCGAGCTTCGCGAAAGAAATTTCCTTCATCAATTCTGGCATATTCACCTACTGGGCAGGCGCAAACAGCCCCATCCCGGTTGCCGGCGAAATTTTCGCTGGACCGGTTGGAGCGAACGGTGTGACTTCAGTTTTTGGGCGACGCGGAATTCGATGCATATCGTCGAAGAGAGAGTGAGGGTGGAGGTGTCCGGCCGGCGTACGACGCCGGCCGGTGTTCCTCGAGCCCTTACTTCACTTCGACTACTGCGCCCTGCTCTTCGAGCTTGGCCTTCATCGCGGCGGCTTCGTCCTTCGTGACGGCCGTCTTTACGGCGTTTGGTGCGCCGTCGACGAGGTCCTTCGCTTCCTTCAGACCGAGGCCGGTCAGCTCGCGCACGACCTTGATGACCTGGATCTTCTTCGCGCCGGCTTCCTTGAGCACGACATCGAACTCAGTCTGCTCTTCGGCTGCGGCGGCGGGTGCGGCACCGGCTCCGCCAGCGGCGGGAGCGGCCGGGGCAGCGGCGCTGATTGTAACGTTGAACTTGCTCTTGAACGACTCGATCAGCTCGGCGAGCTCGAATACCGACATGTTGCCGATTGCTTCGAGGATCTCATCCTTGCTCATGGTTGCGTTGGCCATTTTAGTATTTCTCCGTGGTGATATTAGGCGCCTTCGCGCTGTGACTTGAGCGCGTCGAGCGCGCCTGCAAACATGTAAAGAATCCCGCTGAGCGCGCCTACGAAGGCGGCCATCGGGGACTGCAATCCGGCACCAAGATCTGCCAGCATCTGCTCACGCGACGGTAGTGACGCAAGCTGCTTGACCTGAGCGGAGTCGATCGACTTACCCTCGAGCAATCCGCCCTTTACAGTCGGCTTCTGCTCGAACTCCTTCGCAAAATCCGTCAGCACCTTCGCGGCTGCGACCGGATCCTTGCCCATCACCAGACCTGTGGGGCCCTTGAGGCGCTCACCGACGAGTCCGCTCTCGTTGACCGCACGAAGCGCCAACGTGTTCTTGATCACGACGTAGTCGACGCCGGCGCGCTTCAGGCGACGGCGGAGCTCGGTCATGCGCTTCACGTTGAGACCCGTGAAGTCAGTATAGTAAAGAGACTTTGCTCCCTGGAGCTTGTCTCTGAGATCGCTGACCATCTGCTCCTTTTCGGCTCTTTTCATTTTCGGTTACCGGTAAGGAGTTGTATCGATTGCAACGCCGGGACCCATCGTGCTCGAGATGGCTACCGTGCGGACATACACGCCCTTCGCCGCTGCCGGCTTGGAGCGGATGATCTGATCCATGAACGCAGTGAAGTTCGTCTCGAGTGCTTCCGACTCGAACGACACCTTGCCGATGGCCGCGTGAACGTTCCCGCTCTTGTCAACGCGGAACTCGATCTTCCCTGCCTTCACTTCGCGGACGGCGCGCGCAACGTCGAACGTCACCGTGCCAGCCTTGGGGTTCGGCATGAGACCACGCGGTCCAAGAATCCGGCCAAGTGCGCCGAGCTGGCCCATCTGGTCGGGTGTTGCGATGAGAACGTCGAAGTCGAGCCAGTTTTCCTTGATCTTCGCGATGTACTCGGTGCCGACGAAATCGGCGCCTGCGGTCTCGGCTTCACGCGCCTTTTCACCGGCGGCGATGACGAGCACGCGCACCGTTTTACCGGTGCCTGCGGGAAGGACGACTGTTCCGCGCACAACCTGATCGGCGTGACGGGGGTCGACTCCGAGGCGAACTGCGACTTCGACTGTTTCGTCGAACTTCGCGAACGCCGCTGACTTGACTAGATCGATTGCCTGCTTCGGCTGATATCGCGTAGCGATGTCGCGCTTCGAAGCGGCTGCCGTGTACTTCTTTCCATGCTGGCGCATCAGTCCTTGACCTCGACGCCCATCGAGCGAGCGGCACCGGCAACCATCGCCATTGCCGATTCGATGGAATCGCAGTTGAGGTCAGGAAGCTTGATCTCGGCGATCTTGCGTACCTGCGCCTTCGTTACAGATCCAACCTTTGTGCGGTTGGGCGATCCGGAGCCCTTTTCGATACCTGCTTCCTTCTTCAGGAGGACGGCCGCGGGCGGCGTCTTCGTGATGAAGGTGAAGGATTTGTCGGCGAAAATCGTGATCTCGACCGGGAGAATCGTGTCCTGGCCCTGCGTCCGAGCGTTGAACTCTTTGCAGAAAGCCATGATGTTGATTCCCTGCGGACCGAGAGCGGTGCCGACAGGGGGCGCCGGGTTCGCCTTGCCTGCAGGGATCTGCAGCTTGACGAATCCAGTGACCTTTTTTGCCATGATACTCCTTTGATGTCCGTCCGTGGGGAGCCCGGATTGGGCTGCACGGATCCAACTCCCACGGTTGTTCTTAGCGTCGTAGTGGTATCCGACGGGTGCGCTACTCGCCTTATCGGCCGCCCCGCGCAAGGGCCACCACCCGCATCCAGGAGTTGGGATGCTGTGGCTCTAAGACAGCCTTCTAATGTAACTGGCCCGATTCTTGGGTGGAAGGGGTGACGAGCAAGCACTTCAACAAGTGCGGCAGCTCCACGTGGCCCGGACACTTGCTCGTTTTTGTTTGGAACTGCGGACTACACCCAAGCGTGGCAATCTCGAGCATTCGCGCCTGCGAATGGCCGAGTAACCCAAGGAACAGTTGCGTCTGATAGCCCAGTCCATGCGTGATAATACAGCATCCCCTTCAGTAACTCCTGGCACTTCAAAAACTCCTTTCCCCCCGTAGTTCCGAAACCGTAAGGCACATCGCTTCCGCCATTTCCAGCGCATTGGCGATCGCATAGTTCCATTTGTTGTTGTTGAACGTCAAATGAACCGTCATCGCCCGCTCTGCTGCCCGCTGAATTGTTGGAACCCACTTGTCGAGTTGCGACCTCTGGTAGAGGTAGCGATATCGTTCAGCTACCTCATCATTCCGCGTCTCCCACGTTGATTCCCGCCGACCATGAAACCTGAACATGGCAATTGCCGGATTCGTGACCTCCATTATCGGAGGCACACTGCTCACCATCCCCTGTGGCGCATCTACAGCCACGTAAGCGAAGCGAAGGTCTCGGAGTAACGCAAAAAACCGTGGCGCGATGCGCTCGCTCAGCCAATCCCGATGCCGGACCTCGACGCTTGCAGGACAATCGCCGAGTCGCTCGCGCGCAGCTTTCAGGTCAGCCGCGGCAGATCTCGATGGGAGAAACCAACGTGGGTATTGAAGCATTATCGCACCGAGCTTTCCGGATTCTCGAAGAGGTGCAAGTGCAGATAAGAACCGACGCCACACTTCATCGAGCGACTCCCTGCTGAAGTGATGCGAATAGACATTCGACGCAGATCGCAGACGCAGCGGCAGATCCTCTTTCAGCCATTGTGGAAGCCGAGCGGGATTGGTCGGATGCCCGGTCATCAGGGAATGCGCCTTGATGTTGAATACGAAGTGCGACGGCGTTCGCTCGACCCACCGCGCAGATGTATCCAGCGAAGGCAGGGCGTAATAAGTCGCATCGACTTCGACCATTGGAAACTCCGACGCGTAATGTCTGAGCCGCGCTTCCGGGGTGGTCGCCTCATCAGGGTAGTAGACTCCGGGGGCAAGCAGTGTCGGGTCAGTCCACCCCGCCACGCCGGACAGTATTCGGGCCCGGTCGAGTGTGAAAACTTGAGGCGCGCGGAACTTCACGGCCTCTGCACGTTGGCGGGCTTCGCGCCAACCCGGATCGTAAACCGTATCCCACGCCGCATGCTCAACGACTTCTTCGATCGCGGGGGGAGATTCGAGCGCATCCAGATCGGCGGGCAATGGTGAGGGTTCTCTCAACGTCTGCGCGATCATCGTTGCCATTCTCGCAGGCGCATTCCGCGTCAAGTCGCTGATCAACCGCGCCTCAGGAAGATTCTTCCAGTAGCGCATCGGCATCTCGGCACGCATCGCGTCGCGATTCAACCGGGCAGGATTGAAGATTCCCGCGTAATACGTGCGCCAGAGCGATTCGAGTGCATCTTCGCTGGCCGGTGCCTGGTGCCGCTCGATTCCGGGCTCGATCGTCAAACGCTCCAGATCCCAGCTGGCACAGGCATCCGGAGTGAAAATGCTCCACCGCATCGAGCGAAACCTGTCGGCGAAAAACTGTGCGGTCCGTTCGACCACGCGGTGCGCCGGCTCGAACCACGCAACGTACTCGGGAGGATCGCTGCCGCCGACCAACTGAAAGCGAACGAACGCTTTCATCTTGTGCGACGCCCGGCGAACCGATCGATGCATGGCGGTGAGGCGAACTACGAGCGGATTTGACGCTACCCGGAGCAGGTGCGGCTCACCGTTATTCAAGCGCCACAGCAGCTCGTAGAGAAGTGACCACCTTGCGTCACTGCTGTGACACGCGATACTCGACGCGAGCGCAATGAATGAGCGTGGGACGCGAAGATGCCCGGCACTTTCCAATGCCGGATCAATCGAGTCACCGAAGATCAGTCTCGCCGACCCCGCTGGATCCCACGCGATTTCACCGGGCCTCAGCTGCCTCGCGAGACACGCTCTCGCAGTAGACCTCCAGAGTATGAGGCTTTCGCCGACCAGTCCGGGCGACTGAATCACAGCTCGCCGGTGATGGCGGAAACTGCTGGTGCCGACCACAGATCGAGCTGCCGATCGACTTTGCTCTTTCGTACCATCGCCTCACTCCCGACAGATGTCGGGAAATAGTCGGATGTCACAACGAACGGCATGGCGCGCGACATCGACACACGCAGCCGAACGAGATCATCGAGCCTTAGTCGCGTCCATCGCCGAGACGAAAGAATTCGCTTCACGCTCCGAACTCCGACTCCCGGGATGCGAAGCAGCGCTTCCTTATCCGCGGTGTTGACATCGACCGGGAAACTATCGCGATTGCGAAGTGCCCACGAGAGTTTCGGGTCGACATCGAGATCCAGATTCGGCGTGGCTGCTGTGGTGAGCTCACCTGCACCGAATCCGTAAAAGCGCATCAGCCAGTCGGCCTGGTAGAGCCTGTGTTCACGAAGAAGCGGTGGAGCAGTTGGTGGAAGGATTGATGAGGCGTCGGGAATGGGACTGAAGGCTGAATAGTAGACTCGTTTCAACCGCTGGCCCGAGTAGAGCGCGGACGATGCCTTGAGCAGAGCAGCATCAGTCGCATCGGTTGCACCCACTATCATCTGAGTCGCCTGGCCTGCTGGCGAAAAAGCTGATGGTTTCGTCGCCCCGCGCGCGGCTGCGCGATTTTCCTTCGATTCGATGATGCCGTCGCGAACAACGTTCATCGCGCGCCCGATCTGCACGAGGTCTTTTTCCGGAGCCAGCTTATCGAGATCGCTCTGACGCGGAAGCTCGACGTTCATGCTCAACCTGTCGGCCCATAGACCCGCTTCTCTCAGAAGTTCTGGCGCTGCGTTCGGAATTGCCTTGAGGTGGATATATCCGGCAAATCCGTGCTCACTCCGCAGAACCTTGGCAACTCGGATCAGCTGCTCCATCGTGTAATCGGAGTCGCGTATGATACCGGAGCTCAGGAATAGCCCTTCTATATAGTTGCGCCTGTAGAAATCGAGAGTGAGGCTGATTACTTCCTCGGGCGTGAACCTCGCCCGCTCGACCCCGGAAGACCTGCGGTTGATGCAATAGCCGCAGTCGTAAATGCAGTAGTTTGTGAGGAGAATCTTCAGAAGCGAGACGCATCTGCCATCGGGAGTATAGCTGTGGCAGATTCCCGTTCCTTCAGTGGACCCGATTCCGCTACCCTTCGCTTTTCGCCCCCTCGCTCCGCTACTGGCACACGACGCGTCGTACTTCGCGGCATCCGAGAGAACTGCTAACTTCGACGTGAGGTCCATTACCGAACGTAACCCGAAGCACCACTTGAGACCACCCTTGACTCCGAAAATTGCGTTGGCTTTGAAACTGCTTATTAGACGCTTACGGGTACCAAGTTAGAGGGCACCGGGGGTCTGCCGGCGCATGCGCGCAGTTTCCATTTGTCCTGTCGATTCCTCCAAACACTCTGGCATCAGAGGTCAGTTTCATTCATGCAAGTCCAACAGCTTCAGTTCGATGTAACCAATGGGTGGGAACCCGGGAACGGGCCAGCAGGACGCGCACCTGACTTGATCCTCGCGTTTGCGGGGACGGAGACCCTGGAGGGAGATGGCTTCTACCGAAATTTGCTCGAGCGGTACGAGGCGTCGACCGTAGTGTTCGTCTCGGCAGCAGACTTCATTGCCGGCTCAGAGGTTCACGAAGTCGGAGGTGTTGCCACGATGATATGGTTCGACGGTACGGCTGTCAGCTCCGCCGTTGAAAGCGTCGATCAGGCTGACGATAGCGAACGGGCTGGCAAAACTCTGGGTCTTTCCTTGTATACAGAGGAATTGAGGCACGTCCTGCTCTTTTCTGAAGGCCTGAACATCAATGGCACCGCGCTGCTCCGCGGACTGAGCGAGTGTCTCGGGCCGGGCGTGTCTGTCACCGGTGGACTTGCATCAGATGGCGAACGGTTCGGCCGGACCCTCGTCGGGCTGAATGAACGGCCCACCGCGAATCGTGTTGTCGCTATCGGATTCGCAGGCAGCAGGATCGAAATAGGAGTCGGATCACTTGGCGGATGGATTCCTTTCGGCCACGAAATGTCAGTGACCCGCTCGGACGGGAATGTGGTCTACGAGCTTGACGACGAGCCAGCCCTGGAAGTCTACCAGCGCCTGCTTGGCGCCCGCGCATACGCGCTTCCCGCATCAGGTCTCCTGTTCCCCCTGAGCATCGAATCTCCTGAAGGCGACGACGCACTCGTGAGGACACTTCTTGCAGTCGATCAGGACAAAAAAAGCGTGACGTTCGCCGGTGATGTCCCCGAGGGCTTTCGGGCAAAGGTCATGCAGGCAGACCTCGACCAGCTCATCAGCGCATCGGGATCAGCCGCGTCCGCATCATCGCAACAGCTGAAAGACCCTGCTCTTGCCATTCTGATCAGCTGTATAGGCAGAAAACTGCTGCTGCAGCTCCGTACCCATGAAGAGGTCGCCGCCGCACGTCAAATCCTTGGATCGCGCACAACGTTTGCCGGCTTTTACTCCTATGGCGAAATCTCACCGGCCAGCGACCACGTCGAGTGCCGCTTGCAGAATCAGACCATGACGATCACGACAATGTCAGAGAAGCCGTAAAATGGACGCCACCAGTGATCCCGTATTCGAGTACTCCCCCGACGGACTCATCTACCTTGACGAAGCGAGCGTCATTCGCCGAATAAATCCAGCCGCGCGGAATCTCCTCGGCATAGGACTGGCAGAGGCGGAAGGCGCCCTTTTCTGGCATTGCTTTCCGGAGGCTCAAACTCAGAAAGCCGAGCATTCGCTGAGCGAGATCCTGGTCAGGAAACGTCCCCTCCGGTTCGAGCTGTTCTTTCCGCGCCGCTATATATGGGCATCGGTTCTCGGAGTACCCGACGGTGATGGTACCATCCTGTTTGTACGCGACGTGAGCGATCGCGTACGCTCGATGCATACAGAGGCCGTTCAGGAAGGTGTTCGGGCAATTATCGAAGTTGCGCCTGTCGCCATCAGCATCACCCACGGGAAGCAGCACAGAACAACGATGATGAATGCGAAGGCAAGGGAACTCATCGGCGAACGGGAAGTCGTAGGCCTCCCCGCTCGAAAAGCATTTCCTGAGCTGGAGGGTCAGGGATTGTTTGAAGTCCTTGACGATGTGTGGAATACGGGCCTGCCGTATGTTGGCAAAACGATTCCCGTTAAATACGTTCCAGGTGGATCAACCGAGCTGCAACAGGCCTATTTCGACGTAACCTACCAGCCGCTGCTGGACACGTCCGGAGTCATCTACGGCATCATGTCGGTGAGTGTAGACGTCACATCTCAGGTCGAAGCAAAGTCGGCAGCCGGACCTGCTTCCTAGAAGCCTCGCTTAGTAGCCTTTCAGCTGCAGATAGTCGAGTTCGACGGAGGTTGGTCGACCAAAGAGCGATACCGACACTCGAACTTTGCCTTTGTCCGCAATTACTTCTTCAACCGTTCCATTGAAGTCCGTGAACGGACCTTCGGTGATCGCTACGGCCTGACCAACCAAGAACGGAATTTCTTCCTTTGGTTCTTCGGCGGCCGCTTCATCAGCGATACCAAGCAGGCGATTTACTTCTTCGGGACGAAGCGGCTGCGGCATACGCTCGTGACCGACGAACTTGATCACGCCCTGAATGCCGTTGATTGTGTGCGCCGTCTCCTGGTCCATCTCCATCTCGACCAGTACATAGCCGGGATAAATCTTCCGCTCGACGTTTACCTTCTTGCCGTTCTTGATCTCAACGACTTCCTGCGTCGGAACAAGAGCCTGGCGAATCGACCTGTCTTCAGGCAGCCGCTGATCACCATCGATCCTGCGCTGAATAAGGTTGCGGACCTTGTTCTCATGCCCAGACGTCGTCTGGATCGCGTACCAGCGATGCTCCACTGATCAGCGCCCCGCGAACAGGGACGGAATCCCCTGAACGAGAACGAGTTGCAGAATCAGGTCGACAAGTCCAAGTATCGCAGCGATGAAGAGCACGAAAATCAGGATCTTGATCGTTGTATCCTTGAGCTGCTCGCGGTCAGGCCACGTAACCTTCCGCATCTCGGTGACGACTTCCTGATAGAAGTTCGCCACACGGACGGGAAAGCTTTCGCGACGCTGAACTACCTCGACTGCCATTTACTTCGTTTCCTTATGGAGCTTGTGCGAGTTGCAGCGCGGGCAATACTTCTTCCACTCGACACGCTCCGGATGGAGACGCTTGTTCTTCGTGGTGAAGTAGTTGCGATTCTTACAATCGCTGCAGGCCAGAATGATCTTGTCGCGGGGCATATATAGGTACTCGAAAAAGTCGATGAAGTACGGTAAAGCTGTTTAGCTGTGTTCTTACTCTTTGTCTCTGTGTGTCCCTCTCTGCGCCCTCGGCCAGTTCCGCCGAAGGCGCTCTGAGCACTCTACTTAAGGATCTTCGTGACGACGCCGGCACCAACCGTCCTGCCACCCTCACGAATCGCGAAGCGAAGACCCTCGTCCATCGCGATCGGCGTGATCAGCTCGATCGTCATCT
>JANPKW010000024.1:0-36978 GCA_031426255.1 Gemmatimonadaceae bacterium | reverse complement strand
TGTGAAGCCGCTGTCACCAGCGCTGCGGAAGATTCTCGAAGACGCAATCCCCAAGCGCAACGAAGCGGCGACCAAGAGAGCACTCGGCGTTTCTCGTTGGATCGAGAACGAGAACTGGCACGACTCGCTGGTGCGACTCGTGTCAAATCCGACGATCAACATCGAGGGACTCGTCGGAGGCTATACCGGACCCGGAGGAAAGACGATTCTTCCGCACCGCGCAGTCGCGAAGATCGACATGCGGCTCGTACCAGATATGAGCGCGAAGAAAACGCTTGCTCTACTGAAGGCGCATCTCGCAAAGCGGGGATTTGGCGACATCGAGGTGAACATGACCGGCGGATACGATCCGACGCAGACAGATCCAGACTCGAAGCTCATCAAGGCGCAGATCGCGACGTACCGGAAGTTAGGGATCGATCCGCTTCTGTGGCCACGAAGTGCGGGATCGTGGCCGGGCGTCACCTTCACTGGTGATCCGCTCAGGCTTCCCGCGGGCCAGTTCGGTCTGGGGCACGGTGGTGGAGCCCACGCTCCCAATGAGTACTGGCTGGTTGAATCGACGAATCCGAAGGTATCGGGAATGGATGGCGCCGCGGCATCGTTCGTCGAGTTCTTCACTGCTTGCGCAGCGAGTTGAACTATCGACTAACGGTCGGCGATCAGATTGATTCCAAAGCAGCCATCGATTTCTTTTTCGAACACTGGCTAGAAGCAAATCGGCTGAAGCGAATGTCATAGCCTTCGACTGACCGATCATGAACGCATCCGTGCGTGTCTGACGACCGATCACAATGGCGCGGCTGGCAGCAGAAGTGCGATCGCAACAAGGCTGGCCGCGCCCAACGCTACAGGAACCAGCATCGCACTGTGCTCTTTGCGGTGAAGATGTGTGCATGCAGCACCGGCCAGAATCACCGCGGCAACGACATCGCCCAGGAGTGAGGCGGACCAGCTGGGGACAATCAATCCGGCCAGCATCGCGCTGCCAGCGAAGACCTCGGATGTGCCGATTGCCGCAATGGAACGCGAGGAGAAATCCTGCATCCAGCGCATTCCGGACTTGGCCTCAAGTGTCTTGCCTTTGATGAGCTTCAGCAAACCAACCGGGACAAGGATCGATGCCAGCGTCACCTGAATAACTGCCAATAGGTTCAAAATCGCTCTCATTGTTGTACCGCATGAAGCGGCAATCGTTTACCCGCCCGCGCGCTGTTGTCCTTGCGCTTTAGAACTATACAGGCATATTAGTTGTTGTCAACAACTAATCGGGATACCTTGACCGGCATTCTTGAAAATCGGATCGGATCCGTACGGCAACTAAACAGGGGCGAAGCACTGGTCATCGGCCTTGGCGTTGCCAGCGGTGATATCGGCTCGCACGTGAGTCTCGTGCTGGCTGAGCACTCGATGACACCTCGGCAGTATCACGTGCTGAGAATGCTGCGGGGTGCGGGAGCTACGGGCTTGAGTCACGCGGACATCGGGAAGCGCCTGGTGGCTCGTGCCCCCGACGTGACCCGCATGATGGACCAGCTCGAACGACAACGTTGGATCTCGAGAGACCCATCAGAATCCGATCGTCGCATTGTCATTCACCGCATTACTGGCGAAGGACAGGCGATGCTCGTAACTGTTGCCAAGCCACTGCGTGCACTCTACGACGATCTGCAGACGTTCCTTGGATCCAAAGCGAGCGCACAACTGCTCGGCCTGTGTGAGCGCATCATCGAGTTCTCACAGCAGTACGAATCGGTCACGGCTGGAGAATTTGAATGACGGCGCGCGCGGAGCCTCGCCGCTGGGTAGTGTTGGAAGCCCTCGCTCCGCCGTTTGGGTTGTTGATCGTCGCAATGGGCGGCGCAACGCTCAACGGAATCGGCGAAAGCGCGAGTCAGTTAGGTGTGCATCCGCGCCTAGCAATCCTCGGCGGACTTCTCGAGGTCGTTCTGGGGCTTCTCATCTTTTTTCGACCCACTCGTTTTCCTGCCGCTGTAGCCTGCTCTGTCTGGCTCGCAGCCGTGAGCGCGCAGCAGTGGGTGAAGGGACTTGAAGGATCGGTACCAATTGCAGGGCTTCTCGCACTGGGCACGGTCAGCATTGCACTGTACGACTGGCGTCATCGGACTTCTGCGATGTTTCGCTTCCCGCAGCCGCTCGCTTCTCCGCCGTCGGGAATTGGTGCCATCGTACCCTTTTTGATGTCACTTGTAGGAGTGTCCTTCCTGATTCGGTGGTCGATCGGCGGCACCGCTTTCTGGCTGTCCATCCCGTTGCTCGCAGTTGGGGATCTCGCACAGCGCGGCAAGCTGCAGGATAGTACGGAGGTTTTGCGTACACTCCTGACCTACCTGCTTGTACTCGGAATTGGAGTCAGCAGCTGGTGGGGTTTCGTCGGCCACTACTTCATGTCCGACACTGTTGCCGCCTCGGTCGGTTGGGCTACGGGCAGTCCCTTTCAGCTCGAACTCGCATTCTACCACCTTGGGTTCGGCATTGTTGGCGTAATGTGCCTGTGGTTTCGCGATGATTTCTGGGTCGCGGCGCTTGTGCCAGTGTGCGTGTTTGCGTTCGGCGCCGCTTCAATTCACATCACGGATTACCTGAGGCACGAGAATACGTCGCCGGGAAACTGGGGATTCGCCATGTTCTTTGGTGACGTAGTGATTCCGGCGACGATGTTGAGCCTCCTATGGCTCTATCGGCGCCGAGTGAAGCATGACAGTTCGGCTATGCGTTTGCACACAGTGAATGTCCAGCCGCTTCACACGCTGTAGTTAAGCGTCGCAGAGCGCTATCAGGACGTACTAAGACTCGTTGGAGGTGGCATGTGAGGTTAGCACACGTCTTGGTCTTCCTGGCCATGCTGCTAAGCGGGGCCGTCGGCGCCTGCCAGCCAGCGGCGGAGCGTACGTCGACTCCTGCCGTTCGTTCGTTGCCCGGTGTGCAGGACAGCATCCGGGCCCACATCGAGGCCGCCATAACGCGCGGCGTCGAAGCCACGCGCCGACAGGACATCAACGCGTACATGGCGGAGATGCCCGACGATCTTCAGATCAAGAACGACTCGGGCCGGATGCTTACGCGCGAGGAGCTTCGGGCCGACGCGCTTCGCAGCTGGGCCATCATCCCGAAGACGCTCGCCATCGCAGTCGACATCGACAGTCTCCGACTGCTCGTACCTGTAACGGGCGGGGTGGGAGATTCGGTTTACGTCTGGACGGCGCAGCGCTGGGAGCGGCTCATGCTACGCCGTGACCAAGTTACTGTCGATACGGTGCTCACCACGCAAAGCCACCGCGAGACATGGCGCCGGACGCGAGTGGGGTGGCGGCAGTATTACATCGAAGAGCTCGGCGGGCAGGTCTGGCTCAATGGGAAGCCTTATGATCCAGAATGACCAGTGGTGAGTACGCCCGATGCTTGAACCTTGCCCCGGGTGCGCCGCGGCGTTTCTGCCACATGATGGGCCGACGCACGCATACATCGGCGCGCACCCCGGATGCTGGGCTCTGTATTCGGCGTTCATCTCAACGGCGGTGCCTCCGGTCGAGCTCCTGCTGTCATCTCGGGTCGACGCGCCGGCGCCAGTATCCACTTCGAGGCGTGACGACCTCGCTCCCCTCGTCGTTGACTCATACGCTGCGCAACATCATGGAGTGCCATCCCCGCAGGCTATCCAGTCAGTTGCCGTGCATCTCCTCGTGCTGCACGGAGTACTGTCTCACGGACTAGCCGTCGATCGCGCTCTCTGGATCCGACGGCGCGCACTGCGCATTCGCGGCGTTTACCGCTGGCTCGAGCCACCGCAGCGCGAGTCTGCTTTGTCGCTCCGCCACATCTGGGATGCAGACAACGCGAAACTCATTCTATCGCCTGGGGCATATGTGGAGTCGGTCTTCGACTCATGGCGCGCACTCCATCACGACACTATCGCCGCATGGTTCATGCAATACGTCCAATCATAAAGCTTACCGTTTAACGAAACATGCCTCCTCCCGATATTCATACCGCCTGGTGGCGCAGAACCGAGACCTTGATTGCTGCTGTCGCGGCAATTGGAGGAGCCCTCATCGCGCTGGCGCTCGTCAACAGGAAACCGCAGGCCTCCGGTAGACCACTGACGGTCGGCGACACCTTACACCATCGCCCAATCGCAGGTGGCGATTTCGAATTGTCCGGAGTTGCTCACGTCCCGAACAGCAATCAGCTCCTCGTGCTGGACGACGATACGCTAGGTGAGATTTTCCTGGTCGAAGTCGGTTCCGACACCACCCAGACAGGCGACGCGATACCTATCGCACTCGGCGCCAACGTAACAGATATGGAAGGCATCACGTTCGACGGTGGGAGCTACTATATAGTTGGCTCACAGTCGAAGCCCACCGGATACGAGGGCGTTGGACTAGTTCGATTCAGGTATGATCCCGTAACTCGACGGATAAGCAATGTCGAAACGATTGGGGATCTGAAAGCGTGGCTCGCTGACAATGTCGCCGAGCTCAACGGCACCGCGCGCGAGATCGGTGATCATGTTCTCAATATCGAAGCGCTCGCATGGGATCCCACAGGCCAGCGACTCCTGCTTGGTTTGCGCGCGCCGGTTGTCGATGGGCACGCGCTTGTCGTTCCGATCAAGCTCATCGATCCGGCTGGACCTTTCTTCCGCGACAACATCCGCGCTGATGGTCCTGCCATTCGCATCGACCTTGGCGGAGACGGAATCCGCAGTCTCGAGTATGACCCGGCGTCGAAGGCCTATCGCCTGATCACGGGCGCAACGCTAAATGAAGAGACACGCGATTTTCGTCTTGTCGAATGGGATGGGCGCGATGGAACACCAGTGCGCGACATCGCGTTGTACTCGAAGAAGCTGAAGCCCGAAGGAATTGCCAATGCCGAACTCTACGGAAAACCAACAAAGGTCATCGTATTCGACATTGGTACGTTTCGGCTGAGCGATTGAGTTGTAGGCCGTTTAACCCTGATGCCTCATCTCATCTGACCAATCAACGAACCCCTTATTGCAACGGCTGACGCATCCGCTGCTGAATCGGCCTCGATAAATACAGCGCTATCAGCCCCCTGGCTCACCTTCAATCCCAGACGTTGAAAGGCATCTTCGAGTGGAAGCGGCTCGGTGCCCGCCGTCAGCAACTCGGGGGCACCACGCAGCAACACGAGGTTCTCAGCCAGATCATCAGTCGAGGCAAAACTCGCCAAAGTTGACAGACGAGCTATTGTGTGCTCGCTTCGCCCGCATTAAATGAGGCAAATGAAAACGACTGTACTCGCAATTACAGCGAACATGATTGGCCTTGCGGCGCCAATGCACGCACAGACTGCGATGCCGGACACCGCTCCCGCCGCTGTAGTGCAGCGCTTTGTCGACGCCGCGAACGCACGCAATCTCGACAACATGATGGCGACCGTGGCATCACAAGCCATCTTTGGGTCGCTACCAGACAACGGAATGGCCGCAACCGGACGCGATAGCGTTCGCGCGCAGTATGCTCGTATCCTCGGCAGACTACCGGCCGGATACACAATCAAAGTTGCATCCCGAATTGCTGATGGGGCTTTTGTCACAGATCTCGAGCATTTTGCCAACGCGGACGGAACCCCAGCTGGGCGAGCAACGTGGGTGTACCATGTCACTGGCGGGCAGATTCAGCGTGCGTGGGTTTTGCGTCAGTCGGGCGCAGCTCGCCCGCCGGTATCTGCTCAAGCGCCAGTTCCGATGCATCAGGAGCCGCGTCACCGGCTAGTGTTGACGCATCAGCAAGTCCGCGTGATGGATGTGAAGATCCGCTCTGGTGACACGACACTGTTCCATGTACATGACGTGCCTGCGCTCTTCGTCGCCGTGTCGACAGCGCCTGTCGATATTCAACCAATGAACGGCGCGTGGGGCGGGACCCATCCTGCCGCCGATCCCGGTCGTAACCCCGGCGATGTGAACGTCGACACGTCTTATGTTCGACAGCCGATAACGCATCGCGTTACGAACGTTGGAGCGCAGTTGTTCAACTTGATCGCAATTACGAGCTCTACTGTATCGCCCGGTGACACGGGTGCGCACGAAATGCCCGGTGCAATTGAAGTTGAGAATCGCTGGTTCACTCAGAGCCGCGCTCGGCTAAACGCGAGAATGGCGCGCCGTTGGTACACAGCATCCTCGCCCACGATTGTCGTTCAACCCCTTTCGGGATCGGCGATAGTATTGTTGCAGTCGGGCGACAAGCAGGCGTTGAACACGCCAGGATCGTGGGCGTTGATACCCAAGGGCACCCGTTACCAACTGTCGAGCCCGAGTTCGGCTACTCTTGTGGTTGTTCAAATCAGGTGAGGTGCTATCCAAGCTGCACCCTGCGGCATGCGATTGGCCTCCTCCTCCTGACTGCGTGCGGCACCTCGCCGGCTGCGAAGAAAGGAGAAGCGGCTGGAAGCGCCCATCTGTTTGTGTGGGCGTGGGACGTCGACAGCAGCGCTGGAGATTTCCTCGCGGTTGTGGACGTGAATCGCAGTTCCTCAACGTACGGCCAGGTCATCAACACTTTGCCAACGCCGCCCGGGCGCGGCGCGCACCACATTGAATACGAGATGACCACGAGCCATCTCTTCGCTAACTCGGCGGTTTCAGCGCGCACTTTCGTCTTTGATCTCGCCGACCCCGTTGAACCGCGCCTGTTGAGCGACTTCGGCGATGCGGGACCATATACCGACCCACACAGTTTCGCTCGCACGCCGAGCGGTACCGTTCTCTCCACGTATCAACGTCTCGCCGCTGATCACAGCGCAACTGGCGGGCTGGTTGAACTGGATGATCGCGGACGAATGCTACGGGCTGCGAGCGCAGCCGATCCTCTCGATCCTGACATTCATCCATACAGTCTGACGGTGGTCCCACGACTCGACCGAGTCGTAACAACCTCGGCCGACATGCATGGTGAAGAAGTCGGGCGATCGGTCCAGGTATGGCGGCTTTCGGATCTGGTCCTGCTGCACACCGTGCTTTTGCCGCCCGGACCGCGCGGCAACGAGCACCTGCATCCCGCAGAAGCGCGCCTCCTTGGCGATGGAAAGTCGGTAATGGTCACGACGTTTCGTTGCGGACTGTACGTGCTATCCGGGCTCGACGAAACTCCTGTCGCTACACTTGCGCGTTCTTTTCCGTGGTCGGCGGTAGCGGGCGAGGACACGGATTGCAACGTTCCAGTGCGATCCGGTCGTTTCTGGGTTCAGCCTGTTGGCACCACTGGATCGGTGGTGGTGTTGGACGTGTCCACGCCGGAAAAACCGGTGATCGTTGACGAACTCGCGTTCGGCGTCGATGCTCGTCCACATTGGCTCGGCCTCGAACCCGGAGGAAGGCGGATCGTGATGACCGGCGGAGGAACGCTGGCCGGTGGTGTTTACCTGATCGACATGGATCCCGAGACCGGAAAGCTTCAGCACGCAGGCGATCTTCCAATCACCGGGTCCGGAATTCCCGGAATTCGATTCGACCGTAATGAGTGGCGCCATGGCAAGACCGGTCCGGCCTTCGCGCATGGAGCAGTGTTTAGTGCAGCGAAATGAACTCGAAGCGCAGCTCAGTATGAAATCACGACGATGAAACTGGGCCGAACCGTTGGTCTCATCGCGATGATGGTTGTGGTCGGTACCGCCAGCGCGCGCCGCTCCGGGGCGTCAATCGACTTGGCGGCGCTGGCGATATCAAGCACGGCTAAAGTGTCCGATCCTTCCCTCGTCGGCGTGTGGCGCGTCGTGAGGTTTTGCCGCGATGATCCGACTGGCCGGTTGTATGACCCTTATGGGCCGAACCCGACCGGACTCTTTGTGTACGCCCCCAGCGGAGAGCTCTCGATCCAGATGATGAGTACTCCCCCCGTGGGCCCGTTTGCCGCCGGGGACGATCGACCCACCGACGCCGAGCGCCGTCAGTTGTTCGACTCTTACCTCGGCTACTACGGGAGGTATACGATCACCTCCGACTCCACCGTGGTGCATCATGTGGTGGGCGGCACCATCCCGAGCTACACCGGCACCGATCAAGCACGTGTATACCGCATCCGTGGGGATACGCTGACGATCGGCGGCAATCGCGCCACATGGCCGTGCCGGGTGCTGCTCCGAGTCAAGTCGCCTGTGCCGCCAGTGTTGCCCCGAGTTTCGCCAAGAGCCACGCCCTCGATGCGCGACGACAGCCTCCGCGTTGCAACTCTCGAGCAGCAGGTCGAGACTGCGGCAGCGCGACGTGACTCGGAGTTCCTCGACTCTATCTGGTCCCCGACGTTTCGCTTCACGCACGCGGGGGGAACGACTCAAACGCGAGCCGAGTTGCTGGGGCAGTTCCGTCAGGCGCGCCGGACCGACGGCCCTCGAACGCTCGCGCGCGAGGTGGACTCGCTCAGCGTCGAGATGCACCTGAACACCGCAGTGACGACCGGGATTATTCGTGTTCGACAATGCACAGGGCCGACGTACCGGGGCTACGCGATTCGCTTTATCCGAGTTTATAGGCGATCTGAATCCGATCGTTGGCAATTGCTCAGCCATCGTACGGTGGGTCCGACGCCGTCCGAGCTCTCGTCGAACATGGGCGCGCCACCCTTTGGCGATCGTTGCGGCTGAACCAAAGAAGCCCGACATTTTCATCCTGACCCACATTTCCACGAGGCATCGAACATCTCCATGAGAACCGTTCGGTCGCAGATCCTGCTCACGCTGACATGCGTTGCGCTTCTGCATGAAGGCGCATCTGCCCAGCGCCCAGCCACGCTCGATCTCGTGCTCGGGGGCGGGCGAGTGATCGATCCTGAAACGAACCTCGATGCTGTGCGCGCGGTAGGTATCAAAGACGGTCGGATTGTTTCTGTGACCGCCGCGATACCGGCTGCGCGGCTCGTCGCATAGCCGGCGCGATCACCATGCTTCAAGGAGCGAAGAAGTGAAGCTCAACACATTGACCATCGCATCTCTCCTCACGATCATACTCCTCCCATTCCACATCGGCGGCGACGTCGCCCTCGGCTTTGACAAGGGAGGGTCCGGGCTTTTCTTCGTCGTCGTGCCCATCCTGCTGCTCGTCGCGTGCGGAACATTGCTGCTCGCAGAGCGGAGGTCGGGGCACGTCATCATGTTTCTTGGCGGGCTTGCGGCGCTGGGCATGCCTTTCATTCATCGCAATAACGGATTTACTGTGGCTGTCTCTAAATCGCCCGGGGGCCTCCTCTTCATCTGGACGCTCATTGCGCTCGGCGTCACCGGCGGACTCGCGATGATACTCTCGGCACACGGATTGTGGAATCTGCGTTCGCGCAAACCCTGACAGGAATCTTTTATGGCCGAAACCAAGACCAAGCCCACTGGCGCGAGCGTTGACGAATACCTCGCGTCCAGAGCAAGCCCCGAACAGCTTGCAGACTGCAAGGTTATCATGGCCATTTGCAAACGGGTGACGAAGCAGCAGCCGAGGATGTGGGGGCCGAGCATCGTAGGGTATGGCTCATTCACCTATACCTATGAGAGCGGCCATTCGGGAACGACAGCTCTCGCGGCCTTCGCAGTTCGCGGCAGGGAACTGGTCGTGTACATCACCGCAGAGAGCCCTGAGCAAGTCAAGCTCCTGGGCCAGCTTGGGAAACACAAAATGGGAAAGTCCTGTCTGTACTTCAAACGCCTGGCTGACATCGACGTAAAGGTTCTCGAGGCACTCATTGCGAGGTCGGTCGCGGAAACTAAAGCCCGTTTTCCAAGCACCGGCGCCAAGTAAGCATCGTTCGTCCGCGCTTCCCCCGTTGTCCTCCCAGCCAAGTCGTCTGAAATTTCCTGTGCCTAATCATTAAAACAGCTCACGCTCAGCGGAGCTTTGTGTCCGTCTCCATGTATTAAATTGATGCACGGTTATCTCTTTATACGAGAGGCAGGCTCATGGATCTGTCACTGCGACATTTGAAGCTGGTTCAGGAAGTAGCTCGTGAGGGAACGTTGACGGGAGCGTCGAAGCGACTCTTCCTCACACAATCCGCGCTAAGTCACCAGCTGGCGGACCTGGAACGCCAGGCGGGCACACCGGTTTTTACGCGGGTAGCGAAGCGCATGGTCCTGACGGAAGCCGGCCGTCGTGTCCTGGAAGTGGCGGGCAGAACGCTGGACGAAATGAACCGGCTCGACTCGGACCTCCGTGGCATAGCACGCGGGACGATGGGCCACATCCGACTGACAACCAAATGCAACACGGCGTATCACTGGCTTCCCTCGGTGTTGCCAAAGTTCAAGCGTTCGTACCCGGGGATCGAGTTCACGATCGTCCCAAGCTGTGGGCATAAGGCAATGGAGTCGGTGATCGATGGCGAAGTGGACATTGCCTTGACGTATGAAGAACCAGATCCGGAGCTGGTAGACATCGAGCCGCTGTTTGAAGACGAACAAGTCTTGATCGTCGCGCCCGATCATCCGCTCGCAGAAAAGAAGTTTGTCAATGCCGCGGACTTCGCCGATCTCGATCTGCTGCTCTACACAAATGAGCCTTATCGCAGCATCATCTTCACGCGAGTGCTGTCGCCGGCAGGCGTGATTCCGCGCCGGGTGAGCGAGGTCCCGATTACGGAAGGCATCGTTGCACTCGTTGCTGCAGGTGTAGGATCTGCCGTAGTGACGAGGTGGAGTGTCGCTCCCGACATTCGCGCTGGCCGTGTCGTGCCGATTCGTATCACCGAATTGGGATTACGAAGGCAGTGGAACGCTCTTACACTAAAGCAGCGCGTGAAGCCGCAACACCTTATCGACTTCATCGCGCTGCTCGTGCATGGCCCTAACTGGATTTTCGACGAACGCCCGCAGCAAAAGAATCGGCGTCACGCGGGGTTGATGGATAGCTGATTATCTGCCGAGTCGGTAAGCGACTTTTAATGCGAAGCTGTTGTACAGCGGAAAACTCGCAAACGTGCCTGCATCCGCTCCTCGCAAACCCGCATACGGCAGATTCTCGGCACCACGCGCCTGCCACACAGCGAAAAGCGTCGAACCAGGCCGGAACTCCCACCTGAAAACAGCAGTCCCTCGCAGGGACTGGAGATTTCCGCTGTCATCCCTGACATCGAATGCCGGCGCCAGTCCAGCGCCGTCTGGATCCACTCGCAATCGACTGCTCGGCGTTCGTTCAATCGTACCAACGTCCTTACCGTATTCGTTGAACTCGAAGCTGCGGCCACGTGCAAGTTCCTTGAAGCGATGAAACTCTACCGCTGACAACAATGGTTGCACGAACAACTGTACGGTCGTTTCCGGAGTAAGCGTCCAGTCGACACGCGCTGTCGCGCTCCACAATGTCTGCTCCAGTGTCGAGAATATGTACCGCTGTCCGTATGTCGAACTGTATTGATCCGCCCGCGTCATGACGTATTGGCCTATGTAGCGGTTGCGGTCCGCGCTTATGTCTACCCGTGCCTGCAGCATTGGGGATGGTCTCATCGAAAGCTCGAACGTCGCACCGTTTTCACGGGAGCCTTTGTCGTCACGGCCACTGCGGACGCGTGCGGTGCCGGATACGCGCCGTCGCACATCAGAGCTCGCTTCCAGTTGCAAGTGCCTGTATTCAGGAGCTTGCATCAATGGTCCGCCGCGGCTCCATCGATCGTCGCTTACGCTCGGACGATAAATGAGTGTTGCACGCGTCGACCAGTAATTGAGGAACTGACCATCGAGCTGGCCGGAGAGATCATTCCAGCCTAGCACTCCATCACCTGTCCAGGCCAGCGCGATCTGATTCGACGCCTGCCACCGTCGCAAAAAACGTCCGGGCTTGTCTTCCTTGTACGTGAGCAGACTGCCTGCAGCACGGAAATCTGATCGTCCGCTGAAGCCTGCATCGTTCACCTCGAGCCCCGCCGAATGCGCTTGAAGCGTGAGCGCACCAAGCCAGTGTTTACCCGCCAGCTTTCGCATGATGAATCGAGCACCGTGCCCGGTCATTTCAGTTGCGGCCAAGTCGACGTGTAGGTGCGGTGCGTCGGGGCGCTGGAAGTAGTGTGCGCTATTTCGTTGAGTGCGTATCAAGGCTGCGGGCTCGCCCGTCACCGCGCTTCCAACTACTGCAGTATAGAACTGCCAGTGGCGATTCTTTGACATCCGCGTAACGTCGAGCCCACCGACAAACGCTGACCGGTGTTGCACGGTAGCCAGCGTCGAGTCCGCCAGGTTTCTAGCTACGGCGGTAAGAATGAGTCCGACATTGGTTTGAGGTGTCTCGCGACGGACACGTCCGATCAGGAAGTTGGTGAGAGGTTCGACTGGTATTGTCGACGTCAGTGCAGCAGTCGATAGCCGGCCATCTTCCGCTGCGGTCACCGTGTTGAGGATAGCATAGCTGTAAGGCCCGGCCTTCCCGACAAGTTTTCCCGCACCCAGGATCCGTGTCTGTTGCGGAAGCTGCAGCGTTGCACCGGCAGGCAAGGCGCGAGAAGCGGGAGGGCGGCCGATTCGCCGAGTGTGGACCACGCGTGGAAAGCCGGTGATCCGCTGCACTACGCCACGCGGACCGCCCCATGCAAAGAGGTCGGCGTCTTCGACAAAGAACGAGCGCCGCTCGACTAGCAGCGTTTCAAACACCCCCAGATTTACCTCGGCCGGATCAGCTTCGATCTGGCCAAAGTCCGGATTCAACGTCGCTCGCAAACGTGTCGAGCCATCGAATGAATAGGTGATGTCCGCACCCGCATCCACTTTCTGCACGGGAAGAGCGCTGCCAGTGGACGCAGCTTCGCGCAAAGTCACGTATGGTGTCATTTCGATCCGGGTGCCTGATCGAACGTCTCCCATACCGGTCAGGTGCGCGTACCTGCCTGGCCCCTCGAACTCCCGCTTCGGTACAAATGCAAGCACATCGGTTTCCTGCTTACGCGAGATGAAGCGTTTGACCTGAATTCCCCATTCGTCTGCACCTGCGATGAAGCGCAGCTGCGAAAACGGAATTCGTACCTCGGCACTCCAGCCGCCGTCATCTACTTCGACGGCTGTGCTCCATACCGCGTCCCACGTCAGGTCCGGATTTCCCTCGACCGGTATTGCCGCGTCGCTTCGCGCGCCGCCTGCTGTGATTGTGAACACGTAGGCGGTACGATGATCATGCCGGCTGTCGAGTGAAATTGTTACGTAGTCACTTTCGACTGCTACGTCGCGCCTGGCGCGCCCTCGCACGATGCGGCTGGACTCAAAATCTTCGGCGCGGACCGCGATGTACAACGCCTGATCGTCAATGACTGCGCGTATCGTCGTTGTTTCGCTCGCCGGCTGTCCTTCGACCGGGTCGAGCTGCCTGAATCCGGAAAGTGATACCGCTTCGCGCCACGCCGCGTCATCCAGTATTCCATCGATCTTCGGAGCTGGGGCGCGCTGCGCTGGAAGGGAAATTTCCTGCTGGGCTTGCAGCGGCGCGGCGATCGTCAATAACAGCAAGGCGGTTGTCAGGATGCCGCTCGGAATCTTCACTGTGCACCTCGGTCGTTGTGTTGACCGAACTGTGTATGTGCACGACCTAAAAGCCTAACTCACAGATTTCCTGCTATTGAGCAAATCCATTCATGCATGCCCATGTTGAAGTTCGTTCATACAAAATGCGCAAGAGTATCATATCGGATCTGGTCACCAGTGTGTGATGTTCGTGCTGTACCCGGCCTGCGCGGAGAATCATCATGCCTCGAAGTAGTGAATACGAAGGAGTGAGCCTGGATCCGGAGGATTGGGATGCAGTAGGAGCCGATGCGTCGGAGATTCTGCGGGATGTGATAAACCACTTTCAGAACAGGCCGCGGCGGAAAGTCTGGACCGCGATGCCTCCCGAGGTTGGGGCGTCGCTCCGCCAAGACCCGCCTGTATCGGGTGAAGATGCACGGAAGGTCTATCACCAGTTCCGCGACTCGATCATGCCCTATGACCTCGGCAACACGCATCCACGGTTCTGGGGTTGGGTGATAGGGAGCGGGACTGTTTACGGCGCATTTGCGGAGCTGCTCACAGCTTCACTCAATATCAACGCCGCAGGGTTTCAATCAGCGGCGATCGAGGTCGAGGACGTTGTGCTCGGCTGGTTCAAGACCGTGATGGGATTTCCGGAAGACGCAAGCGGTATCCTAACAACCGGCGGATCGGATGCAAACTTGTACGGCATCGCGGCCGGTTTGTACCGTGGTGCAGATGCAGCGTTGATCCGGTCGGAGGGCATGAGGGCCGTGCCGCCGAAGATCATCTATACATCCGACCAGGCTCACTTCAGCGTGCGGCGAGCGGCTCGCTTCCTGGGGCTTGGTGAATCGGCCGTGCGCGTGATTCAGAGCGTCGACTACAAGATCGACATGACGGCACTGGAACGTGCAGTAGATGCGGATAGGACAGCGGGCCTGGTGCCTGCGATCGTGGTTGCGCATGCGGGCACAGTCGGGACGGGCGCGATCGACCCTTTGATCGCTCTATCGGATTTCACTCGCAAAGAAGATTTGTGGTTGCATGTCGACGGAGCTTTCGGGGCCGCTGCGATGTTGTCACCCGAGCTGGTGGGTCGGGTCAACGGCATTGGGAGAGCCGATTCGCTGGTCATCGATTTTCACAAGTGGTTGCACGTCCCGATCGATGCAGCGTGTGTATTGATTCGTGACCGTGCCGCGCACCGGGCGGCATTCGAGGTATCCGGCGCTTACCTCAACGATCTCCCGGGCGGCATCGCAGTTGGCGTAAACCGATTCACCAGTCTGGGCATTCAACAATCGAGATCGGCGCGATCGCTCAAGGTATGGTTTACGCTGAAACATTATGGCATCGAGCAGATCGGCCGGATGGTGTTCAAGAACGTCAGGCAGGCGGAGTGGCTGGGTGCGCTCGTGTCTGCGGACGCCAAGCTGGAGCTGCTCACACCCGTGACACTGAACATTGTGTGCTTCAGGTATATCGGTGATCGCGTCGCGCAGGAAGAGCTGAACGACCTGAATCGCGCGATCATTGTCGACCTGCACGAACGCGGGATCGCAGCGCCCTCACCCTACGTTCGGACGGCAAGGTTTATATCCGGTGCGCGATTACGAATCACCGAACTGCCGACGCGGATCTGGAGGCCCTGCTTGACGGCGTAATCACGCTGGCAGCAGAGCATACGTGAAATTGGGCTCGTGGGTCACGCAAACAGATCTCTGCGGGCGGCACTCGAAATGGCCAGCACGGCGGGATGCCGAATCCGACGCTCCGCCGATATGGCGTAGAAGCGCTCGCGAATTGCTTTGACTCGGCCCACGACACGTACGCCGTACTGCCGCCGCACCTCGCGCTCCACTGCCGTGGGCGCGGCAAAGAGCCCGACTCCGGCCTGACCGAACACCTTCAGCACGGCGCTGTCCTCGATCTCCGCTACCACGTTCGGCCGAATGTCGAACTCCCCGAACCAGTTGTCCAGCGAGCGCCGCAGCGTTGTTCCTTCCATCGGCAAGAGGAACGGCGCGCCATCGAGTGACACCGGGAACCGCCGTCTGTACGCTTCGACGAGCGTGAGCGTTCCGAAGATGCTGACGCCGCATTCGCCAAGAAGATGACTGAACGCTTTGATATGCACGCCTGGTGGGACGGGCGCGTCGCTGAGCACCACATCGACGGCGTGGATGGCCAGGTCGGCAAGCAGGCGCTCCGCCGTGCCATCGCGCAGCACCAGCCGGACGGGCGCCACGCCGCGCACGGCGCGCTCGAGCAGTCGGTAGATCATGAGCTTCGGCATGGAGTCAACGACCCCGACGACCAGTCTCGCTGGACGGCCTGACGGTCGACCAGCGAGGGTTTCCTGGAGCTCACGGCCGATGCCGAAGATCTCCTCGGCGTAGCGATAGACGAGTCGGCCGGTGTCGGTGAGCACCAGTTGCCGTCCGCGGCGCTCGAAGAGTTTTTCGCCTAGCGCGCGCTCGAGTGTTCGGAGCTGCGCGCTGATGGCGGGCTGAGTGAGATGGAGGACGGCACTGGCGCGCGTAATGCTTCCCTCACGCGCGATAGTCCAAAAGTAGAGCAGATGGTGGTAGTTGAGCCACGTCAATTGGTCATCCGGAGGAGTGTCTTGTCATATAAATAAAATCTATGCTAAGCGCAAGAACATTCACTTTGTGCAACGCGGTGGCCTGGACTATCGTAAGCCAATGTAGCCGTGGCGGGCCAATCCGCGATCGGCAGTTCATCCTCATGACGGTGCCGCTTGAATGATCTGGATCTGGACAGGGTTCATCGCGTTTGTGCTGCTTATGCTGGCGTTGGACCTGGGGGTCTTTCACCGCAAGGCCCACGTGGTCAGCGTCAAGGAGGCTTTCGCCTGGTCGGCAGTGTGGCTTGCCATGGGGTTGTCGTTTTCCGTCTTCGTGTACTTCGCCTACGAAGGCCAGTGGTTCGGCCTGGGCACCATCGTGGACGCGGTCGACGGTCTCAAGAACGGCGGCGCGGCGGCAGCGGAGAAGTACCTGACCGGGTACGTCGTCGAGAAATCCCTCAGCATCGACAACATCTTCGTGATCGCGATGATCTTCAGCTTCTTCGCGGTGCCGCCGCTCTACCAGCACCGCGTGCTGTTCTGGGGCATCCTCGGCGCCCTAGTGATGCGGGGTGCGATGATTGGTGTCGGCGCGAAGCTGATCGCCGAATTCCACTGGATTCTGTATGTCTTCGCCGTTTTCCTCATCCTGACGGCGATCAAGATGCTATTTCTCAAGACGGATCACACGGATCCGAACAAGAACATCGTCGTTCGGTTGACGCGTCGCTTGTTCCCAGTGACCGCCAGGTTCCACGGGGAGCACTTTGTCGTTCGTGCTGGTGCACCGGCATCGTACGAGAGTGAGGTGCCCGGTGCACCATTAGTCCCGGATGAGGTCGTGGACAAGGCTAGCCCGGGAACCCTGCTCCTTACGCCTCTCGCGCTCGCGCTCGTCATGGTAGAGACGACCGATTTGATCTTTGCCGTCGACTCGATCCCGGCCATCTTTGCCATCACGAGCGACCCGTTCCTGGTGTTCACCAGTAACGTGTTCGCGATACTCGGTCTGCGGTCGCTTTACTTTGCGTTGGCCGATATGGTGACGAAGTTTCGATACCTGAAGGTGTCGCTCGCAGTGGTTCTGATGATAGTGGGCATGAAGATGCTGCTTGCCGAATGGCTGAAGCTCGCCGTTGGGAAGCACTTTAACTTGCTCATGCTCGCTGTGATACTCTCGGTCCTTGCAGCGGGTGTGGCAGCTTCCGTACTGGCAGAGCGCCGGCGATTAAGCCGCGAGACAAGCCCATCGAGCTGACGGTCGCGGGCGTTGCCCGCATATCATTCACCCATGCGTGCCGCCGTGCCCTCCACCGGAGCCTTCGGAAGAGCCGCTTCCTCCAGAACTCTTGGAGCCGGTGGAACCATGCTTGTCCTTGTCTTTTCCCGAGTCCGTCTTACCCGCGTCTGTTCCCGATTGCCCCTTTCCCCCACTACCACCGGGCATTCCGTTCTTTGGCTCTGCAGATTCGCTGGACTTCCCGGAGTTCGTTTCGTCGCTCGCCATTGTCGTGCTCCTCGGATTACGATGATTGCCCGAAAGTGCATAACGAGTGCCGCCGCACGCGTGAATGATTCGAAACTGTAATTTCGGTGAGCCGTATATCCGGCCGGTAGTCAACCACGACCAGGGAGTTGCCAATGCCGCCCCAATCTCGCATCGCTGACTCGGTCTACCGGAAGCTTGTCCAGAAATTCAAGGGCGCGAAGCTGCTGCATACGTAACGCGCAGGGCAATCTTGCGCTGTTCTTCTCACTGGGGATCCTGATTCCGCTGGTTGGAAGCGCCTTCGGTTGCGAAAGGCGATAATTGTCGCGATTGGTGTTTCATTCGGCATCGAGCTCCTTCAGCACATGTCCAGCGTGTTGGGGAGCTACCGCGCTGTGGATGTCAACGATTTCATCCTCAATGTTTTCGGGGCAGCTCTCGGACTGGCAGCTGTCTTTCTGCTGCGGTTTCGGCCGGGTGACCGTCCCGTAACTGCGCGCGCGTAGCCCCGCAATGCACGGGTGGCTGAGCGGGAGCCGCTCAAGCATACGGAACGGAGCTCGTCTATTGAGAGTTTAACGGTCCCGATGTAGGGTTTGTTCAGGCACGGGCTGAAGACGCAGTAAAGTCTTAGCAGCCCCGATGCTTAGCTTAAGGCGCGGAGCCGACACGATCGGACCGCCTCCTTATTACGAGAATTCTCCTATGCAGCTTTCTGATCGCACCGTTCTGATCACCGGCGGCAGTTCGGGTATTGGTCTCGCGCTCGCCGAAGGTTTTGCCGAGCGCGGGTGCCGAGTGCTGATATGTGGGCGAACAGAGGAGAAGCTTAAGCAAGCGCAGGAGCGCGTTCCCAGCCTTGTCTATCTGAAGGCAGACGTGACTGTCGAGGCAGACCGAAGGCGGTTGCTCGATTGGGTCGAGGCTGAGCATCCTGCCACCGACGTGCTCGTCAACAATGCTGGAATCCAATGCCGAGTTGAACTCACTGACGGGGCGGAGTCGATCGACACGGGTGAGATCGCGCTCAACCTGCAGGCCCCGATTCATCTTGCGGCCCTTTTCATCCCACGGTTCTTACGCCATGCCGACGAGGGGCGGTCACCCGCCATCATCAACGTCACCTCAGGGTTGGGATACGTTTCGCTCGCTGCGACCCCGATCTACGGCGCAACAAAGGTAGGGCTGCAGGCATTCACGCAGGCGCTCCGCTATCAACTCCGCGACAAAGGCATCGAGGTGGTCGACCTGGCGCCACCAACTGTAGATACGCCTCTCCTGAAGAGGGCCCTTGGACCAAACGGAGGAACCGGCCCGCCGGCGATCACGCCGGAACGATTTGCCAGGGAGGCGCTACGTGGACTCGAGAAGGGGCGATCCGAGGTTCGCGTTGGGGGGGCTCAGATGCTTTACGTGCTGAACCGGCTCGCGCCTCGGCTCGCGTTCCGGTTACTCAACCGAATCGCGTCCTGACGGCTTGAATCGCTACGTCGCATCTATCTAAGATGTCAGATGAATTCATGGTACCGAACGCAGCGCTGGGTGTTGCACGATCGTTTTCAGCCGCCCGACCTCATTGACTTGTCCAGCCAATCGCGTATAAACGTACTCACCGCGCACTACGCGTTCGCAACCATTTCAGCTCAAAGGAGATGTCGACATGCAACTTTCTGCGCCTAAGGTCATCACATGGTGGATAGCAGTTGCTCTTGGTGCACTCGGGCTCCTTGGTCATTTCGGTATGGTGGCGGCTCTTGTCCCTTACACATTATGGCTCGTCCTAGCTGGGCTCGTTGTGTTGGTTCTGGCCACGTTGCTTAAGGACCTGTAGCCGACTCTGGGTAACAAAAAAACAGAGAAGCAGAATGAAGGCATCAGTGTGGCTGGCAACACTCGTGGCTATTTCAGCAAGCGTGTCAGACGGGCAGACTTCCGCGGCTCAGAAGCCGGTGCGGATGTTTCTCGATTGTCAGTACGAGTGCGATATGGAGTTCACGCGTACTGAAATACCGTGGGTCGATCACGTTCGTGACCGAGCCGATGCGGACGTGCACGTACTGGTCACAACACGATCCACCGCGGCAAGCGGGCGCGAGTTTACGCTCACTTTCATCGGCCTCAAAGAATTTGCGAGTCTCGGCGACACCATCACCATTGTTTCGCTGGAGTCGGAATCGCAGGACGTACGCAGACGAACTGTAACCGAAGCGCTAAAGCGCGGACTTCTGCGATACGCCGCGCGGCGTCCGGGAAGTGAGAAGCTCAAGGTGACATACACTGCGGCGGAAGGCGCCACTACTGCGGCGCCAGCGCGTGACCCGTGGAACTTGTGGGTCTTCCGCACGCGCGCCGACGTCTACCTCAACGGTGAAGAAAGCTCGCGATCGACACAGCTGTATGGCTCGGTTTCGGCTAACCGGATATCGCCAGACTGGAAAGCGAACATATCACTGGACGGGAACTATGGCGAGAACAGGTTCACATTTCAGGATGGGACGAAGTTCAACAGCTACAGTCGTGGATACGGAGTTCGGCAACTGGTAGTGAAGAGCCTCGGCCCGCACTGGTCTGCGGGTCAGCGCGCCTCGATATCTGCGTCAACCTTCCAGAACACGAAGCTCGCCTTTCGTTTCGCGCCTGCCGTGGAGTACAACTTCTTCCCCTATGCACAATCGACCAGGCGACAGCTCCGTCTACAATACTCGATCGGGGCAACGCACTACCGTTACGAAGACACTACGATCTTCGACCGGATAAGCGAGACGCGCGGCGACCATTCACTGCTCGCATCGCTCGACATGCGACAGCAGTGGGGCTCGATCAGCGTTTCGCTCGTCGGTTCCGCGCTGCTCGACGATCCAAGCAAGCACAGTATCAATCTCAACCCGGAATTCGATCTTCGCCTCATACGGGGCTTGAGCCTCAACCTGTTCGGGTACGTGTCGCGACTGCGAAACCAGTTGTATCTGGCGAAGGGCGGAGCGACGGATGAGGAGGTCCTCCTCAGGCGTCGACAGCTCGCGACGTCTTACCAATATTTCGTCGGCGCCGGGTTGTCCTACACTTTTGGTTCCATATACAACAACGTCGTAAACCCGAGGTTCGGAAACGCGGCGGGGAATTAGCTAAGGCTGCGCAGTTGCGAACAGCGTCAGCGCCGGAACCAGTAGAACATGACAAAATTGTCATGATTGCTTCATGCAGGAGTCATCGGAAGGCGCATAGAGTAGGGGTCCCAGGCAAGTAGAAAGCTCACGGCTTTGCCACGACCCAACTTCCGGAATCTGTGGTGCAATCAGAACTGATGCCCGTTCCATTCGACTGGCAGAACGACCCTGGCATGGACCACGAGGAGAAGCCGGCAGTAACGGATGTGGCTGCATTTGCCCCTCGTGTGTCACAGGCTCCCACCAGAGTACGCCCTCAGCGGTACACGTACCTGTCGATCTCGTATCGCATTCCGACTATTGCCGGAATAGGCGTACTTGTCGTGGCAGTCATGGCTCTTACCGGCTGGCTCATCGACTTCCTGCCGTTACAGACTGTCTTTATCACACAAATCAGAGTGAAGCCGAACACGGCAGTGGGGCTTGGAGCGGGAGCCATCGCACTTCTGCTGTTGAGGCCCTCGGAAAACCTCGCGTCTCTCAAGAAAGTCCTGATGCGGTGTCTCTCGTCGCTGGTACTGGCGATCGGATCGCTGACACTGATTGAATACGCGTTCGGAATCGACTTCGGAATAGACAATCTGATCCCGAGGCTCATGGGGTATGGCGAGGTGAACGGGCTCATGGC
The DNA here is from genome assembly GCA_031426255.1 of Gemmatimonadaceae bacterium. Lineage (GTDB taxonomy): Bacteria > Gemmatimonadota > Gemmatimonadetes > Gemmatimonadales > Gemmatimonadaceae > UBA4720. The sequence continues at coordinate 15,640 of JANPKW010000024.1, read as the reverse complement.
CGCGGTCACGGCGGGGGAGTTGACGCTACTGGGCGGCGGCCTGCTGATGTGGGACAAAGAGACCAGGAAAGGATTCCCCGTCGCGCAGCCGATCATGATCGCTATTGCAACAATTGCGTTGATGGCGCTTCTCGGCTACGCGTATGGGGGAATTCCCACGGTTGGCGTTGGCAATGGCATTCAGATAGCGATTCCCACAGCTATAAGCTTCTTCGCCCTGTCGATTGGCATCCTCACGCTTCGAGCCGACCGGGGATGGATGAGCGCTTTACTCTCGAACGGATCTGGCGGCGTTCTTACGCGGAGGATGCTGCCATTTGTATTCATCGTTCCGTTGTGTCTCGGCGCGTTGCGGCTCATCGCCCCGAATTTCGGCGGATTCAGCGCAGCGACTGTGACATCGGTAATAGCAGTGCTCACTATGCTGGCGTTTGCAGTCGTTACCGCGCGCGCGGCCTCCGCGCTCAATGAGGTAGATCAGCATCGTGACGAAATCGAAATGGAGCGCTCTGCTCTGGCGCGTCAAAAGCGAACCGCTCTCGTCAGTCAGCATGCCAAATCGATGGAAGACGCCCGCTCTTTGCGTCAGCAACAGCTTAAAGCTAAGGATGACGTTCTTTCGCATGTAAGCCATGAGCTTCGCACCCCTCTTACAGCCGCTCACCAGTTCGTTGCGATTTTGCTCGACGGCATAGCAGGCGAACTTAATGGCGAACAGCGCGAGTACCTTGAGATTGTTCGCCGAAACCTCAAGCAGCTACAGGCCATGATTGGCGATCTACTCGATACGACTCGGGCGGGAGGAGGGAAGCTCACAGTCGACGCTTACCCCCTGGAAGTGATCGGAATCGTAAACGATCTGTTCCGCATCTTGCGCAGCCCCGCCGCTGAAAAAGGTATTACTCTCGACTTGGCGCAGCTGGATGTACCGCTGGTATGGGCAGACGCTACACGAGTGCGGCAGATTCTTACCAACCTCATAGAGAATGCAATCAAGTTTTCCGATGGTGGAGCGATTGTGGTGTCTGCTTCAGCCGACGAGAGCGAGCCCGAATTTGTTCGCATTTCGATTGCCGACAGAGGGCCTGGAATTCCAGAGCAATCAACTGAACGAATCTTCGAGCGGCTCTTTCAGATCGACACCGAGGCAGACTCCGGCCGTAAAGGTCTTGGTCTCGGCCTCTATATATGCAGAGAGCTAGCAACGAGAATGGGCGGACGCTTGTGGGTCGAGAGCACGCTTGGATACGGTTCAACGTTTTTCCTGACACTTCCCGTTTTTTCCGAACAGCAGGCGGTCCCGCACTTGAAGGTGGTGTAACATGGGCCCAACAGTCCTGATCATTGAAGACGATGCCGATACCCGGCTGGGGCTCAGCGTAAGATTGCGTGCGAGTGGGTTCGTGACCTTGCTGGCTAGCGACGGAGCGGTCGGTGTCTTGCTCGCGCAACGCGAGCGGCCAGACATTATTCTGCTCGATCTCGGACTTCCGGCCGGGGACGGTTTCACAGTGCTTCAGCGGCTGAAATCCAGCTCGCTTTCTTCGAGCATCGCGATCATTGTCCTTTCTGCACGTGATCCGGCGGTGAATCGGCCAAAGGCTCTCGAGCTGGGCGCAACGTCGTACCTGCAGAAGCCTTGTGAACCCAGTGATCTGCTGAGCGAGCTGCGCAGGTTTCTCCCGGATAATCCAACTCCCGCAATTTCGTCAGCCGGCGCTTCCTCCGAACTCCTTGTACCAAGTGCTTAGCCGGCGATCCAGTGAATCCCGCCCCCGTGAACGCCGGTATGTGTTCCCGGGACATTTACTCCCGCAGATAAGGCGCGACATTCGCGGCGATCACGCCCAGCTCACGCTCAGTAAGAGTCAGCCTCCTTCGGATCGTAGCCCAAGCTGCTATAGGATCGGGCCGTGTGCCCGCCGGAGTGTCCGCGCCGAACAGAATTCGATTCAGTCCCAGCTCCCGTAACCGCCTCGTTATCAACTCGACCGTTTCCTGCGACTGCGATTCGGTGACGACAGTCGCGAGATCGAAGTAGACGTTCTTCATATTGGCGTCACCGGACTGTATGGCCTTCACGAATACCTCCGTTACGCTGTCGTGTGCGTATCGCCCGGCTCCACCGAGATGTGCGACCTGGACGGTCACGTTCGGCGCATGTGGCAGGATGCTGTCGACAAAGATTCGGGTATGGAGAGCACCATACGATCGATCGGCGATCCAGAGGTGGGCGACAATCGCCATCCGGCTCGCATTGGCGTCGCGAAAGAGTTGCTGAAGCTTCTTAACGTGAGCGGCTTTCGTCACGTCGATATCAGCGTTGGCGAAGTGGAGCTTGATTCCTTTGATGCCAGGAAGCTTCGAACACCGGCGGAGCTCGTCCACCGCATAGTCCCGGATTGGGTTGACGCCGCAGAACCCAACCAGCCGCTCTGGAAAGCGCGCCACCTCCGACGCCATCCAATCATTCTCTTCACGCACCTTCGCGTACTCCTCCGTAAGCGTCCCCCGGTTGACACCGTCTCCGAACCAGTAGGCGACTGAAAGCACCGCCGCCTTTGCGATGCCGGCATCATCCAGCACCTGAATCGTCTTGTCTGCGTTTAGAGGCTTGGGAAACTCGAGCGGCGGTTTGATGGTGGCGTACTCGACCGCGATTCTCCATTCACCTGCATCATTCTTCCTGAGGCCGAACATGAAATGCATCGTCGGCTTTTCCGGTTTCAAGCCGACGACCCCGGCGATGTATCCCGAAGTACCATCGACGTGATATGCTGTGGGAATGAACGGAGTCTGGGGTTGATATGCCTCGATCATGCGCTTTAACCTATCGGCACCCTTTACCCAGTGATCTTCTCTCTCGCTTATGTCGAGAAGCTGAGCATCGGGCGTATAGATCGCGATGTCGCTTGTACCCGACGCAGCTTCGCGCGCCTCAATGACGCGGGCGAGATCCGGAGGCAGCTTCACTGGTGCGAGCGGGACCTGGTGCCCGACTATCGCTACCGCTCCGGGGCCAATCACATGCTGATGATGATCTGCAATTGGATTGATATCGACACGCCTGATGGGCTGCGCTGCCCTGATGGAAGTCGGCTGCTGAGCCTGGATGCCAGATGCAGAGACAAGACACGTTACGACTATCGTTGCGAGTACCGCTGATTTCGACATGTTTACCTGGAGGGAAACGGAGTTGATGCGACCTGGATGACTCACAAGATCGACCCTGCCGGTTCACCGCAGGTGGAGGATCGGTGGGAAGGAAGTCCGGGATTTTCCCGGGAAATGTGGAAGATTGATGGAGGGCTTCCTCCACCATCCTCTTACAACTCTCGCACGAACCCGCCAACCATCAGATGGTCACTCCGCACAACTTGTACGTATGACCCATGCAAGCCTGAATCGGGCGAGGCTGACACCGATCGTACTTGTCGCAATGATCGTCATCGCGGCAGCAGTGGCGATTTACCACGCACTCGATTCCTGGTATCTCCAGACGGCGAACGCTACGAGGCTCCGTGCGGACTACAGTGAGATTGCTGCGACCCGGTTCAGCGAGCACGTATCAGAAGCATTGAAAGCAGACGTCGGAACCACACCGTCGCAGGCCGAGAGGTATGAGCCTCTGTTCGCTGCCTTGTTTGACAGCGTTCGACTGCTTCCCGCAGGTGTCCCGACGCCGGGCGGGAACGCTGCCGCGTTCGCGATGCACATCACCGATGCCGACGGCAATGCTGTTTTCCGTTCCGGCGATCCCGCGAAACAGCCCTACTCAGCAAAGGATACGATTGTCCCAGGCGAGCTCGTAGTCACGGTCGCCGCGCGCAAGTCCGCTGTTGCGTGGCTCGCAACGGAACATCTCGCGTCCAGGATGATGCTGATTCTCTGGCTTACAGTTCTCAGCGCAGTTGCGGCTATCGTTGCGCTGCGACTCATGCGCCGGGAAGCGCGATTGGTCGAGGCGCGCACGGGGTTCGTGTCATCGGTGTCGCATGAGTTGCGGACACCTCTTGCACAGATTCAGATTCTGCTCGAAACGCTCCGGCTCGGCCGATTCAACACTGATGCACAGCGCGAGTGGACTCTCGAGGGAATGCAGCGCGAAGTGACAAGACTGACTACGCTCGTGAACAATGTTCTTCAGTTTTCCAGTTCGGACCGGCGGGGCGGGCCAGGAATGATTCAGCGATCTCCGACGGATATGGCGTCGTTTCTGGAACGCGTCGTCGACGGGTTCAGACCTCTTGCGTCAGTCCGCGGCGTGGCGATCGAGGTTGATGTGCCATCCGGGAGCATCGCGTCAATAGATCCGGATTCCTTCACGCAGGTAATACTGAACATTCTGGACAATGCAGTGAAGTACGGGCCCGACAGTCAAACCATTCGCGTATCGGGTACCACTGATGGCCGTACTTTCCGCTTGTCCATCGCGGACGAGGGTGCTGGAATTTCCGAAGCTGACCGCCCGCGAGTATGGAACGCCTTCGAACGAGGCTCGAGCGTTGAGAAAAGTGGAGTCGCCGGCAGTGGTATTGGCTTGGCCGTCGTACGTGACATTGTCGAGGCACATGGCGGAACGGTTTACGTGGATGGCGCGTTCGACGAAGGCGCGAGATTTGTTATCGAGATTCCAGTCATGGGGTCGTCTGAGGAAATAGCGCCGTTGAGATCCACCGCAGAGAATGCGAGGCGATAGCGGGATGCCGAGGATACTTGTGATCGAGGATAACGCCGAGCTGGCCGCGGCGATTCGTCATAATCTCGAGTTCGAGGGGTATAGCGTCAGTGTTGCGACTAACGGGCTTGCCGGCATCGAGGCAGTACGAACGTTGAAGCCGGATGTTGTCATTCTCGATGTGATGCTCCCGCACGCTGACGGGTTTCACGTCTTGCGCACGATTCGTAGTGAAGGGATCAAGACTCCCGTGATGATGTTGACGGCTCTCGGTGAAGAATCAGATCAGCTCCGTGCTTACCGGCTTGATGCAGACCAGTATGTGACGAAGCCATTCCGTCTCATGGATCTTCTAGAGCGTCTCGCGATGATGCTCCGTCGCGCCGCCGCCCTGTCGACGCCGAGCGTTGCGTTCGCCGGCAGTGAACTCCGGTTCGGCAATGTCGTCGCCGACCCGGTTTCCCGGAGAGTAATGAAGAACGGTCAGGAGGTTTCCATAACCCCAAGGGCTCTCGATCTACTTTTTGCGCTTGCCGCTAAACCGGGCGCCGTGATCAGTCGTCATGATCTCTTACGCATGGTCTGGAAGCACCAGGCCGAGGTCGTGACACGGACTGTCGATTCGCACATATCGGAGCTGCGTCAGAAACTTGAAGATGTCCCCGATGAGCCGAAGCACATCGTTACGGTATGGAAGGCCGGTTATCGTCTCGATATTACGTAGCCGCGAACACCAAGCCAAAATTCTCGTGAATCTCAATCAAGTCACGCTCCCGGCTATCAATTTGGATCGATCGGTCAACTTCTATCGGGAGATGGGCTTCAGGCTCATCGTCTATTCGCCGCCTCGCTACGCGCGGTTTGAATGTCCGGACGGCGATTCGACTTTCTCGCTCCATTCTGTGGCGGCTACGACCGGAAACACTGGAGTGGTCATTTACTTCGAGTGTCGCGACCTCGATGCGCGGGTGAAGCTTCTGATCGAGGCAGGATTCGAATTCAGTCAGCTTCCTGCCGATGAGCGTTGGCTCTGGCGGGAGGCCCGCATCGCCGATCCGTCCGGCAACGAGATCTGCTTGTTCTGGGCAGGGGACAACCGCAAGAATCCACCTTGGCGCATTGCGACCGAGCTCCGCTGACACATATGACCGTCACCATCCGGCATGGCACACCGGCAGACGCCGAAGCGCTCGCCACGATCGCAGCGCGAACCTTCAGCGATACGTTTGCCACGGACAACCGACCCGAGGATCTCGCACTTCACCTCTCGCTGGCATACGGCCCGCGACAGCAGGGGAGCGAGCTCGCGGATCCGGCGATACTTACACTCCTTACTTATGTCGGGCCAACGCTCGCAGCGTATGCTCAATTGCGTCGCGGGCCCGCGCCAAAATGTGTAGTGAGTACCTCGCCCATCGAGATCTGGCGCTTCTACGTATCGCAAGACTGGCATGGACAGGGTCTCGCACAGGCACTGATGAGTCAGGTAACCCGTGAAGCCCAGCTAATGGGCGCGGACAATCTGTGGCTCGGGGTATGGGAGCGAAATCCGCGCGCGATCGCCTTCTATGGTAAGGCCGGATTCGTGGATGTTGGCTCGCACATCTTCATGGTCGGAGGGGACGCGCAGACAGATCGCATCATGGTCCGTCCTGCAGGCGGTGAACTTTAGTAGCAGACAGTCACTAATTACTCTGTCTGCTACCCCTCAGCCCCCTGAAGCGAACTGCTGAAGCGCGTCAGGTATAATGCGCCCCTGGTCATCGAACAGGTTCACGCCCGCGCCCTGTGCGAGAATCTTGAAATGCTCATACGACATGCCCGCCTGCGAGAGGAAAGGCTGGAGCGCATCGATCTGCGTCTGAAGGTCACCTGTCCGCTTGGTGCCGAGCACTCCGCCCATGCGGGTGGCGCCCCTCGCGAACGCTCTTCGCGCGCTCTCATCTGCAAGCATTGCAGCGGCAGCATTACGAGCCTTTATCAAAGGTGACACACGCGTCGCTGTCGCCGCCGCTGTCTGTGTCTTTGCCAGCGAATCTCTCTTCGCAGCGGCCTTCTTTGCTGCTTCAGCTCGAGCAACTCGCCTGACCGAATCGCGGATTGCCTGCGAATCGACTGTTGGCACGATAGCGACTGCGCTTTCGGGAACTGCTCCAGCGGGCGGCATCAATGCGGTGCTATCGGTAACCATGGCAACCGTGGCTCCCGGAACTTCCGGCGTGACAGCCGGAGCTCCACCTCCACGTTGCGACCACACGAACCCACCGACTGCTGCCAGGGCCAGCACCGCGACGATGCCTGCAAACATCCCTGCGCGGCTCTTCGTTGGAGCCTCGTAACCGGTGTAATCGCTGTCGCCTTCGATGACTGACGACTCGGCGGTCACAAGCTCCTCAGCGTCAACCGTCGGGACTGCGATGGGTGCGGGCGCTTCCGCAGTCGCGACTTCACGAGTCGTTGATCGCCTGTCCGAGAGGTCGCGTACTACAACGGGCGTGACCCCGGATGTGGGAGTCGGCGTGTGAACTATGTGAGCGACTCTGTGCTCGATCGTCCTGACTTCACCCGAGTCATCGGCGAACATGCTGAGCGAACTCAATAATTCTTTCGCGGTCGCGGGCCGCTGGTCCGGCTCCTTCGCGAGGCACCGCATGACGACATCCGACAATGCCCGCGGGACGTCCGGCTCGACCTCGATCAGCGGCTTGGGATCCTGAGTAAGAACGGCCGCCAGCATTCGCTGCGGAGTAGCCGCTGCGTATGGTGACTTGCCGTGCAACAACTCGTACGCGAGAAGTCCCACGGCGTAGATGTCGATGCGGTGATCGGCCGCCGGATCACCGGCCAGCTGCTCGGGAGCCATGTAAGCCGGCGTCCCGATCGCCATACCGGTAGAGGTCATTACCTGCGACGACGACATGGCGGCATTGAGTGCCTTCGCCACGCCGAAATCGGTGATGAGCGAGTAGGAGCCCGATCTCAGGATGTTGGCGGGCTTGATATCACGGTGGACGACTCCCGCCTCATGCGCATAGTCCAGCGCCTCGCCGACATGATACATGACCCGCACAACTTCGGCGACGGACATCCCGCCGTCCTTTTCGATCGCCGTCTTGAGTGACTCTCCCTTGATGAACGGCATCGTGAAGTACAGGAGATCATCCTGCTCGCCTGCGGAAAGGAGCGGCACGATGTGTGGGTGCTGGAGCTGTGCGGCGACCTGCATTTCGCGGCGGAACCTGCCGCGATTCACTTCGGCTGTGAGCTCGGGCGAGAGGACCTTGATGACGATCTTCCGGCCAAGGATCCGGTCGGTCGCAACGAACACGCGACTCATCCCGCCGCCGCCGAGCTCGCGATCGATCTCGTAGGCAGTGGAGAGCGTGTCTTTGAGACGCTTCTCGAACTCGTTCATTTCGGGGGTCAAAGTCACGGGCATATGCTACTGCCCGTAGGCGGTGAGCGCAATTATAAAACGCACCGTTATCCGGCTTCGCCCACCACGGCGGTCAACACTGGCAATTCCACCGGCGCTCCGCGAGCTTGCGGGATGAACACCCTTGACCTGTTGTTGAACCGTCGCTCGATTCGAGAATTCAGTGCTCGCGAGCCCACTCGCGCCGAAATCGAGACTCTGCTCGATCATGCTGTCACGGTGCCGAATCATCGCCTGACGCAGCCATGGAAATTCTACGTGCTCGGTCCCGAGTCGCGGAGGGCCTTTGGCCTGGTTCTGGGCGGTCGCAAGGCGCGCAAGATCGAAGATCCGGCGGCGGGCGAGCTTGTACGACAGAGGGTGGCGGACGAACACGCCGCGCTGCCGCTCATGATTGCGGTTGCCATCAATCAGAGCGAGAACCCCGAGATCCGCGAGGAGGACTACGCTGCCGGGATGATGGCGGTCCAGAATATTGCGCTGGCAGCGGTCGCGCTTGGCCTCGGGACTCACATCAAGTCCGGCGCGGTCATGGATGATCCTGCCGCGCGTGAGGCAATCGGTGCTGGTGACGGGGAGCGCGTGATAGCGATCCTGAACGTGGGAGAGCCTGCAGCGGTCCCGTCGGCGAAAGCGCGACGCCCGGCATCCGAAGTGACGATCTGGCGGCCCTGAGCCAGTTGCTCGACTCGCCCGGTCTTGTATGAAGGAAAAATCGAACAAAGGAGTAACATGACGCGAGTTCGAGTTGAGAATTTCTGTATCTCGATTGACGGTTACGGAGCAGGTCCGAACCAAAGTCTCGAAAATCCGCTCGGCATCGGCGGTGAAGGCCTGCATGGCTGGGTAGTTTCCACCGAGTCCTGGCGAAAGATGCATGGCAAGGAAGGTGGTACGACGGGTATCGATGACGAATTCGCCGCCCGCGGCATGAGTGAGCTTGGTGCCTGGATCCTGGGACGAAACATGTTTGGACCAATTCGCGGTCCGTGGCCGGACCTGAGCTGGAAGGGGTGGTGGGGCAAGAGCCCGCCTTATCACGTTCCCGTGTTTGTTCTCACTCACCACGAACGCGAGCCGCTGGAGATGGAAGGCAACACGACATTCCATTTCGTCACAGGTGGCATCCACGAGGCGCTCGGCCGGGCACGCGAAGCAGCCAACGGCATGGACATACGAATCGGTGGTGGGGCGGACACCATCAATCAATATCTTCGCGAAGGCCTGATCGATGAGCTGCATATTGCGATTTCACCGGTTCTGCTCGGGTCAGGCGAGAGACTGTTCGATGGCGTGGACCTGCAGGCTCTTGGGTACGAGTGCATGAAGTTCGTTGCATCGGAGAACGCCACCCACGTTGTAATCAAGCGCAGGACACCGACGGAGTAACTCAGGTCATGACTTCCATCATTCATTCGCAAGTAGCAGACATTCCGTACAACATGACTACTACCGCATTCGACCTGCACGGCTATCGAATCGTGGAGACTTTAGGCGTTGTGCGCGGGGTCGTGGTCCGGTCACGATCAGTTTTCGGTTCCATCGGTGCGGGCTTCCAGACAATCGTTGGCGGAAACATCTCGCTTTTCACGGAGCTCGCGGAACGAACTCGGCTGCAGGCCTTTGACACCATGCTGCTTCAGGCAGATCTTGCCGGCGCAGACGCAGTGATCGGCATCCGCTACGACGCGAACGAGATGCAGGGCGCAACAGAAGTGCTTTGTTACGGGACCGCGGTTCGGGTGAAAGCGCTGGAAGAATGAAGGGAAGTGTATTCCTGCGGGATGTTCTGGAAAGCGATCTGGAAACGTTCTACGCGCACCAACTCGATCCGGAATCAACCCGCATGGCTGCCTTCCCATCGCGTGACCATGATGCGTTCATGACGCACTGGGCGAAGATAATCGCAGACGACAAAGCTATCATCCAGACGATCGTGTTCGATGAAAGCGTTGCGGGTAACATCGGCTGCTGGCAGGATTCCGGTGAGCGTAAGGTCGGTTACTGGATTGGGCGGGAATACTGGGGAAAAGGCATCGCCAGTGCTGCCCTCTCGGAATTGACAACGCGCGTCACCGAACGACCGCTGTCAGCCTCGGTCGCGAAACACAACGTTGCGTCGATCCGCGTGCTTAAGAAATGCGGCTTCACCATTGTCGGCGAGGACGAGTTCGCCACGCCAGACGGTGAACTCTGCTCGGAATTGATAATGAAGCTGGAGACTCCGTCAGGTTCAGTGTAAAGGTCGAGCTTTTCCTCCTCTCGCTATGAACTGTTTCATCGTTTCTTCGAGCACCGGCAACGGAACCGACCCGAGCGCGAGGATCTCGTCGTGGAAGGTTCGCTGATCGAAGGCGGGGCCAAGTGCCTGCTCGGCTTCCCTGCGGTGACGACGGATCTGTAACTCACCGAGTTTGTAGGCGAGCGCCTGTCCGGGCCACGCGATATATCGGTCGACTTCAGTGGTTATTTCGTGGTCCGACAGCGCCGCATACTTTCGCAGATAGTCGCGCGCCTGATCGCGAGTCCAGCCGAACTGGTGGATCCCGGTGTCGATCACGAGGCGGCACGCGCGCCACATCTCGTATGTCAGCCGCCCGAAATCCTCGTAGGGTGTTTCGTAAATGCCCATCGTGGTGCCCAGCCATTCGGTGTACAATCCCCACCCTTCGCCATAAGCGGAGAACGAGGTTGCACGCCGAAAGGGTGGCCGTTCAGGGCCTTCGCGTGCGAGCGCTGCCTGGAAGCTGTGACCTGGCGTGCACTCATGAAGCGCGAGTGGCGCAATCGTATAGAGCGGCCGGGCCGGAAGATTGTATGTGTTGAACTGGCAGTTCTCGAGTCCACCGCGGCCACCTGTATAGATCGGAGCCAGCTCGGGTGCGACGGGCACGATTCCGTGGCGATAGCGAGGGAGGAAGCCGATCGTTTCGCGCATCTTCCCGTTTGCTTTCATCACAACGTACGAGGCGTATGCGAGCAGCTCGCGGGGAGTGCGCGCGTAGAACTGGGGATCCGTTCGCAGGAACTGCATAAACTCCTGCATCGAGCCCTTGAATCCCGTCTTCGCCTTTACAGTCTCCATTTCTTCGCTGATACGCGCCACCTCGGCGAGTCCGATATCGTGGATCTGGTTGGGAGTGAGATCGAGTGTGGTGAATTTCCCGATCATTGCCTTGTAGAAAGCGTCGCCGTTTGGCGTCGTGCTTGCGCCGATCTTTGTGCGGGCGCGAGGGAGATACGCGTTGCGCATGAAAGCGTGGAGCTTGGTGTATTCGGGCGCGATCATTTCCCGGATCACCTGGAGTCCTTCTGCGCGCAAAGCGGCTTGCTCGGCCGGATCGATCGATGCCGGAAATCGCAGGAAGGGCGTGAACAACGGGTTGGTAGAGTCCGCTTTCAGGTATGGGACCATTGTTTGATCGCGCCCTTCGACCGACGGGCGCGGCACGGTAAAGCCACGAGCGATGCCGGCTCGCATGTTCGCGGTCTGATCGGCGAAGTATCTCGGGACGTCGCGCAGCAATGCGAGGTAGTTGCGATATGCGCTGGCGTTACCGAAGCCGCTGCGCGGAGTAAACGATGTCCAGAAGAAGGTGTCGCTGTTAAATGGCGTTTCGTGAAGACCAAACTCGATGTCGGCCGCATCTGCTCGCAGCGATGTGCGGAACACTTGATAGTTCACTTGCTCGTCGGCCGAGAGGGATGCGTAGGGGATGCTGTCCAACTGTGCGAGTGCTCGCGTCCAATAGTCGCGCCTACGCTGTTGTGCGGCCGGATCGATATCGGCGAAACGCGTTGGCCCACCACCGCTGTCATTGCGCTGAAATTCTCTCCGTCGCCAGTCCCATTCCTCTGAATAGAGGGCGCGGAGCCTTTCGGACGCGGAGGGCGCAGAGACCTGCGCGCCGAGTGCTGAGACGGTAGATATGAACGGAACAGCAAGCCAGGGCGCGAGCATTCTACGCATCATTCCTCCACAAGTGGGCCAACGGCGCCATAATTTACATCCGCGTTGTGCACAGACGACACGCGGCTCGATCAACAGGAGATTGAATGGCGAAGGTAACCGGAATTGGCGGAGTCTTTCTCAAGTGCAAGGGCGACAGCAAACCTGTGGCCGCGTGGTATCAACAGCATCTGGGGATACCACTCGAGGAATGGGGCGGTGCAGTTCTCAAGTGGCCGGACGACACAGCTGAGGACAAGGGCCTTACTGTGTGGAATCTGGCGAGCAAAGACAGCAAGTGGTTCGACGCTCCCTTTATGATCAACTATCGAGTTGACAATCTCGATGAGCTGCTCGATCAGCTGAGTGCGTCGGGAATCAAGCCTGTTGGTGGGCCCGAGTCACACGAAAACGGCAAGTTTGCGTGGATCATGGATCCAGATGGCAACAAGGTCGAGTTGTGGGAACCAATGCTCTGGGACGACAAGAACAAAGGTGCCTGAGTTCGAAAGACCCCCTCTGGACAAACTGCAAATGGAGTCGTCATGAAAGGACGCTGGGAATACAAACTGATCAGCACCAAGGATCTCCCCGGCGGCGGTTTCGCCGGAATGAAGGAGCGAGACCGGGAGACCATTGAGGCATACCTGAATCAGTTCGGTGACGAAGGATGGGAGATCATCAGTGTCGACTTCACAGACGGGCTCGGCAGCCCGAGCTTCTTTCAAGCGCTGGCTCGCCGGGAACGATAGGGAGCCTACTGTAGATAGGGCACGATGTTTGTCGCCACTGAGTCAAGCTCATCGCGAGTCATTGGCATACATGCGGCGAACTCGTCCCAATGCTCTTTCGGCGAGACACCGTTCCACTGAGACCCATCGGAGCCGTATAACATTCGCGTGAAGCCAATCTCGCGCATCTTCTCTACCAGCTGCGCACGCTCCTTGTGCTTTCGAACCATCATCGAGGCCTGCGCGACGTCGAACCAAAGATTGCGAGTGCTCTGGTCTTTGCGCTTGAACGCTTCAGCGAATACCGTCAGAGTCTCAGCCGGCCCGTCTACGTACAGGCCGCCACCCCACAGGTGATTGACCATGACCGGCACATCAGGCGCGGCGGGCATGATCTCAGTTAGGAAGGTGCGAGTCTGTGCACCACCGTAGGGGCCGGCTTCTGACTGCAGATGGGCGACGATGGGCAAACCCTCTCGGTTGGCTGTCGCGAAGGCCAACCGTACGCTCGCGACATGGTCAGGATTGGTGAGGTCCACGCCGGACGCGTCGAAGTGCATCTTGAGCGCCTTAAATCCTCCGGACGCAGCGCACCTCTCGATTTCAGCAACCGCATGGCTTCGACGTGGGTTCACCGCGCACGCGGCGTAGAGACGGTCGGGATACCCCTTCACCTGAGACAGTACCCAATCGTTCTCGGCCCTGACCTTTGCGTATTCGCCTGGTTGCTCGTTGCCTGATCGCGAAAACCAGGAAGCATTTGACAATACGAGCGCCTTCGGAATTCCGGCTGAGTCGAGGGCCTGAACCAACTGGTCTGCATTGACCAGCGGCTCACTTTCGGTCTGCCGCGCGAAAGACGAGTCGATGGTTCGCAGCCACTCAACCGTAACGCTGCGAGCAGCTTCGCTCAGCAGATGCTGATGATGGTCGAGCCGAGGAGCCGGCACTTGTGTAGTTGTTGGTCCGACCGGCACATCGCACCTGCCTGCCGGTTGTGGGCCAACGAGTGTGCAACCGGCGATGAGGAGGAGCGCAGGAGTCAACTGATGTTTCATCGAGAGCTTTACGATGCGCGTACGGTGGCGGTTTCATGATGCAAGGAAAAGACGTCGCGGAAGAACTAGGCTGTTGCCCGATGTGATGCGACATGCACGATCTTTCCGGACACTGTGCGTGTCGGCGCGCGACGGATCACTGATAACACCTCGCCATTGCGCCACTGCAATTCCATGAGTCGTTCGCCCCCGGTCCCACCGCCGATTGCTGCGAGGAAAAAGTCGGCAACCTCTGATTTATCCAGGGGCCCAACTGATGGATCGACTACAAGTTCCACTTTGGATCGTGCTCGAGACTGCCGCGCACCACCGGGCGCCTTCCCTTGAATTCATCACCTGCCAGATACACACGGGCGCGAAAGAGAGTTGAAAGAGTGCCCTCTATTTCGTCGCGCTCTCCGGTCCCTCGACTATCATATAGGTATGAAAATCCCAAACAAAACCACCAGTGTGCGGCGTATAGCGTTCGTTGCGGCTGCCTTCGCACTCCTCGCGCCGGGCAAAGCCAGCGCACAGTCGAATGCCACACAGGCCTGCTGGGTACGCGGCACACCCGAACGTGTCGCTGCGCGACCGAGTATCCTCGATTCAGCATCCGTTCGGCTTGGTGCGGGCACGGTAAAAGTCTGCTATGGCCGGCCGCTTAAGAACGACCGCCAGATCATGGGAGGCCTCGTGCCGTTCGGTGTACCGTGGCGAATGGGTGCCAACGAAGCGACTGTGATTCACATGCCTTCCGCCGGATCGATCGCGGGAGTACCTGTCGTGGCTGGATCGTATTCGCTTTACGCGATTCCCTCCAGCAAGGAATGGCAGATCGTCGTCAACTCGGTCACGCAGCGGTGGGGCGTTCCGATCGACGCTGCCGTGCGCGAAAAGGACATTGGCAGCAAGAAAGTTCGTGCCGAGTCGGTCAGGAGCTCGGTGGATCCGCTCAGCATTTCTTTTGAGAAGCAGGGAGACAAGTCGGCCAATCTTGTCGTGCAGTGGGATCTCACCAGAGTCCGAATCCCCGTCAAGCTGAAATAGCGCGCGCGCGGGAGGAATAGCCGCGCAAATGTAAAGGTGTTGTAGGAACGAGGGTCGTCCGTGCCCACGGCGCGGACGACCGATGCATCACGGTGGTCCCCGGCGTAAGATTCGGCAGGTTCTCCGGGGAGATCGAGCACGATCATGGACGCATTCGTCGAGGCGCTGTTCAAGTACCGCCCGATCGTATTCGAGCGCGGTGACTTCGCGCTCGCCGCGCCATGGCCGATGCTCATCATCGTCGCAATAGGCTCGCTCGGCCTTGTACTCGGATGGGCTTACGGTCGCGCGCGGGGAAAGAGCACGCCTCGTGATCGCCTGGTGCTTACGGGAGTTCGTGTCGCGATCCTCGGTCTGGCCGGGTTTGCACTATTGCGGCCGACGCTCCTAGTCTCGACGGCAGTACCCCAGAAGAACGCAGTCGCAATTCTCATAGATGATTCCCGCAGCATGCGCATCGCCGATGAGGATGGTGGCACACGGGCGGAAGTCGCTCATCGTCTGGTAGGCACGCGCGACAGTTCTCTTGCGCGGGAGCTGGGTGAGCGCTTTCAGCTTCGTTACTACCGCTTCTCGTCAACAGCGGAACCGGTACCGGACGGCCGCGCGATGAACTTTGCAGGAGGGCGCACTCACCTCGGCGCGGCACTCGATCGCGCGCGTCAGGACCTATCAACCGTTCCACTCGCCGGTGTCATCGTAATTACCGATGGGGCAGACAACTCCGCGAAAGCGCTTGCCGAGCCACTGCTCGCGTTA
>JANPKW010000023.1:0-4580 GCA_031426255.1 Gemmatimonadaceae bacterium | reverse complement strand
GTCGAGGGCCGAGACGATGCCCTGCAGCGGCGAGCGCAGTTCGTGGCTGACCTTGGAGAGGAAGGCGCTTCGTGCGGCGGAGGCCTCGTGGAGGGCAGCAAGGCGTGCGCGCTCGGTTTCGATCGCCCTGACGTTGTGGATGCGAGCGATGAGGGACTTGAACAAGACAGGCACAAGCACCAACATCAAAACCAAGGATGCCGCTAGCGATACGTGTCCTCTCCAGTAGTCACTGATTAAGAGGAGAGGCATCGAAGCCAACGTCGAAGCCCAGGCCAAGTACATTGTCCGAACGCCGTAGCGCAGTCCGCAGCGCACCACGATGACGATCAGAAAGGGATAAAGGAAGGCGAATGCCCGAGGGTCGTGGACGAGAGCACCAGACACGAGGAAAGGATCCAGTATCAGGAAGCCATACACGCCTACGGCACCTATCTGCGGCTTAGATCCGAGGACACGCCAATACAGCACGCCTGATATCCCATACAGCCCCACAAAAAGTACGTACCAGTTGCTCGTGGGTACGCCTTGCTCGAGCATGCTCTCGAGCAGCCAAAAGCTGGCTGCACCAAGGGTGACGAAAGCACGTTGAAGCGCCCTGTCCCTCTCGTGAGAGATGAGATCGGGGTCGACGTGCGCCTCGAACACTCCAGCGATCAGCTTAGGAAGACGAGCGGCTATTCTGAAGATTCGCGTCCTCGAGGGAGGCGGACCTAAGGGGCGGAGGTGGGCGAACATGAAAGCAAGTACGAGTATGAGGTTGCGCCTGCGGAAAACACAACTTCTTGGCAAACACTAGGACCGATCGCCTTGCCGTTCGCAGTTGCCCGCTATCCTTGAATAAATGTCTGCCGCCTCCGAAGCCGAAGTTGCGGTTCAGCGCGAATTGCTGCGGCTGGCCCTTCTCAATTCCAAGCGCAGCGTGCCGCTCCAACTCGTTGCAGTCGGAGTCGTGGTAGTTCTCGGAAGCGCCTCAGGGACGCAGTTCGCTTCCCTGGTGGCAGGGTTGCTCGGCATCTTCGTAGCTGTTTGGCGTCTCTCTGTGGCTCGCCGCTATTCCCTAATGCACGAACTGCCAGAGGCCCAGATCGCATCGGCTTCTCGTGAGCTGGAGGGCAACTCCATTCTCGCTGGCCTGCTGTGGGCCGTTTGTTCGATGGCAATCTATCCGATGCTGACCGGTACGCACGCAACGACATTCGTCGTAATCGCGATCGGCTCGGTCGCTACGGCGGCGCTCTTCATGTCGCTGGTTGGGCGCGCGTTCAATTGGCTGGTGGCACTCACGCTGGGGTCTGTGGTGGTGGCAAGTCTGGTGTTCGAAAGTGTGAGGTCATGGCCACTTGCCGTACTGGTCGCTTTCTTCGGATTTACGATGCTTCGCGCCTCCCGCGCCGTGAGTGACGCGACCACACGAGCGATTCGCCACGGCATGGAGGAAGACTTGGTCAATGCTTCTCTGGTGCAAGCGAAGGCTGCTGCAGACGCCGCTAATCTCGCGAAGTCACAGTTCCTGGCAACAATGAGCCACGAGATCAGGACACCCATGAACGGCGTCCTCGGATCCCTCGATCTGCTTCGCCATTCGTCACTTGATGCTCATCAGCGGAACTTAGTCAACACCGCGGTGTCCTCGGGCAGTTCGCTCATGGACATACTGAACGACGTGCTCGATCACTCCACAATCGAGGCGGGGAAACTCAACCTTCGCCCGATTCCTGTGTCCCTGCACGCGCTCACGGGTTCCGTGATCGCCCTGTTCCGTGCGAACGCCGAGGGCAAGGGATTGAAACTGGAACTTGACCTTCGGCCGGGTGTTGCCAATTGGGTCGTTGCTGACGCCCAGCGGCTGAAGCAGGTTCTCTTGAACCTCATTGGAAACGCGATCAAGTTCACGGAGCGAGGAAGGGTGTCCCTGACCGTTAGTGCTCAAGCTGCACCGACAGGTTTCGCGAGGGTGGCTTTCGAGGTTCTGGATTCCGGGGTCGGCATTGCGAAGGATGACATACCTCGCCTATTTGAACCATTCCATCAGGTTGCTAGTGAACGGGTGAAGCGAAGCGGGGGCGGAACTGGCCTCGGTCTGGCAATCAGCCAGAAAATAGCTAATGCGATGGGTTCACACATCGGCGTCGAAAGCCAGATCGGCGTCGGTTCGCGCTTTTACTTCGCGGCCTTGTTCGAGTTGGATCCAACACCCGAGCATCCGGTCGCAGTGGACTCGGCCATGGGGGGCCTTGACGGCGATCTTCCTTTGAAGGGCCGGGTTCTGCTGGTCGAGGACAACGAGGTGAATCGGATGATCGCCCGAGAGGTGCTGCTGTCGCTCGGTCTTGATGTGGATGAAGCCGAGAATGGCCTCGAAGCGCTGAGAATTATGGAAACCAGGACAGTCGACCTCGTATTGCTGGACTGCCTGATGCCTGTCATGGACGGGTACGAGACAGCGGCAGAAATCAGGCGACGCGAAATGAGGGGCAACATCGGACGGATTCCGATCGTAGCTTTAACCGCCAATGCATTTGATGAGGACGCCTCACGGTCCAGGGCCGCGGGCATGGATGCCCATCTGGCCAAGCCCTACACGCGAAGTCAGCTTCGAGAAGTATTGAGGAACTGGATATAGGCGCCTAGGGCAATGGTTCCAGGGGTTCTGCCGTAATCAAAGCGTTGACCACGCGCTTACCCCAGTGCGCTCGAAGCCCCAGGCAGTGTCGAGTTCCATTCGTTTGATCTCCTCGACTGCACCCTCCGAGGCCCCTCCAACCTTGCGTACCTGTGCTCGCGCTAAGCGCTCCATCAGTCGTAGGTCGCGATCGGTCAATCTGAGGGCACACTGCGCCCAAAGCTCCACCACTGATTGCAACGACTCATAGGTGATGGGCGCCGCGTAGCGGCGAGCCTGCAAAGCGGCCAAGATGCCTCGTATTCGCGGGCTGCTGGATCGGATGACCTTTGCCAACGCGGCTTCACCTGCGCCGTCCTCGACTACCAAGTCGACGAGACCCGCCCGGTGTAGTTGATCTGCCGAGTAAATTTGTCCAGACAAGATCATGTCGTTGGCTACACCAAACCCCCCGCGCCGAACGGCGAGTTGCCAAGCCCCCATTCCAGGAAATAGATTGAAGAGCACCTCAGGGAAGCCCGCTTGGGCACTGCGCTCGAAGATGACGTTATGGTGCAGGAGAGCGGACTCCAAGCCACCTCCGAGCGTGTCGCCTTGCACCAGAGCACTGGTGTGGACCCCTATCTGAGATGCGGTTTCCAGCCACCAAACAAGGTCGACGCATCGACGTCCGTAGAGCTTCAGAGAGTCGATGTCCCGAGCGCGGACCAGCAATGCGAACAAAGAGAGATCGCCGCCGAAGTTGAAGACGCTCGGTACCCCAGAGGCCATCACAAAGTGTCTGACGAGCCCCGGGTTGGCCGTGACGTCGTTGAACACCTGCTGTAGTTCGGCCATAGCAGCAAGGCTGTAACACTGGATCGGTCTTACCGTAATCCGGGCCGTGAGTACTCTGAACTCGTCGTCCCACTCGAGCCACATGTACTTGTAGTCCTTGGCCAGCTCCGGCGGCAGTCCGCTGTGCGTGACACGGTTCATACAGCCTGAAGCACCCTAGTGAACAACTCGAAATTCACTACCGTCGATTCGACAATGGCGCGTTGCGCTGCTTGATCCTCGATGGTGTTCATCAAGACGCGCAGTTCTGCCATGTGCTCAGCATCGAGAGTAGCGTGCGAACTGATGAATGAAATGCCACGTTCTCCTTGCAAGAGAAGGGAGTCTTGGATCGCCGTGGTGATGGGTCCGCCGTACACAGATGCGATGACCTCGAGCGCGTAAATCATTCCGAGCGCTGAGCACGGGTGGCGGCGGTCGGCAGACCAGTAGTTGAATCCGTTTAGCGACATCATGGTCGAACTCGGCCGATATGCGACCACCGCCTCTCTCGCAACGCCAACTGCCTCCAGATCAGACATAACCCATTCCTCATGTCCCTTCTCTTCCATGATGTGCTCATAGAGAAAGTAGCGGACCTGCACAAGCTCATCGTCGAGCCGACTTGCGGCCGCCGCGCATATGGGATTGAAGTGCCAAACGAGCGCATACAACTCGAGCAGCAGTCGCCGGTAGCCTTCTATGGGCAGACCCCGGGCTACGATGGCCAACACTTCCGGTGTGGACTCAAAGGCGCGACGGGATTCGTCCGTCGCGTTGACCAAGTCAATGAAGAATGGGGGCGTGGAAGGCATCAAGCAGTTGTCGTGGGTGAACGGAGGCTCCCGGTCGCGAGTATCGTTCACACGCGTTTCAGACCAAGCACTGAGTCGGGCCGCAGTCGCATGAATGCTCAGGTCGAGTTGTCTGATAGGGTGTAGGTTGACTCCCAAGTGATGCAATGTCCATGCCACTCGCACCCCTTGATCCTGTCGCTGGCCTAACCCTCGGCGTCACCATGGCCGGGATTCGCAAGGCGAACCGACGTGATCTCACGGTTGTGCGGCTCGAGCCCGGCGCATCGGTGGCGGGCGTGTTCACCACCAATCGCTTCTCGGCGGCGCCGGTGCAGGTCTGC
>JANPKW010000022.1:0-77378 GCA_031426255.1 Gemmatimonadaceae bacterium | reverse complement strand
TAGCGGATGTCTTTTTGCTCGCCGACTACCGGCAGCATTCGCGACTGTCGCTCGAACGCATCGCCGAAAAGAGCTTCCTGCCGGGCGAGGATTTTTCTCTCGGTCTTCGTGCATGTCTTCAAGTGCCGCCCCCTTTACTTCCTACCCGAACATATACCGAAGATACGCGGGGCGATAGTCCTTACAAACTCGTTCCGAGCAGATTCGAGGGGTTGTTGCTATGTTCTCGCCGTTGGTGCGGCGCACTTGTTGAATGACCGAGGGATACGACCATGACAGAGCTCCTCTCCGACATCGCAATCCAGCGGGAACTAGGCACCTTATCCGGCTGGTCCCGCCGGGGTGACATCCTCACGCGCACCTATCAATTCAGGAATTTTCCCGAGTCAGTCGGGTTCGTTAATCGAGTTGCTGAAGCCGCCGAGGCGGCTGGTCATCACCCTGATATCGATATCCGGTACTCGAAGGTGACGCTATCGCTGAGCACTCACAGCGCAGGCGGAATCACGCAGAAGGATCTCGATCTCGCGCGCGCGATAGACGCAGAGAGCGCAGACGCGGGTGACGGCAACAGCAGGGGAGACCGCGCGTAGCCTCATTTCGGCCTGCGGACCTACTGCGGAATGCGGGTGAAGGACTGAGCTGATTTCGGCCTGCGGACGTACTGCGGAATGCGGGTGAAGGACTGAGTACGTCCGCAGTCAGCAATCAGCTCAGTCCGTAGTCCGTAACCCGCAATACGTCCGCAGTCAGCAATCAACTCAGTCCGCAGTCCGCAGCCTGCAGTCAACTCAGTTGCGATTCCCCCCGAATATTCGCAGGAATGCCATGAACAGATTCAGTACATCCAGATAAATCGCGACAGCTGCGCTTACGTATTCATCGGGCCCGTACGTATTGCGGATGCGCCAGGTATCGAAAACGAGCAGCCCGCTGAATACCAGCACTGTGACGCCGGCCAGCCACAGATCCATTGCCGGATTGCGGAAGAACATGTTGAGCAGTGACACTGCAATCAGCACCCAAAGTCCGACAACGAAGAAGCTGCCCCAGGCGCTGAAATCGCGGCGCGAAACGAAGGCGTACCCGGTCAGCACGCCGAACGTGCCGATGGTAAGTAGTGCCGCCTGCGTAATCAGTCCTGGCTGCTGCTGGCCGTACACGTAAAGGGCCGGGGAGATTACGACCCCCATTCCGAACGTGAAGAGCAGCACGAGACCGATGTTGGCAGGGAACGCATCGCGCGCGCGCAACGCAAGAAACAGCGGCGCAAACATCGCGATCATCGCGAGGAATGGATGCGCGGCAACCGCCTGAAGGATTCGAGGCTGCGACAGCGCAAACATCGATCCCGCAATCGTGACGAGAACACTTACGAAAACCAGCGAATACGTCCGCCGCACAAGCGTGGCGCGCTCGGCGCCAGTCCTGACGATAGTTCCGGCAGGTAGGGAAATGCCCATCATTGCTCTCCGAGTGGTGGGGGCCAAGGACGATTATACACCGCTGCGCACGCTTCGGTTCTGAAGACGGTCGAGCAGGCTGGGAAGATCGGTAATACTCTCGAGGAACTCGGCTGGATTATGCGGTTCGAGCTGCTCGCGCGTAAACGGACCCCAGAGTGCGGCCACTGAGATCACACCTGCCGCATTGCCTGCATTGATGTCGTGCGGTGAGTCCCCGACGAACAGCGCTTCATGTGGTTCGTATTCAAGCTCCTGAAGTGCCAGACGCACCGGAAAAGGATCCGGCTTGTGCAGCTCGCAGGAGTTCACACCGATTCGTGTGCCCATCATCTCGAGTACGCCGAGCCACTGAAGGCCGCGGTCCATCATCTCGTTGCTCTTGCTCGTGACTACACCCATCGGATTGCCGCGGCGCTCCAGCTCGCGGAGGGTCTCCTGCACCCCGGGATACGACAAAGTCAGCGAGTCATGCTGCGCGCGCTGAAATGTCCGGTATCTGTCGGTGACTGCTTCTATCTCTTCGTCGTTGTCGATGTAAGCCGAGAGTTGAGCGCGAAGCGGGGTGCCGAGGGTGGCGATCCACTCGTCGTCAGTCGGTGCGGGAGTCCGGCCTTCGAATGCGTGACGCACGCAAGCGAGAAGAAGGCCAATCGAGTCTATGAGGGTTCCGTCGAGGTCGAACAGTACGGCGAAAGGTCTTGTGGCCATTCGGAAAAACTAAGGTCACCGAATTAGAAAGCGAGACGTACCGGCCTCTTCAACCGCGACGAAATCGATGAATATCAAATGGCTTTTTGGATCAATGAGAAGCTCGCCTTCTTGTCCTGGGACTCTGTCGCAGTCCACCCGGGAGAGGCTGTAAGTTTCCAACCGTCTCCCTCGGCACCGTCCGGCTTGATCGCAGGGCCAGGAAGAACAACGCCGGTTATCAGCCCCGCTGGGTTCCGCAGAAGCAGCACACCGCCCGACGATACTACAAGAGAACCCCACTCATCGCTCATCCGCGAAGACTCGTAGACTGTGCCGAGACCGGCGAGAGGAATTGCCCCGTTGGGATCAAACGAGAAACTGAACTTGCCGGCAACTGGGAGCGTCAGCGTAGGACCGTCGGCAAAACGAGCGCGCAGTTTCGCCTCCGTCGCCACGCGATTTGTTTCGCGCGCACGTTCGGCCGCTACCATTCGCGAACCAGTATATGTCGCGATTAGGTCATCGGCATCTGCTGCACGAAGGGTAATTCTGTAAGCGTCACGAACCATGGACGCGAGGTCGCTAGCGGCCGTGACTTTTCGCCGCCATGAACTATCGGCGTCATCGAGCAACAGGGCGTACGCCGGACCTGAGGCGTACGCGAAGCTTCTCGATTGACTCTCCTGCGTTTCCTGCTGAGAGAGTTGTGTTGCAACCCGGTCGCCGAGCACGTTCGGCGGCAAACCGCTGAGCATCAAGCCGGTGTATTCGGCGAGCCCTTCATTAATCTCGAGCAGCCGTTCATCGTCGGCCGCTCCGGGGAAGAGTGAATGCCGCTTCGCGCGAAAGGTCAATGCATGTCGGATCGCAGTGTGCCTGGCCTTACCATTTCGCAGGAGTGCTTCCGTGAGAGCCCTGAACTCCAGTCGCAGCCAGATCCGCCCATCGGCGCCGGCGAGATGGCTGTTCTGCGGATTCGTAGCCGGAAGTCCGAGAGAATCCTGAACCCGGTGAAAACTTTCGTGGAGGAGCAGACGCCGTCGCACGTAACGATTGTCCGGCAGCGGCCACATGATCATCGCCCACCGCGTGCCGCCGATTTCGATACCGGTATTAGCGGGCGACATTCCGTCGGGAAGTTTGCCGGTCCACACCCCGTTGCCAACTTTGAAGAGCCCTCTGGCATCGGCACGATTCGCCACGATCGATCCCGTGGAAGGATCGACGAACAACAGCGGGCCCGCCACGGATTTGCCCCAGAGTCTCCCAGCGTCCGCTATTCCGATCTGACGAACTTCTTCGAAATACTCCCTCGCCGTCGGGGTATCGATCGGAGCGGATTGACCCGCAGTCGCAACAGGCAGTAGCAGGAAGAGAACCAGGAGAACTTTCTTCATAGAGCTTGAACTCCACCTGCAATGGGTTGGCGGGACGCGAGTGACCGGTGTCTGACGCCAACCTTCGCCGGAGGGTTGGCCGGGATACGGCGAGAATGGGCTGAGGAAGGCTCTGACCCGCAATCCTCAACGTATATTTGGAGGATGGCCAGTACTCGGGTTGCGTCAAACGGTCAGCCGAATGTCGGGCCAGGGCAGCGAATGCGTCGCCTCCTGGAGGATGTCGGCTCTGTCGACCAGGTCGGAATAGAGGAGCGCGTCGCCAAATTCCAGACCCGGAGCATCAAGAAGAAATCGAAACTCTGGGGGCTTACAACCGCAGTCTCGATGGTCGACCTGACGACACTCGAGGGAAAGGACACCAAGGGTAAAGTTGCGTCGCTTTGTGCAAAAGCACGCAGACCGACCGATGATCCTGATGTCCCGCCCGTCGCTGCCGTCTGCATCTATTCTGCACATGTCAAGACGGCCGCGCGCCTTCTCGCAGACACGCCAATCAAGATTGCATCGGTCGCTACAGGGTTCCCTGCTGGCCAGACGCCAATGAAGGTTCGACTCGTCGAGGTAAAGCAGGCAGTCGCCGACGGTGCCGACGAGATCGACATGGTGATCAATCGGGGGGCGTTCCTCGCCGGCGATTTTGCGAAGGTGCAGGATGAAATCGCAGCAGTGGTTGACGCCTGCGGCGACGCCACGCTGAAAGTCATTCTCGAGACGGCCGAGCTCGAGAGCTACGACAAGATTCGCGCAGCATCGTTCATCGCGATGGCAGTGATTCGTGAAGGGGACTTCATCAAGACGTCGACCGGCAAAGCTTCTGGATCAGCTACGCTTGGCAACACGCAGGTGATGCTCGAGGCGATTCGGGACTTTTACCTGGCGACGGGTACTGCGATCGGGATGAAGCCAGCAGGCGGTATCAAGAACGCAAAGCAGGCGCTGCACTACCTCGTCGCCGTCAAGGAGACGCTGGGCGACGCGTGGCTGAATTCCAGTCGTTACCGGTTTGGCGCCAGTTCCCTGTTGAACGATCTGTTGCGGCAAATCGAGAAAGAAAAAACCGGAGCGTACCAGGCTCCATACTATTTCACTGAAGCGGCGGAGAGCTACTGATGGCAAACACGAAGGTTGTGCCAAAGCCTGCTATCAAGGGTTCGAGCCGGATCTCTAAGAACGGGTCGCGTCACGGCTCACGCGTTGCTGTTCCATCACTCATCTTCGGCGACCTCTGGGAATACGATCCAGCACCGGAGACCGCTGACCCGAAGATTCGCGAGCAATACGAGCTCTACATCGGCGGCAAGTTTGTCGTGCCGCGCAGCGGCAAATATTTCGACTCGATCAACCCCGCCACCGAAAAGGTCGTATCACGGATCGCGCTCGCGAACGCCGAGGATGTCGACGCTGCGTACCAGGCAGCGCGTAAAGCATATGACTCGGTCTGGCGAAAGATGTCAGGCAAGGAGCGCGGCAAGTACATCTATCGAATTGCGCGGCTCCTTCAGGATCGCGCGCGTGAATTCGCTGTGGCCGAGACGATCGATGGTGGAAAGCCGATCAAGGAGTCGCGTGACTTCGACGTCCCGATGGCAGCGGCGCATTTCTTCTATCACGCCGGCTGGGCCGACAAGATCCAATACGCGATTCCCGGAGCTGATGTCGAGCCGCTCGGCGTAGTCGGTCAGGTGATCCCGTGGAATTTCCCGCTGCTCATGCTGGCGTGGAAGGTCGCTCCGGCGCTGACGATGGGAAACACGGTTGTGTTGAAGCCTGCCGAGACGACGTCGGTGACGGCGATGAAGTTTGCGGAGTTGTTGAACGAGGCTGAATTGCCTCCAGGGGTGGTGAATTTTGTCACGGGCGCCGGTGAGACCGGCGCGGCGGTGATGGGCCATCCCCTGGCGGCAAAGGTCGCGTTTACCGGTTCGACTGCGGTTGGCAAGAGGATCATGCGTCAGGTTGCCGGCACGGACAAGAAGATGACGATGGAGCTTGGCGGAAAGGCCGCGAACATCGTGTTCGACGATGCTCCTGTTGATCAGGCTGTCGAAGGCGTCGTGAACGGGATCTTCTTCAATCAGGGACACGTGTGTTGTGCTGGATCGCGGCTCCTGGTTCAGGAGTCGATCTACGAGGCGTTTGTTGCAAAGCTCAAGCATCGCATCGATGTGTTGCGCGTAGGGAATCCTCTCGACAAGAACACGGATGTCGGTGCGATTAATTCGCGAGCGCAGCTCGACCGGATTACCGAGCTGGTTGAATCGGGGACGAGTGGTGGCGCGACTATTTACCAGTCGGCAGCGTGCCGGTTGCCGGGGAACGGTTTCTGGTTCAAGCCGACAGTGTTTACAGGAGTGACGCAGTCGCATCGTATCGCGACTGAGGAAATTTTCGGACCAGTACTGTCGGTGTTGACCTTCAGGACACTGGAGGAAGCTGTCGAGAAGGCGAACAACACAGCATATGGATTGTCGGCGGGTGTGTGGACTGATAAGGGTTCGCGGATTCTCAAGATGTCGACGGAGCTGAAGGCGGGTGTCGTGTGGGCGAACACATTCAACAAGTTCGATCCGTCTTCGCCGTTCGGTGGATACAAGGAATCTGGCTTCGGACGTGAAGGTGGTCGTCAGGGCCTGTTAGACTATGGCAAGGTCGTCTGATGGCGCCTTCACGACTGCCGATTACGAAGACGCCCAAGGTGTACGTAGGCGGCGCGTTTATTCGCTCGGAAAGCGGGCGCACTTTCCCCATCTTCGAAGATGGCAAGAAGGACGGTAAGTTCTTCGCGAACATTCCCCAGTGCACGCGGAAGGATTTAAGAAACGCAGTAGAGGCGGCTGCGAAAGCGGGACCGGATTGGGCGAAGCGGACGCCGTACAATCGCGGACAGATCTTGTATCGCCTGGGCGAAATGCTCGAAAGCAGAGGCGCGGAGATGGCTGACGCGCTCACCGTTGGCGGATCTTCGAAGGGAGACGCAGAAAAGGAGGTCGCTGCCTCTGTCGATCGCCTCATCTACTACGCGGGGTGGGCTGACAAATACGCTCAGGTTGTTGGAAATACAAATCCAGTTGCGGGACCTTACTTCAATTTCACAGTGCCTGAGCCCATGGGAATCATTGGCGTGATCGCCGGTGATTCGGCTCCGCTCCTGGGTCTGATCTCTCAGGTAGCTCCCGTGATAGTATCCGGCAACACAGTGATCGCGCTCGTCTCGGAAACGCAGCCGTACCCTTCTATTGTATTGGGTGAGATGCTGGCGACGTCCGATCTACCCGGTGGCGTTGTGAATCTGCTGACGGGATTCAGGCGGGAACTGCTGCCGACGTTTGCGACGCACACGCATCTACGCGGCATCTCGGCGGTCGTGGCACTTGAGGAGCGAAAAGAGTTGGCGCTTGGCGCTGCAGATTCAGTAAAGCGCTTGCGGACTCGCAAGGCGGAGGAGAAGCTCGACTGGTCGTCAGACTCAGCGCAGGGAGTATACGACATCAAGGACTTCATCGAGTTCAAAACGACGTGGCATCCGATCGGGGTGTAGACGGCAAACTGGCTCCGCAGTATTGCCAGTCCTAGCTTACGTCTCACGCAGTCTCCCTCTCGCAGGATTCGCTCTCGGTGCTGCTCAATCAGCTCCAGGAGTCGTTGGGATCAGCATACACCATTGACCGAGAGCTCGGTGGCGGTGGCATGTCCACTTAGAAAAGATCCACGTGCTCGCGAGCTGTTCGCCAGGATTTCGAGCAGATAAAGGATCGACTACGAGAAGCGAAGCCGACCCTCGCGCGCTTGAGCACTCTACTCGGAGAAGGCAGTGAAACCGCGATCGAACAAGTCTACTCTATTGCGCCTGAAGCGAATGGAAAAGTGAAGGCGGTCATATCGCATGTAAATCAGGACGCTGTTGTATGAACATCTCGTCCCACAGCTGCACCATCAGGACTGACATAAGCCCGCGCCCGAAACGGCCGCCGCCAGCAGAGTCCGTTGCGCGAAGGCGTGCCACAGCGACAGGGTCGAAGTAACCCTTCCGACGAAGCTCGACGTCCGAGAGAAGCTCGGCGGCGAACGCGGGCAGCGGCTCGCGCAACCACTGTTGCACGGGCGACGCCAGACCTCGCTTTTTGCGCTGAGCTATCTCTTGCGGGAGCACACCGCGCATCGCATCGCGCAGCACCTGCTTCTCCCGAAGCCAGCGCATCTTCATTGAAGGCGGAATTCCCGCGCAGAACTCAACCAGCACGTGGTCGAGGAAGGGAACCCGTGCTTCCAGTGAATGCGCCATCGATGTCCGATCCAGACTGTTCTCGATTCTATCGGGAAGTCGGATCTTCATCTCATAGTATTGAAGCTGTGAAAACGGATCCCAGGTTTCAAAAGCAGCAGGTAAGCGAAGCTCTCCCTTGCCGTTCTGCCGTTCCGCTTCAGCGAGTGTGTGACGCATGTCCGGAGCAAGGAGTTTCGATGCCGGTCCGGCCGGACTGATCAGGTTCGAATAGCGAGGCATGCGCATCTCGCGCGGGCCGATCAGTACACGGCTTGCACGCGAGTGCCGCCTTGCCGCCAGAGTGCCCACGACATCTCGCAGTGCATGCGGCAGTCGGGCGAACGGCCTCAATGCCTTGTCTACGCGGAAGTAATCGTAGCCGCCAAACAGCTCGTCGGATCCCTCGCCCGCCAGCACAACCTTTACGCGTTCCGCAGCAGCCTGCGCGAGCAGCATTCGCGGAATCTCCACTCCCCCCAATACCGGATCTTCGGCGTGCCATTGCGCCTTGGGAAGGAGGGCGATGTGTTCGGCGGTGCATGTGGTGACATGGGCCTCGAGGTCGTAACGCGGAAAATCGTAAAGCAGCTTCTGAGTGCGGGTCTCGTCGAAATCAGCATGCTCGAAAGCGAGTGTAAACGTCGGAATCGCGCGCTGGCCGATCTGACTCATCAACGCCACGACCGCGCTCGAGTCCAGCCCGGCGCTCAGCCACGCACCAACCGGTACGTCGCTCATCAGATGCAGTCGAACGGATTCGGTCAGTTGCTCGCGAAGCGCCTCAGCCCATTCACCGGAGGAACGGCGAGTGGCACGAGGAGTGAAATCGACGTCCCAATATTCTTGTAGCGTTGCCTTGCCCTCTTCATAGAGCAGGTAATGCCCCGGCGGCAACCGACGGATGCCCGCGATGAAGGTGTTAGGTGTGCGTGCCAAGCCGAGCGTCATCAACTCGCCAAGGGCCTGAATGTTCAGTCGCCGATCGACCGCCCCGGAGGCGAGGATTGCCTTTTGCTCAGACCCGAAATAGCAGGCATCGTCCGTGAGTGCGTAATGAAGCGGCTTAA
Organism: Gemmatimonadaceae bacterium; assembly: GCA_031426255.1. Taxonomy (GTDB): domain Bacteria; phylum Gemmatimonadota; class Gemmatimonadetes; order Gemmatimonadales; family Gemmatimonadaceae; genus UBA4720. The sequence goes on along the minus strand of JANPKW010000022.1, from coordinate 68,491 downwards.
TGCCGAGACGGTCGCGTGCGAGCAGAAGCCGCCTGTTGCCTGCATCCCACAGGGCGAAGCCAAACATGCCGCGAAGGTGTCGGAGGCAGTCGACACCATGATCCTCGTAAAGGTGCACGATCACTTCAACGTCCGAGTGTGTTCGAAACCGATGGCCGCGGGCGACGAGCTGGTCCCTTAGCGCGGCCTGATTGTAGATCTCTCCGTTGCAGATGACGGTGATGGTTCCGTCTTCGTTGGAGATCGGCTGATCCCCGGTGTCGAGGTCCACGATGCTGAGGCGAGTCATCCCGAGGCCAATTCCCGGTGCTTCGTGGAAGCCACGGCCGTCCGGTCCGCGATGGTGGAGCATCGCTGTCATCCGGCCCAGGACACCCCCGCCTACCGGGCGATCCTTATCTGAAAACGCTACGCCGCATATGCCGCACATTTCGAGTTGCCCGCCGCCTCTTGCAATATGGTTGCCTCAAATTCTAACAGGCCACGACGCCTTGACGCAGGTTCCAGCGAACGCCACGATTCGCGTGAACATCAACCGGAGATAACGATATGGCGACGGGAGTTCGTAAGAGTGGCGAGTTCTGCTGGATCAACATGCTTACCTCAAATCCGACCGAGGCGCGCGAATTCTTCAGCAAACTGTTTGGTTGGACATACAAGGATATGCCCGAGATGGGTGGCGGCCTCATCAATGCCGACGGTGGCGACGTCGGTGGGCTGTGGGATCTGGACCAGCCCAACATGCCCCCAGGCACGTCGCCGCAAATCGGCGTCATGGTGAAAGTCGACAATGCTGACGAGGTTGCGGAGAAAGTTCGCTCACTCGGTGGCAAGGCGCAGCCGCCGATGGACATCATGACAAACGGACGCATGGTTTCTTGTACGGATCCACTCGGAGCCAGCTTCGATCTATGGCAAGCGATCGATCAGCCGGGCACGACCGCAGACACCTCGCACCACGGTGTTCCCAGCTGGACGGAGCTGCTCACCACAGATACGGCGCGTGCAGGGGAGTTCTACAAGACCTTGTTCGGATGGACATCCATCGAACAGGACATGGGGCACATGAAGTACATCAGCTTCAAGCTTGACGACGATTACGCAGGCGGAATGATGCAGCTTTCGCCGGAGATGGGCGACATGCCCACCGGGTGGTCAACGTACGTCACTGTCGACGACGTCGACGAATCCGCCGAGAAAGCAACCGGCCTTGGCGGCCAAGTGTTCATGCCGGCAATGGATATACCTTCAGTCGGGAGGATGGCGGGTATTGTTTCTCCCCAAGGCGTAAGCTTTTACGTGATCAAATATTCCATGTGAAGTAACGACGGGACGCCGCGGCTACTGGACCCAGGCCTTTACCATTGAGTAGACCGCGGCATCCTGGTACAACTGTGAGTGGTTCAGACAGGCAGTCTGCGTGTTGCTCGCCCCGTTGAGAATCGTGCTTCGCTGCGGATTGATCACTTCGTCACACGCCGACCACCACGTACTGTAGCGAACCACTTTGCCGGGCGTTTCATCCTGCTGGTTGAGTGCATTGAGAAACGACGAATTGGGACGCATCTCGACACACGGTGCCTGTCCGCAGAAGAATGCCGTGTTCGTACCGTGATTCGGTCCAGCGAGTGACACGAATTCATCAACCTTGGAGCCACCGCCGAGGTTCTTGATGTAGTAGCGGGTAGATAGCGCACCCATCGAGTGAGTGATGATATCCACCTTCGATGCACCCGTCGAAGCGAGAATCTCATTCACTTTCGTGTTGAGCTCCTGCGCCGTTGTCACGTTCGATTGCCCGCTGTAGTAGCTCCAGTTGTGTAGCTCAGCGGTCGTATATCCGTCTGCTATGAAGCGGTCCATCATCGTAAACCAGATCGCGCCACTCGAGTTCCAGCCGTGCACAAATAGAATCGGGTTTCGAGGCTGCGGCTGTGTTACGCGAGCTGTTTGAACGTCCGGCCCCGTCAGCGAATCCGAAGAACAAGCAGCGAGGGCAGCGACGGCTGCGAGGGTGATGGCGGTGAGAGCACGGCGGGACCGGCGAGGGATCATGTGACGTTGGGCACGGGGGAAGGCCAACATTAGAATGACCCCATCGGGGCGTCAAGCGCTTTCAGCCAGTCCGCATTGTCCTGAAACGGGCCGTCGCAATTTCGAAGAGCCCATAGGCAATGAGCCCGATCGCAACCGCGATGAAGAGGTAGCCACCCTGCTTCTGTGCAATAAAATCGAGCGATCGCTCGACCCCGCCGGCCTCCGAAGGCCTGTAATTCCAGCCTGCGCGGGCAACGAGCAACCCGATAACCGAGAATACGATCGCGCGCGCAATAATTCCGAGACGACCGAGGCGTTCGGTCCACGCGCGCGCCGACATGCCGGCCTTGGAGAAATCGAGGCGCTTCATGAATTTCCCCGTTACAGCGCGATATACCTGGTAGATGGCGTACCCGATAATCGCGAGCCCTGCGCCCATCACGATCCACCGTCCCATCGGAAGGCCGAGGGCAGTCGCAACGAGACCGGGTGCCTGCTCTTCGCTGCTGGCGCGTTGTGTCAGTAGATACCGCAACGTCCACAGGCCAAGTGACCCGTAGATGAAGCCGCGAAATGCTTCACCCAGCCTCACAGCTATACTTGTGGGCTCATCACCGCGTCGTTCTGCGTCCTTGATCGCGCTGACGACACGCCAGGCTGCGTAGCCGAGCAAACCAACCGTCACAACGATGAGAAGCACTTGACCGAAAGGTTCGGCACCGATTGCCTCAAGAGCCCCACGCGAGTCAGTAGTCTCGCCGCCAGCGCCCATAGCGGCCTTGGTCGCAAGGAACCCGACGACGATGTATACAACCCCTTTTACAGCGTACCCCAGTCGGCCGAGCCGGACAAGCCAGCTCCCTTCATTGCTTCTCGCGCCGCTAATTCCTATTTCCATGTTACTCCCCCGTTGAAAACCTTTTGCTGGCCGTTGCTAATCAAGATTCTTGCCTAGCTCGTCACCACTCGAGCACGCAGCTGAAATAGTTCTGCTCCTCCTGTTGGCAGTACCCGCGGCGCGCGCCGCGCTCGATCCTGGAATCCGGCGCCGTTTCCGCGCGTTCCCGCCAATGCAGGTTGTACTGCCGGCGGCACTCGTCCTCTATGGTCTCGGGATCCTCCTTGCATTGTTCCTGGCACCCGGGCTGCTTCGCTGGGGAGCGCTACTGGCTCTCGCGATTGTCGTATTCGAATTGTGGGAGCGTCGCATTTCGGTCGGAGTGGGACGACGATTGCCGCCGGGCTCGTTGGGGTTTTTCCGCGCCGATGCGTGGCGGGATCCCGACTACTATATGAATCAGTCGAACCAGCACGGACCGGTGTTCAAATTCCGTCACCTTACTCGCCCGGCTGTGGGGATTGTCGGCCTCGAGCGCATAGGCGATTTCCTCCGGCAACACGGTGATGATCTACTTGTGCCGCCCGCCCCGTTCGACGCCATCGTGCCCGGTGGCTTCGTCCGTTATATGAGCGGGCAGCATCATGCAGCGGTCGCTGCGATGTTGCGCAGTGCATTCACGACCGAAGTAATGGCTGGTTGTGACAATGTCTTTGCGACGGAATGCAGAATCGCACTGGGAGCGATACAGGCTGACTCGTCCAGTGTCGTGCGCGAGCTCGACAGCATGGTCTTCAGGCAGATGACGGCGTGCTTTCTTGGCATAGGTGAGGGCGACCGTCGTGATCGATTTGAGGTTTTATTCGAAAGGGCGGACTATCGTCAACTCAGCATCGTCGGCCAGGATCGCGCCCGCGAAGCGCTTCTGGAGATAACACGTGAGATGCGGAAACTCGTTGAACAGGACGACGGCGATCGACGATCCTTCCTCCTGGAATTGGCGACAAAGCAACCGAATGCCCTACGGAGCGATGAGGTCCTCGCGAATTTTGCCTATGCACTGCACACTGGCCGAGTCGATGTCGCCGGGCTGCTGACCTGGCTCGTCGCGATGATGGGGGAAAATCCAGCTTGGACTCGGCAACTACGAAATGCAGTCGAAGACGAAGAGATCTCAGAACTTCGGCCCGGTGGGCTAGCTGATCGCATGGTCCGCGAGACACTTCGACTGCGCCAGAGTGAGTTTCTGATGCGGCGGACGAAGGTCCCGATAGCCTGGGGTGGATTTGTCATACCTCGAGGCTGGCAGGTTCGGCTATGTATCGCGGAGAGCCACCGCCTTCCCGAAATGTTCCAGAACCCCGATCGGTATGATCCCGATCGATTCCTGCTGGCGCCCTCGCGCGCCCGTTACGCTCCGTTTGGTCTGGCTCCGCATCTGTGTCCAGGCGAGCACCTGACACGTGCAATTGGTCGTCATCTCGCGGTCGAGCTGGTGAAAGCTTTCGACCTCGAGGTGACTCGAAGTACTCCATGGGAGTTCAGCGGGTTTCACTGGCGGCCGAGTCCGCGGATGAGCGTGAAGTTGCAACCACAGCGAAGCGGATGCCTGGCTTAGAAACGCAATTGCCGCGGATGTCGATCGTACTTCCGACCGACACGTTCGCGACAATCACTCCGGTCGTCCGACACCTCGAACGCTTGAAGATCGGCCGGGGAGTGGAGGTGGTTATTGTGGTGCCATTCGAAGAGATGGCAACGGGATTCGCTTCGACGCTCGAGAACGTGGTAATCCAGGGGGTTCAATCGATCTACCCGCTCTCCGCGGCGCGCGCGGCCGGCATTCGCGCTGCAGCTGCTCCGTATGTGTTCATGGGCGAAACCCACTCGTTTCCGCGAGCCGGAATGTTCGAGGAGCTGCTGCGCGCGCACGAGTCTGGATGGGGGGTAGCAGTTCCGATCTTCGAGAATGACAATCCGGATGGAATGGTGAGCTGGGCCGGCTTTATCAACGGCTACGCTTCATGGACCGCAGGTCGGCACGCATCGGAGATCAATTACGCTCCGCTTTTCAATTGCTCCTATCAGCGATCGTTTCTCGTTGGCCTTGGCGCCGACCTTGACCGTACCCTCAAGTCCGGCGAAAACGTAATGGCTCAGGTGCGGTCTGCCGGACTGCGTGTCTGGCTCGAGCCCGCGGCGAGGATTGGCCACGTGAACATGTCGGAGTTATGGACATGGCTGAACCAGCGCATAGTTGCTGGTCGAGTGATCGCATCGGTTCGCGCAGCGCGGTGGTCTTTAGTGCGCCGGATGCTTTTTGCGGCTGGGGCTCCATTGATTCCGGTCGTGCTACTATCGCGGCATCGAAACGGAATCATGCGGACCATCAATGTCGCACGCATCCCGGCTCGGGTTCTTCTCGTGATGGGGGTTGGGATGATCGCGCAGGCGATGGGGGAAATGGCTGGCTATCTGCTGGGAAATTCGTCGCGAGCGGACAGGCGCTACGACGAATTCGAGGTCAGGCAGCTTTCCTTCGCGAGTGGCGGTCCCTCGACCGGTTGACTGAACCGCTCGTGTCAGCCGGTATTGCGGAGGCCCTGTGCAACACCGCTGAGCGTCGTGACGAGCGCCTCCTGAACCTGTGACATGCCGTCATCCCCCGATGCTTGAACGCCGAGCTCGCGTTTTTTCTTCATGAAGGAAATCTGAAGGAGCGACAGTGCGTCGACGTAGGGATTCCGCAGCGCAATAGCTGCCTGTAAAACAGTATTGTCATCGAGCAGGTGCTCGGTGCCGCGAATTTGCAGCAGTGTCGCGACAGTAAGATCGAACTCGCCGCGTAACAGCTCGAACATCTCCTTCTCGGCCGTTCCGCCAAGCGCCGCTACGTACGCTTCGGCAATCTCGAGATCGGCCTTTGCGCACACCATCTCGATTTTCGAGAGCAGGTCATCGAAGAACGGCCAGGTTGTCGTCATGCGGCGAAGAAGCTCAATGCCACCCGGCTCGGATGCTATTTCGGAAAGCGCGGTGCCGACCCCCAGCCATCCTGTAAGCATGATCCGCGTCTGTGTCCACCCGAATCCCCAGGGTATCGCGCGGATGCCGTCGATACCATTTGGCGCGCCCGGACGGTATGCCGGACGCGATCCGAAGCGCGCATGCGCCAGCTCGTCGGCGGGGGTGACTTTCTTGAAGAAGTTGAATAGCGCGTCACCTTCGTGTGCGAGCTCGCGGTAAACGTCGAGCGATCGCGCGGCGGTTCGCACCATCGTCGCTGTCGCGCGCTCGATGTCATCCTGCGTCAGTTCCTTGCGCCAGTCTGTAAAGCTCTGCATCAGCGCACCGGCGAGAGTAACCTCGAGGGTTCGCTCCGCTATGGGAAGCAAGCCGAACTGCTGCGAGATGATCTCACCCTGCTCCGTGATCTTGATGCGGCCACCGACGGTATCGGGCGGAAGCGCCGCAAGCGCGCGGTAGACGGGCGAACCCCCTCCACGTCCAACGCTGCCCCCGCGGCCATGAAACAACCGCAGGCCGACATCGTGGAGTCTGCATACTTCCGCAATTTTTTCCTGGGCGACGTATAACGCCCAGGACGATGCCATGATTCCCGCATCCTTGCCCGAGTCGGAATACCCGACCATCACTTCCTGACGGTTTCCCCTCGCGGCGAGCTGACGGAGGTAAACATCGTCGACGAACAACGCGCTCATTATTTCCGGCGCACGCTCCAGATCTGCCAGCGTTTCGAACAGCGGAACAACATCGATGCGCGAGATCGGTGGATCGGCAGCGAGATCGACGAGTCCCGAATCCCGCGCGAGCAGAAGGACTCGAAGAAGGTCATCTGCTGACGTCGTCATCGAGACGATGTATGTCGATACGGCAAACTCGCCGAGCTCGCTCTGCATGGTGTTGATCGCTTCGAACGTATCCAGAACACGCATCGTCTCTTCGCTCACCTGCAGATTCGCGCCGACAAGGGCGCGCTTGCTGATAACCTCGCGCCGGAGCGAATCGCCAATCAGCGGATCTACCCCAAGCCTGGCAGCGATGTCAGCGAGGGCCGCGGAATGCGTCGAGGCGTGATCGCGCACATCGCTGACGAATCCATGAAAACCGTGTGCCCGCACGCTCGCGATCAGTGGCTCTATAAGAGTGCGGTGAGTCTGCAGCGCGCCGGCGGCCAGCAGGCACTCGCCTACGAGCGACAGGTCGCTTTCGAATTCTGCCGCGCGCGTATAGGCATGCGGAAGAATCATCGCGGCTCCTGCATCGCGCGAAGCGACGACGTCACGGGTTGCGTTGATACGGGCGGCCATGAACGTCACCTTGAGCCGAAGCGGCTCATCCTCGTTGCGTCGCGCGTTTGCCTCCCACACGGCAGGAAGTGCGACACTATCGACCTCCAGTGATTTCCGCAGGGCATCGGGTACGTCGGCAAATCGCGAAGACACGGACAGGCGTTCAGCAAGGTTGTCGAGCGCGACCTTGTAACGCCCCAGTATGACGTGACTGGCGCGGCGCAGCGCCGCGATGGTCACATCGGGCGTGACAAAGGGATTTCCATCGCGGTCGCCCCCTACCCAGTTGCCGATGCGAAGGGGAGTCGATGCACTCACAGTTGCCGATTCAGCAAACCCTTCCTCGAACGCACGGACCAACGCGCCACGCGCACCCTCTACCGCATCGAGCAAACGGGTTTCGAGGTACCACAACACGTTGCTGACCTCATCCATCACAGTCGGGCGGTCGTGACGAACCTCCGACGTCAGCCACAGCAGCTCGACCTCAGCATCGAGTGCACCCTCGACCGCGTCGCGCTCTACCGATGCGATTATATCCCTTCGTAGCAGCAGCTCGGCCACCCGGGATTGCAGCGCGAGCAGGGTACGCCGCGACGACTCAGTCGGATGAGCCGTGAGTACCGGCTGCACATCCAGCTTTTCAATCGCGGCCGCGACCTCTATCGCCGACTTGCCGCGCGATTTGAGCTCATGCATTGCCCAGCGAGCCGAAGCAGGCTGGGGCGGTGTATCCTCACTCCGTTCGTATGCGCTCCGGCGGCGAACGCGATGGACCTGCTCCGCCGTATTGATGAGGAGAAAAAACAAAGTGAACGCACGGGCAGTCAAAGCTGCGATCTCTATCGGAAGTGCAGACACTTCGGCGAGCAGTGCCGCCAGCTCTCTTGCATCGGAATCTTCCCGCCGCCGGGCACGGCAAGCTTGTCGGAGATGCTCCACGGTCTCAAATGCCGCTTCACCTTCCAGTCTGCGAATCACCCGTCCAAGGGCGGCAGCAAGCCTGCGGACATCCTCGTGCAGCGGCAAATCCTCCGGACGCGTCGTCGGATCCGTAGGGACTTTTTCGGGACTTTCCCTCATGCTTCCTCTGACGCGTTGCGGAGCTCGACGAACATCTCCTTCAGGTCCGCGAGCTGGTGGTTTGCGTTGAGCCCGCTTGGGCTCGGAAGAACCCATAACCCGGCACTTCCTATACGCTCCACCTGACGACCGATCTTAGCGAGCGGCTTGTCGAAGCCAGACCTGAATGCGCCAAGTCCAAGCACCGCTACCCACTTCGGAGAATACTTCTTCACTTTTCGCGCTAGGGCCTGTCTTCCCGCGCGAAACTCATCGTCCCGCAGCTCTGCCGCGGTGGCCGTCGTGCGTTGCACGAGATTCGTTACGCCATAACCGGATGCGAGCAGCTCCTTGTTCTCCCACGGTGCGAGGAGCCTGCTTGTAAATCCCGCAGCATGGAGAGCCGGCCAGAACTTGTTGCCGGGGCGTGCGAAATGAAGTCCTGTCGCTCCAGAGTAGAGCCCGGGATTGATACCACAGAATAGAATCCTGAGATTCGGTGCGATGAGATCCGGAATACTGGTGCCGAAGGCATTCCTGAGATCATCCTTTGTGGGTTTGCGAAAACTTCCCTCACTGGCTGGTCGCGTCACTGCTCTCTTCATCAGTGCCAGTATGAACTTGTTCAACTCGCGATGCAAACTGCCATGTCAGATTCGGATAGACACCACTCACTGGAGATAGCGTGACCGTCAGCACTACTTCCGAGATCAGGTCGCATTTCCCCGCGCTCGAGCGGGTTCACGGTGGCTATCCCGTTGCGTATTTCGACGGCCCGGGTGGAACCCAGGTGCCGCGCCAGGTGGGTGAGGCGATGCTCGACTACCTCTACCATCACAACGCAAACACGCATTGGGCATACCCAACGAGCGCCGAAACAGACGAAGCATTGTTCGCGGCGCGCGAAGCAGTTGCGGACTTCGTCAATGCATCACCCGAAGAGATTGCGTTAGGCGCGAACATGACGACTCTCACACTTCATCTCTCGAGGGCAATCGGTCGCACGCTCGAGGAAGGTGATGAAATCGTCGTAACCGAGCTCGACCATCACGCCAACGTCGATCCGTGGCGCGAGATGGCTCGCGACAGGAATGTCGTCGTTCGGACTGTGCGCATGGATGCTGAGTCAGGCCAGCTCGACCATGACGACCTGCTTCAGAAGATCAAACGTAAAACGAAACTCCTCGCCATCGGTGCCGCTTCCAACGCGCTGGGTACAATCACAGACGTGCGCGCTGTCACCAGGCTTGCTCACGATGTGGGTGCGGTCGTTTTCGTCGACGCTGTTCACTACGCACCGCACAATCTCGTAGACGTGAAGGCGATTGACTGCGATTTCCTTGGATGCTCCGCCTACAAGTTCAATGGACCGCACGTCGGCGTACTCTACGCGAAGAAGAACCTCCTTGGCGAGCTCGATTTCCCACGCCTGCTTCCCGCCGATCACACCGCTCCCGAGCGGGCCGAAACCGGGACGCTCAACCACGAGGGCATCATCGGAACGGGCGCAGCCGTCGACTTCCTTGCATCGCTCAGCAGCGAGCGGGGCAGCCGACGCGTGCGCCTCGCCGCCTCATTTGACGAACTGCATGCTCGGGGGTCGCTTCTCCTGAAGACGCTGTGGGATGGACTGGCTTCGATCGCTTCAGTTCGACTCTACGGCCCCGAGCCAGGCCTGCCGCGCACGCCAACGGTGGCATTCACTGTCGACGGGAAGAGCTCGCGTGAAGTGGCGGTACATCTCGCTGAGCGCGGCGTGTTCGTATCAAACGGCGATTTCTACGCGATGACAGTAGTCGAGCGACTTGGTCTCACCAACTCCGGTTTGGTGCGGGCCGGATGTGGGATATACACAACGGAATCCGAGGTGCATCGATTGTTACAAGGCGTGCGAGAAATCGCCCGCGCTGGCTGATCGAAACGAGGCGCACAGGCAAGGTTGGGGGGATCTCCCTCGCTCCCCCTAGTGCAGCGCAGCCAATACAGGCTGTGCAAGCGCGGCAAGTTGTGCCCGCTCTGCGACAGTAACCTTCTTGTTGGCCTCCATCAGGGCCGAGTTGACCGAAGCAATTGCGGTTGCGACGACGTCGGGCGCGGTGGGTCGATCGCCTGACTTGATCCGCTCGTCGAGATGGCGAAGACCGAATCGCGTCGCTGGCATGGTCCATGTTGCGGGTGAAAACTTCGCCGCATTCAAGAGATCTTCGTACACGCTGACGCTGTTCTTCGGACGCGCCACCTGGCTTCGCAAAGCTACGAAAGTTGCGTGGCGCGTAAGCCCGAATTCGCGAAACGCTCCGCCGGTGTAGGAGCTCGAATGGAGCGATGGGTCGAAGCTCCAGCCAAGGAACATCCAGGTCGCCCAGTTTTCCTTGACGTTCGCGATGGGAACTGCTTTGTCGGCTCGCGATTTTCTAGCGGCGTTGCCGACATCCCACCAGACATCCTGCATCCGGTTGGGGAGCTGCAGGTTCGCGGGGTTGCGAAGCATGTGCAGGGCAACAAGAGTCGACGCCCACCGCCTCACCTCGAAGCACTGACGATATCTGACGCGGATGGTGTCCTCGAGGAGACAAGGCGCATCAGGATTCGCTGCAGAGCGGTCAGCGCTTCGAAGTGCATTCACGGCCCTCACCAGATTTTCAGAAGTGGGTGCCGCCTTGTATCCCGCTAATGCTCCGCGAACGAGACCGCCCGAATAATCGAGAATGCCTGCGGGTAGAATGAAATCGGGCATCCAATCCATGTTGGATTTTTCATCAGCCCATACTGGAAGCTTGATTGCTATCTGAACATTTCGGGGATCGATCGCGAGGAGCTGAGCTGTGGTGAACTCGTCAGGCCACGCGTCCCTGCCGAAGAGAGCGTTTGCAAACTCGACATCGCCGGCGACAGGCGCGCCCTTTGGCTGGAACAGTCTCAGGCCGGCATCGATTCTTGGCGCCGCGAGAGTGCGGACATATGCGACGATATTTCGCGCGGTCGCAGTGTCGACATGAAAAACAGCGCGACGAAGGATTGTGGTATCTGTGAAGCCGAAAGTCTTGAGGTCATAGCCGTCGCCCGAGGCATGACAGCCCGCGCAGGACTCGACGAACGCGTCACGACCGAAAACCGGATTTGCATTTCCTATATCCGGGTCAAGCGCGCTTGATGGAGAATCTGAGCAGCCGAGTGAGAGGGCTGCTACCACCGGGAGGGTGTGGCGCGAGAAGCGATTCATGAGACTTGCCTCGAGAGTGGACTATGAAGTCTGACTCTGCAGATCCGCAATGGTAACGCCTGGGCTTTCTTGCGAATCAACAGGGAACTGATACTTTCGCCCCGTGCCCCATAAATCGATAATTCTCCGCCCGGCCGCAAGCTTTTTCATAGTCCTGGCGGCTGCGTCTGGTACCGCCTGCGCGACAAGTAACACGGGACGAACTGTTACGTCCGGACGCGACTGGCCGGCCTACGGAGGCGACGCGCTCGGCTCCCGGTTTTCTCCATTGACAACGATCAACCGGGATAATGTCGGCCTGCTTGAAAAGGCATGGACCTACAACACGGGTGAGCCGCTGCCGGATGCCGCGCGAAGGCGCTCGCTCGAGGTCACCCCGATCGTGCTGAATGGTTTGATGTATATCAGTACGCCGCTTGGAAAAGTCGTTGCGCTCGACCCGGTTACCGGAAAGGAAATCTGGAAATACGACGCGCGGGTCGATGCTGCGGTTCGCTTTGGCGATTTCACTAATCGCGGTGTGTCAGCGTGGCGCGACCGGATCTACCTTGCGACGACTGATGCCCGGCTGATTGCGCTCGACTCACGGACCGGCGTTCCTGTTCATGAATTCGGCGACTCAGGAACCGTGAACCTGAGGACCGGCCTTCGAAATTCACCTTTTGAATTCGCTGAATACGAAGTCACATCGCCGCCGGCAATAATCAACGACCTCGTTGTTATCGGCTCCGCTGTTGCCGACAACAATCGAACGGATGCGGCGACGGGTGAAGTCAGAGCATACGATGCGCGGACCGGGGCGCTCAGGTGGTCGTGGGATCCGGTTCCCCAGGATGCGGCTGATCCCGCCTACGCATCGTGGGAGGGTCCGAACGCGCACCGGACCGGGGCTGCAAATGCCTGGTCTGTAATAGCAGCCGACCCCGCTCGCGGTCTCGTATTCGTGCCCACGAGCGCGCCAAGTCCCGACTATTACGGAGGCGAGCGGCCAGGGAGGAACGACTACGCAAACTCCATTGTCGCGTTACGCGCATCGACTGGCAAAGTCGTGTGGCATTTCCAGACAGTGCATCACGATCTCTGGGACTATGACAACGCTTCGCCACCGCTACTGGCAACGGTGAAGGGGCAGCCGGCGGTAATCCAGACGACAAAAACCGGAATGATGTTCGTCCTGAACCGCGAAACCGGTAAGCCGATTTTTCCGGTGGAAGAAAGGCCGGTTCCGGCGAGCACGGTGCCGGGCGAGCGTGCGTGGCCAACACAGCCTTTTTCCTCATTGCCGGCCCTCAGCCCCCACAGTTGGGACGGGGCGACATCGAACCCGGCCTGCAGGGAGTTGGTCAAGGGACTGAGAAACGAGGGAATTTTCACGCCGCCTTCATTGGAGGGAACGCTCGTTCTGCCGTCGAACATCGGCGGCGCGCACTGGGGAGGACTGACTTTCGACCCGTCGAGACAAATCGCAGTAGTGCCGGTGAATCGAGTCGCGGCAATGATTCAGCTGATTCCTGCGGCGTCTGTGAATCTCGATTCGCTTCGACAGTCGCGCTCGCGGATTGGGTTTGAGGACACGCGCATGCGCGGCACGCCTTACATCATGCGCCGAAAAATTCTTTTCGTGCCTCCCGGTGTAGTCTGTACGCCGGATCCGGCGGCTGCACTGGTTGCGATCGACCTGCGGTCAGGAACGAAAGCGTGGGAAGTTCCGCTGATGCCAAACCTCGGCGGACCGATTGCCACCGCTGGCGGCCTGGTATTCATGGCTGCTACGATCGATCCATTCATACGCGCATTCGATATTGATACCGGCCGAGAGGTGTGGAAGGCGGAGCTCCCGGGAGCAGGGAAGGCTACGCCAATGACATATCAGGGTGCTGACGGCCGGCAGTACATCGTGATTGCCGCTGGTGGCGATGGCGAAACATGGAAGCCGTCGGACGCCATCGTTGCATTCGCATTGCCGCGCAAGTAGCCGGCAAGTGAGCTCCTGGGCGCCATGCGGATACTCCTGAAAAGGCCGTCAGCAGCGCTAGCCGAATATCGCGCAACACTGTCGGAGGAGCCGAACCGCTACAGAGCCCTTACCGGAGGGGTACGGGCTGCTCGAGCGGCAACGGCCATTTCGGGCATCCGGGCACCTTCCTTCTCGTAAAAAAGGGCCTGTAGCTCGCAAGCCCGTTCCCGCCCGAGTATCTTGTGTGTTGAACGGAGGCTCGAGGTTATGGAAAATTCCGGTGGCGCAGTACGCGCGTGGGGTACATCACCCACGGCGAAAGAAAAAAATGCTGTCCAGCGTGCAGTTACGGCCCTGCTAGACGCGCTCGCTCCTGAGCGTGTGCTCAAGCGCGGCGACCAGTTTCGTGGTCAGGTCGAGCAGCATCGCACCCCCAACGGCTGCGTTCTTCAGGCGGAGGCGGCAGCGGTCAGCGTATCGTGGTTTGTCGACACGCGGTCCCAGGACACACTTGGCGAGCTGCACGTGAACGTGTGGAAGGGAGTAGTCTCGCGCGGCGGCGGCGGACATCGGAAGCCGGAGGCGGCGGCCATCGTGTCCGAGCTCGTTCTGCATCCGATCACGAGCAGCGTCGATGACTGCCTGTGGCGGACCGACGACGGCACGAAATTCGACACTGCGGGGCTTGCAGCACATTGTGGTGCGCTTCTCGAGGCCCAGATGAAAGTCGGAAGTCGCAAGTAGCTCCCATCAGTCAACGGGCAGCAGCATGGAGATGACCTACGCGGAGGCGCGCGATACGATCGTGACGCATCTCCTCGAGGATGTCGCCGCTCACGACGCGGGCAAGTATGACGAAGTAGGGCGCCGGTTCGACGCAGTCGAACATCGTTTTCCCACCGGTACAGCGCCCGAGCTCGGCAAGCTTCACATCGCGCTGACGTTCTGGGACGGGTGGGTTCACGCTCGCAATCACGGATGGCCTCCGGGTCCAATCGAGGAAGCGGAGTGGCCCGCGCTCGTTCGCGAAGTCACGGCGGACCTGCAGGCGGATCGGGACATTACCAACGAAAAGGTGCTTCGCCATTTCGACATCGTCGCGCATCCGCGCCTGAACGAGCGCGTGCAGATTCTTGCCGACAGACTTCGTGGGCACCGGGACAACTAGCCGAGATGCCTGACCAGCAGTCCTAGCGCCATGGGAAACCAGGCTGTGAAAGCCGCTGGTTCTGCCGCGAGCCATGCCTGCAGATCCTCAGCTGAAATCCAGCGCCACTCCCCGACCTCCGTCTCGTCCGGCTCCGGGGTCATCGACGTCATGCCGACGAGGACGTGATCGAGCTCATGCTCGACAAGCCCTCCTGCGAGCTGTGCCTGGTAAATGAAGCTCGAAACCTCCGCGAGCTCGCAGTCGATTCCCATTTCTTCGTTGAGCCTTCTGCGCGCGCCGATTGGCGTCAGCTCCCCCGGCCGCGGGTGCCCGCAGCAGGTGTTCGACCACAACCCGGGGCTGTGATATTTGCCAGCTGCACGCCTCTGGAGGAGTATCCTGCCCGCGGTGTCAAGAACAAAAACCGAAAAGGCGCGATGCAGAATCCCGGATCGATGAACGTCGAGCTTGGGTGCATTGCCAAGCTCGAGATCGTCTTCATTCACGAGAACTACACGCTCGTCTTCGTCGATCACGTTTGACTCAGTCGCGAAGCGTAAATCGCTTCACCGTTCCCCGAAGTCGATTGCGCAGGCGATTCGGGCCACGCTCT
Source organism: Gemmatimonadaceae bacterium (assembly GCA_031426255.1). Taxonomy (GTDB): domain Bacteria; phylum Gemmatimonadota; class Gemmatimonadetes; order Gemmatimonadales; family Gemmatimonadaceae; genus UBA4720. The sequence continues at coordinate 53,298 of JANPKW010000022.1, read as the reverse complement.
GGCAGCGTTCTCACCCTCGCATACCACGAATGCGAGGATTGAATCGAGCTCATGTTCAACCGCTCTTTCCAACTGCGTGGAAGAAACGTCACGCGCCGGAACGAGAGTCCCCGCAGACATGAAAACATGGGAAGAAGGAGTGTTGAGCGGCTCGAAATGTATTCCGACCGGAAGTACGTCTGCGTTCGGGATATGTCGACATAGCAACTCTATTCCCCGCTTGAAGCCGAGTGGTCTCGCGTGCGAAGGGCGAATGCTCCCTTGCGGAAAATACATTACAACCGAATCGGGACGCCTGTCGATTCTCTCGCGGAGCGCCCCAAGAGCGCGCCCGACACTTGACGCGTTGCCCGGATCGATCCCGATGCAACCGAGAGCCCGCAGGAGGGGCCATTTCTGGAGCTCGCTCTCGAGCATGATGGTGTACAACGGAGCAGCAGGCCGAAGAGCCCGATGAATCGCGTGAAGGAGGAAGCCATCCCACCAGCTGACGTGATTGCTGACCAGGATCATCGGCCGATTCCCGGCGGGTGCCTGCGGCAGCCCAGCGATGTGCACGCCAGCTATGCGACGGCGCATCCACGGCAGGAAGACAACGTCGAAAGCACGCAATGCGAAGCCCACCGGTATCTCGATTCGTGTCAAGGGCCAAGTTTTGGTGCAATTGCCAGCCGCTCATTGGCAGTGAGATTACCCCGGTCCAGCACGAACGTGGCGACTGCAAGATAGAGATCGGGAGGCAGCTTGCTTCGCTCCCGCGGCAATAGAGTAGCGAGCGCGCGAAAGTCGCTCTTCACGCTCCAGCCCCTTCCGAGCATCCCTGGGAGATAGTAGCAACTCATCAGACGGAGGTACCGAATTTCCGCAACTTCGGGATGAGTTTCAGCCACTCTATCCAGCACTTTCAACCCCTCACGAAGATTCCGCAGGCGCGCGCGCGGCCAGCGACCGTGTTTTGCGCGGAGCGTCCTGATTGCTCCCGAGTACGCGATCATCAATGCCTCATCGCGAGAGCCCGGCGGCGACTTTGCACGCAGCGAATCGATAGCACGCTCAGCTGGGGCGATCCCGGCAGAGCTGTGGACCGCGTTCATATACAGGTTGCGAATGGTCTGCTGCTGCAACGGCGCCTGCGCGTCAACCCGCGCGATCGTCACCAACAGTGCGAGAATCCCGGCAGCGACAATGCGTCTCACTGAAGACTGAGAACGCCTTTCGTGGCCAGGATTGCTTTTCGCGGGGCCGACGTGCAGGCGCGCTTCGTCAGGTTGTCATAGCCGATGAGCCGAATCTCCCTCAGGATACCGCGGTAGACGTGGGCAGCGACGGACACCGGGATGCGCAGCCTGATCGGCAGAGCCGAAAGTCCTTCGAATCCGGCGCGATATGCAGACTCCGCAGATTCGATCAGTTCTTCCATGAGCATCGAATACGACGCAGGCGGATTCCCGAAACGCAGTGATCCCTCAGTAACCCTGTGACGCTCCATCATGTCAGCGGGAAGGTAGCATCTTCCAAGCCTGAGGTCCTCTCCGACATCCCGCAGAATGTTGGTAAGCTGCATCGCATGCCCCATGGCGGCAGCCTTCTGCAGAACTACCGGGTCTCGAACATCGAACAGCTCCGTAATCCACAAACCGACCACCGACGCGACTCGATATGTGTAGATGCCCAGCTCGTCCATCGTGGCATATCTCGTCCCGCGCAGGTCCATGCGCATTCCTTCGACCAGATCCGTAGCGTACACGAATGGAACTCCGCTATCTGCCATCTCGCCCATGACACGATCGAGAAACGTTATTCCGGAGGACGACCCGCTGTATGCGCGAGATGAAAGCCCCACCCACTCTTCGAGCAACTCGGCCGATGTGCGGACGTCACCAGATGGCTCGTCGACGAGGTCATCGGTCAGCCGGCACCACGCGTACACTCGGGCTACGCGCTCCTCGTCCCGACGAGGGAAGAAGCGCGATGCGAGTCGGAATGAGAGGCTGTGTTTCGCCAGATACTCAGTTTCCCTTGTCGCAGGCTGTACTCGCTCGAGCAGTGCGCTCGACGGGGACGGCAAAACACGGAGGAACGTCCGCGCTTCACAGTCGACAGACTTGCGAGCACGAATAACCCAGTCGTCGAGCAGGTTACGCAGGATCTCGCTCGCGCCCATGTGAGCGCTGACTTCGCCAGCGACTGCCTGCACTTCCGATTCATAACGAGCCATGCAGCGTCGAATCGGCGCTCCGATTTCGTTTTCCGAATAGAGCGATGTCATCAGCGTGTCTGGCGCGATTCCGAATTCGTCGATAGCCAGCTCGCTGAGCGGCCACGTCCAGTGATTCTGCGAATAGTCAGCGAGGGCGGGCTTACCAGTGTCAGTCGCTGGACACAGGTCGAGCAGGTCGTCGAGCATCTGGTAGACGAGGCCGATTCGCGAACCAACACCGTGGTAAAGTCCGGTGAGCTCCGGTGCAAGCAGGGTCGGCGCAAGTGCGAGCGCGCAACCAAGCAGCTCGCCGGATTTTCCGCGTGCTATTCTCTCGTACTCTTCGAACGATAGGAAACGTCCCGTCGCTTTTCCCTGCGCGATCTCTCCAGCGACGGTGCGCTCAACCGAGCGGGCAAAGATCTCGATGAATGCTGCGCTCCTGGTACGTGCAGCGTAGCGGTAGGCTGTCGTCAGCAGGTGATCGCCTTTGACCAGGGCCGCTGCCGTCCCGCGTGACGCTGCCAGAGTAGGAGCACCGCGTCGTCGTGCTGCGCCATCGATGACATCGTCGTGCAGAAGCGATGCTTCGTGAACCAGCTGAACTGCGAGCGCTCCGTACCAGAATTCGACCGGAGGCTTCTCGTGCGAGAGAGTCTGCCACCCGGCGAGGGCAATCATTGGCCGTATGAGCTGACCCTCGAGCTCCGCACCTGCCATCCCTTCGCTGCTGCCCCAATCCCCCACGCGTGCGAGTTCGTCTCTGACCAGGTCGAGATCGTTCTGTGGTGCAAGCGTCCGCTCGAGCAGAATTGCGGCCGTCATAATTATCCAGCTGCCTGTGCCGGGCGGTATGAGCGAAACGGGGCCGGCGACCGACGCAATAGCACCCGCGCGATGATCAGCGTTGCGATGATCGCGACCAGCGCGGCAGCCACCGCTCCCATGAGACCCGCCGCGGCGTTCATCCCGATGGGGAGAAGCAGGTTTACTGCGTAGAATGCCGCGAGCCAGCGAATCGGCAGTTCTTCAATCCACTTGTCCGCACGAGTTACAGCGAGTGCGGTCATCAGTGCGAGCCCGGTGACGTACCAGCCGAGGAGGTTGAGCCAGGGCATGCCGTAGTAGGCGCCGCTCGAGCCCCATATCCAGTAGCGGGTCGCAAAGCTCATCGCGGGATCGAGGCTCAGGTCCCAGCTGACGAGCACCGCGGACGCAAGAACAACTCGTGACCATTTCTGTCCCGCACGCGGGAGTACGTAACGCGCGAGCGCATACGATGGTACGGCCATGAAGAACCAGCTGAGCGGGATAACGACGGGCACGTGACCAAACCACATCGGGTTCAACATTTCGCTGTAGCTGTATTCGCCGAATGGCAGGCCCGTTGTTGTGCCTGACAGCTCACTTGAGAGGCTCACGATGTACAGGGCAACGAACGCCGGGATCCATCGGAGGCCAACGTGCCGCGTCAGGAAAAATGCGAGCACCGTCCACGCGAGCCATACGTGAGTTACAGCGAAGAAACGAAACGCCAGCGAGTAAAATCCGGCGGCCTGCGGGATTTTCGCGAGCAGGCTTGGGTTTACACCAAACGTGGCAAAGCCAACAAGCGTGACGGCCGTAAACGCAAAAAGCACGTAGAGGGCGCCAGCGCTCCATCCATCAGTTGTTTGTGTGTTCCCTTCGAATGCCATCGGGTCTCCCTGCTCGTGAGGCGGATATCGATCGAGTCCGCCATCCGCCTTCATTCTGGCCGCCTGTCTAGGGATTGTCAAGGTTTAAAGTTGGACATATACTAGACAAGCACTGAGAACGTTCAATAACGCGGCACTGGGAGATTGGGTTGAGGGAAAGTCATGCAGTAGTGATAGGAAGCGGATTTGGCGGCCTCGCCGCTGCCGTGAGGCTCCGATTGATGGGATATCGGGTCACCCTGCTCGAGGCACTCGACCAGCCAGGCGGCCGCGCAAGAGTATTTCGGCGCGATGGGTTCACTTTCGATGCTGGGCCTACCGTAATAACTGCTCCCTATCTCATCGAGGAGCTGTTCGCACTCGCCGGCCGGTCTCTTTCCGATTACGCAACGCTCGTCCCGGTAGATCCTTTCTATAGAGTGTTGTTCCAGGACGGGAGCAAGTTCGACTACGTAGGAGATGAAGATCGTCTCATCGCCGGCATCCGGGAGCTGAGCCCGCGGGATGTCGATGGCTATCGGCGACTCGCGGCGCATGCCGAACGGATCTTCGATGTCGGTTACACACAGCTTGCCGATCAGCCGTTTCACCGCGCGAGTGACATGCTCCGCGTTCTTCCAGCAATGATGAAGCTCGAGAGTTATCGAACCGTATACGGTCTGGTCGCCAGGTATATAAGGGACGACAGGCTTCGTCGCGTTTTCACGTTCGAGCCATTGCTCGTCGGGGGAAATCCGTTCTCTACGACCTCGATCTATCTCCTCATTCACTGGCTCGAGCGGAAGTGGGGGGTTCACTTCGCAATGGGGGGCACGACTTCCCTCATTGCGGCGCTCGTGTCGATGCTCGGCGAGCTGGGAGTCGAAGTGTGTCTCGACTCACCGGTTGCGAAGATCGAAGTCGATCGAGGGCGGACGCGAGGCGTCACACTCGAGAACGGGGAGCGCATCCGCTGCGATATCGTCGTCAGCAATGCTGATCCGACGCAGGTCTACTCTCAGCTCATTTCTCCCGAGCACCTCTCTGCCAACAGTCCGCGGTCCGTAAGCAGAGTGCGCCAGTCGATGAGCCTTTTCGTCGCGTACTTCGGAGCCACCCGCACGTATCCGGACATCGCCCATCACACCATCGTCATGGGAGAACGCTATCGCGGACTCCTCGATGATGTGTTCACGAAGCGCGTATTGGCGAAGGATTTTTCGTTGTACCTGCACGCCCCGACGCGAACGGATCCATCACTCGCCCCTGAAGGCAATGAAACCTTTTACGTCCTTTCGCCTGTTCCAAACAACCGAAGTGGGGTCGACTGGGAGAAGGAATCACAACCGTACTTCGAGAGTATCGTAGCCGAGCTTGAATCGCGGGTTCTTCCCGGGCTTGGCGCTTCATTGACATCGACCTCGTTTCTTACGCCACATGACTTCGAGCACACACTTCGATCTGCGGACGGCGCTGCTTTCGGCCCGGAGCCCATTCTTCGTCAGTCCGCCTACTTCAGGTATCACAACCGTTCGCCCGATGTGGAAGGTCTCTATTTCGTGGGGGCGGGAACACACCCAGGTGGCGGAGTTCCCGGAGTTCTCTCTTCGGCCCGGGTTCTCGAGCGCGTAGTTCCGCGGCCGGCGCACGCGCGAATCATTACGCCCACCCGGAGCATGATCGCGACGGCGGGTGCGTGACGTACCTGCAGTTTCTGTTCGTATTCATTGTCCCTCCAATCGTTCTGCTCGCTGCCAAACGACCATGGGGCGCCGCGGGTCCGCGATCTCTTCGCTATCTCCTGCTCATTGCTGTCATCGCCTTCCTCTATGCGACACCGTGGGACAACTACCTGGTTTGGCGGGGCGTATGGGGGTACGAAACTGACCGCGTGATCGGCACAATCGGATATGTGCCGGTCGAGGAATACGTATTCTTCATACTCCAGCCGCTGATGACGGGTCTCTGGCTGTACCGCCTCATGGGGCGACACGTACCTGCACCCGCATTGCCACGTGAAAGCCGCGACCGGTTGATCGGTACCGCTCTCTATCTTCTGATCGCTGTCGCGGGAGCGGTGTTCCTGAGAAGCCGGGAAGGAACCTACCTCGGGCTCATTCTCGTATGGGCAGCGCCTGTTCTTGCTGCACAGTGGGCATATGCCGGAAACCAGATCATCGCCCACCGCAGGGCTGCCGCGTTGGGAATACTCGTGCCGACGATTTACCTGTGGGTGGCTGATGCGATCGCGATCCGACTTGGCATCTGGGGTATCGCCGACAGGTACACTTACGGAATCGAACCCTTCGGCCTCCCGGTCGAGGAAGCAACGTTTTTTCTCGTGACGAACATACTCGTGGTTCAGGGACTGATCCTGTTCATTGCACCACCACGCCGAACGCATGCGTGACTACGATGTGATCGTTGTCGGGGCCGGCCACAACGCTCTTGTCACCGCCTGCTACCTCGCGCAGGCCGGTAAGAAAGTTGGAGTCTTCGAGCGTCGCGACCAGGTCGGTGGCGCCGTTTCTACCCGGGAGATCGTTCCTGGATATCGGTTCGATCTAGGTGGGAGCGCGCACATCCTGATACGCCTCACACCTATCGTAGAAGAGCTCGGCCTCGAGAAATTCGGGCTCGACTACATCGAGCTCGACCCGCTCTTCTTCGCCCCGTTTCCGGACGGAGATTCACTCTTCATCCATCGCGATGAAAATCGCACGATCGATGAACTCGAGAGGAAGTTCCCATCCCAAGGCGTAGCCTACAAGAAATTCCTCGACGACTGGCGGCCCTTCTCCAAGCTCGTGAAGGAAGCGTTCCTCTCGTCGCCGAGCCCGTTCGAGCTGGGCAAGCGATTCGTTTTCGGCAGGGGATTCGGCCGTGACTGGCATCGGGCACTTGGTACGATTCTCAGGCCGTACGGTGAAGTCGTCGATGAGTATTTCACCGAAGAAAAAATCAAAGCCCCACTCGTGTGGATGGCGGCTCAGTCCGGCCCTCCGCCGACCGAGCCACTCTCGGCCCCGTTCCTGTTATGGCAGCCGCTCTATCACGAGGGCGGCATCGCTCGGCCACGCGGTGGATCGGGAATGTTGAGTGAGGCTCTCAGGAACCATCTCACTGCGCACGGCGGTGAAGTGCATCTGTCCGCTCCCGTCGAGGAAATACTTGTCGAAGGTCGCCGCGCTGTTGGCGTACGAGTTGGAAAGAGCATCTACACAGCGAAGAAGGTGGTATCCGGCACGCATGCGGTTGAAACGTTCGGACGACTTCTACCTGGTGAGCATCGCCCGCCGGGCGCGTCCGGAATGCGAGTTGGGAACGGCTTTGGTGCGGTGTTGCGTCTTGCCTTGAGCGAACCGATTTCGTACACAGCGCATCCCGGTCGCGACTCACGCATTGCGCTTCAGCTCCTTTGCCCATCGCGACAGCATCTCATGGCAGCGTACAGCGAGTATCTGCGGGGAGAACCGTCCGCTGATCCGCCGATTGTCGCAATGACGTTCAGCGCGGTTGACGATTCGCTCGCGCCGCCTGGTGGCGAAGTACTCTGGCTATGGGCCCAATACTTTCCATACGAGCTGGCGCAGGGGAACTGGGATGACATCGGGCCTGCAGTCGGCGAACGAATACTGACCGCATTCGAGCGTTACGCACCGGGGACGCGTGAGAAGGTTGTCGGGTCGCTGTTTCAACATCCACTCTGGCTCGAGCGAGAGCTTGGACTTCATCATGGCAACGTGATGCATCTCGAGATGAGCGTCAGCCAGATGTTCGCACTGAGACCATTTGCCGGAATGTCCGGCTACCGGACGCATCTCAAGGGGCTTTATATCACCGGTGCAAGCACACACCCGGGCGGCGGAATCATGGGCGCTTCGGGCAGGAATGCGGCGAAAGTAGTTCTGGGGGATATGCGAAGACGATGGATATGAGACCGCAATGATTCTCGTCACCGGCGCCACCGGTTATATCGGTGGCAGACTCGTTCCGAGGTTGCTCAAGGACGGTCACCAAGTGAGGTGCCTGGCGCGAGACGCGTCGAGGCTGCAGGGTCGCGCCTGGCAGCACCAGGTTCAGATTGTCGCCGGGGATGTTCTGGATCCTTCGACGCTTGCTCCCGCGATGCGTGGGGTAACGGTCGCGTACTATCTGATTCATAGCATGGGTTCGGGTGGGGACTTCGAGCGCCGGGATCTCGAGGCAGCGCGGAATTTCGGCGAGGCGGCGAAAGCAGCTGGCGTAGGGCGGATTATTTATCTCGGAGGGCTGGCTGAGTCTTCGCCCGGTCTTTCAAAACATCTTCGCTCGCGTCAGGAGACGGGAGATGCACTCCGCGAAGGTGGCGTGCCAGTGACTGAATTTCGGGCTGGTGTAATTGTCGGGTCGAGCAGCCTTTCGTTCGAGATGATCCGCTATCTCACCGAGAGGGTTCCGGTGATGATTTGCCCGCGCTGGGTGTACACGCGGACTCAGCCGATCGGCGTGCGCGAAATTCTCGAGTATCTGAACGCGGCATTGACAGTCCCTGAGAGCTCGGGTCGCATCATCGAAGTCGGCGGGGCCGACGTAGTCACCTACGGGGAGATGATGACCATATACGCGGATGTTCGCGGACTCACGCGATGGCTCGTGCCGGTTCCGGTGCTTACTCCGCGTTTATCATCGCTCTGGGTCAATCTCGTTACCCCGATCCCAGCTTCAATCGCGCGCCCGCTGGTCGAGGGGCTCAGAAACGAAAACATCGTAAAGGATTCCGTAGCAAGCGAGTTGTTTCCCGACATTCAGCCCGTCGGCTATAGGAAAGCGGTCGAACGCGCGCTGGACACGTTGCAGGCAAGCAGCGTTGAGACTGCGTGGAGCGATGCGCTGGCGACCAGCCGGGGCGACCTGCCTCCGGTCAGGCTTACCGATCATGAGGGGATGATCAGTGAGCACCGGCAGTGTATCGTCGACGCGTCGAGCGACAACGTGTATGCGATGTTCACCGGACTCGGTGGTAAACGGGGCTGGCTTTACATGGATTGGGCGTGGAAGATCCGGGGCTTTGCGGACAGAATGATCGGTGGCGTGGGTCTCCGGAGAGGGCGGCGTGACCCAGACAAGCTTCGCGTAGGTGATGCGATCGACTTCTGGAGAGTCGAGGCGGTCGAACCCGGCAGAATGCTGCGCCTGCGCGCCGAAATGAAGGTCCCGGGCGAGGCGTGGCTGCAGTTCCAGGCGACACCTCGGGACGACGGCGGGACTCTTCTCGAGCAAACCGCGTTTTTCGCCCCGAAGGGTTTAGCCGGCCTCGCCTACTGGTACGCGCTGTACCCCATTCACGGAATGATCTTCAGCGGCTTTATTGATCAGATCGCCCGGCGGGCATCAATGCCCCGTAGTTAGTGCGCAGTACGCAGTAAGTGCGCAGTACGCAGTTAGCACGCAGTACGCAGTTAGCACGCAGTACGCGGTGCTTCTAGCGTATATTTGACCCCTTCTACTCCCCCCTCCGCACTCAAAAAACAGCAAGCCATGCATTCCGGCCATAGTGAGATGGCGATCGAAGCTGAGGGCCTCGGCAAACGATTTGGAATTCGCTGGGTCTTGCGCGGCGTTACGCTGAACGTCAGGAAGGGAGAAGCCGTAGCGCTGCGCGGCTCGAACGGAAGCGGAAAAAGCACCGTGTTGCGGATCCTCGGCACGCTCCTCCAGCCCAATGCCGGCGCCGCAAATGTGAACGGTCGTGATGTTGTTGGCCAGGCGTCGAGCGTGCGATTGGACGTAGGATACCTTGCGCACACGCCGGGATTATACGACGACCTGACTGCCCGTGAGAATCTCGAGTTCGCCGCTGACATGCTTGGGCTTTCGCATTCGGTGGTCCAGCCGACTCTCGGTCGTGTGGGCCTCGGAGGTGTGACCGAAACACGGGTGCGCGGCTTTTCAGCGGGCATGCAGCGACGGCTGGCTCTCGCGCGGCTCATGATGCGAACGCCGAAAGTGCTTCTCCTCGACGAGCCTTACAGTAATCTCGATGAGTCCGGCATCGCGCTGGTGAACGAGGTGATACGTGACGTTATGACCTCCGGGGGTGCGGCGCTCCTCGCCCTCCACGAGCTTGCACCGGCGAAGGGAATCATCGACCGAACGCTCAATCTCGCAGACGGACGAATCTCGACGAATGATACCGCATTGCTCGAAACCGTCTGATGGCGTGGAAAGATGACTGGCGCCGAGTTCGCGCGATCGCCCGAAAGGATCTCACGACAGAACTTCGCGCAAAGGCCGGTTTCAATGGCGTCGCGTCGCTTGCAGTCACTATTCTCATACTGCTCGGCCTCGCGCTTGGCCCCGATGGCGAGGCACTCCGCAACGCGGCGGTCGGAGCAGTGTGGCTAGCGACTCTTTTTTCCGGAGTGCTCGCGTTCAACAGATCGTTTCAGGTCGAGCTCGAGAGTGGCGCGCTCGAGCCGCTGTTGCTTTACCCGGGGCCACGGTGGACGATTTTTGCGGGGAAGCTTCTTGGGAACCTGGTTTTCGTAAGTCTGATGGTCGCTGTCGTGATGATCGTGGGCATCGTCTTATATGGTATAACGATCCCGGACCGGTGGCCGACGTTGCTCGGTGTTACGGCCCTCGGCGTAGTCGGACTCGTGGTCCTCGGAACCTTTTACGCGTCGATGGCGAGCAGAAGCCGAGCGCGTGAAGTACTCTTGCCGCTGTTGCTGTTCCCGATGCTGGTGCCCGTGCTGCTGGCTGCGACAACTGCGTCGAAGGCGCTTCTCGGAGCTGATCTTATGCATGAATCAGGAGCGTGGATACGACTTCTGATCGGCTATGACATCGTCTTTCTCATCGCAACATTCATTGCATTCGAACATGTCATCGAGGCCTGATCCAGGACTATGACGCATTCCGGTATGTACCAGCCGCCGCCACGCGCGAGCGCTCTTTTTGGTGGCATTGCTTTCATCGCGGTGATCGCCGCGCAGGCGTTTGCGATAATGACGTCGCCGGCAGAGGGCGACATGGGGCATCTGCAGAAAATCATGTACGTGCACGTTCCGGCCGCTTGGATGGCGTTCATATCGTTCTTTGTCGTGCTGGTGTTCAGCATTCTCTACATGGTTCGGAAACGTGAGAACGACGACCTGATTGCGGCGTCCGCGGCGGAGGTCGGTGCCGTGTTTACGGGTCTGACGCTGGCGTTGGGGATGATCTGGGGAAGGCCTGCGTGGGGTGTCTGGTGGGTCTGGGATGCGAGGCTCACGTCAACCCTAGTGCTTTTTCTCATTTTCGTGGGGTATCTGGCGCTTCGCTCATTTGTTGATGACCAGAGCCAGCGAGCCCGGTGGAGTGCGGCGGTCGGGGCCTTCGGCGCCATCAACGTCCCTATAGTTTACATGTCGGTAAAATGGTGGCGTACGCTGCATCAGCCGCCGTCGAGCCCGGATACGCTGGATCCCGCCTATACGATGGGGCTCAGGCTCAACGCAATCGCGCTGCTCCTGGTGACGATCTACTTCATCAGGAAACGCTACGAGATCGCTCGGCTGGAACGAGCGACGGAACACCTCGCCGAGTCCGTGGCAATGGGGGGCAAGTGAACACAATCGCGTTGAATCAGACATTCATCATCGCCGCGTACTCGGTAACGTGGCTCGTGCTGATCGGGTACGCGGCGCGGCTTTTACGAAAGGGCGCGCGGGTCCGTTCGGAATATGATCGCGTAGCGCGCGAGAACACTGGAGCAGTGAAGCAATGAAAAAATCGTGGATAGTTGGCGGCGCGGTGGCAATCGTGGCCGTATTCGCCTGGCTTCTATTCGGCGGGCTCGAGAAAAACGTCGTGTTCTTTCTGACGCCGCAGGAATTACTCGCAAAAGGTCCGGAAGGAGTTGGCAAGCCTGTGCGCCTCGGGGGGCAGGTAAAGCCCGGATCGATGAAGTGGGACGCAAAAACTCTCGACCTGCGCTTCACCGTCACGGACGGGGCTAAGGAGGTTCCGGTGCAGTCGACCGGAGCTCCGCCGCAGATGTTCCGCGACGGGATGGGGGTGATCGTCGAAGGGCGCGTCGGACAAGCGGGAATCTTTCAGGCCACTAACCTGATGGTGAAGCACTCGAATGAGTACCGTGCACCGAAGCCGGGCGAGGAAGCGCACGAGAAATACAAGACTCTCATGCAGCAGGGCTCTAAGTGATCGGTAACATCGCGCACAGCGCGCTGCTCGTTTCTGTTCCTGTCGTTGCGCTCGGAGTAATTCTCACACCAGTGGCAATCCGCCGAGCCCGGCGCGAATGGCTTCAGCTGGTCTATGGGGCTGTCTACGCGAACTTCCTGCTTGTTTCAATTGCGACGATCTCCATGGTTGTCGCGCTTGTCACGCATGACTTTTCCGTCTCCTACGTAGCGGCGGTAGGCAGCAGGTCAACTCCACTACTGTTCACGATCATCTCGCTTTGGGGTGCGCTCGAGGGATCGATTCTGTTCTGGGCATGGGTGCTCGCGATGTATGCGGCCGCGGTCGTGTGGCTGCACAGCCGGCGGCCAGGCGATCTCGTGCCGTATGCAGCGATGACACTGCTCGCAGTGTCGGCGTTCTTTGCGATACTTCTGGTCGGACCGGCGGATCCTTTCCGCCCCGTGTTCCCGGTACCATCTGACGGGCCGGGTCCTAACACGCTTCTTCAGAATCACATCCTCATGGCGGTACATCCGCCCCTGCTGTACCTCGGCTATGTGGGGATGACCGTCCCATTCGCATTTGCAATCGGCGCGATCATATCGAACGAGGCGACGTCGAACGAATGGGCGCAGCTGTCACGCCGGTGGATGCTTGCGTCCTGGGGTTTCCTCACGGCCGCGATTATCGCGGGAATGTGGTGGTCATACGAAGTGCTTGGCTGGGGAGGTTACTGGGCGTGGGATCCGGTCGAGAACGCATCGTTCCTTCCTTGGCTGACGGCGACTGCCTATTTGCATTCTGTGATGGTGCAGGAACGCCGCAACATGCTTCGGTTGTGGACCCTGAACCTTTGCGTGGCGACGTTCGTGCTGACGATACTCGGCACGTTTCTCACGCGCTCGGGAATTCTCTCGTCAGTACACGCCTTCACCACGGGCTCGATCGGCTACTATTTCCTGGGATTCATCGGCGTTGTCCTCGTCGCTACGCTCGTGCTTGTCGCCGGACATTCCGATCGTATTCGCACGCCTGGAAAACTCGGGGGTGCTGCATCGCGCGAAACAGTATTTCTGTTGAACAACCTGTTCCTGACCGCAGTGATGCTCACCGTGCTGGTTGGGACGCTCTATCCGCTAATCGCAGAAGCCTTGCGAGGCGTCAAAGTCAGCGTGGGCGAGCCGTTCTTCAACCGGATGACCGTTCCTGCGATGGTGGCGCTGATTTTCCTGATGGGGGTCGGTCCATCGCTACCCTGGGGAAGCACGACAGTGGCCGATGCACGCAAGCGACTGACACCGCCACTCATTGGCGCGTTGATAATGGCCGTGATCGCCATCGCGGTGGGCACGCGAAGCATCTATGCGATTCTTGCTTTCACCTTCGTCGGGTATGCCGCGATGGGAAACCTGCGCGAGTATTGGATCGGAATGCGCGCGCGCCGCAAGGCACATGGCGAAAGCTGGCCCGTTTCGCTCGCGCGCCTCGTCCGGGGCAACCGGCGTCGATACGGCGGATACGTGGCGCACATCGGAATACTTTTTGTCGCCATCGGAGTGACCGCGTCATCAACTTTCCGCACCGAACGTGAAGCGACATTGCTGCCTGGCGAAACTCTCACGGTTTCAGGCAAAACGGTCAGGCTGAAGAACGTGTGGGGAAGGGAGGAGCCACAGCGGTCTGTCATCGGGGCAACTCTCGACATCCTTTCCAAGGATGGTTCTGTCACGGGGACTCTCGAGCCGCGAATGAATTTTTATCGTGTGTCGGACCAGCCGGTGCCGACTCCCGATGTGAAGAGCAGCATCGCGGGTGACCTGTATGTAAACCTCATGGCGTTCGAGGCAAATGGCGCGAACGCAACGATAAAGGTGATCGTCGAGCCGCTGGTGCCGTGGATCTGGTTTGGGGGACTCGTCATAGTAGTCGGATCGGTCATTGGAATGTTTCATGGCGGGCGGCGCACTGCCCCGGAGCAGTCGGTGGCTACATGAACTGGAAGCGCTCGTTGATTGCGCTGCTTGCGGCAGTTCCTGTGCTGGCGCTGTTTGCTTTCGGGTTTACACGAAATCCTGCCGAGATTGAATCGCCGCTGCCGGGGCGCCAGGCTCCGCTGTTTACACTGGCTGTGCTGTCTCCTGGCGAGGGAGCGATGGCGCGGATTCCCGGTGACACCCTGCGCCTCGCCGATCTTGCAGGGAAAGTGGTCGTTGTGAATTTCTGGGCATCGTGGTGTCTTCCGTGCCGGACAGAGCATGCGGCTCTTTCTGAAACTGCGCGCTATTACGCCGACAAACCGGTCCAGTTCGTCGGCGTACTGTACAACGACGAGCCAGCCGCGGGCCTCCGATGGATTTCCGAAATGGGGGGGATGAGTTATCCAGGCGTGACCGATGTTGAATCACGTACCGCCATCGACTACGGGCTCTACGGCGTGCCTGAGACATTCATCATCGATCCCTCCGGTCGTGTCGCCCATAAACATCTCGGGCCAATTACTGCGGATGTTTTGCGCCGCGTGACCGATTCGGTGCTGATCAACATGGCCCCCGCTGCCAAAGCAGCCAAATCAACGGCGGGATGATCAAATACCTTCCTGCTGTTGTTTCGCTTCTGGTGTTCAGCGGGATTGCTGGCGAGGCACAGACCGGAACGCCACCTCCGCGTTCAACGGTGCGCTCGGATTCGGCACTGGAAGCGCGGACTACTGCCGTTGCTTCAACGCTTCGCTGTCCGGTCTGTCAGGGCGAATCAATTCAGGACTCGCCATCCGAGCTGGCGCAGCAGATGCGCGCGGTCGTGCGCGATAAGCTTCGTGCAGGTGAGACTCCCGAGCAGATCAAGGCATACTTCGCGGCAAGGTATGGCGAGTGGATTCTACTCGAGCCCAGGATGACGGGCCTCAACGTCGTGCTCTATGTATTGCCTGTGGTCATCATCCTCGGAGGACTTGTCATAGTCGTTTATCTCGTCAGAAAATGGACGAGACCCGTATGAAAATGGGGTGTCAGACGCCCTTGAACTGAGTCGTCACTGGACGCGCGCACTATTCGAGCCTGGAAAGTATCTCGCCAAGTTCGACGGCAGTTTGAGGTCGGTCCGCCGCGTCCTTGGCGATCAATCGCATTACAAGAGACGACAGTGGCAACGGTATGCCGGGAGCCTTCTCAACCGGAGCCGGCGGCACGGAATTAAGCACCTTTGCAATAAGGGAGATGGGTGAAGCCGCTTCGAAAGGTAGACCGCCCGTGAGGCACTCGTACAGAACTATTCCCGCAGAATAAAGATCGCTGCGAGCATCTACGGTCTCGGCGAGAAGCTGCTCCGGGGCCATGTAAGCGGGAGTTCCAATCACCATGCCAGTTTGCGTGAGTGTGCTCGTGCGCTCAGCC
Source organism: Gemmatimonadaceae bacterium (assembly GCA_031426255.1). Classification (GTDB taxonomy): domain Bacteria; phylum Gemmatimonadota; class Gemmatimonadetes; order Gemmatimonadales; family Gemmatimonadaceae; genus UBA4720. The sequence continues at coordinate 37,858 of JANPKW010000022.1, read as the reverse complement.
AGTTGTGCGATCCCGAAATCCATCACCTTCAGAACTCCGGCCGAATCGAGGAGCAGGTTCTGTGGCTTGATGTCCCGATGAATCACGCCCTGCTCATGCGCCATTGTCAGCGAGGTCGCGAGCTGGCGCGCGATGCCAAGGGTGGCTGATGCAGACACCTGCTTGCGCATGTCGATCAGTTCGCGAAGCGTGATTCCCTCCACGTACTCCATCGTTACGTAATACGCGCCGTCACATTCACCAAAATCGTGGGTTCGAACGACGTTACGGTGTGAGATGCGGCGAGCAAGCCTGATCTCGGTCTTGAACCGCTCGGCCATCGCGGGATCCCCGCTAATAGCCTCGGGCCTCAGGAGCTTGATCGCGATGTCCTCCCCGAGATCCTCGTCGCTTGCCTTGTACACCGTGCCCATTCCTCCAAAGCCAACTACACGCCGGATCTGATATCGCGAAGCGAAAAGCTCTCCGGGTATAAGAGCGCCAGCGTCCATTTCGGGAAGTCTCAAGTCGGCGGTGTCGCGCCTGGCTTCGTCGATCTCGCTACGGAGATTGTCCACCTGACTTTTCAGCCGGTCCTCGCGAGCGCGCAAACCTTCGGCCATGGAATCGAACACACGCGCCAGCCTGCCGATGGCGTCGTCACGGTTCGCCACTTCAGAGAGAGATCCTTCCGTGTAACTACCGCGCTCGACGGAAGTCGCTGCTTCGATCACGCGATCAACCTGGTGGAGATAGTCCACTTCCATGTTCCGCAGGCGCTTCTTCTCTACCGATGCGCTGACTCGCGCGCGCAGTATCACGGGCTCGAACGGCTTCGAGAGAAAGTCTTCCGCTCCGGCTTCGATGCATGCCGCGATGGTTTCGAGCTCGTCGGCGGCGGAAATCATTACTACAGGAAGGTCACGTGTAGCCGGGTCGCGCTTGATTCGTTCCAGCACCTGAAACCCGTCAATGCCGGGCATACGCATGTCGAGGAGCATGAGGTCATACGATTCACTGCTGGCCATCTCGAGGGCCTGCTCTCCCTCGGCCGCACAGTCCACCTGATATCCCTGTCGCGTCAGGTGCCGGGTCAAAACGTCACGATTGTCGGCAACGTCATCCACAACGAGGATGCGTCCTCTGTTGTCGCCAGGGATCGTAGTCGCCCGCACGAACGACTCGCGGTTGGTATCAGTGTCGCGCGCCGAAGGCGAACCGGGACGATTCACTTTGATGAGTTGGTCGGTGGCGTGGACGATTCGTCGAACATCTGATGCGAGAGCGGTGTCGGATTGGCCGGGGACGAGAACAGAAGCCATGGCCGCCCTTATTCGGGATTGAGGCTCGAGGAGGCGCTCGTACAGTGCATCAACATCAGAAGTTTGAACGTCCCGACCGGATGACGGAAGCGCCGTATTGATCATCGCCAGCGCCTCGCGAACACTGGCGAGCGCAGACTGCAGCGAGGTACGGCGCGATTGATTTTCTTCGCCCTCCATGTCCTCGAGCAGAAGCTCACAGTATCCGACGATGTGGTTTACCGGGGTGCGAAGCTCATGGCGAAGCTCCGACACCTGATCCGGCGACAGCAACCGCTGCGCCGAGGTCACGTCACGCTCCGCCACTCAGCAGCGCCGTCATCTTGCCGAGGAGGCGCTCGATTTCAACGGGTTTCGTGTCGTAGTCGCTGCACCCTGCAGCCATTGCCTTCTCACGATCGCCGGCCATGGCGTGTGCAGTGAGCGCGATGATTGGAATGCGTTCAAGGCCACCGGATGAACGGATTTTGCGTGTGGCTTCCCATCCGTCGATTACGGGCAGGCTCATGTCCATGAGGATGATGTCGTATTGGTTGTGCCGGGCCATCTCAACGCCTTGGGCTCCGTCGAACGCCATCTCGACCTCGTAGCCTTTCTTGATCAGTCTTCGCGACAGCATGTCGCGATTGAGCTCGTTGTCCTCAACCAGCAGTACGCGAGCCATCAGCTCACCTCAGGAGCGGCGGTGTGGTGCTGCCTGAATCGGCTTCCCAATCGTGATGCGATTTCCGAAAGGAGGTCGTCGCGCGAGTACCCGCCTTTCTGCAGAACCGCAGCGACATTGCCGTTCAGTCTCCGGTGATCCGCAGGAGTAAGGTCCTTCGCCGTGACAATCACGACCGGGACCTCGCTCTTTCTCGGCGATGATCGCAGCGCCTCGAGGAAATCGAACCCGTCCATCTCCGGCATCATCAGGTCGAGCAGGATCAGGGATGGAGGTGAGGCGTCGAACAGCTCGAGTCCCTCCCGACCATTTCGGGCGACGGCCACCTGCCACCCCTCGGACTCCAGAATTCGCGTCATGAGTTCACTCGTTGGAGTGTCGTCCTCAACCAGGAGCACCCGGAGAAACGCGCCGGCGGATCCATATCGCGTCAATACCCTCTTCAGATGTTCGCGGTCGATCGGCTTCATCAGGTACTCAGCGGCGCCGAGCGAGTAGCCAAGCTTCTTGTCGTCGACAACGGTGAGCATGATGACGGGAATGTCAGTCAGCGCAGGATCCGCCTTGATAGCAGCGAGAACGGCCCATCCGTCCATGCCCGGCATCATCACGTCGAGGGTGATTGCATCGGGACGGGTTTGCCGCGCGCTCTCGAGACCGGCTTCGCCTCCGGATGCCTCCACGACGGTGAATCCCTCACGCATGAGAAAGCGGCGCATGAGTGTCCTTACTGAGGATTCGTCATCGATTACGAGTATTCTACCTGCGGTCCCTCGACTCTCGGGATCCAGGTCGGTGACACCAGCATCCGGGGGTCGGGAGGCTGCCTCGGCATCCTGCGGAATGCGAATGGTGAAAGTGGATCCGACTCCCGGCTCGCTCTCGACGTTTACGCTGCCCCCCATCATTTCCGAGAAGCGCTTGGTGATCGCAAGACCAAGCCCGGTTCCTCCGTAGCGTCGAGTCGTGGATGCCTCAGCCTGCGCGAACGCCTCGAACAGCCTCCCGATCTGCTCATGCGTCATCCCGATGCCGGAATCACGAATCGAGAAAAGAAAATCGCTCTCTCGGCCTGAACGAGCTGGCTCACGCGAAACTGTCAGGCTGATCCGCCCTTTTTCGGTGAACTTTGACGCGTTGGACAGAAGATTCAGCAGCATCTGCCGCACTTTCGTGAGGTCTGCGCGAAGCAATCCAAGGTCTGGCGCGCAATGTACGTCGAGCGTGTTCGCGTTGGCTGCGATCAGCGGGAGGACCGTCGTTGCGACGTCGTCAATAATCGTGCGGACGTCGAATGTCTCGAGATACAGCTCCATCTTTCCAGCCTCGATCTTCGAGAGATCGAGCACATCGTTGATGAGTGCCAGCAGGTGCTTGCCTGATGACCTGATCTTCTCGAGATCGGCGACAGATGCGTCATTGCCACTTTCTTCGGCATCTTCTTTCAGCATCTCGCTGTAGCCGATAATAGCGTTGAGCGGTGTGCGCAGCTCGTGGCTCATGTTGGCGAGAAAGCGGCTCTTGGCCTGATTCGCCGATTCGGCGTCACTCTTCGCCTGAAGCAAATCAGTGACATCGTGGTAGAGCGCCATGATGCCAACATTCTGCCCCTCGACCGTTACCGGAACGCCGGCGAGCTCGACGTCGATCAATGTTCCGTCTTTCCGCTTCCGTTTTCCGATTCCCTTCGCTGCTTTGTGAGTGGCCTGCGTTGTGTACGCGTTTGCTTCAGCGAGTGTTTGTTCGCCGTTGATCAGCTCATCGAGATCCCGGCCAAGCGCTTCCTCCTGTGAGTATCCGAAGAGCGTCTCGAATGCGGGATTCATCGAGGTTATCCGCCCATCGACCTCGAGGGTCACGATTGCTACCGGGCTGTTCAACACCACCGTTTCGAAATACTGTTTCTCGCGCTGGGCAGACGTGTAAAGTCGAGCATTCTCGATCGCGATCGCTGCCTGTGGCGCAAAGAGCTGGAGCAGCCGCAGATCATCTGCGCCGAAGTTTCGCGTCGGGTCGGAGTGTGTGCTTGCGATGGCGCCGACGAGGCGGCTTCCAATCAGCAGTGGTGCGCACATCACTGCCTGGACAGTATCCCGCACATCGGCGTATTTGGTCGAGCGGCCTGCCCACTCATCGTAGTTGGGGATGATCATTGGCTCGTGCGACACGGCGACTCTGCCCATTGCGCCTTCGCCGAGCTTGAGGTGTGTTCCGCTGGAATCTCTCGAGATTCCTTCGCTCGCAACGACAACGAGCTCCTGGGTGGCCTCATCAAAAATCGCAAGCTCCCCGCCCGTAACTCCGAGCAGGGCGACCGCGCGACCGAGTACTGCGTGAAGCAGCTTCGACAACTCGAGTTGTCCTGATAGATCGGCCATCGTGTCGAGAAGTGCCTGCTGCTCGTCGGCGCGCCGGCGCTCGCTTACGAGCAATCTAGCCCTGCCGATTGCAAGACTCGCGAAGTCAGCAACAGCGTTGAGAACCTTGAAGTCGGCCGGTGTGAACGCATTCGGCTCGGCGCTCTCCACGACGAGAACGCCGATGGTCGTCTCATCCACCTTGAGAGGGACGTCTACCTCGGAACCGGTGTTGAGGCTCGGCAGATAGCTGCTTTCCTTGGCGACCGATGCGGTGTAATGCAGTTTGCCATCCGCTATCGCCCGGTCGCTCAGGCCATCGCCTTTCTTCACGCGCCAGTTGAGCGGTACGTCGGACCAGCCGACGCTCGCTTTCAATATGCGATCGCCATTCTCGGCGAGCATGAACAGACCGATGAAATCGTAACCGAGCGCCTGGTCCCGCAAGCCGGTTACTACGCGCTGGCAGACTCCAGCCTCGTCCGATGCCGCTGCTACTTCAGCAGACAGCCGGAGCAAAGCGGACTGTCGCTGGGCCAGTGTTCCACGGCGTCGCTTCCCGGGTTCCTTGCCGCTTGATGAAATCTTGATCTGCCGGATGAGGGCCACCACAGGCTGAAGTGAGATTCCGAATGTGGCACACTACCGGCGATCCGGCGAGTCGGCTTCGTGTTCAGCACAGGCAGATGGCCAACCGGAATCCCGATGGGCCACTGGTGAGCTTACGACGGCGGCCGTTGTCGCGACGGTCCTGCTCCCAATACGCGGCCATTCGATACCGCGACGCTCCACCGTCGGGATCGCGCAAGTGAATGATTCCGTGTACCAGTTGCGTTCGCTTGGCTGCTTGACGACATCCACTCGACCTCGACCCTGAAGCACCTGTACTCGCAGCGTTCCGTCCCGGTTCGGAATCGCCCTGTTACGTTCACGCGTCGGCGCGCACGCTCGTTACTGCCGACTTCAATCCCTGACGCCTGACCGCGCCTGACCTGGATCCGGATCTCGCGAACGACGACTAAACCATTTGTCGCTCGGGAGCTACTCAATAGCATGAGCCCAACGCTTGGTCAGAGAATCATCAGCGACGACCTTGGCGTGCCGGCGGAACCCCAGCCACTGCACTTGGGCATAGCACCGGCGAGTTCACGGGACGCGGCGCGGACAAACAACGCCTTGCTTCACTCGAGGGTTGGCGTTCGCTTCCCGATTCAGCGTCTGACGATCTTCGCCGGCTTTACAGTTCTTTTGTTGCTGATCCGTCTGAGGACTCGCTTTGTCTCGAAGGACTAGCGCTTGTCGTTTCAAGCTGGGCTGATCGCGCAGCCTGGAATGGGTCGCCGAGTCAGGCGGGTCCGCGGTGGATGCGCTCAGTAAGAGAGAAGCTCTCGGACCTTTCGCGCACGCCCACTTTGCGCACGTTGGCCGGCGAGTCGGGAGTAAGTGTGGCGCAGGTGCGTCGTCACGACGGCAACAGTTCCGGCCGGACTGGCGATCATGCGGTTGGACTTCGACAGGGAGAAATTCAGTGGGGAATGGTGGCTTGCGGGCCGTGCCACAAAACTCAGCGGATACCGAGGGATTGCGGAGTAAGGGAAGGTCTATCGATATGGATCGCTGGCTGCGAACTTCGACAGCATGCCCGATGCATGCTTGAGCTACCCCTGCAGCACGCTGGCTTTTGTGTCAGCCCTGATACTGCACCCTCTGATGACTCTCCAGGCTCAATCTCCGCTGGAATCAGCGGTAATCGACGCGAGCGCCGCCAAGATATCCGCTCAAGACCTGATGAGGCGCACGCAGGTTCTCGCTCACGACTCGATGCTTGGAAGAGAACCAGGAACGCGGGGGGACACACTGACAACCGCGTACATCTCGAACGAAATGAAGAGGATCGGACTCACTTCAGTGAAGGGGGGCTATCTCCAACCCGTGAAGCTCCAACGGGTAACGGTGCGCGGATCCATTGGATTATCTGGTTCCGGACGTGCGATTGCGCTGGTTCCCGATAGACAATCGATCATGGTTGCAACAACGCCAGGACGCAAGCGGTTCACTGGATTGCCGCTCGTTTTCGTAGGACACGGTATCAAGGCGACTGAGTTCCGCTGGGACGACTACAAGGGAGTCGACCTCGCCGGTAAAGTTGCCGTGATTCTCGACGTCGAACCAGAAAGCCTTTCACAGCGCAGCTTCGGCAAGGATCAGTTTCCGACATATCACGAAATGTGGTTCGTTCGCGCGCGTTATGCGCTCGCGCATGGAGCCGCCGGAGTGATAATTGTGCGGGGCGGAACCGACTCTGCGCGCGCTAACCGGGCTCGCAGACTCCAGAACCGAGCTGTCATTGGCGTTGCACCTTCGAGCGCTCCATCGCCGGGCCTGACTGTCCTATTATCGACCTCGGGCGCCGATAAGCTGGCACGCTCGGTTGGCGACTCGATCGCCGGATGGCGGAAACGCGCAAATGACTCAGCCTTTGTTCCACTAGAGCTTCCGATAAAATTGAGCGCAGACTTCGACGCAGTTGCGACTCCCTTCACGAGCCACAATGCCATTGGCATCGTCCCTGGCTCCGACCCATCGCGAAGCGGTGAATGCGTAGTGTATGTGTCTCATTGGGACGGATACGGAGTGGGGCCGGCGGTGAAGGGAGACTCCATCTACAATGGCGCACTCGACGACGCCGCGGGCGTCAGCGTGATGCTTGGTATCGCCGAAGCGACTCTCGCGCTTCCTCGCGCACCGGCGAGAACTACTGTCTTTCTCGCGACGACAGCTGAAGAATCAGGGACCCTGGGGGCGGAAGCATACATAGACCAGCCGGTATGCCCAATGGCAAAGACTGCACTCGCACTCGGCGTTGACTGGACATGGACGTGGGGCCGGACCGACAGCATTTCGTCAAACGGATTCGGCTACTCCACGGTGGACTCCGCCGCGGCTTCAATTGCGCGACAGATGGGCAAGCAGTTTGCTCCTGGATGGAGTTCGTACTGGATGGCATCCGACCATGCCGCGTTCATGACACACGGAGTTCCTGCATGGTTTGGTGGCCTCGATGGTGAGGTCATTGGCAAGCCACGTGGGTGGGCGATGGAGCAGCTGATGTCGACGCAGACCCACGCCCCTTCGGATGAAATCCTTCCGAGCTGGGATCTGTCGGGAGCGCTGGAGGAGGCGCAGTTCGTGTTCCGCCTTGGGCTTCACGCAGCGGAGATGCGCGAGCCATTCAGGTGGACGGTCGACAGCGAATTTGCGCGAGCACGTGCGGGCTTGCCGCGGTTTGACTGATAGCGAGGATTAGACGATGAGGCTGACAGGGAAACGGATTGCAATCCTGGTGGGAGAAGGCGTCGAGGATCTCGAATATTTCGTTCCCTTCATGAGACTGAAGGAGGAAGGAGCGGATGTAATTGCCGCAGGCCTCGACCTCGATGCGGTTCAAGGCAAGAGTGGACTCACGATTAAGCCTTCGGTGCGAATCGATTCATTGAGGGCTGCCGATCTTTTTGCACTCGTGGTGCCGGGTGGATGGGCGCCCGACAAGCTTCGTCGCTATGCTGCTGTGACCACTTTGCTCGGCGAGATGAATGCGGCCAACAAGATCATCGGCATCATTTGCCATGGCGGCCTCATCGCGATTTCTGCCGGGATCGTGAAGGGGAGACGCGTTACAGGATCTCTCGGTATCAAGGACGACCTGGTGAACGCAGGCGCGACCTGGGTCGATGCGCCCGCTTTCCGAGACGGCAATCAGGTGTGGGGCAGGGTGGTCGCAGACATCCCCGATTTCTGCAGAGAGTTAGTCTCGGCGCTTACCGAGGGTGCTCCGGTTTCACATTAGGTTTTTCCTGCCACAGCTGATCTCGCAGGTGACACAATCACGGGCATCGCTACACGCTGACCGCTCGGCCACATCCAGACCTCGAGAGTCATGGCACCTGCGCGTTTAGGTGTAAAATTGAAATCCGCAGTTTCACCAGGACCCATTTCAAGTTTTGCGTTACTCGCTTTTTGCAGTGCCGGTGGGAGATCCGCGCCGTCGCGCGCAATTGGCATCCATGTAGCGACAGTTGAATCGTCGCCGAGCCTGAAGCCGAGAATGTTGTCGGCGTGGATGCTGACTATGCGCAGTCGATGTGTATCGCCGGCTATCAGCCTGAGCGGTCGCGGCCGGGTTCGGCCGTTAACGAGCAGAAACGACGGGCCGTCTTTCTCGAATACCTGTAGCCCGCCTCCGCCGGCTACCACAACGTGATCGTGAGTCGTATCGCGCGGTGCATCGCTCACAATCAGCGCGCCGTACATCCCCGATCCGATCTGGCGTAGCTCGTGAAGGTGTGAGTGGTAAGGGAACGTCCCGCTCCTCGGCGGAGTGAATTCAGCAGCGAATGAATCGGCTGGGGCAATCGGGGGCATGATGCGGGTGCCGATGCCACTGAAGCCAGGCACGCCATCAGGAAAACTTTCTATCTCGAGGCCGTGCCAGTGTACACCTGTCGGTTCATTCATCTGATTCGTTACGACAATGCGAACTGGTTCCCCGCGCCGTAGCTCCAGAATGGGTCCCGGGATCCTGATTGAGTTCGGGCCTGGCGCGGAGTCGCCCTGCTGAAGTACGAAACCATATGCAGTTTGCCCGCCGATCAACGCTCTCGGGCGCTTCTGCGCGAAAAGTCGAAGCGTACGGCGATTCGCAACGTCGGGCTCGCGATATCCAGCCGACGGTTTGACGTGCATTCCGATCACGAGGCCGCGCATCTGGTGGCCACCAGGTTCACTGCCGTGTGCGCCACCGCTTGTCTTGCCCTCACCCGGTGGGTGGACGAGGTGCGGATCAGGCGAACCATGCAAGGTGACATGCTCGCCAACGTGTGACGCAAAGTGACAGTGAAACACCCAGTTGCCTGGCGTCGATGGAACCCATGAGATCGCCATTGAAGCGCCCTGCTGCATCACCTGCATGTTCTGCAGTGGCTGAAGAGCGGGGGCGATGGCGGTGTCAGCGCGTTCGCCACCGCGATGGGTAACCTTGAAGTAAAAGCCGTGGAGATGCATCGGGTGCTCGATCGCCGCTGCGTTGATGAATCGCCAGTGCACCGAGTCGCCCTGATTCATCGTGAGGCGCTCGTTGTGCGGCCACGCCTTGCCGTTGAATACCAGAGCGCTTTCAAACGGCTTGTCGTCGTAGAAGTAGAACCATTCGGTGACCATCCACACCTGATCCCGCTTCCTGCTCGCGGGCGCGTCCTTCGCGTCCACGACGAACGCCCCATTGAGTTGAGAGTCGAGCCAGAGACGATCCCGCCAGGTGTCGAGACCCTTGATCACACCCCAGTAGAAAAATGTTCCCACGGAGTCGAGCGTAAACGCGATGTCACGCGTTGCACCCGCCGCAACGTGCACGGTGTCGTCCTGAGCGGAAAGCGACTGGCGGAATCCGCTCATCATGACGGCAGAGTCCGAGCGATTGCGCAGCGACAGCCTTACACGAGTACCGACATCCGCACGAAGCATCGGCCCCGGTACTTGCGGAGTCTTACCACGCTCGGCGAGCGCGAGTATACGCACAACCGGATCGCCCGGGCCTTCCGCCTGCCACGCTGCTTCGACGATATCCAAAGCAAGCGTAAGTGTCCCATTCGAGTTAGTCCCGGCGGGCACGCGGTTCTGGTTAACAGCGACCATCGGTGCATTTGCCACCGGCCGCGGAAGCGGGCGTCGCGGCGGTGAGGCCACGATTGCGTCCTGAAGGAGTGGCGTAGTTATCAGAAAGGCGGCGTGCAGCGCTGGAAGAAACATTGGACTCCGGGGGCGGGGGCGTTTTTTCAGTAACCCAAGGTGTGCTGTAACTTCGGCGTGTCAAGAATGCGCCTTTCAGGCGGGCGTCGATTTCTCCGCTTCGCGCTTCAGGTTTGTGATACCTTCGTCGAAATCCTTGCCGACCATTTTGTCCATCGTGGTGAATACCATCATGAGCTTGGTGATGAATGGACTCGGACCGTAGAGTGACCACGTGAGGTCGGTCGAGTCGCCTGCAGGAACCATCGAGAACTCGGTGAAGTTGTTCGCCTTGAATGGTTTTATGAAGTCGAGATTGAGGTTGATCTTCGTGGGTGTCGATGCAGTAATCTCCATTCGGCCTTTCCCGGCCTTGCTGTTGCCTTCCCATTCGTAGGAACTCCCGACGCCGGTTGGCGGACCGCCGAACGATTTCCGCATATCCGGGTCGAGCTTCTCCCACGGCGACCATGCGGGCCAACGGTGGAAGTCGTTGATCAGGGGAAAAATTTTGTCGGGAGTGGTGTTTATGCTCGTCGAACGCTCGACGCGGAACGAATCCGGCTTCGTTGCTGCAAGTGCGACAATCAGAGCGACAACTGCAGCGAGAATTACGACAACTGTGAGAATCATTGCGAGTCTCCCGTTCGCGGTAGCCCGAAGATACGCCGGAAGCTGGCATTGTACAGATTGGACATGGCAAACGGTTCGCACTCGCGTGTCCGTCAGAGTTGATGTGAAACAGAATCTGACTCGTCGACGCGTTGGAGCGTTGTGCTTGCTCACGCTCCTGGTCGCCGTCGCCGCCATTGAATCGGCATCCGCTCAGCCGGCAAGAGCGGCGTCGCGCGTGAACTTGCCCCGACCTTCGGGCAGATATGCGGTCGGGACCGTTACGATGAGGCTGACCGATTCCACGCGCGCCACGTCGCGTCGGATTCGTGAGCGGCCGCTTGCTCTTCAAGTGTGGTATCCCGCGAATAAGCCCCGCCGCACGCCGGCCGAGTACCTAAGCAACCCTGGCCTCCTCGATTCGATGGTAAGTCACAAGTACCTGGATCTGGACTCGACAGAGATTCGGGCTTGGAGCCGCCTCAAAACGCAATCGTTCTACGGAGCCGAACCGGCGAACGCGGCGTCGAGCAAAGGTTGGCCAGTCGTCGTTCTGTCGCACGGGCTGGGCGTTGCGCGATCCAGTTATACGAGCTTCGCTCAGGAGCTCGCAAGTCGCGGTTACGCGGTGTTGACTGTCGACCATCCAACCGCTGTGGCAATGATAGGGCATTCTCTCGGAGGGGCCGCTGCTCTCGAGGCTTGCCGGATTGATACGCTGTTCAGAGCATGCCTTAACATGGATGGCGATCCATTCGGCGCCGTCGAGGCCGAGCGGATCGGCAAGCCGACCCTTGTCCTTCTTTCAGAGCCCGACCGCCGCAATGACGCTCCGCCCAGGGACTCAGCGGAAGCTGGGAGGCGCGAGCGCTTTGCACAAATGGGCCGCGAGCGGGATAGCATGTGGACGGCCATCTGCAGTCGGAATGGGAGCGTCCCGTGTTCACTCCGAAAACTGCGTGGGACAGGCCACATGTCGTTTACTGATGCTCTTTTCGTTGCGCCGTCATTGCTGCGCGGGGTTGGCGCGACTGCGCCTCCGCATGATGCGTTTGCAACCATTGTCGGGTATCTCACGAGCTTTCTGAATACTCACCTCGCTCGTTAATAGGAGCCTCCTCGGCTTCCTCTCCGTCACCCCTTGGCGCCGTGTCGAACGGACCGCATTTCCGGTATGTGACGATTGCCGTACGTTTCGCAATGCTCACTCGGCCGGGAAGCGTCATGATACTGCGGCAACATCGTCTCATCTACGTGCGATTGTTCGCTCTTGCGATGCTTGGACCAACGGCTTCAATCGCCGGGGCTCAGACGTCAGACGATCCCGAGGAAGAACTCCGACGCATGGGGCTTGCGCTGCCTGTAGCATCCCCGCCGGTCGCCAACTATGTGCGAGCAGTGCGGACCGGTGACCTTCTTTTTCTGGCCGGCCACGGCGAATGTGGAGGCACTCGGCTCACTGGAAAGGTCGGCGTTGACGTCAGTCTCGACAGCGCCCGCGCTTCCGCGCAAAGGGTCGGGTTGTGCCTGTTGAGCACGATAAAAGCCGAGATCGGCGACCTGCGCAAAGTGAAGCGCATTGTAAAAGTGTTGGGGATGGTGAATGCCGCGCCTGATTTCACCCAGCATCCAAGCGTGATAAACGGACTCTCCGACCTCATGGTAAGTGTGTTCGGGGAAAAGGGACGTCACGCCCGGTCGGCCGTTGGTGTCGGTTCGTTGCCTTTCGGCATGACAGTGGAAATCGAGATGGTGGTCGAGCTTTACCCGTGAGCGCAGGTGCGATTCGCGTTTTCGAGGCAACACTCCGTGTCCTCGAGCGCGGCGGGCCGTCGGCGCTCACGATGGATAATGTTGCGGCCGAGGCGGGAGTTACTGCGACCGCGATTTACCGGCATTTCGCGAACAAGGAAGAACTGCAGAAATCGTTGATCCGCGACAGGTACAATCTCTTTCTCGAATATCTCACAGCAGCCGATCAAGCGGGCTCGGCTCGTGCCACGCTGATATCGACGTTCGACAGATTCCTCGATTTCTCAATAGAGCACCCACACGCTTACGAGCTCCTTTTCGTCACGCCCCATGGAATCTCAATCGACCGATAAGGTCGTACCGAAGCAATGGGTGCAGCTTGGCACGCGCGCTCACACTGACGCGGGCGACGAGGGCGCGTACGGAATGTTGTGGTGGGCTGCAGTAAACGGACACCTGGTGCCCGGCGTTTCTCTCGATTCGGGCACCTTCGCAGCACGCGGGCTGGGACCGCACTATGCAGTCGCGATACCGACGCGTCAGCTGATTATCGTCCATCTTGCAAACACTGACACACCCGGCCCGTCAAACTGGGTCGAGCGGTCGAGTGTAGGATCAATCATCTCGAGGGTTCTTCGGGCAAAGCATCCCTGATGGATCGCCGACAGGCAACTCGATAGAGTTGCCTGCCGGCAAATCGGAGCTACTGCCGGCTCGCTGCGCTCTTATCTCTCACGGGCCGGAACTCGGATGACTGTCGGTAGTTCGGCCACTCGCGTGAGTTCGCGAGCGCAAGTCCAAGTCGATGAAGAATCGAGACATCCTCGGCGATCCCATCGAAATTCCAGGACGCATCGAAGTTGTCTGCCGGCTGATGATATGCATCGCGCCTGTAGGTATTGTCTGCAGCTTTGCCAGCCGCTGACCCGCCGACGAGCAAATCGGATCCGCTATCCATGTAGAGCATGGGCACTCCCCGCTTTGCCATCGGGAAATGATCCGAGCGGAAGAAATATCCCGCTTCCGGATTCGGGTCCGGCGTGATTACCCGACCGCTCGCCGCAAGCACTTGCTGCAGGCGGTCTTCGATGTCGGTCTGACCGGAACCCACGACGAGTACGTCTCGCGCACGCCCGGTTGCCGACAGTGCATCGATGTTGAAGCCCGCGACGGTCGTTGCGAGTGGGAACACCGGTGCACTCGCATAATATTCTGAGCCGAGCAGGCCTTTCTCTTCGGCGGTCCAGAAGGCAAAGACGATCGATCGCTGAGTGCGGGGGCTCGCGGCGAACACACGCGCAAGCTCGAGTACCGCTCCAATCCCGGTGCCGTTGTCAATCGCGCCGTTGTAGATGCTATCACGGCGGGCATCGGGCGCACCCACGCCGAGGTGGTCCCAGTGCGCACCATATAGTATCGTCTCGTTCGGGCGCGTTGTACCTGCCAGGCGCCCGATGACATTCTTCGAGCGGATCGTCTGCCGCCGCACCTGGTAGCTCGCTGAAAATGTCGCGCTTCCAAGCGGGACGGGTCGGAACTCGCGGGTCTGCGCGACCTTCTTGAGCGCGTCGAAATTCTGACCCACAGCCTGGAAGAGCCGCACCGCATCGTCTCTCTGCACCCAGCCCTCGAGTGGCGGATGCACCTCGGCCGGATTGGGTCGCACGATGTCGAACATCGTGTTTGTGTTCGAGTTTTTCACAGTCGCCCAACCGTATGATGCCGGTGCCGTTTCGTGGACGATGAGCAAGCCCGCAAGGCCCTGACGTGCCGCTTCTTCGTACTTGTATGTCCAGCGACCGTAGTACGTCATCGCCTTTCCGCCGAAGTCACCCTGACCCGTCTCGAAGTCAGGATCGTTGATGAGAACGATTCCAACCTTACCCCGCACGTCCTGTCCCTTGAAGTCGTCCCAGTTACGCTCCGGTGCCCTGACACCATACCCCAGGAAAACAATCGGCGCGTTGACGATGTTGACGCGATCGACGTTCTGCATGGATGCACGAATCGCAACCTCATTTCCCTGCGTTAGCCGAACGATCTGCCCGTCAACATTTACCGAGAGAGTCGGCACGCCGACGATGTCAGATTGGCTTAGCGGCACTTCCTGAAACCAGGAGCCACCGGGACCACCGGGTCGAACGCCAGCAGCCTGAAGACGATCACGCAGATAGTTCACAGTCAGTGGCTCTCCAGCGGTCGCGGGCCCTCGCCCGAGGAATGTGTCCGATGAGACGGCCCGGACATCTTCCGCGATTCTGCTGGCGTTTACCGTTGCCCCTGCGGGTCCATTGGAAGTGCTGACGGATGGCGCGCATGCAGCAAGCGCGAGAAGGAGTGCAACGCTACGTGTGAAGTTCATGTTTGATCTCTGACTGTTGGATTTCGGAACATGTCCGTGCTGAAGCCGACGATACAGCTAATTCTAGCGGCGTGTCTCGCGGTCGGGCAGCGATTAGCGAAAGAGCGGGAAACCCCCATGGGTTTACGTGGTTGATCCCATGCATGTCGCCAACTCTTGACACTCCCGGACAAGACTATCAAAGTACCGATGGTGGGCGCAGTCGGTCACTGTCGGCTACGAGCGGATCAAGGGAATACGTGACACGGGACAGCGGCTTGACGGAAGTTACGAAGCCAGCAAGTCGCGAACCTACAACGTACCTGTTGAATCCCTCTTCGCAGCGTGGGCAGATGCGAAAATCCGGAAACTCTGGCTCCAGGACGCCGCCGTAACGGTTCGCACTGCGACCGCACCAAGGTCGCTGCGGCTAAGCTGGCCGGACAAGACGATCGTTATCGTGTCATTCCTGCCAAAAGAATCCGGTAAAAGCACAGTCGCGATTGCTCACACCAAGCTGGCGGATCGCGCGGCTTCTGATCGTATGAAAAAAGAATGGAGCGCGCACCTCGACGAGCTCGGTGCCATTCTGAACATCAGGTCCGCATTGCCTTCGTAAGCGCACGGTCGAGAGCGTTTGCGAACGCCTGCTTCTCGCGCTGCCCGTACGTGCCGTGGCCGCCGGTATCAACGCCTTCGTTGCGCAGTCCGTCCATGAAATTTCTGACGGATAGGCGTTCCCCGATGCCGTCTTCGGTGTAAACCTCGCCCCGTGGATCGATCACAGTGACGCCTTTTGGAACGAGTAGCGCTGCGAGCGGGATATCAGCGGTCACGGCTACATCGCCGACGGTCGAGTGCTCGGCGATGTAGAGATCGGCAACATCCGGCCCGCCATCGACCCTGATTGCCGAGAGATGTTTGTAACCGGAGGGGAGTTGAATCCGCTGATTCGCAACCAGCACAGTGTCGAGCTTCAGACGCTCCGAAGCGCGAAAACAGATTTCCTTCACTTCTTTTGGAGCGGCGTCAGCATCAATCCACAGTTTCATCCGTGGAGACCTGTGAGTGCTCGACCCGCCCGGATTGCCGAGCGGGTCGGAGTCAAACGAGACAGCAAAAAAGCTTAGTAGCCGCCGCGTCCGCCGCCGCCACCACCGTAGCCGCCACCACCACCGCCGCCACCGTAGCCGCCGCCACCACCACCGCTGCGTCCACCGCGCCCGCCACCACCGCCACCACCGCCACCACTGCTTCCACCGGGTGTGCCGCCGCCGAGACGCGTCACGTTTTCAGCTGCGGGACCTTTCTGGCCCTGAACTACATCGAACTCCACGCTCTCGCCTTCGTCGAGTGACTTGAAGCCTCCGCCCTGAATCGCGGAATGGTGAACGAAAAGATCCTTTGTTCCATCCTCTGGGGTGATGAAACCAAAGCCCTTGTCGTTGTTGAACCACTTTACTGTCCCTTTCGTACGCATCGTCCTGTTATCCATTCAAAAAAGTGGAGTCGCTGCCGAACCAGCGTTTGGGGCTGACGGCGCCTCCTTTTATACGCAGCTTTCGCTCCAAACCGCGGGATTCCGTAGTAGTCCCGACGGTCGTCAGGTCGCCAGCAAGGGGTTAAGCCCCCTCAGCGCTCGATAACTATGGGGTCGCCTACTTTGATAAGGCCTGGCTCTACAGTTGTGCCGTAGACTCCAAGGCAGGCGTCACGTTCCTGGGCGATCGCCCTGAGCACCGCCGGATTTTTTGTCGCAGTTTCCGGATCGACATTCACCATGACGCATCGCTTGTCGCGGCGGTCGATGCGCATTCGCATCGAACCGATCCTTGCGACAGCCCCAACCCAGCCGTCTTCGGGATACTCTGCGTCAACGAAGGAATCAATCACAACGTTTGGCCGAAACCGACGAGGATCGACGCGGATATCAGCTAGTGCGCTTATCGATTCGAGTGTCCGCGACGACACGAGTGAAAGCGGCATTGCATCGAAGGCACCTCGACCCTGGCGTATCACACGAGATCCCGCTTCCAGCAGTTCACCAAGTGCCGGGTCAGCGACATCGAATTCCTGACCATCCGGCGTGCTTACCATCGTGCGCGAAGATTCCGGCTTGTCGGGCTCGACGAACCGCGGCTGGTAGCGCCACATCTCGGGAACCTCCCTGATTGTCAGCCAGGGGAAATTGCTTTGCGAGCTGCCGTCGCGAACGAAGGCCCATCGACGGTCAGCAGCAAATCCGTTCCAGCCCGCTTCGATCGAAGCAAGGGATTCCGAGCCCATCGACTTGACTGGATACCTGAAAAGCGCGGCTACCCTGCCGATCTCTGACAGTGTCACTGACTTCGCGGAGTCGATCTCATTTTGCGAACTTATTCCGGGATTCGGGTAATCGCGAATTCCCGATGCAATTTCGTGGCGGACGGATCATTCCAGCAGGGTCAGGGGACTCAATGGCAGAAGCGGTAGCGGATTGCGTCGATGGCGCGCTGGTGTGGCCCGCAGCGAAACGTGGGAGGAAAGAGTGACTCCACGTCGAAGAGTCATCGTCGTCAACGACATGATGCAGCAAGGCTACAGATACGAGTTGTCGATGGCCTCCGGGCGCGGTTTTGCGCCGGAGTTTCGTCCTGAGCTGACGCCAAGAGAAATGCTCGAGCTTGGTGTCTTCGGCGGGAAGTACATGACTGACTGCAGGGATGAGTTTCCGCCTGGCTGGTTTGCAAAGGCAAAGCTGTGTCACGAGCGCCATGACCCGAAACTCAATTTCTTCAAGGTGAACGCATCGCAGTCGCTCGCGATCTGGCGTAAGAACGGCTGGATTCATCCTGACGACCCGCGCGGATGGTTTCAGTGGTACTGTCGCTACTACCAGGGCCGGCGGTCTGCGGACGATGAACGCCAGATCCGCCGCTGGCGCGCAGCGAGCCGGCATGTCGCTCAATTGCGGCTAGCGTGTTTCGGAGGAGACTGGAAATGCCGTCCACGTCAACGACAGGCATTGCTGCACTGGGCATACGACTCGAGAGTCTTATAGGAGTCGAGCCTGCGAAGGCAATTTTCTTATATCGTCAGCCGCGCAGAATGCGCATAGTTGGCGCGTGACCTCTCGCCCCGACGTGGTAGCGCCGATCAATCGTCGCGAACTGCTGTCGGGCGTCCGAAGATTCTCGTGACGCACGGCGATCAGGATATCGTGCTCTCCATCATCCGCACACGCGAGATAATCGTTCCTGATCTCAGGGAATGGGGATACGAGGTCGACTTCCGTGAGTTCGCAGGCCATCACGCTGTGCCCGCCCAAACAGCAGACGCCTTTATCGCGGGCCTTGGTCGGACGTAGGACATTCGCGCGCGAACCCATGTTTGCGAGCGTACACAGCACGGACCCAATAGTTTTCATAGCGGCGAAAGCATCGCCCTTTTGAAGCAGCGTCGTTTGCAACGTGCTGAAAGGAGCATCGCATTATCAGCGATTCAGCGAGCGGGTCTACGCTTCCCGGCGAGGGCGCAACCGGCTGCGGTGTTACCATCATTCTGGCGGACGACAACGCGACTGGGCTCGAGCTCACCTCGTTGATTCTTTCGCGGGAAGGCTATGAGGTAATTCCGGCAACCGGAGGGCGAGAGGCACTGCGCCTCATAAGGGAGCATAGGCCGCGACTTGCGATGCTCGATGTCGTGATGCCCGACATGGACGGTACTGAAGTGTTGCGTCAGGTGCGTGCCGATCCCGATCTCGAAGGTGTCGGCATCATGCTCCTCAGCGCGCACAAGAACGCGCCCGACGAGCTCATACTCGGGCTCGACCGCGGGGCAGACGATTATATCGACCGCGCGGTGACGTCAAATCGCGAGCTGCTTGCGAGAGTTCGAGCGCATTTGCGGCAACAGGAGCTTGCGGCAAAGGTGGCCGCGAGCGAGCGGCACCTGCGAAAAAGTCGTGAAGCCCTTGCTGAAAGCGAGGAGCGCTTCCGACTGCTCGCCAGTGCGACGAACGATGCAATCTGGGACTGGGATCTGACTCACGACACGGTTTGGCGTAGTGAAGGCTTCGAGAAGCTCTTCGGATACGCACCGGACGCGATCGCGAATTGGTCCGAACGTATTCACCCGGAGGATGTGGACCGGGTAATGTCGAGTGTCAAGAAAGCAATAGACGAAGAGAGCACGGTCTGGACCGCTGAATACAGGTACCGGCACGTCGATGGCACCTATGCGTGGGTGCTCGATCGCGGTCAGTCAATACGGGATTCATCCGGTCGGGCGGTGCGCATGATCGGTGGTATCAGCGATTTGACTGAAAGGAGGCGCGCCGAGCAGCAGTTTCTTCGCTCGCAGAGAATGGAGAGTATCGGAACACTGGCTGGCGGTATCGCGCATGACCTCAACAACGTGCTAGCGCCGATCATGCTCTCTATCGACCTGCTCAGAGAATCGGTGCACGATGACGACGGGAAGGAAACTCTTGACCTCATCGCGGCGAGCGCCAAGCGCGGCGCGAGCATGGTCAAGCAAGTCCTTTCGTTTGCGCGAGGTCTGGACGGCGAGAAGCGGCCGGCCGATGTCGCAGCCCTTGTGCACGACCTCGAGGAGATCATACGCGATACCTTCCCGAAGGACATCACGATCGAGACCGCAGTAGCGCCCGATGTCTCGCTGATTCTTGCAGACCATACTCAGTTGCATCAGGTACTGCTCAACCTCACGCTCAATTCACGCGATGCGATGCCCGACGGTGGCATCCTGCAAATCAGAGCAACAAACGAGACGCTCGACGAAAAGGCCGCAGGGGCGGATATCGAAGCCAGGCCCGGAGCCTATGTCGCTATCGAGGTTCGTGATTCCGGATCCGGAATTCCAACGGAGTTGATAGGACGGGTGTGCGAGCCGTTCTTCACCACTAAACAGGTGGGGAAGGGGACGGGCCTCGGGCTTTCCACCTCGTTGGCAATATTGCGAGGGCACGGCGGCTTCATGAGGATCGATAGTGAACCTGGCGTCGGAACCAACGTGTGCATTTTCATTCCGGCCGGCCCGCAGGCCTTTCTCGGTGCCGTAGATAACGATCCGTCACTGCCGCGAGGTAAAGGCGAAGTCGTACTCGTTGTGGACGACGACCCCTCCATCAGGCGCATACTGCAGCGGACCCTTGAAAGATTCGGGTACACTGTGATCGCCGCCGCGGACGGAGCCGAGGCGGTGTCGATCTACGCGCAGCGGAGAGATGAGGTTGCGCTTGTGATCACCGACATGATGATGCCTGTGATGGATGGTGCGGAGACCATGCACGAACTAAGGCGGGTGAGTCCGCTGCTTCCAATAATTGCGATGAGCGGAATGACACCGGATGGGATGCTTGCGGAGGCGACGGATGCCGGCCTCCAGAGATTCATCTCCAAGCCATTCGCGACTGAACAGCTCCTTCAGGTCGTCCGGGAAGTCATCGACAGTCACTGAATCGGCCGATTCGGCAAATCATGACGAAACCGTCATGATTCGGTCAGGCTATAGTCACCCGGTCCATCCTAAGCTCCGTTCACAAATAAGGAGCGCCCGGCAGCAATGCGGCTCCCTCATGGGTCGTCATCGGTCAAAAAATGTCAACTGCCGCTGTTGTATCGCATAACTCAATCGCCAGCATCGACTTCAAGCGTAAAGAAGCCCTCCTTAAGACTGGGGCTCTCCAAAGCGCGATTTTCAACAGTGCCAACTTCTCGAGCATTGCGACTGATGCGAGAGGTGTTATCCAGATCTTCAATGTCGGCGCGGAACGGATGCTCGGGTATGCCGCGGAAGAAGTCGTAAACAGAATTACGCCCGCCGACATTTCCGATCCGGATGAAGTGATAGCCCGTGCAAACTCCCTGAGCAACGAATTCGCGGTGCGGATTGCGCCAGGCTTCGAGGCGCTCGTCTTCAAGGCATCGCGCGGAATCGAAGACATCTACGAGCTGACCTATATAAGGAAGGACAGGAGTCGCTTCCCGGCAGTCGTATCGATCACCGCGCTGCGTGACGCGAACGAAGCGATCATCGGCTACCTGCTCATTGGCACCGATAACACTGCCCGCAAGCAGGCAGAGGAAGCACTCCTGAAGGCGGGGGCGCTGCAAAGCGCAATTTTCAATTCAGCGAACTTCTCGAGCATTGCAACCGATGCGCAGGGGGTCATCCAGATCTTCAATGTCGGCGCAGAAAGAATGCTCGGCTACCCAGCCGTTGAAGTAGTAAACAAGATCACTCCTGCCGATATCTCTGATCCCGAAGAGATAGTCGCACGAGCCAGCGCACTGAGTATCGAGTTCGCGATGCCCATCGCTCCGGGATTCGAGGCTCTCGTCTTCAAGGCGTCACGGGGTATCGAGGACATCTACGAACTCACGTACTTCCGCAAGGATGGCAGCCGTTTTCCGGCCGTTGTGTCGGTCACTGCGCTACGCGATGCTCAGGACGCGATCATCGGCTACCTGCTGATTGGAATGGATAACACGGCGCGCAAGCAGGTCGAGGAGGAGCGCACAAAGCTCGACCAGCGGCTGCGCGATCAGCATTTCTACACGCGGTCGCTCATCGAATCGAACATCGACGCACTCATCACAACCGACCCGCGCGGAATCATTACCGATGTGAACAAGCAGACCGAGATGATCACGGGTTGCACGCGCGACGAGCTGATCGGAGCGCCATTCAAGAACTACTTCACCGATTCGCGGAGAGCCGAAGCCGGCATCAATCAGGTGCTCACCCAGGGAAGCGTGCGGAACTACGAGCTCACGGTCAGATCCCGGGACGGGAAACTCACGGAAGTCTCATACAACGCGACCACCTTTCACGATCGGGAGAGGGTGCTTCAGGGTGTGTTCGCAGCGGCCCGTGATGTGACGGACCTCAAGCTGTTCGAACAGGCGCTGCAACTGAAGAACGCTGAGCTCGAGGATGCCAGCAGGATGAAGTCTGAGTTCCTGGCGAACATGTCCCACGAGCTGCGGACCCCTCTCAACGCCATCGTCGGGTTTTCCGAAGTGCTGAGAGATGGTCTCGTCGGCGAGCTCACCGATCAGCAGCGTGGCTTTATTGGCGACATCTTCGGGAGCGGCAAGCATCTGCTGTCGCTGATCAATGACATTCTCGATCTCTCGAAGGTCGAGGCCGGAAAGATGATGCTCGATCTCGAGCCGGCGCCCGTTGCCGCGTTGTGCGCCAACAGCCTTTCGATCATCAGGGAGAAGGCGGCGGCACGTGACATTCGCCTGGAGATGGATGCACCCGCCGAGCTTGGCTTGCTGCAGGCAGACGCCAGAAAGGTCAAACAGATCCTGTACAATCTTCTCGCGAACGCGGTGAAGTTCACGGCCGAAGGCGGGCACGTGATGCTCGCAGCTTCGCGGGTTCCGAGCGCCGAGGTCGGACAACTGAACGGGTCATGGCGCGGCCGCGGCTTTCCGCTCGCGAAGACGGCGTCAACCGAATTCATGAAGTTCAGCGTGACTGACAGCGGCATAGGAATAACCGCTGAGGGCATGGAGCGCCTGTTCAAACCGTTCAGCCAGATTGACAGCGGCCTCGCCAGGAAATTCGAAGGAACGGGGCTCGGTTTGGCGATGGTAAAGATTCTCACCGAACTGCATGGCGGATCCGTAGCCGTAGAAAGCGCTGTCGGCGAAGGATCCCGGTTCACAGTATGGCTTCCTGTTCAACCTCTCGAGAGCAGCGCGGTCGCGACCGTCAGAACCCCGTCGGAACGTCAAACCGCGCCAACTGCCGGAGAGCGAATCGCTCTCGTCGTCGAAGACGATTTCAAGTCAGCGGAATTGATCCGGGTGCAACTCGAGGCAGAAGGGTTCAAGGTTCTGCACGCGGCTTCAGCGGAAGCGGGCCTCGTCCTCGCGATGCAGCATTCGCTGTCACTCGTGACGCTCGACATCATGCTGCCGAACATGGACGGCTGGGATTTCCTCAACTGCTTCAAACAGGAGGAGGCTCTCAGGCGCATCCCTGTCGTAATCATCTCCATCGTGGCTGACCGCAACAAAGGATTTGCGCTTGGAGCAGCCGCCGTTATCGAAAAACCCATATCACGACAGGAGCTGTATGAGTCGCTCGTTGACCTTGGACTGTTTCCGCTGACTGAAGACCGCCCGTTAAAGGTTCTTATAGTAGACGACGATCCGAAGGCAGTCGAGTTAATAGCAGTGCGCATCCTTGGCCTGGTCAAGACTGTAGTGCGCGCGTATGGAGGTGCGGAGGCGATCGAGCTTGCTCGACGTGAGCTTCCCGACCTCATAGTCCTTGACTTGATGATGCCAGACGTCAACGGGTTTGACGTCGTGGCTGCGCTCAGCCAGCAGGGGGAAACCGCCAACATCCCCGTTCTGGTTGTAACGGCGAAGCGCATCACCGCTGACGATCGCGCAAAGCTTCAGGGCAACGTTGCAACGATCATGGAAAAATCGGACTTCGACCGGGACCGGTTCACGGGTGAAGTGCGTCGTGCGATGTCAGGCCGTCCGGTGATCGGTTGATGTCCAAAGTCCTCATCATCGAAGACAATCCGGCGAACATGTCGCTCGCGACATTCCTGCTGGAGTCGGTTGGCCATCACGTTCTCCGGGCGACGGATGCCGAACGCGGGCTGGCAATCGCAGGCAGCGAACATCCTGACCTGATCCTGATGGACATACAGCTTCCCGGGATCGACGGGCTCGAGGCAACTGCACAGTTGAAAGGGGCCGAGGACACGCGATCGATCCCCGTGATCGCTCTCACCGCTCTGGCGATGAAGGGTGACGAAGAGCGAATCAGGGCAGCCGGCTGTGACGATTACATCGCCAAACCCATGCGGTACCAGGAATTCCTGGCAACCGTAGCACGCCAGCTGGAGCCGGCATGAACGGAGCTTCACTTGTGGGCCAACAAGCCCCGCGGATTCTGGTTGTCGACGACGAGCGACGAAACCGCGAGTTGATCGAGGTCATGCTGGCGGGGGAAGGTTTCACCATTCAGGAGGCACCGAGCGGAGAAGCGGCGCTGCTGCTGGTTGACCAGCAACTGCCCGACTTGATTCTCCTCGACATCATGATGCCCGGCATGGATGGAACCGAGTTTGTCACGCGAATGAAGGGCAGACTCTCGACCAAGAACATTCCGATCATCATGGTGAGCGCTCTCGACAATCGCGATACCAGGATGCTCGCACTGAACGCAGGGGCCGAAGATTTTCTGACGAAGCCCGTTGATCGTGCTGAGCTCTGCGTACGTGTGAGAAACCTTCTGCGGCTCAAGGCATACGGCGAGTACTACGACCGGTATAGCCAGATGCTCGAGGGCGAGGTCGTTGCGCGTACGGCTGAGATCGTGGAAAGAACGAAGTCACTCGAGGAACACGCAACCGCACTGCAGAGGAGCGAGGAGCGGACAAAGTACGCCCTCGACGCCGCGCGGATGGGAGTGTGGGAAGTCGATTGCGTTACCAGGACGGTAACCTGCTCTGAATCAATGGGTCCGATGTTTGGCCTTCCAGTTGATCAGATACCAAGAACAGCAGGCGAGTTTCTCGACCTGATTCATCCAGATGACCGGCATCTCGTCGAGAACTTCGATCCGCTGACCGCACTGGACGGCGCGACCATCGACGTTGAATTCAGGACAGCATGGCCGGATGGCAGCCTTCACTGGAGTGCCACCCGCGCCCGTGTCGTCCACGGTCCCGCCGAGGGCGCGATCAGGCTCCTCGGCGTCCATATGGATATCAGCGATCGCAAGTCGCTCGAGGCACAGTTTCGCCAGGCTCAGAAAATGGAGGCAATTGGACAGCTTGCTGGAGGAGTTGCTCATGACTTCAACAACATCCTGACTACGATCCTGGGATATTCAAATCTCGTCACAGATTCCATGAGTCTCGACGACCCGCGTCGTGCCGACATGCACGAGGTAGTGAAAGCCGGACAGCGTGCGGCCGAGCTGACCACGCAACTTCTTGCGTTCAGCAGAAAGCAGGTCCTGCAGCCCACGAACGTGGACCTCAACGTTCTTGTTTCGGACATGCAGCGCATGCTCAGCCGGCTCATCGGCGAGCACGTGGAGCTTGCGCCGATTTTAGCATCGGGCCTTGGCGCGGTGCGCGCGGATAGAGGACAGCTCGAGCAGGTGCTGATGAACATGGTGGTCAATGCCAGAGATGCCATGCCGTCCGGTGGCCGGCTTTCGATCGAAACGGCTAACGTGGAGCTCGACGGTTCGTTCTTGGGCGATGTGGAGATACTTCCGGGCCGCTATGTCATGCTCGCAGTCAGCGACGATGGTATCGGAATGAGCGAAGCGACGCGGCAGCATATCTTCGAGCCGTTTTTTACGACCAAGCAACAAGGGAAAGGCACCGGCCTCGGTCTCGCGACTGTATACGGCATTGTCAAACAGAGTGGAGGCCACATATGGGTATATAGCGAGCCCGGAAAAGGTGCGACGTTCAAGCTTTACCTCCCGCGAGTCGGCCCGGCGTCCGTCCTGGATGTGGTTCCCATTCGCCCTTCTGGCGTGATTGCGGGGACCGAAAAGCTGCTCCTCGTCGAAGACGATGCGGCGGTAAGGGCACTGACACGGACGATTCTCGAGAGACTTGGATATCAGGTATTCGATGCTCCCGATCCGCGCGCTGCTGAGGTGGTGTTTGCAGAACATGGCGGGAAGTTCAGCCTGCTGGTCACCGATGTGATCATGCCGGGCATGAGCGGTCCGAAGCTGTATGAGAGGCTTGTCCTCAGGAATCCTGATTTGAGGGTGGTATACGTCTCCGGTTACACAGACGATGGGATCGTCAGACAGGGCGAGATGGAGTCCCACCTCGATTTTCTGCAGAAGCCTTTTACAGCCGATGCACTCGGCCTACGGGTCCGCGCAGTTCTCGACCAGAAATCCGAGTCGGTCAGTGGACCGCAGCTGGCGCTCGCATGATTCAGACTGCGGATATCCCGGCGCGTCAGCCCAGGCTGTTGATCGTTGATGACGAGCGACGTAACCGTGACCTCCTCGAGGTGATGCTGACGCCAGAGGGATTCGACGTCACCACAGTTTGCAGCGGCGAGCAGGCGCTCGCGATGGTTGCCGTCGACGCACCCGACCTCATCCTGCTCGACATCATGATGCCGGGCAAAGATGGCTTTCGCGTTGTCGAGGAGCTCAAGGTCAACGATGCCACCCGGAATATTCCGATCATCATGATCAGCGCGCTGGATACTCGCGATTCGAAGATGCGCGCCCTGAACTCAGGTACGGAAGAGGTATTGACTAAGCCTGTCGATCGGGCGGAACTGTGCGTCCGGGTTAGGAACCTCCTGAGAACGAAAGCGTACGGAGAACACCATGACAGGCAAAGCCAGAGGCTGGAAGCGGAAGCAATAGAGCGGATCGCCGAGCTCGCTCAGCGCACACTCGCGCTCGAGGCCCGGACGCTTGAGCTGCACGACCAGGCGGGAATTATCGATCTGGTTAGCGATGCCATCACGGTCAGGGAAATGGATGGGCGAATCCTGTTCTGGAGCCGTGGTGCCGAGATCGCGTATGGCTGGTCGTCGGAAGAGGCTGTCGGCAAGATCGTCTTCGAACTGGTAAAGGCGGAATTCGCGGAACCGCTCTCCGACATCTACTTAAAGCTTCTTCGCGACGACAGCTGGGAGGGCGAAGTAGTCCACTACCGGCGCGACGGGATCCGTATGATAGTCGCGACCCGCTGGACTCTTCAGCGCGATGGGTCAGGCGCTCCCTACAGAGTGCTCGCCATCAACAACGACATCACTGCACGCCGGAAGGCCGAATCGGAGCAGGTGCTGGTGTCCCAGCGACTGGCACTGGCCACATCGGTTGCAAGGGTCGGCGTGTGGGAGTGGGATCGCGCATCAGATACGTTCGCGTGGGATGCGACAATGTACGACATCCACGGAATGTCCGGTGACGGGAGTGTTCCATACGACGTATGGGCGGCTGCGATCAATCCCGACGAGCGCGCTGGCGTCGAGGCCTCGTTCCGGCATGCGCTTGCCACCAGGGAGGATGCCTTCGGCGAATACGGAATTCGCCTGCCGGACGGAAGTGTGAGAACGGTGACTGTATGCGAGAGAATCGTGCTCAATGACCAGGGTGAGGTGTGCGGCATGATCGGCGTCAACATGGACATCACTGTGCGCAAGCAGGCGGAGCAAGCGCTGAAGGAAAGCCGGGATGAACAGCTGCGCTTCAAGGACGAGTTCATCTCGCATGTGTCGCACGAGCTTCGCTCACCGCTTACTGCGATCAAGCAGTTCTCGACAATTCTGGCGAACGGTCTCGCGGGCGACCTGAACGAGGACCAGCTCCAGTATCAGCAGATTGTGCTGAAAAACGTCAATCAGCTCCAATCGATGATCGACGACCTTCTCGAGGTGACTCGACTCGAGACGGGGAAACTGAACGTGAACCCGACGCGTGCATCGGTTTTTGAAGCAGCTTCATACTCGGTCGACACCGCGTTTCCCTCGGCGCGCGCGAAGGGCATCTTCATGGAATGCGAGGTGCCCGAGGATATGCCTTCCGCATATGCTGACCCGATTCGCGTCCGGCAGATCCTGAATGTGCTGCTTGACAACGCTGTGAAGTTTTCGTCGGCAGGCGACCTGATTACGGTGACTGCCACAGTCGCGGAGGAGGGGCCGCCATTTCTCACAGTTGCGGTCACTGATACCGGCTCCGGCATGACGCCTGAAGTGTCGTCGAGAATCTTCGAGCGACTCTACCAGGAATCCGGATTCAGTCAGGACAGCAGAAAAGGCCTCGGCCTCGGCCTCTACATCTGCAAGGAGCTGGTCGTCCGCCAGTCGGGGCAGATATGGGTCACCAGTGAAGCAGGTAAAGGCACCACAATTTCGTTCACATTGCCCGTCTTCTACTGCGGCTCGCGCAGAAGGGAGAATCTCGAACTTACTTCTGAGGACTACGTCTCATGAACAGAATTCTCATCATTGAGGATGACGCCGACGTCCGGCTTGGATATCACATCCTTCTCAAGTCGCACGGCTTTCTTACGTTCTTTGCCGTTGACTCCATCTCAGCCGTCAGTGAGGCCAGAAAGTGTCAGCCCGACCTGATAATTCTCGATCTCGGACTTCCCGGTGGCGACGGCTTCATAGTTCTGGACCGGTTCCGCACGAACACATATCTCGCAATGGTTCCCGTCATTGTCGTATCGGCTCGCGGAGTTCATGCATACAAGCAGCGAGCACTCGATGCAGGTGCTGTCGCGTACTTTCAGAAGCCGTGGGACGACAATGATCTGCTCGCAATAATTGGCAGTCTCCTCCCGGCCAGCGGTCTCGCTCGTCAAACCGAGGTTCCAAGGCAGCCTAGCCAGGCGAGTCAACTCCTGAGAATCTCCTGACCACGCCTCCAGGCCGAAATGCAACGGTTTTCGCCCGTAACCGGGCTAAATTCAGGCATGGATACCGTCGCATCCGGATCAGGCGCCTCTACTATGGTAGAGGGAGGTGAGCAGTCGCTCGAGCAGAGGTTGAGATCCGCGGCAACTCTCCTCGAGGAAATCGTAGCGGACAGGGCTCTGCTCGCCGAGATCCCAGTTGAAGACCGCAACCGCCTTCTTCAGGCGGCAGGTCGTGTTTCGCGCCCCGATGTGATCGATCGTCGCCGCCTCCTCAAGGTAAGTAAGCGAAAGAGGAAGGCCGAGCGGGTCATGCGAGAAGAGAGTGTCCTCGAGAATACGGGCATCCGGCGGCTTCGTCGTGAGCCCGTTTTCACGACCCCGAACTATTTTCCGCCGAGCCCTGAGGATCTGTGCGAGGATGAGCCGCAACATCGTGAGCTGAACGAGCCGCGCAACTGCTACATCTGCAAACAGGACTATTCCACGGTCCATCATTTTTACGATCATCTCTGCCCGACCTGTGCCGACTTCAATTTCGGGAAGCGGACGGAGCTGGCAGACCTAACCGGACGCGTGGCGCTGCTTACCGGTGGACGTGTGAAGATCGGCTATCAATCAGGCATCAAGATGCTGCGGGCCGGTGCGCACCTGATTGTCACAACCCGGTTTCCGCGCGATTCAGCCGCACGCTACGCTCGAGAAGTTGATTTCGCCGAATGGGGTCATCGCCTCGAGATCCATGGTCTCGACCTGCGGCACACGCCAAGCGTCGAGTCGTTCTGCAAGGAGTTGCTTGACACGCGAGATCGTCTGGACTTCATCATCAACAATGCTTGTCAGACCGTGCGTCGCCCTGCGGAGTTTTACGAGCACATGCGCGAGAGCGAGATGAGCGCGTTATCGCAGATGCCTGAGCACGTTCGTCAGTTGATTGGCGGATACGAAGGTCCGCACGCCTACCATATGATAGATCGCGATGCGCATATCCCTGCGGGCGGATTGCTTGGGGAAGGAGCCAACCTTGGACTGTCGGAGGACGACACTACTGAGCTAGAGCGTGCGAGCAGGCTCTTTCCAACAGGCCGGTTGGACCAGGACCTGCAGCAGATTGATCTGAGAGATCGCAATTCGTGGCGCTTGCTCATGGCTGAGGTGCCGTCGGTCGAGCTGCTCGAGGTTCACCTGGTCAACGCTATTGCGCCTTTTATTCTCAACGCACGGCTCAAGCAGCTGATGCTGCGAACTCCGGAACGGGACAAGCACATCGTAAACGTCTCTGCTGTCGAAGGGCAGTTTTACCGCTCGTTCAAGACAACGCGGCATCCCCATACCAACATGGCCAAGGCGGCGCTCAACATGATGACGCGCACGTCAGCTGCCGATTACGCCGCGGATGGGATTCACATGAACAGTGTCGATACCGGCTGGATAACCGACGAGGATCCCGCGGACATCGCCGCGGCGAAGACGGCAGAGCATCGTTTTCATCCGCCGCTCGATATCGTCGATGGCGCCGCGCGAATTGTCGACCCGATCATCGCGGGGTTCAACAGCGGTGATCACATATGGGGAAAATTCCTCAAGGACTATCGTGAAACCGACTGGTAGAATGCTAGAGCAACTCTCGCCTGATGTTGTCTATGACATAGACAGCCGCGACACAATCATCATGGTGAACGACGCGTGGAGCGTTTTCGCAGCGAAGAATGATGGGGTGTCACTGCTGCCTCCGGGGATAAACGGGCGCTCGCTGTGGGAATTCGTGAAGGATCCCACAACGAGAATCGTCTATTCGCGCCTCTTTGACCGGGTTCGTGCGGGCGCGGGTGCTTCGACTTTTGAATTCCGTTGCGATTCACCGTCGGTCAAACGCTTCCTTCAGATGGAAATTGCCGCCTCGGGCACCGGCATGCTCAGGTGTACCGTGAGGACACTCGGCCTCGAGCCGAGGCCGTACGCGGCTATCCTGGATCCTGAGGCTGGGCGATCCGACCACCTCATGATAATCTGCTCATGGTGCAAGCGCGTTTCTGATGGGGACGGAGCCTGGGTAGAGATCGATGAAGCGCCGGTGCTGTACCGGGTTTTTGCTGAAGAACTTCCGCCGTCCGTCTCACACGGCATGTGCGACGATTGCTATTCATCGATGATGCGCACGCTCGACGAAGAATCAGACATCGGCTCAGCGGAACATCCGGCCGCCTGACTCTCACGGTCGGTTTATTTCACTGACCAGTCGGTGGCGAGCGAGACGGTATCCCATGCAATGAGCAACTGTCCGCGTGGGTTTCCCGGACCTTTCGCAGGAACGAGCCACATCGTAAGACTCTCCATCGGTGCTACAAGCACCGACTGACGCATGTCTATCCGTGCGACCTCGGTCGCTGGAGTCGGCGCCGGCTGCGGAGTTCCTTCAGGCACGATTACTTCATTCTTCACCAGCAGCTTCCAGCCCGATCTGCCGGGCAACGTCTCGAGCACGTACTTGCCCTTGGGGATGGGAACTCCACCAAGTACGATGTCGAGGTCTGTCGATAAGGTGGTCGCAGCGTTGGCCCCCGTGCGCCACGGCGTGTCATAAGGGACGAGGCTGTCTGTGTGCATTCGGCGGCCGCGAAGGTGCGGCTGGCCGTAGTCAACCTTGATCACCGATGGCTTTGCCGCCGCGCGCGCAGCACTGTCAACTGGAAGGAGCGTGACCTCGGCGGAGCCTCGACTGCTCGGCAGGACGCTCATGGGGGTCTGGGCCGTTAGCGCAGGCGCCGCGGCGAGGGACAAGGCGAGCGTGATCGCTTTATAGCGCATTGTCAAAATTGGGTGGGGTTTCACTAAGAAGTGACTTAGGTTGAACAGATGTAGTCTACGCATTGACTCATCCGCCTTCCTGCCATCCCAAAACATAACAATGATTCAATTCTCTGCGCCCCGTGTTCTCGCGGCGGCCATGATCGCATCGGGCATTCTCCTATCGGCGTGCTCGGAATCCGTGCTCACGGCAGTCGGCAATCCTCCGGCATCTGATCCGGCGTCGCCCAAGGCGCAGATCTCCCTCCCATGCACCGCGTCGGTAAGCGATCGGAGTATTTCGTGTGGGACAGGGGTGGATGCCGAAACGGGAGCGATGATCATCGGCAGCCAGAACGTGTACCTCAGGATCAATACTTCGAACGTCACCTATTCCGCGGAAATATTCCGGTTCGACGTTACGATACAGAACCTGATGAACGAAACGATTGGATCGCCGGCGGAACAGGTCCCCGATCCTGAAGGAGTCCGCCTCTTTTTTTCCACCGGCCCCACTGTGACCTCTGGGACTGGCAGCATTGCGGTGAACAACGAAGACGGGACTGCGACAATCACGAGCTTCGACCAGCCGTATTTCTCGTTCCTCGAGGTGCTTGACAAGGATGAGGTCAGCTCCAGCAAGATGATCGAGCTGAGCATGCCATCAACGGTGGGAAGGTTCAACTTCACCTTGCTCGTCGAGACGGACATTACGCCGATGCTCGTGATCAACGAGATTCTTGCCAACCCCGCCAACCCCGCGACCAGTCTCGAAACCGATCGAGAGTGGGTCGAGATCTATAATGCGGGATCGTGGCCCGTTGACTTACAAGGCTTCTTGATTGCGGACTCGGCGGCTTCCGGACGCCGACCTTATCACCTGATCGCCAGCTCCGTTGTCGTCCCTCCGGGCGGCTATGCTGTTCTCGGCAACACTACGAACACGACGAACAACGGTGGAGCGCCCGTCGATTACGCGTACGGAGGCTCGATCACGTTCGCCAACAGCCTCGACGCGTTCAAAATCAGCCGTGTGCATGGCACAGACACATTGACCGTTGATCGCGTTCAGTATGCGTCAGCGGCGATTTCGGCGCAGGACGGTATCAGTCGCGAGTTGAAGAATCCAGCGTTGGACAACGCCAATATTGACGGGAGCAACTGGGCTAATGCGCTGGTTACTGCGGTGTTTGGTTCGAGCGGACGAGGCACACCGAAGGCGCAGAACTCTACTTACACGCCCTAGCCTTGGGCGGTGCGTCTGCCAGATTAAGGGACACTCGCATCGGCTGACTGATGCGAGTCGCGAACTATCGCCATCACGTCCGCCGGAGAGTAGATGCGCCTCGCGAGTTTTGTTTTCTTATTCGTAATCACAGGGCGCGGGCTTGTCGCGCAGCAGGGAAGCGGTCCTTCAAACAGTGGAAGAGCGGAGTGCCCTGCGGGTACCACGGAGATTCGACCCGGCAACTGCCGGGCGCCGGAAGTACCGGCGCCGAGCATTCTCGATTACAGGCCGAAATCCACGCTGCTTGCGCCCTCGACCCGCACGCCTCGCGCAAAATTTCCAGCAATCGATTATCACGGTCATCCGCGGGACCTGATCGATTCCGCAGGCGGTCTTGCTCGTCTCGGAGCTGCGCTCGACAGCCTCAACATCAGGATGATGATCGCGGCCGACAATCTTTCAGGCGAGCGCCTTACTCGCGCGCTAATGGCGATACGCTCTTCACCTAAAATGAAGGACCGGGTTCGTGTGCTTGCCGGAATCGATTTTCGTGGTGTCGGCGGGGCTGGTTGGGCAGACCGCGCTGTGAAGCAGCTTGAAGCAGATATCGCTGCCGGAGCGGTTGGTGTCGGCGAGGTTGGGAAGAATCTCGGACTTTCGACAAAGAAAACCGATGGAACACGTCTCCGGATCGACGACCCGGATCTCGACCGGGTGTGGCAAGCGGCAGCACGCCTGCGCGTGCCTGTGTTCATTCATACTGCCGACCCTCAGGAGTTCTTCCGGTCTGTCGTCGATTATACGAATGAGAGGTGGCTGGAGCTGTCCCTCTTTCCAGGCCGCCGCTACCCGCCTGAGCAGTTTCCCGGATTCGATGAGTTGATGAAGGAGCGCGACAATCTTTTCCGTCGCAACCCGAAAACGACATTCGTGGCTGCCCACATGGGGTGGCATGCAAACGACCTCGGCCGCCTCGGGAACCTCCTCACCGATCATCCGAACGTGTACACAGAAGTGGGGGCAGTCCTGTACGACATAGGTCGTCAGCCTCGGGTCGCGCATGACTTCTTCATCAAGTACCAGGACCGGATTCTCTTCGGCAAGGATTCTTTTCAGCCGGAGGAGTATCCGTACTACTGGCGGGTGTTCGAGACCCGTGACGACTACTTCGACTACTACCGTGACTATCACGCTTCATGGAAGCTCTACGGGATCGATCTTCCTGATTCCGTGCTGAAGAAGGTCTACTATCAGAACGCGTTGAGGATTACTCCGCGGCTGAACTAGTTGGTTCCTCCCTTGGGGTGAAAGTGGTCGGCGATGACTGGCACTGCCTGTTCATCACGGAAACACGGGGGACACGGAGTGCCACGGATGTAGAACCAGGGCTGCGCGCTCGGGGATTCCGGAGTGGCGAACAAGTTTCTCTCCGGGTGGATGCGCTGTTGTGATTTTGTACAAGAACACAACGACGCTTTGAATTGCCGGGGATGCTAGACCAGGAGAGAAATCGCCGCCCTAGGTCAGTGCCGCCCTTCCTCCGTGCCCCCCCGTGCGCTCCGTGTTTCCGTGATGAACGGACAGCGCCGGCCCTTACGACTTGCTCTAAACGACTTGCAAAGCAGCGAGAGCGAGATTCGATATCAGCTATCCCGCAGCCATCGCCTGATCTCGCCCCATCCCGGCTCTTTCCCATACATCAGCATTGCAACAGAGAAGATTTTTCCGGCCAGGCGCCGCGCCACGAGCGTGGCGCCGGCAAGCAGGATCGCGGAAACGATTAGCTCCCATACGGGGACTTCAGTCAGCGCAACTCGCGCCGGCATTACCGCCGAAGACGTAAGCGGGATCAAACCGGCAATACGCGCAAACGTTGAGTCGGGGTTCGCGACAATTGCGAACGCGGGGAGTGAGAACAGTGCAGGTACGAACATGAGCGGCCCACGGGTCGAGCTGTTTGGATCGTCGATCGTCGCTGCGACCGCGCCGAACAGCGACAGCCAGAACAAAAATCCCAGCGTCGCGAAGATCACGATGAGGGCGACGGCGCCGGGTTCTGCTGAACCCATCGAAAAGCGCGAGCCGGTTGCGATCGATCTTCCAAGTACCCACACGATTGCCCCACCGAGGAAGATGAGCACGTTCACCACTGCAACCGAGGCAATTCCAAGAATCTTTCCATCAATCCACGTCTGCGGGGAGATTGCTGACACGACCTGCTCGGTGACACGCAGCTGCTTTTCCGCAGTTACGCTTACGAGCATATACGCCATCGAGGTGAACACCCCATAGAGCACGACCCCGATTGCAACGAAGGCCGCAAGGCGCGCGCCGCGACCGTCACTTCCGCTCTGGAATTCAGTTGTAACAGCTACCGGTGCAAGTATCGCAGTGAGCTGTCCGGGTGCTATACCGGTTTCCGCCAGGCGCAGGCGTTGCCGAGCTGCGGCGAGATGAGTCTCGAGCGACATCTTCCAGGGAGGGTTTCGTCGCACGACAAGGGTGGCGGAGTCCGCTCCGGACAATATCAATATTCCATCGAGATCGCGTGCGCCAAGCGCGCCGCGGAGAGAGTCCAGTTGTGACGGCCCTGCAGGGACGAATGAAAGGTTGCCGATCGAATGACTGCGATCGAGTCCAAGCGCAGCGCCGTTAACCACCGCCACCTGCCGCGGCTTTGTATCAGCTCGCCGGGCCACTCGCGACACTCCGTACCCGAGCGCGCCCATCATGAGCATGATTACGAATGAGATCACCAACTGGTTTGGCTTGACGAAGCGCTGAAATTCCCACTGCGCTACCTGGAATCTGGCAGGCCACTCGCTCATGCGGCTGCCTCAGCGGCACTGCTGCTACCTGCGTCCTGAACCG
The DNA here is from genome assembly GCA_031426255.1 of Gemmatimonadaceae bacterium. Lineage (GTDB taxonomy): Bacteria > Gemmatimonadota > Gemmatimonadetes > Gemmatimonadales > Gemmatimonadaceae > UBA4720. Next base: position 2,753 of record JANPKW010000022.1, on the reverse strand, counting down.
TTCGCAGGTAGATCTCGTGGAGCGTGACCTCCTCGGAGCGAAGGTACTTAACCTCGAGGTGTTCGCCGATAGTTCTGAGCAGTGGTGAGACAGAACGGTCGGGCTTCAGCAGTAGTCTCACCTCTCCATCGGCAAAACTTTCTACCGACTCGACCGATTCGTCGGTGGTTAGAAAAGAGATATCGGCTGCTTCAGAAGTTCCGATTACGAGACGGTTGCCCGTTTGCCATTGCCGGCGCAGCTCCGGGATGGTGCCGCTCAGCACTTCACGTCCGCCGCGCATCAGGAACACGCGGTCAGCAAGCCTCTCTACGAGAGTCATCTGGTGCGCGCTGAAGATTACCGTCATGCCTTCTCGTCTGAGCTCGCGAATCAGGTCGAGGAAAACTTCCTGGTTCACGGGATCGAGCCCGGAGAACGGCTCATCGAGCACCGCAACGCGCGGTTTGTGCAGGACGGCCGCCGCGAACTGTACCTTCTGCTGATTTCCCTTCGAGAGCGCCTTGACCTTCTCCTGGCCGCGTCCAGCAAGTCCGAAACGCTCGAGCCATTCACCTGCTGCCATGGTTGCCTGTCGCGATGGCATTCCCTGCAGTCGGGCAAAGTAGGTGAGCGTACGCAGCACTGGCATGTCCTGATAAAGTCCCCGTTCTTCAGGGAGATAGCCCAGCTTGCCACGCTCACCGCTGAACGATCGAGACACTGTACCGCTGTCCGGCTTGATCAAGCCGACTATCATCCTGATCAGTGTAGTCTTTCCTGCACCGTTCGGGCCCAGCAATGCGATGAGCTCGCCATCGCCTATCGAAAGAGTGAGGTCGTCGACTGCGCGTGTGGCTCCAAAAGTCTTTGTGACTTGATCTGCCGAGATCAGGGTGCTCATTGTTCCAGTATTCTCGCTCGCAACCAAACTTTGAGGAAGGTCATGATTGAGATTGTTTTTGGCTCAGACTCGCAGACGGGCAGAGCCTGATGGCAGCAGTCAGACCGCCGGACAAGTCGTCGCTCGATCTCCCGGTCCGCCTCTTCAAGACCGACGGCGCGTGGGAGAAATGGCTCGCAAGGAACGGGGAAACATCGCCGGGAATATGGCTGCGCGTAGCGAAGAAGGCAGCGAAGCTGAAGTCGATCACGATCTCGGACGCGCTCGATGTTGCACTCTGTTACGGCTGGATTGATGGCCAGAGCCGGTCGTGGGATGATGAGTCGTTCGTTCAGCGATTCACGCCCCGTCGCAAAAAGAGTATCTGGTCGAAGATCAATCGTGTTAAGGTGACTGGTCTCATAGAGAGCGGAAGGATGCAACCGGCGGGGCACGCCGCGATCGAGGCAGCGAAGGCTGACGGACGCTGGGATGCCGCGTACGATTCTCCCCGCACTGCTGAAGTGCCCGAAGACCTGCAGGCCGAGCTCGACGCGAATCCCGATGCCAAAGCGTTCTTTGCTACCATCAGCAGCCAGAACCGGTACGCAATCCTCTTCAGGATTCAGACTGCAAAGAAGCCGGAGACGAAGTCGAAGCGCATTAAGGAGTTTGTAGGCATGCTTACGCGCAAAGAAACTTTCTATCCGTAGACAGTAGATGACCGCGTTTCCGAATAGGAAGTAATGACACTGCTCAGCGGCTTGCGGCTCGAGCGCGCGCTGGCATCGAAACAGTATCGCGACGGTACGTTCCACAACTCGTCGGGATTAGGGCCCTCGATGTCAGGCAGCACCGTCGCGATCATGAGCGACTTTTTCTTTGGCGGGCGCAAGCGTGTGCCGCACTCACCACTCCCAATCGTTGATCCGGTACCAACGCTGGCGACACCGGCGCAAACGGGGCTTCGTGTGACGTGGCTCGGTCACAGCTCGCTGCTGATCGAATTGGACGGCGTGCGAATACTGACGGACCCGGTTTTCGGCCAGCACGCAGCCCCTGTTTCATTCGTGGGCCGCAAACGCTTCCATCCCGTGCCGGCTACACTCGCCGCCCTCCAGCCCATCGATGCCGTGCTACTGTCGCACGATCATTACGATCACCTTTGCACTGCGACGTTCAGGAAAATTGCATCGCTCGGATTGCCAGTGATCACATCGCTGGGTGTCGGTGCGCGTCTCGAAAAGCTGGGAGTGAGTCCCGGAAGCATCACCGAGCTCGACTGGTGGGAACGGCATCAGCTGGCTGGCAAGGAGATCTCGTTCACCGCGACTCCTGCACAGCACTTTTCAGGAAGAAGCCTGAACGACAGAAATGCGACGCTCTGGTCGTCATGGGTGATCGAGACAGTGAACAGAAAGATCTTCTTCTCCGGCGACACCGGGCTCACTGAAGATCTCGCGGTTATCGGAAAGAAACTGGGCCCTTTCGATCTCACGATGCTCGAGATCGGTGCGTCAAATCCCGCATGGGAGCACATCCACCTCGGGCCGAAGAATGCGCTGCTTGCATTCGACATGCTGGGCGGCGGAACGCTCCTGCCAATTCATTGGGGAACGTTCGACCTCGCTCTGCATTCGTGGGAAGAGCCTGCCGAAACACTTCTTTCGTTATCATCGAAATTGAAAACGCGCGTGCTGACTCCGAAGCTCGGACAACCCACCGAGCCCGAGCTGGTGATCGATCCTGAGGCGTGGTGGCGAACAGTGGTGAGCCGACGCGAGTGCCCAGGCAAGTGCCCCCCCTCGGCGAGCGCATCATGCGATTGCATACGACGACCAACGTCAGCGGGTGATTCTGACAGGGGGCAGCACACCACTGGATGGCGGAA
>JANPKW010000021.1:0-4630 GCA_031426255.1 Gemmatimonadaceae bacterium | reverse complement strand
GTCGAGGGCCGAGACGATGCCCTGCAGCGGCGAGCGCAGTTCGTGGCTGACCTTGGAGAGGAAGGCGCTTCGTGCGGCGGAGGCCTCGTGGAGGGCAGCAAGGCGTGCGCGCTCGGTTTCGATCGCCCTGACGTTGTGGATTCGCCGAATCAACGAGTGGAAAAGGACAGGCACCAAGAGAAGCATGAGCACGAGCGATGCGGTCAGGGCAGCCTCGTTCCTGAAGAATGGGTTGCCCAGAAGTAGCGGTACTGCCGCCAGAGATGCGGTCCAAGCTAGGTACATGGTTCTAACGCCGTAGCGCAGGCCACATCGCACAACCACGACGATCAGGACCGGGTAGAGAAACGCAAAGGTATGGGGGTCTTGAACCAGTATGCCGACGATGACGAGAGGATCTAGAACCAGGAACAGGTAGAGGCCGTAAACAGCAGCGGTAGGTCTGAGCTCGAGGGCATGGCGATGAATGAGTGCCATCCCACTAAGCAGACCGATGAAAACCACAAACCAGGTACTGGCTTGAACCTGCTTTCCCAGCATGTACTGAATCGCCCAGATACCACTGACCGCAAGGGCAATGGCGGCGCGATGGAATGCTCTATCTCTCTCTTGCTCGGCGAGATCGGGATGTGAGTGCGCGTCGAGCACAGTGCCGAGAATTGCCGAGCCTTTCCCCCGAGCTGCCATTGCGAAATTCATTCGACGGGTGGAAGGTGGCGACAATCGCACGATGCGTACTGATAAGGAGTATGACTTCCAGAGCAGCACTCGCATGCGATGCGACCAGTGAGAAGCATCGCGAACGCGCGGCAAGGCATCGTGCATGGTTCTTCCGGCCGACTCTTGCAGATATGCTAGCCAGCATGAACGAGCAGTTGTCGTCAGACAGCGGCGCCCGGCGCGAACTGTTGCGTCCTGCGCTTCATAATTCGACGCGAAGTGTCTTGCTGCTTGTGGCTGCGGTCAGTGTCATCGTCGTGATGGGCGTTGACGCCGACCGGCGCGGGGCAAGTGTCATCGCGGGTGTCGTGGGCCTGCTTGGAGCTGCATGGCGTCTTTGGATCGGCCATCGCTACTTCGATGTCAGTTCACTCACTGCGCCGGAACTGGACCGAGCAGAACGTGAGCTAGAGGGCAACGCGGCAGCTTCGGGGTTGCTTTGGGCGGTTGCCACGATCGGCATCTATCCGTACTTGCAAGGCACGACAAGTACGACCTACGTGAGCATGATTTTCGGCTCTATCACAGTGGCCGCCTTTTTCATGACGCTGGTCGGCCGCTCGTTCGCGATCCTCGCTGCGATGCAGCTGACCGTACTGGTCGCGGTGAGCCTGTTCGTCCCCGCAGTTCATTCCTGGCCCTTGGCGGTGCTAGCGATGATTTTTGGCGCGACGGTCTTCAGAGCATCGAAGGAACTGAAGTCGACCGCCTTGCGCGCGATCGCGCACAGCCAGGAAGCAGATGCCGCAAATGAGCTCTTGCGACGTGCCAAGGAAGCCGCGGAATCGGCAAACCTTGCCAAGTCGCAGTTCTTGGCGACGATGAGCCACGAGATCCGGACGCCGATGAACGGCGTGCTTGGTGCACTCGACCTGCTCCGGCATTCGCCCCTTGATCCGGAGCAGCGCACCTTGGTCCGGACGGCGGCTTCATCGGGGGCTTCGCTGATGGCGATCCTCAATGATGTGCTTGATCACTCCAAGATTGAGGCCGGCAAGCTGGTCCTATCACCCGCTCCTTTGTCGCTGCGCGCGCTTGGCGGCTCTGTGGTCGCTCTGTTCCGGGGCAATGCCGAGAGCAAGGGCATTCGGCTCTCGCTCAACGTGGACCCTGACCTCGAAGACTGGGTCGTCACGGATGCTCAGCGGCTCAAGCAGGTGCTGCTCAATCTGGTGGGAAACGCGATCAAATTTACAGAGAGGGGGGAGGTCACGCTGTGGCTGACTCGCCTCGGACGACTCGACGACGTCCTGGACGTGGGATTCGAAGTCAGCGACAGCGGAATCGGCATGAACGCGGAGTCGCTTACTCGCCTGTTCGAGCCTTTTCATCAAGTTGATGGTTCGCGGAGCAGGAGGCAGGGGGGAACCGGCCTGGGCTTGGCGATCAGTGCACGCATCATGGAGGCCATGGGAAGCAGGATCGAGGTCAGCAGCCGGTTGGGCGCTGGGTCTTCCTTCCGCTTCCGTCTGAGTCTGCTGCTCGATCCCTCCCCGGTTCACATTCCCCCGTTGGATTCCTCGATGGGCGCCCTCGACGGCATTTCGGGCCTGTCTGGCAGGGTGCTTGTCGTCGAGGACAACGAGGTGAATCGGATGATTGCGAAGCAAATCCTGCAGTCGCTTGGCATGCAGGTTATCGAAGCGGCTAATGGGGAAGAAGCCATCGACATTCTGAGGAGGGAATCTGTCGATATCGTCTTAATGGACTGCCAGATGCCGGTGCTGGACGGCTATGCGGCCACCCGTGAGATCCGTCGGCTCGAAGCCAAGGCCGGTATCGCTCGCGTACCCATTCTGGCGCTCACTGCCGATGCCTTCGATGATGACGCGCACAGGGCGCGAGAATCAGGGATGGACGCTCACATGGCCAAGCCCTATGGCCGGGAGCAATTGCGCGACATGTTGCAGCGGTGGCTCTGACACGAGGAGTGAGCTCGCCGAATCAAATGCGTCATGCGCTCAGCTTAACGCGCTCCACTCCGTGATGCCCGTTCGCTCCTCGTCCCATGCCTTATCCAGTTCGATTCTCTTGATCTCGTCGACTGCACCTTCTTTTGCACCACCGGCTTTGCGAGCCTGCGCCCGAGCTAGGCGCTCCATCAGACGCATGTCGCGGTCGGAAAGCAACATCGCCGATTCCGCCCATTTGTCGACGATCTCCAGCAATGCTTCCCGGGTGACCGGGGAGGCGATGCGACGGGCCTCCAAGGCAGCAAGCGTGCCGCGCAGCCGGGGATGCACGCCACGGATGACCTCCTCGATCGCCTCTTCGCCTCTGCCATCGTCGACGACCGTATCCACGAGTGATCGGCGATAGAGCTGATCTGCCGTGTAAAGGCGGCCGGAGAGGATCATCTCGTTTGCCACTGCGAAGCCGGCCTTCCGGATCACGAAGTTCCATGCGCCCATGCCAGGGAAGAGATTGAAGAGCACCTCCGGGAATCCCGCTTGTGCCGAACGCTCGAAGACAACCTGGTGAAAGGGCATCACCGACTCGAGCCCTCCGCCAAGTGTGTCACCCTGGACTAGTACGGTGGTGTGCACGCCGATCTGCGATGCTGTCTCCATCCACCAGACCAAGTCGATGCAGCGGCGTCCGTACATGCGTAGGGACTCCGCATCGCGGGCACGAATGAGCAGGATGAAGAGCGAGAGGTCGCCCCCGAAGTTAAACACGCCGGGCACATCCGAGGTCATGACGAAATGCTGCACTGCGCCTCGGCTCTCGGTGATATCCGAGAAGACCCGCTGAAGTTCCGCCATCGCCCCGAGGCTGTAGCACTGAATCGGCGTCACGCAGGTACGCACACGCAAGGCTGAGAGCTCGGAGCTCCATTCGAGCCGGATATACCGATAGTGCCTCGACATGAGCGTATGGACCGAAGCCTCGCGCTCGTCGCTCATACGCTTTCGAACATCCTGGTGAAGTGGTGAAAGTTCACTTTCGTCGCCTCGGCCACAGCCGCAAATGCCTCCCCATCTGCCATGCGGTTAAGCACGTTCCTGAGTATCGCCATGTGCTCCGTATCCATCGTCGCATGTGAGCTGATGAAGGTCGTGCCGCGATCTCCTTGAAGAAGCAAGGATTCCCTCATGGCAGAGCTGAAGGCCCCTCCATAGACGGAAGAGATGACCTCGAGTGCATAGACCATGCCAAGCACGGAGCAAGGATGTCTGCGGTCCGCGGACCAATAGTTGTACCCGCACAGCGCAGCAGTGAAGACGCCAGGATGGCTTGTACGTGCCGCTTCGCGACCGATGCCCATGGCCTCGAGGTCGTTGAGGACCCACTCCTCGTGCCCGGACTCTTCCTTCATGTGCTCGTATAGGAAGTAGCGCACGTCCCGGTGGGTATCCGACATGCGGCTCGCCGCCGCGGCACAAACCGGGTTGAAGTGCCAAACCACGTGATACAGCTCGATCAGAAGTCGCCTGTATCGCTCCAGTGGCATGCCGTGGGCAACAGCGTCCAGAACGACGCTGTGGGTCTCGAAGCTGCGACGGGCTTCGTCGGTTTCGGTCACAAGATCGGCGAAATACGTGGGCATGAATTCCTGGTTCCGGGGGCTGAGTCGCCCCGGTACCTTACCGTGAGAACCCGATTGTCGTTTGATCCATGGTTCCCAAGCCCGCAACGATCTCTAGCGGCGTTCACCGCTCGATTTCCGGGGCCGCGGCATGGTTCCTAGAATCAGTCGTCAACTTCTCACGCCGCTATGCCCGTCAATCTAAACCCACCTGAGCCCAGAGCACTGAACCCAGTCCCGGGCCTAACCCTCGGCGTCACCATGGCCGGGATTCGCAAGGCGAACCGACGTGATCTCACGGTTGTGCGGCTCGAGCCCGGCGCATCGGTGGCGGGCGTGTTCACCACCAATCGCTTCTCGGCGGCGCCGGTGCAGGTCTGC
>JANPKW010000020.1:0-13023 GCA_031426255.1 Gemmatimonadaceae bacterium | reverse complement strand
CGTCGGATAGACGGTGCCGGGACTTGGTGAATACATCCCGCTGAACCGCTCCTCGATCTCCTTGATGATCTCATAGCCGTGCCTCGGTTTCTCGGCGAGCAGCTGGAGGATGACGAGCTTCAGGTTACCCTGATCGAACATCCGGCCGCCGCCAAAGGGTCCGCCACGGGAGCGGCCGCGACCGCCCCAGAATGCACCGGGATCGAACCCGAAATTTTCGGGACGGGCCGCGAAAGCCCAGCCGAATGGAGTGTTGCAGCGTCTGGAATCCATTGAATCCTCCTCCTACAGTAATATCTGACGATATATCTTCGTGCCGGTATGTTATATCGGGCGATATATCTTGGCAAGGCTCGATCACTGTGGAACTCGGCGCCCACTCACTTTGCAGAACAAAGTACTCGACCACTTGACGTTACCTAGAACCACAATGTATAGTACCTCAAGGTAAGTACGCCGGAACAACCATCACATCGCAAATCCGCGAATCATGGAGATCAACAAGGACCTGATGGCCGCCTCATCCACACCGATCGTCCTCGCGATACTGGCCGAGGACGACAGCTACGGCTACGCGATTCTTCAACGCGTTCGCGAATTGTCAGGCGGCCGCATGGAGTGGACGGACGGGATGCTCTACCCGGTACTCCACAGGCTCGAGCGACTCGGTCACGTAGAAGCCCGGTGGGAAACCGCCGACAGCGGACGACGCCGCAAGTACTACAGCATCACGCGCGCAGGCAAGGCACAGCTCGCAGAAGACCGCAAGCAGTGGGAAGCAGTCGATGCGACGATCCGCGGAATATGGAACGCACTCTCGCTCGGCCCGGTGATCACGCCGGTAACAGCACGGTTACTCCCACAGGGAGCCTGAACAATGACAGTTCCACACACAACCGCCGCAGTCGAAGAACAGATCGACCAGTGGCGCAGCTATCTCCGCCGCCGGCAGGCAATCAAAGCCGTCGACATCGCCGAGCTCGAGGATCACCTCCGCGAGCAGATTGCCGGACTTACAGGTTCGGGTCTCTCGGCGGACGAAGCATTTCTCGTCGCAGTGAAACGCATGGGCGATCTCGACTCACTCTCGCGCGAATTCGCGCTCGAGCACTCGGAGCGACTATGGAAGCAACTCGTGGTCGTTCCTTCCGATTCCACGGAAGGTCCGTCGCGGCCGCGCAACGATGCGTACGTCGCGTTCGCGCTCGCCTTCGCCGCAGCAATCCTTGTGAAGCTTCCTGCGCTTTTCGGATTTGACATTACGAAGGACGGCGCATTCTACGCCCATAACGCGAGTCTCTTCGTCCTTCCGCTTCTTACTGGCTACTTCGCCTGGAAGCGGCGACTCGACACACGCACAATCCGCTGGCTCGCGGCCGGGTTCGTCACCGCGATGGTCTTCGCCAACGTCTATCCATTCGTTCCGGACGGCTCGACTGAAATACTCGCGGTGATCCACCTCCCGATCGCCCTCTGGATTCTTGTCGGGGTCGCGTACGCAGGCGGTCGCTGGAACGAGGTCGCGGGACGAATGGACTTCATCCGCTTCTCGGGTGAGCTCTTCATCTACTACGTCCTGATCGCACTTGGCGGCGGAGTTTTGGTCGGCTTCACAGCGATGATGTTCCAGGCGATCGGAATCGACATCGAGAAATTCTTTCAATCGTGGCTGCTCCCATGCGGGGCACTCGGTGGTGTCATCGTCGCATCGTGGCTCGTCGAGGCGAAGCAGAGTGTCATCGAAAATATGGCACCGGTGCTCACGCGTCTCTTCACGCCGCTCTTCACGGCAGTGCTGTTGATGTTTCTCATAACGATTCTCGTCACTGGTCGGGGAATCGACATCGAGCGGAACGTGCTCATCGGATTCGACCTGCTCCTGATCGCCGTGCTCGGGCTGGTGCTTTACTCGATCTCCGCGCGTGATCCGAGAGCGCCCGCTGGAATCTTCGACATCGTGCAGGTCGTGCTCGTGATGAGCGCGCTCGTCGCGGACGCGGTGGCATTGTCGGCGATCCTTGCGCGCATCACCGAATTCGGCTTCAGCCCGAACCGCGTCGCCGGCCTCGGTATCAACCTGATTCTTCTCGTCAACCTCGCATGGACTGCGGTGCTTTGTGTTCGCTTCGTGAAAGGAAGCGGTGCATTTGCCGCGATTGAACGCTGGCAGACGAACTACCTCCCCATCTATGCCGCCTGGGCTGCGATCGTTGTGATCGTTTTCCCGGTGGTCTTCAATTACCGCTAAGAGGATCGCATGTCGAAGCACGCAGCAACCGCAGCACTAGCCACCCTTCTTCTCGCCACACCCGCGCTCGCGCAGGACAAGACAGCAGAAGTTGACAAGATTTTCAGCTCCATCACCGCGGACGCTCCCGGATGCGCCGCCGGCGCAACGAAGAAGGGCAACACGCTCGTCAACCGGTACTATGGTTTGGCCAACGTCGAGACTCGCGCACCACTCAATGCGAGCTCGCTCTTCGACATCGGCTCGACGCAGAAACAGTTCACGGCCGCATCGATACTGCTTCTCGTACAGGATGGGCGTCTCTCTCTCACCGACGATATCCGCAAGTTCTTCCCGGAGATGCCCGACTACGGTCACAAGGTCACGGTGAATCACCTGCTCACACACACGAGCGGGATCCGTGACTGGACCGGTCTTCTCCCTCTGACTCCCGAGGGGACGGATGTCCTGACGCTCATAACGCGTCAGCGCGGACTCAACTTCACGCCGGGCGAGGAATGGTCGTACTCGAACAGCGGCTTCGAGCTCGCGAAGGCAATCGTCGCGCGCGCGAGCGGGATGTCATTTGCCGAATTCACAAAGAAGAGGTTATTCGAGCCTCTGGGAATGAAGTCGAGCGCATACGTGCCCGACATCATGCGAGCGGGCGCGAATGCCGCACTAGGTTACCAGAAGGACGGTACTGGTTGGAAACCATTCATGCGGCTCGGCAATAATCGCGGCGGCGGGGCCATCGTCAGCACGGTAACTGATCTCGTCACCTGGACCGATGCACTCGCGAGCGCAAAGCTCGGCAGATTCGTGACTGACAAACTCCACGAGACCACGACTCTCTCGAATGGCCGAAAGCTCAAGTACGCGCGCGGCCTTATCGTTGATAATACGCCGGGTGGACTCGTCATCTCGCATTCTGGCGGCGCAGCAGGGTTCAGCACATGGATGGGACGCGTTCCGGAGCACGAGCTGTCCGTCGCAGTGACGTGCAACTTCGATCCGGTTTCAGCGACTGCTCTCGCCGGCCGCGTGGCTGACCTTTACCTGCCTCCGCCGCCGGCATCGACTCCGTCGCAGCTGGTGAGCGCGCCGGGTGTTGATGTAAGCGCGCGTGCAGGACTCTTCTTCGACGAACGCACGGGCGATCCGATGCGGCTTGGTGTGCAGGATGGAACACTTCGCGTAGCCAACGGCCCGGCACTTGTGGCCATCTCCGCTAATGCATTTCGCTCGCGGCGCGCCGACATGTTCTTCCGCTCGCAGGACGAGTTCGAAATAACTTTTCCGTCAAACGACGTGCTCGAGATCAAGTCAATGGAAGGCCAGGTGACGCGTTATGGCCGAGCGCAGCCGTGGACTCCTTCGGCTTCTGATGTAAAGGCTGTTGAAGGCCGGTACGAGAGCAAGGAGCTCGGCGCCATTTTCGAGTTGGTGCCGAAGGCAAATGCGCTCGTGCTGCGCTTCGAGAATGCGCCGGACAAAGCAGTCGAGCTTACGCCCGCCGCGCGCGACACGTGGATGCTGAGGATGATGTTCGTGCGCCTGCGCCGCGATGCGAGCGGAAAAGTTATTGGATTTGACTATGGTAATCCTGTCGTTCGCAAGATTGGATTCACTCGCCTCGGCGATCGCAACGCTGCGGCCGCAGCCGCTCCAGCGGCCGCGCCCGCAGTCAAGACCCAAGGGTCAGCGCCTGCTTCGACTGCGCCGAAGCCCGAGCTGCTCGTTGGTGAATACGAGCTCGCGCCTGGCCGGATGCTCGCGATAACGTTCGAGAACGGAAAGCTCTACGGTCAGCCGCCGAACACCGAGAAGCGGCTTCTCACTATTACGTCGGGTCAGACCTTTTCAGTTGAGGGAAGTCCGATGACGCTCACGTTCGTGCTCGATCCACAGGGAAGTGCCACGTCCGCGGTAATGCGAATGAATGGACAGGAGCGCATGCTTCCCAAGGTCAAGTGATAATTCCGGCATGGGTGGGCGGGGCTATTTCTTTACAAGCTCCGCCCAGCGGACGTTGGTGAAGCGTTCATCGAGGGTGAAGTAGAATTTTCTGCCATCGGTGGTAAGAGTCGGCCCGGCGTGTCGGCCCGACTCGTCGTCGAGCGCAACGCGAAGACGAGGTTCCCCGCCGCCTGCCGGGACCGACCATATGCCACTGCGACCGCGCGGGTTGCTGCCGATGAACCAGAATGTCGAGGGATCGACTCTCCAGACGAGATTACCGGCGATAGGATCATCACTCCCTTTACGCGGCGCATATATCGTCCGCACCTCACCGGAATCCGCGGAGATAGTCTGAATCCGTCCATCGTATCTTACGAAGGCAAGTGTGCGAGCATCACCGGACCAGACCGGAAGCTGTCCGCCTTCGAGCCGCCATGTTGGGCGGCTCCACTGACCGCTCGCATCACGGCGCAGGACAAATAGGGCTCCTTCTTCTTTATCGTGACTCCATGCTGCGATCGCGCGACCATCAGGCGACCATCGTGGTACGCCCTGATCACCACGGACAGGCAGTATCTCAACTTCCGAGTCTTGGTCCAGTCGCTTCACGAAGAGATGTCGCTGGCCTTTCACAAATCGGTGCCATGCCAACTCTGTCCCATCCGGCGACAACGCACCGGCATATTCAGGGGCCGGGTCCGATGTCAGGCGCTCGGATTCGCCCCCATCTGGAGGAACGCGAAAGATGTTCGCATTTCCATTTATATCACTGTCGTAGACGAGCCAGTCGCCAGCTGCCGATGCAGCAACGATCTCGATCAACCCGGTCCCGGATGTCACGCGCGTTGCCTGACTGATCGAAAGGACCGAATCGGTGGGCACCCGTACGGACCATATGTTCGCGCGTCGCACGGGAACCGAATACACCATGCGACTTGTCGACATTCCGATCGACTCAGCCGATAAACCCGCGCGCGTCAGAGTGCCGTCTACGCGGCCGCCACTTCCGATTGCAATCGAGTAAGCTTGACCAGCTGACCCATCGCGATCCGACAGCAGCCACAGAAATTTTCCGTCGTGAGACCAGGCGGGGCTGCGATGCTGAAACTGGTGACCCGTGACATCAACCGCCTTCCCGCCGCGGATCGGGAAAAGCAGCACGGCACTCGGCGCCTCATTTCCAAACAGCGGCCCGGGCTGTAGCTCCACCACATTTCCGGACACGCATGCGACAGCGCTTCCTTCAGGTGACCAGACGCATGAGTGCAGTTGAGGGCCGCTCGCAACGTATCGCTCACCGGCTCCGTTAAGAGGCTTGATCATGAGAGAGTCACGACGCACGATCGCAATGGAGTCACCGGTTGGCGACCACGCCGCGGATCGAATCATTCCTTCTACATCTGTGCCTCGTGCCACGACGCGGGCGGTACCACCGAGGGAGGGCGATACGTACGCGCTGTAACGGGACAAAAAAAGAATCTGATCGTTATCGGGCGACCATCTCGGCATCAGCTCGACGGCCGTGGAGTCAGGCGTGAGCGGCCAGGCCGCACCGCCTCCAATCCGCTGAACGAAAATGCGAAGCCGGCTCGGATTGCCGCGCGCATAGGCAACGAGTCTTCCGTTCGGTGAAATCGCCGCGTGAACCTGCAGTCCTTCGTCGGAGGTGACAGGCGTGGACGTTCCGATCGAGAGTGGACGCGGCGGCCTCGACAGACTCCAACCGGCAAGAATAGCCAGGACACCGACAACGACGGCGGACGGAAGCCACGGAAAAACCTTACGCTGTCCAACACCGGGGTGCTCAGCGGTAACCGGGTCCACATGATCGTATGCGTGGTGCGATCTCAGCGCGCCGGGTTCTGCAGTCGAGGCCGGCTGCTCGCGCGAGCGAACGGGTGCCCGCTCGGACGCTGACCGCAAGCGAGCCGCAATTGCAACAGTCTCGGGAGCGGGCTCTGCTTCGAAGTCGCTCGCAAGGCGGGAGCGGTAACTCTCGTATAGTGCAAGTGCGCCAGCCCTGTCGCCATTCGCTTCGTAGAGCGACAACACGCGTCGCACGATGGTTTCATCATGCGGTTGGATCTCAGTCAGGCGCCTTCCGATTTTTACTGCGTCAGAAACTCTGCCGTTCTTCTCGAGCTCATCCAGCCGGTTCACGGCAGTGGAGCAAACGGCAACCCGGATGCGCGTGCGCTCGGTGTCGAGCCAGCGCATGAAACCTTCGCTATCCGAAGGGAATAGTCCCGGAAGGAGGTCTCCACCGTATTCTGCTAACGCGTTCTCGGACCTGTTTTCCTTCAACGCAAGCCAGACTCTGCCGAGGTCGGTCTGAAGCAGGTCAGGGTCGATTGATATCTCTTCATCTCCGCGGCTTCGAACTACCTCGTCGCCGAGTGCCCGGCGCAGGACGTAGAGCGCGTTGCGAAGCGATGTGCGTCCGTGAGCCGTGTCAATGTCAGGCCAGAAAAGGGCGAGCAGCATGTCTCGGCGGTGCCACGTGCCCGGTGTTGGAGTGCTGAGATATGCGAGCAGCGCCAACCGTTTCGGCTGTCTGACGAGTGAATCCACCTCCTCGCCATTCGATCCAATGAGCCGTATGTCACCCAGGAGTCTGAGCTCGATCATGCGTAAATGATGGTTCGAGAGCGCTTTTTTGCAATCATTTCATCCGATTAACGCTCCGGAGACGGTCAGAACGCGGGTCTGTTCACGGCGCTGTCCTAAGCTGCGCGCTGTGAATCACCCAACCCTCTTTAAAGGAGCCAGCTCATGGCGTCGCGAAGAAACGTTATCGGAAGGAGTATGGTAGTAGTGGCGGCCGCACTGGTTGCGGCGTGCAGCAGCGATTCCGGAAGCGCGATTACGGATATCCCCACGAGCCCGGTCAATACGGCCGGAGGGATACCTCATGGTGCGGCGGCGGCGGCATTGGAAGCGGTAAAAAATTCGAACGCCCATGCAGTGGCCGCGGCGCCGGCGCTGGTTCCTCCGGGGGCACCGCTTGCCCCCTTCATTGAAGCGCGGCTTTATGCGATCGCATCGATTGCGATGCACGATGCGTTGAATGGAATTGTTCCGAGATTCGACCGTTATGCGGATGGAGGCCCGCTCGTTCCCGACGCGGCGCCCGGAGCTGCCGTTCTCGCCGCGGCGCGTGACGCGATTGTCGGAGCCGCTCCCGCCGCACTTACAGCTACAGATGCATGGTATGCAGCCGCAATTCAACCGTACTCGAGCAAGCCAGGGTTTGCAAGCGGCGTCGCGCTGGGCCAACGAGCGGCCGCAGCGATTCTTGCGATGCGCGCAACTGACGGGACCGCCGGCGGCGGTGTTGCTCCTTACACGCCGGGCTCGAGCGCCGGCGATTATCGCTTCACGTTTCCCTTCAACACCCCGGGTTTCGATTTCTTCGGGACGGGTGGATTTGCGGATGCATCACAGTGGGGGGCGTCGGTAACTCCATTCGTGGTGAGCAGCACATCTCAGTTCCGCGCGCCGGCTCCCTATGGTGCGGCATCAAATGCAGCCGCGGTGCAGACTGCCGAGTATACCTCTGACTACAATGAAGTATCAGTGCTTGGTTGCGCCGGTTGCGCCGCGCGCTCGGCGTCGCAGACCGAGATCGCTTTGTTCTGGGTGGAGAATTCGCCGACCGGTTGGAACAGGGTCGCACGAGCTATCGCAGACAATCGCAACATGGATGCATGGGATGCCGCGAGATTACTCGCCCTTGTGCAGATCGGTGAGTTCGACTCATACGCCACGAATCTTGAATCGAAGTATCACTATGATTTCTGGCGCCCGGTGTCGGCGATTGCGTTAGCCGGGGGCGACGGCAATCCCGCAACGTCACCGATAGGGGGATGGGAAGTGCTCTCATTCCCAACACCTCCGGTCCCTGACTACCCGAGCGCACATGCGGCGGCCGGTGGAGCGGCGGCGGCGATCATGGAATCAGCAGTTCGGGGAATCGGACCGGCGTTCTCGATTACGAGCGGTACGCTCCCTGGTGTAGTAAGAACGTTCCGAAGGGTAGCCGATGCCGCGACGGAGAACGCACTGTCGAGAGTCTATGTCGGATATCACTTCCGACACGCGGCGACAGTCGGGCTGACGCAAGGGAGAGACATCGGCCGTTACATCGCTGCGAACGCGCTGCGCCCGCGCTAAACCGCGCCGCTCTACTCACCGTTAGATCAATTCGGGACGGTGAGTGGAGTGTTCGGCGCGCTAAGCAAGACGCTACAAGCATGAGAAATTTCCCCGGAGGAGATTTTACTTGCCCATGTCAGGCAACGGTGAGGGTCTCAGTCGGCTCGGATAGTCGACAATGTTCTCCCACTCGCTCGCGTCCGATCGCGCAACGACCGCAACAACCAACTCGGTCTCGCTCATGTTGCAGACCTCGTGCGGAATCCCCGGCTCGATGAAAATGAAGTCGCCGGCTTGGTTTTCCACGCTCAGTGACAGATCGGGACCGTAGTCATGCCGCACGCGACCCTCGATGATGTAGAGCATCACCTCGAAGTCCGCATGAATGTGCGCGTACGCGACTCCGCCAGGTGGAATGGTCGCAACATTCATCGATAACTTCTTCGCCCCCGGCCACAAACGCGTTGCACGTCGCCTCTACAGAAGCGATAATCGTAGATGCGCAAACTCCTCCTCGTGTTTCTCGCAACAGCTGCGCCGGCGTTTGCGCAGGACACCCACGGTCCGCACACGCATCGCACCGCTCAGCTGCAAAGCCTGGGTGACGTCGCGTTCAACAACTCCGGCAACGCTACTGCTCAGAAGCCATTCCTGACCGGGCTCGCACTGCTGCACAGCTTCGAATACGATCGGGCTGCGCAGTCGTTCAGAGACGCCGTAAAAGCAGACCCGAATTTTGCTCTCGCATACTGGATGGACGCGTTCACAAGCTCGAAGGTCGTCTGGGGGCTCGACGACCCCGCTGCGGCGCGGGCGACACTCGCCCGCCTCGCACCAACAGCTCAGGCGCGACTCGCGTTAGCACGCACACCGAGTGAGGGCGCATTTGGCAGAAGTGTCGAGGCTTTCTACGCAGATGGCGATCTGCGGTCGAGGATAGCTGCTTTTTCCAAGTCGATGCGCAGCTGGGCTTCAACCGCGCCTACCGATCACGAGGCTCGAGCCTTTGCAGCCCTCGCAATCATCTGGGAAGCGTTTCAGTTAAGGGGGGCCGCCGCCGATTCGCTCAACCGCGAAGCCGTCGCCCATGCGCAGTATGTCTTCGACAAGAATCCGCGACATCCGGGGGCCGCTCACTACATCATTCATGCTTCTGACAATCCAGCAGGTGCGGAGCGAGGGTTGCATGCGGCCCGCGAGTATTCGCGCATCGCGCCGGACGCCGAGCATGCGCTTCACATGCCTTCGCACATCTTCCTTCCCCTTGGGCTATGGGAGGACATGGTTCAATCGAATGAGCGCTCGTGGAAAGCTTCGCGCAGTGCGATCACGGACCCTGCCAGCGCGTGGCAAAGTGACTGGCACGGCCTTAACTGGCTTCAGTACGCATACCTCCAACTCGGGCGCTGGAAGGACGCGCGTGCCCTCATCGATACGGCCCGTGCGCTGACTCCATCCATGCAGGGAAGGGTATCGTCGAAAGAGTTTCCGGATGGTGCGTACATCGTGGAGCAGCTCGCGTTCCGCTATGGCTCCGAGACAGGCGACTGGAGTCATTTTCCTATCGACACGGTAGCGATTAATGCAAATGATTCGTCGATCTCCGATCGCGCGAAATTCATGGCGAGCGCCTCACTGTATCAAAGGGCCACGGTCGCCGCACTCCGAGGCGATTCGGTAGCCGCGAAAGCGGGGGCAAATGCACTCCCCGCCTCCAGGCGATCGATGGCAACAATGGTCGGCATCACCCTGCTTGAAAAGGCCGGTGATAGCTCAGCCGTGATAGCGGCCCTTGAAACTCTCAGGCCCGGCGCACGCGTCGACCGGTACTCATCGATGGCCCCGAGCCCATTACGCAACATCGACGAAACGCTGGGCGCTGCGCTTGTTGCGGCAGGACGGCCTGAGGATGCGATCGCGATCTATCGCGAAGCCCTACGCGACCGGCCCCGGCGAGCCGCATCGCTCATGGGTCTCGCACGTGCACAATCAGCCGCTGGGGATAGTGCTGGAGCAAGACAGACGCGCGAGGAACTGACGAAGATGTGGCACCGCGCTGATGCCGAAGCCCGCTCCCGTATCGGAGCTCGCTGATTCCGGACGCCCCGGTCATCTGGTGACCTGTGGGGCGATCGCGCGCGCACGCGTGATTGCCTCGAGGGCGCGAACCCGATCACCCGCTCTCAGGTAGGCAGCGCTCAACTCTGAGAAGGCCGCGGTATCAGCAGGTGCGTATTCAGTGGCAAGCCGCAACACTTCTATCCCCGCGCCCAGAGTTTCTGACTCTGCGGCCAGGCTTCTCCCTGACGAAAACAAACCACGGGCCGTGACAACGTATCCCACAGGATTCTTCGCACGCTCCGACATCAGCCGCTCGAACACGGGACGAATCGAATCGGCGCCATGAGTGGTCGCGGTCTGGCGCAGGATTGCAGCAATCGACTGCGGGTAATCCCATGTCTTCCCCGATAGATACGCAGCGATCTTTCTGAACGGAAATTCCTGATCGCTGTCATTCGCAAGCTGCACCATTATCGTGCGCGTCGCGGGATCGACGTAGATCCGCTGGCCCAGTGCGCCGTCCGCATAGAAGTCGCCCTGCCGCGGCTGGAGCGGATGCCACCAATAGTACGAGTGCTGCATCTGCCACCACCTGGAATACTCGGGCTCACGGCGATTCAAATCGACTGAAACGGAAGCCCGCACCCATTCGGCAGGGATGATCTGCTTCCCATTGAACTTGCCGGTATCGAGGTAGAGGCGGGCAAATCGCGCAAAGTCACGGGCAGTCGCATTAAATCCGCTGGCGGTCTTCTCGGCGCCTTCCTTCCGGTCGAGACTCCAGCTCGCGTCAAACTCAGCGCCGATGGGATGCCAGAGAACTTCCTGCGTGTACTGCGAGATCGTCTTGCCAGTGGCATTCGCGATGACGAGACCCATCAGCTCAGCGTCCGTGTCCTTGTAAACCCACTTCGTCCCCGGAGCCACAACGCGCGGCATGTTCGCCACCGCCTTACGGGTGTTCGATGAGTAGTAGATCCGCGCTTCATCGGACCTCGCTGCTTCGAGAAAATTCCCCTCCGCTTGCGAATGACGGAGCCCTGATTTCATCTCGAACAGATTCCGCACCGTTACTCCCCGGTACGCCGGCTTGTTCGCGAGCGATGGAAGAAAGTCGGTAACCGGCTGCTCGAGGCTTTTGATGGAGCCATCCGCGAGCGCAGCCCCGAGGAGGGCCGATGTAATGGACTTCGCGACGGAAAAAGAGTTGTGGACCCGGCCCGGTGTAAACCCTTCGCGATATTTCTCGTACAGTATTGTATCGTTTCGAATCACTAGGAATGCGAGGACTGAGTGGACCTTCATGTATTCGCCCCAGCTCATCAGCGTGCCTTCGTCACCCCTGACTGTGACTGTGTCCAGGTCAGTCCGGGGGACCGTCGCGACCTGGAACTGAAAGGCGCTCGGCGGTCTATGCACCGGGCGGGTAGGGAACACGTTAGTCCGGAGAGCATTGGGCTCCCGGAATCGCATTACGCGATAGTCGGTACACGCCATCATGCCCATCGCGAACGCAACCGTGATTGCGAAGGCAGCGCGGCGAATGTAGAACTGGGTCATCTATGCTCCTCGTGGGCGACTGATTTCCATCTGCGGTTTGGAGGTGCAGTATAGGCACATGCCGTTATCAACTCGTTTTGCCAGCGTTGTCGGATCGTTGAGGAGCAGCAATTGATTCATATCACCACGCTCGGCTCGGTCCGGATCGGTGCGCCAGACGGTCATTCGCCCATTGCGATGGGTCAACAGGCAAAACGACTGGCCCTCCTGTCGTATCTGGCGGTCGCTGGTCCGCGCGGTGCCCATAGACGCGATACGATTCTTGGGCTCCTCTGGCCCGAGCTCGACAACGAGCGCGCACGCTCCGCACTCCGGCAGGCGCTTCACGGAATTCGTAAGACTCTAGGGGCCGATGCGGTGGTCTCACGTGGCACTGAGTTGATAGAGCTAAACCTGGACGTCGTGAGCTGCGACCTACATTCGCTGGAGAGCGCGGCACAGGCAGGTGACGCCTCGGCGGTGCTCGATCACTATCGGGGTGAGCTGCTGGCGGGACTATTCGTTGCCGATGCCCCGGGCTTCGAACAGTGGGTAGATGGCGAGAGAGCACGTGTGAACGCACTGGTGCTCGAGGCTGCATGGCAGGTCGCCGAGGGTGGTCCGAAGTCCGCAATAGCCCCTGATGTCATACGTGGGGTCCGCGCAGCGATGACGGTATGCAGGTTCGACGAAACCGCGCTGCGGCGTGGGATGCGCCTGCTCTCAGGCGCTGGAGCTACTGCTGAAGCGTTTGCACTTCACGACAGGTTCGTGGCGGAGATGCGTCGTGAGTTCGATGTCGAGCCGTCGGCCGAGACGGTGTCGCTTGCTGACGAGTTGCGTCGGTCACGGCGCGAAATGCCGAGGCTCTCAAATGCCGATTCGGTCCCCACACGGGTACCGGTAGCCTCGATCGACGCGACGGCGGTCGTGCCGATTGACCGACCACCTGCGACAGGTTCGGGTCGCCGCAGGTACGGGATCGCGGCTGCGCTTGGACTCGCCATTGTACTTGTCGGTGTTGTTGCGGAGCTCGCACCTTCTGCTGAATCGGAGCTCGATCCGCGTCAGGTGCTGGT
>JANPKW010000019.1:0-17946 GCA_031426255.1 Gemmatimonadaceae bacterium | reverse complement strand
CTGAGTTGGTGTGAAGCGTCGACAGAACCAGGTGACCGGTGAGGGCGGCCTTCGTAGCGATACTGGCCGTCTCGAGATCGCGAATTTCGCCGACCATGATGATGTTCGGATCCTGACGCAGGAAGGCACGCAGCGCGGCCGCGAAGGTCATGCCGATCTCGGACCTGACGAGCACCTGATTGATGCCGAACAGGTTGTACTCGACCGGGTCTTCCGCCGTCATGATGTTGACGTTGATGTGGTTGACCTTCGAGAGGGCCGAATAGAGCGTTGTCGTCTTACCTGATCCCGTCGGGCCGGTTACGAGGACCATGCCGTATGGATTTGCGATGGCGTCGAAGATCTCGCGCTGGGCACGCGGCTCGATGCCGAATGTGCCAAGGTCGAGGGTAAGGTTGCCCTTGTCGAGGATTCGGAGCACGACCTTTTCGCCGAAGAGAGTCGGCAGAGTGGACACACGGTAATCGATCACGCGGTTCAGGATCTTCAGCTTGATTCGGCCGTCCTGCGGCACGCGGCGTTCCGAGATGTTCAGGTTCGCCATGATCTTGAAACGCGAGATGAGCGCCGACCTGAGCTTCAGGGGCGGCTTCATGATTTCCTGCAGCACGCCGTCGATCCGGTAGCGTACACGCAGCTCGTGCTCGAAACATTCGAAGTGAATGTCCGAGGCACCCCGCGCAACTGCGTCCGTCAGGATGGCATTGATGAGCTTGACGACGGGAGCGTCCTGCACGGCGATCGAAAGCGCCGCGGCCGTCATGTCCTCTTCTATCTGCTCGACGATCTCGACGTCGGTGTCGCCGAACCTCGAGATGTCCTTGAGCAGCGTTTCCATCTGCGCTTCGTTCGACTCGTAGTACCGCTCGATCGCGTTGCGAAGCGTGTACTCACCGGCAATGACGGGGAAGATGTCGCAGCGGGTGATGAACTTGAGGTCTTCGATGACCGCTGTCCCGGTCGGATCGACCATCGCGACCGTGAGCGTACGACCGTCACGCTTCAGGGGGAGGACGAGGTACTTGGTCGCGAGCTCGTTGGGGATCAGGCGAACGATCTTGGGGTCGACCTCGAAGTTAGCGAGGTCGACTGCCGGCATGCGGTACTGACGCGCGAGCATCCGCGTCATCTCGGTTTCCTTCACGTACCCGAGCTTGACGAGGTTGTAGCCTACACGAGTCCCGTTTTCTGTCTGCTCCTGGAGAGCGATGTTGAGCTGCTCGCGCGTGATCAGTCCTTCGCGGACGAGCAGGTCCCCGATTCGCTCGGAGATTACGGCAGGTGCTGTCACTTCGTGCTGTCCCCCCGACGGGATCTCCGCCTGCCCGTTGGCTGATCGGCAGACCCCGCAGTTTCTGTATAGGAAGGACGCGGGTGCAGGGAAAAGGTTACCGTGGAGTCGAGGCGGGCAGCGAGCTTTGGTCCGACCCCCTTTACTCGCTGAAATCCATCGAGGCTGCCAAATGGTCCAAGGCTGTCACGATCGGCAACTATGCGTTTTGCAAGTGCCGGCCCGATGTACCTGAGTGTCTCGATTTCAGTCGCCGATGCGACGTCGAGATCAATGATCGCCGGAGCGATGATTTCAGGTGGCTTTTTCGACCGGCGGCCTTTTGTTTTTTTCTTTCCGAGCTTTCGGACAGAGTCGACGGCTGAGATCTGTCGCTCGATGGCTGTTCGCGCCTTTTCGTCAACCTCTTCCGGCCCTGACACTGCTCGCGCGACCCGGACGCTTCCGCCTAGAAGCATCACTCCGCTCAGAAAGAGGAGCGCCTTTCGTTCGCCGGGGGTTCCCATGCGTCGAACCTATGGTCCGACATCGTGCCTTCGACATCTGATCGCTTGCCTCGTATGCGATTTCTCGCAAAAAGCAATGCGCTGCGTACTGCGAACTAACTGCGTACTGCGAACAACGACGGAAGAGCGGATGTACGGAGTACGGAGTTAGTCCGCAGTACGCAATTAGTACGCAGCACGGAATGCAGTACTTACCGCAGCAATGCCTCCGCCACTTCGCCAACAATCGACAGTGATCGCGCAGAAATCTTGTCGATAGTATCGGTCGGTCGATGATGATGAGGATACGTAAGATCGATCACATCGATCACGCGCATTCCCGCTCGCAGCAATGGGACGTGGTCATCCGCAATCCCGCCAATCTCCTCGGAGACGAACACATCACTATGCCCGAGCTCGGCCGCAGTTCGCCACACGCGCTCCACCACCTCCGGCGCACCTTGAACTGAATACCCTTCCTTGGGGAGCCGAAGATCCGCGTCCCCGATCATGTCCCACACGACGCCAAAAATCGGACGATACACGGAATCGGGCGGATTCTTCGAGAAGTAAGTCGAGCCAATAAGCACATCCTCGAGATTCCCGCCGAAATCCCCCCAGTCCTCTCCATCGACAAAAACGAGATCCACTCCAAATGCCGGCGGCGCCTTCTTCAACGCATCACCCAACGCGACGAATAAGCCAACCCCAGAAGCTCCGTCGTTCGCGCCGGGAACCGGGAGCTGCCGGTCTGCAAGATTTTCCGCCTGGTCACTCTTCGGACGCGAGTCCCAGTGAGCTACATATAGAATCCTGTCAGTTGCTTCCGGCTTGAAGCGCGCAATGATGTTGCGCATTGGCAGCGCGACGCCATCGAGCGTCGTGTGCGTCCACGTCTGCACGATGACTGTGTCCGCGCGTGCGCGCATCTGCTCGATGATCCAGTCGCCTGCGCGCTGCGCGGCCGGCGTTCCCGGCACCCGCGGGCCAAAGTCAACCTGCACCTTCGCGTACCGAAGCGCTGACTCTCCGTCGAACTTCCCTGCTTCCGACTCGCGGTCACAACCAGCTGCGATTACCAGGAGGCCCGCGAGCATGCATCGAACGTGTCGTGACATTTATCCCTTTTGGTTATCTGATACGGCAATCATCGCAATTCACCTCCGAAGAACTGAAGCTGCAGCACCGCACTCAGCACGGTCTGAGCAAATCGCCTGTTCAGGTTCTCGTCGAAGCTGATAACTCGTGAGTATACAAAGCTCGATGTGAGATTCTCAGCGACATCCGTGTCGGCACTGAAGCTGAAGGCCCTTCTCCCGTTGTCGGTGAGGCGGCTTTCACGGCTGACCACGAGCGGATTCAATACGAAGTTATCGCCGTGAGTATCCTGATAGCTCACCCGTGTACGTATGTCACTCCTGAGTTTCCAGTCCGGCGGCACCGACCACGGCTTTGCCAGCTCTACACTGATGTCGTTGTTGCCGCTTCGCGAGCTCAATCCGGGCCGCCGCTCGCGACGCTCGGAATATGCGAAGCCAAGACTTGCCGAAAGCGGCCGCTTTCCCGCGAATACAATAGACAGGTTTGCCGGGAAACTTCTCAGCAAGGTCTCACCTCGATCAGTGGGTGCAATCACCTCTTCGCCTCCGGCCCCGACATCAGGATCGCCAGCACCCAGCGACGGCTGGAAGCGCTCGGGCTGCCGGTTGTTCACCTGCCTCGTCTGTACAGCGCGCGCGGTCCCGCCGATACTCGAAATCACGCCACGCAACCGGTCAGGCTTCATACTCCACCTCAGGGACAGGTCAGGAAACACCACCTGCGTACCATCGGTAATCCCCTGCGAGTCGTCGAGCCTTCGCGTCCAGTTTCTCGCACTGATCAACTGATACCTGTTGGCGAGCGACATTCCGAACGGGAGAGAGATCGTATGATTTGCCGACACCTGATTAATCAAGCCAGCACTTGTCGCGGGCGTTCCCTCTATCTCGCGGAAGCGGTCGATATTCCCAAATGCCAGCTGATAGGACAGCGGCGCGGCTGACGACGCCTGGTCGAATACCGATATGAGACTGCGATTGTAGTTCACGTCGATCGGCTGCACCGCGGTCAGAAAGCGATGGAACCACGTCGCACTGTCGATATAAAGCTTCGCTGCCCTCGGAAGATCGAGAGTCACCCCCGCTGTCGTCGTCTGCGTACTTCCCAGTCGCCTCGGCAACCTGAGGCCGGCGGCCGAATCCTGAAGGCGAAGGAAACTCAACGTGTTCGGATCGCGGAGCATGTTATATGAGCTTCCAAAATCGACTCGCGGTCTGAACCACGCGGAAAACTGCGGCGTGAAGTTGAACCCGGCCTGCATCTCCCGCTCCCGTTCGAGCCCGGCATCCGCCCCAAGAATTCTCACGCGATCGCTGCCGGTGATTACGCCAAACGGAGTGTCGTCCCCGTAGCCGCGGAGATCGCGGATCGAATTAAAGTCGAGACGCCCGGAGAAGGCACGCGACGGCCTAAGCTGAAGCGACGTCCCGTTGCGCCACGTGCTTGTCAACCCGGCAATCCGGCGCGGAATGTCATCGCGCGCCTCGGCCGGCTTTAGAAACACGAAGCGTCTGTCATCGCCTCGCGTGTACACACTGGTCAAGTGGAGTTCAGCAGGTGCCCAGCGTGAAAGCTCCGGCAATAGCGCGCGCGAAATATTGTAGTCGAGTCCAACAGTGAGATTGCTGGCACGGCCGTCTTCATATTCAGTTCGCGCATTGCCGGACGTGTAGGTTCCAGCGAGCGAGAGATTGTTGAGCAGAGTTCCGAGACGCCTCCGCTCCAGCGGCACCGCCCTCGACACAGCAAAGGTGACAGAGGTCGCTGAGGCCTTCGGCGTTCGGAGTCCGTCGATGATGTCACCGTCGACATCGCTGCGTGACACGAACAACGGATTACTGGATGACGACGCGTAGTTCACGCTTACGGGGATCGACCACCCGAAAGTTCTCGGTAACAGTTTTTCCAGATGAAAAGCAGAGCTGAGGTTGATCGTGTTGTCAGTGAGAAAGCTCGGTTGTTCAGCGAGCTGTCTGAAGTGTGGATCGCGCCTGCTCATGCTGAAGCGCACATCGGCAAAGTCGCTTGCGAGAATCGACATCGCCACATGACCTGCAAAACCCGCCTGGTCGACAACGCCGCCGAGCCTGATGTCGTCGACCCACAGCTCGAGTGTGTCGCCGGGCGCGATAGGCCGAAACGATCCGCCGACACCGGTACGAATCATCCCTACCGCAAGCTCCTGAACAGCCGCGAGGTTCGGGGGCGTTACGCCCGGGTCAGATGTGTATGCGATATATCCATCGCTGCACGCCACATAGCGTGAACCGCTTTGCGGCAGCGGGGTGTTTGCAATCAGGAGCGAGTCGAGCCCGGTGCACGAGTTACGGGTACGCCCCTGCAGATACGAATTCTGAATCTCCGCGCGCAGTCCGAATAGTTTCTCGAAATCGACTCTCACTTCCGGCAGCCAGGCTGACCTGTCACTTCCTCCGTTCAGTGGAGTTCGGAAGAAATAGAAATTGTTCGGATCACGTCCGACCTTTATGTAAAACTGAAGGTCTCCGTTGTCACCCCAGCCGTTTCGAACACCCCGAGCCCAGAGGCGAAGCTCCTTATATGCCATGAAGTTCTTCTCGCCTTCAGGAAAGCGGAAAAAAGCTTCAGCCCGATCAAATCGCTCGAGCTCACCGGCAGTCAGACGAAGCGACCGCTCGTTGATCTGCACGCGGTTCGTCTGAAAGTTGCTGCGTTTCGTATCGGGCTCGTCGATGACTCCGGGGGGCGATTCGTAGCTCACGCCACTCGCGAGACCGCGATCCTGAGTGCCAATCACTCCGGCGTTTACGAAACCCCGGCTGGTCGTTTCGGCGCCGATTCCGCGAAGCGACGCGTCGTTGCGCTTGAGCCACGGCGCTCCGGTAAGACGGAGACGTGCAATCGGCACCTGCGTGAACTCGTTGTCGGGCACCCCAAGTCCCGAGATCATTGTCACACGAAGCGCGCGCATGCGCCGAAGCAATGGGGCGCCGATCGAATCGTCTGCAGTTCTGAAAGGAACACGAATCAGAACCCAGCAGCGATCTTCCGGCTCGGGGCCAACGACAGTTCGCGCACTCGGTCCGCAGCGTCCGCGTCGTGTGTAAGTCGTCGTATCGGCAAGATTCACGATGTAACGTCGCAGCTGCTCCGACTCACGCTCGGCGCTTGTGAAATTCAGGACGTTGTCTGCGTCGATGTCCTCTTCGTCCAGCCGATTGTTGGTGACAGTGCACGTAGTCCGCGAGTCGCCAAGAAGCCGAATGAGCGAATAACCGTTGCGACAGGTGGCAAAGTTGCCAAGTGTCTCGACCAGTGGTGACTGTCCAGGAAGGGTGTCGTTGACGACGGTGATTGCGCCAACGAGATCGCCAGCTATGCCCCGGTCGTTCGCTCCAACATTGAATGCACGTGAGAATGGATCGCGCTCGCTGTCGAGGCGGTCAAAACCCTGAAGGCGTTTCCCGGCAAAGGTCGTGTCGCGTGCCTCGGCCGATCCTGGCGATCTTTTGACAGTGACGGTGTCAGGCCCAAACGTCACCGAATTCTCGGAGATCTCACCGAAATCCAGCACGAGTATCGGATTCCGGGAGCGCCGCGACGCCGAAACGGGAATCTGCGCCCAGAATTCGATATTTTCGATTCGCGAAAGATCCGCTCCCGTCGGGCCAAGCGGAGTCCGGATCGAACGCCAGCGACGGCCCGGCAAGGTATTGCGAACATTCCACTGAAATTCGCCCTCGCTCCGGAGACCGCCAATTGCCAGTGGATACAAAGTCATCCACAGGAGCGGCTCCGGTCCTGACAGTCCTGTCCCGATGATGTTAGTCAGCGGGTCGATATCCTCGATGCGCGGACGAACGGCGCTGCCTCGTGCGTCAAGCCCGTCGCTCTGCCATGCCATCGTCGATGCCCGATTGATCTCGAGTGCATCCGCGCCGAAACGTGCGAGAACGGTCCGACCCAGTGCAGGCTGGCTGCTGTAATACCATTCAGTCTCGCCGAGTGGAACAAGAATTCCCCCGGCTCCCTCGAATGACTCGATGTAAGCCTGGCCGGCCTCATTGGGCTTTGGCCGGCTCGCCGCAAATTCGCCTGATACGTTGATTCGCGATGGTACCGTCGTCTCGCCGAATGGAAGTTTCGAGACAAGCGACGTCAGCGGTGACGCATCGAACGTAAACTGAGCGGTAACCCCCGCGACCAGAGATGCGGACGGCTCGAGACCAAGCGGCGGCCGGTTGAACGTCGTGTTCTGGCTTTGCGAGATCGCCGTGAAATTGAGGCTGCCGTTATCGAATGGGATCTCAGCGGTCGCACCGAATATCGACGTTGGCGATTGTGCGAATACGGGATTCTCCTCGAACTGAGCCGTGATCTGACGCGGTCGCGGGAAGAGAGTATCCGGTCGAAGAAACGTGACGCGGCCGAGGTCGTAGTCAACCGTGTAGTCGGCACCTCTGACTAGTGGAATGCCGTCTATGAGCAGCCGCTCGGAGTTTGGCCGGACCTGGATTGCCCCAAGCATGAGTGCGCCCCCTTCGCCACTGCCTTCGGCCTGATAGCGAACCCGGATGTGGTAGACAGACTGGGGGCGCTCCGCCGACTTCATATACTCGGAGGGTGTCGTGTAAATCGTATCGTTTGCCGGATTACCCTTTCGCGCGAGTCCATTTCTCGCGAAAGGCCTTAGCGATGGGAAGACAAGGAATTGGTCGCGAATGACTCGCGACGCCGATGCACCGAGACTCAACTCGAAGTTCGGATCCGCTGGCCGCGGCCACAGCCTGTTCTCGAGGTCGAAGGTCGATGTATTTGTTCGTTGAGAGAGCCCGAAAAGCTGCAGGTAGGTATTCGCGCTTTCAGGACCGGCTTCGACCGCCTTTTCCTGATCGTCGCTCGTGCCCGTTACGACTTTCACCACAACGCTTTGCCGGCGGACTTCGGGTCCGCCGACGCGATATACGCTGCGAATCTCCCGCTCGAAGGCCGGATCCTGAGGTGTGACCTGCGGATCCCAGAGCAGGTTTGCAAACTGCTCCGTTTGCGAACGGAATTCGAGGTCGGGAGTTCCGCCAGTCGTAACATGAATTGTATCGCGACCGTTTATGCGAACACGGTAAGCGAGCACAAGCCTCTCATTGTTGAGCGAGAGGGGCCGCACGAGCGCCACCCACAATTGTGACGGATCGACGTAGTAGTCGATTCCCTCGCGGAGTCTTTCATACACAGGTCCGCGCCGCGAGCGCGGATCACCGAGGATGCGGAACTGGGGACCGCTGGGATTTGGTGGCTGGCCGCCGATCAGGAGCCGGTAGAGAAACACGCGAGTTGGTCGCAGAGTGTCAGGCAACGACATTGCGAGCTGCTCCATCCGGCGACTGTCGAGGATGTCGATGTTCGGGTATGAACCAAGAACACGTGGAGGAACTGTAAAGAAGAAGCGGCGCGGCTCGAACTGATGATCCTCGATCCGGCGATCAACCGCCGAAAGTGTCCTTTCCCCAACCGTGAACACCCTGTCATTCACGATGTTGCCCTTCTGCTGCGCGATAATTCCCCTGACGCGAGCAGAGCCGAGTCGCGCTATTGCCTGCAGGCCGTAGTTCCCGCTTGGGATGCCTGCTGTGATAAAGTGGGATACCGGGGGCTGGAACGTTACGTTGCCGAGCTCGACACGCTGGATCAGCTCGTTCCCCTTCCCTTCGTACTGTACGGAAATGTTGTTGGAACCGTCGAATTCGCGCTGCGTGTCGTAGTCGACGTCGACATGAACGCGGTCTGCGACAACACCGCCTGATTTGGCGTTGAACTGAAAATCGAGAATCGGGAGAAAGCTGCTCTGGCAGTCGAAGACTGGCTGCACGAAGCCGCTCACCGCGCAGCGCTCGTTCAGGTTGCGCTCCGCCCGGAGCTCCATCCTTGCATTCAGCTGGAGCGAGAGATCGGAATGCTCGGCAATGATGTCGCTTGCCTTTGTAGCCACCTTTCGCTCTTCCGGATTGCCAGGAACCACTGCGAATGGCGGCGGTTTCTCGGCGGTTGCAAACGTGGATGCGGCAACCTGTCCCCAAACGGCTTGAACGATCGACCGCATGTTCTGCTGAAATGCGGTGGCCCGCGCCGCTTCGATCTGCTCGACCGCCCTTCTATAGGTCTCTCGCTCGGCGCGGGATAGTACAGTGGGAAGCCGTATGCCCATCGAATCAGAGCGGACGCGTAATCCGATGCCGGGGGTTCGGGCGCTGTCGCTTGGAACCGTATCCCGGGCGGGTGGCCGTATCGTGTCACCGGGGAGCTGGGCAGCAAGGGGCCGGGTCGCGACCGCAGTGAACGCGAGCGACCATAATAGCATCGTCAGGTGTACGAGATATGACCGTGACGCACGCGCCTTCGGCGCTGGGTCACAGGTGCACCGGCCCCCCGTATATTTCACCCCGTGAAGATACTCCACAAATACGTCCTTAAGGAGCACTTGGGACCTCTTGTATTTGCAATGACAGCGCTTACGTCGCTGCTCCTGCTGCAATACATCGCGAAGAGGTTTGGGGAGCTCGTCGGGAAGGGCCTGCCCTGGAGTGTCATCGGCGAATTTCTTGTGCTTTCGCTGCCGCTTACTGTCGCGCTGTCCCTTCCGATGGCAGTGCTCGTCGCGACGCTTTACGCTTTCAGCCGGCTGGCATCCGAAAACGAGCTGACCGCCATGAAAGCAAGCGGCATCAGCCTTCGGAATGTGTTGACCCCCGTGCTGTTCGCGGCGGCTGGCGTCACCGTCTTTATGGTCCTGTTCAACGACCAGGTGCTTCCGCGAGCGAACCACAGGCTCCGCTCCCTTCAGGGGGACATCGCCCAGAAGAAACCGACATTTGCATTACGCGAGCAGACTATCAATGAAGTAAGTCCCGGAAAACTGTATCTGCGCGCCGCAAGGATTTCCCGGGTCAGCAACCTGATGCGTGACATCACCATCTACGACATGGGCGATGCGACGCGGCGCCGGACGATTTACGCTGACAGCGGGAACATGACAGTGTCCCCGGACCAGGCGGACCTCCATCTAACGCTATACAGCGGCACGGTTAACGAAGTTCCTGTCGCTACGCCGGAGCAGCTGCAGCGACTCTACTTCGACACGGAATTCGTGCGAGTTCGCGGTGTTGGCAACGAGTTCGAGAAGACGCAAAACGACAATTTCAAGGGCGAACGCGAAATGTCGGTTTGCGAGATGCAGAGGAACGCGAGCCAGGCAAGATCGCGCCTTACAGAAGCGCGCACTGAATTCCGGGATAAGCTCTCGCTCGCGAAGAATCGAAAAGTAAAGTTGAGCAAGGAAGTTCTCGCGACGCCCACTCATGAGCCATTCACTGTGGGCATTGGACAGGCATACTGTTCACTGCTTGGCCTTGTCGGGGTCAAGGCACTGGTGGCTCAGAGTCGACCCGATACGGTGCTTCGAGCGGGATTGGCGAGAGCCAGGCTGCGAGACGGGGTACGTGGAATCGACCCGGGTGCGAGTGCCATCGATACGGATCGGGCGCTTGCGGCGAGGGATTCAATTCCCAATGAAGTAATCCCTGGTCAGGTCGAAGGCGCGCGCATGCGCGTGAATGACGCGTTCAGAAGCATCAACCGTTATGAGGTTGAGATCCAGAAGAAGTTCGCCATTGCGGCAGCATGTTTCATCTTCGTGCTGCTTGGTGCCCCGATCGCGCTGCGATTTCCGCGCGGCGGAGTCGGACTGACCATCGGCGTGAGTCTTGTCGTGTTCGGTCTTTATTACGTCGGGCTGATTGCCGGAGAATCACTCGCGCGCCGCGGACATGTACCCCCGGTAGTCTCGATGTGGATTGCCAACGCTGTCTTCGGTCTGCTGGCGCTCATTCTCCTCGCACGCATGGGCAAAGAAAGCGGGAGCGCGCGCGGCGGTGATTTCCGCGAATTCCTGGACAATTTCCGGTATCGTTTCCGCCGGCGCTCGCGCGTTCCGGTCGTTGCGCGGGCCACTCCCCGAACCGGTACACCGTGAGCCTGGTTCGTCCACTCGACAAGTACGTCTTCGCTGAATGGTTCAAGATTTTCCTGGCAACTTCGCTGGGATTTCCGCTACTAGTCATTCTGTTCGACGCTACTGATAATCTCGACAAGTATCTCGCCAAGCAGCTTCCTCCTGGAAACATCGCGCTCAGCTACGTCTACGGACTGCCGGACTCGGTTTTTCTGATTCTGCCGGCAGCAGTTCTTTTTGCAACGGTCTTCTCGATTGGGTCATTCACGCGCCACTCCGAGATAACTGCAGCGAAAGCATCGGGGACCAGTTTCTACAGGTTCATCGCGCCGATTTTTCTTGGGGCAGTGATTGCTGCTGCGATGGGACTGGCACTCGTAGAGGCTGCTCCGCGGGCGACCAAGAAAAAGCTCGCCCTCCTGGAGCGATCGACTGTCAATGTCGGCACGCAGCGCTTCAACTTTGCGTATGCCGCTGACGAAGGGCGCGTATACAAGGTTCAGACTCTTTACGTGGCGCGAAACGCGATCGATGGACTCACGATCGAGCGACAGGGCACGGGTCCGGCCTATCCATCGTACATTCTGACATCGCACGCAGCACTGCACGACACCACAGGGTGGAAGATCGCCAATGGAACGATGCACGTGATGATGGACTCACTGACGAACATCACCTACCAGTTCGACTCGGTGCGGGACAATCATTTCGTCGAGCGACCACGTGACTTGATGCTGACGCCCAAAGCTCCTGAAGACATGGACTTCCGCGAGCTTGGCAGGTTCATAAATGCCATGGAGCGCTCAGGCGCTGAAGTGAGCCGTCTCAGAGTGGAGCGAATGCTGAAGATCGTCATACCGATCACGAGCGTCATTATTCTCCTGTTCGCTGCGTCGCTCGCGACAAGCACTCAGCGCGGCGGGGCCGCGTATGGGGTCGGCCTGGCACTA
This sequence comes from Gemmatimonadaceae bacterium, assembly GCA_031426255.1. Lineage (GTDB taxonomy): Bacteria > Gemmatimonadota > Gemmatimonadetes > Gemmatimonadales > Gemmatimonadaceae > UBA4720. The sequence goes on along the minus strand of JANPKW010000019.1, from coordinate 6,135 downwards.
GGCACCACTGTGGTGTTCATCTTTCTCGTCCAGCTGACAAAGGGGCTTGGCGCCAACGGCGTGATACCGCCGGAAATTGCGGCCTGGATGCCAAGCGTCGTTTTCGGCGTGATTGGCGCAATTCTCTTTGCCAGGGTGAGAACTTGACGCGGCAGGTGGCTGCTCTTTTTGCGAAGGTCGGGGAGCGTGCCTACTTCCTGAGGGATATCGGGCGCGCGCTCAATGATCCGAAAACTTATGGCAAAGAAACCATTCGCCAGATGCGGAACATCGGCGTCGATTCCCTGCCGCTGGCAATGATTGTCGCGGCATTCATCGGCGCAGTGACGGCATTTCAGACACGGTATCAGCTGTTCGGTGGGGTTCAACTCTCAGTCGTAGGACTGATTTCCCGGCAGTCGATAATCCTCGAGCTTGGTCCGCTGCTTACGGGTCTAGTGCTCACGGGTCGGGTGGGTGCCAGGATAACTGCGGAGCTCGGAACGATGCGCGTGACTGAGCAGATCGACGCGCTCGAGACACTGGCCTACGACCCGGTAGCGTATCTGATCGTTCCCCGGCTCCTCGCTGCGCTCGTGATGGTCCCGGTGCTTACGATATTCGCGAACGCGGTTGGAGTAGGCACAGCTTTCTTGACGGCGGTGTTGGCAACTGACGTGAGCGCAGCAGCGTTCTCCGAAGGGCTTCGACTTGCGTTCACTCCATTTCAGATAGTCTACAGTATCATTAAGGCTACGATCTTCGGTGGAGCGATAGCATTCTTCTGCTCCTATGAGGGCTTTACCACGACTGCTGGAGCCGAGGGCGTTGGGCGCAGCACGGCTCAGGCGGTGGTCATTACGTCGGTGGCGATTCTTGTATTGAACGCGCTCACTGCACTACTTCTGGCACCCTACCTACAGGCATGAAGAAACGCGACGATGTACTCGTTGGCATCGTGATGGCACTCGCTCTCACGATTGCGATAGTAGGATCACTATGGCTGGCTCGCGGCGGGTTGACCAAGGGCTACGCGCTTTACGCAAAGTTCCCCTGGTCCGCGGGATTGAAGCAGGGACAACCAGTGCTGCTCGGCGGCGTAAATGTTGGCTACGTCGATGAGGTCGTGTTGCGGCAGGACGGTACGGTGCTGACGACCTTTCGCGTCGGGAAGACTCACAAGGTTCCGAAAGGCACAGTTGCGACAGTGATCCCGAATGGAATTTTCGGGGACATGGCGATCGCGTTGACACCGGTCGGACCCAATAGCCAGTCGATTCCCGCTAATGACACGATTCCAGTCGGCGCGAGCCCGCCAGGCATAGCGCAGATCACGAGCAAGGCTGATTCGATAGCGACTTCGGTGAACGCGATAACTTCGAGTTTCCAGCAGGAGCTCGTCGCTGATGGCGGTGTGGCGGATATGCGGAAGACCCTTGCCACGTCGAATCAGCTGATGGCAAACATGAACAGGCTGGTGTCGCAGTTCGCAGTGATCGCAGCGGAGCAGAACAGGCAGCTGACTGCGACTCAGGCGTCGTTCCGCCAGGCGACGTCCGGCATCGATTCAGCGAAGATCGATTCTACATTGCAAAACATGCGCGCGGCGTCAGCCAACCTTGCGGTGCTGAGCGCTGACTTCCGTCAGACGAGCGCGCGTCTCGACTCGCTTGTGATGAAGATGAACAGCGGTGACGGCACGGTGGGCATGGCGCTCAATGATCCGGGGGCCTACAACGATCTGCGCGGTGTGCTGCAGCGCATGGATTCGTTACTCGCCGACGTCAAGCGGGATCCGCGGCGTTACATCAACTTGAAAGTATTCTGATTTTCAAGATGAGTGTGGGGGCGGGACTCTGCCGGGATGATTCCGTGCGCGACAAGCTGTTCGTTTTGTTCAGCACTGTCTGATTCATCACGGAGTCACGGTGACCACGGAGGGTCACGGAAAAAAAGGCGGAAACTCACAGTTCTTGCTGACAAACGCCCTGCTCTAACAGCCTCCCCCAATGCAAGCGTCGTTCTGTTTTTGTACAAAAGCGGGGAGCAGAACTTCGGGCCCGCAGTGAACCGCGGCCCTCCGGAATCGTGCTTCTGGCCTCCGGCCCCCCGTGACTCCGGGTTGAACGGACAGCGCCAGCTATAACAGAATGCCTTAACCGCGAGCGTGACTAGTACGACGAAAGATTAGTCCCCGCCGTGCCAACGAGTCCACACCACAATCGCCGCACAGTCATTCGGGTGGGGGCTGAATTCGGGCGGAACCTGCGCCATGCCGGCGTAGACCTCGATCGCCTCGATATCAAGCGGTGAAAGCGCGAAATAATCGCGTGAGGGATCGTGGCTGCGAATGCCATCGATATAAACGTTGACTTTCGGGCATCGCATGAAGTGGATCGAGGGGCTGTTACCGCGATAACGGATCTTGATCCCTGTCGACAGCCGCAGCAGATCTTCGGACTTCTGCGCGTTCCTGGCGTCGATGATTTCGCGCGTCAGGAAAGTGCCACTGCCCTGCGCGCGCCTGCGATAAAAGGAATCGAATTTGCCCGTTTTCGCGTAGCGCTCGGGCTTGAGAGTGCTGGCGCGAATGACGACATCCCTCAGGTCAGCGGCAACCGGTGTCATTCGATATCGCGACTCGGGAGACATCCCTGCTGTCACTGCGATTGGCACCGTCATTTCTGCGAACCCAAGACGACGGAGTCGGAGAACAGCCTTACCAGCGGGAACTGCTAACAGGGCGACGCGGCCTCCTTCGTCGGTGCTCCCGCGCACGCCGGTTCCAACCACCTGCACATCCGTACCGGAGAGAGGCTTGCCAGTGGTGTCTGTGACAAAAGCGATGACAATCGCGGTCTGACCCTGGAGGTTCTGAGAGCGTGCCTGCTCAGCTGAAAACAGTCCGAGAACCGCGAGAGCCAGAAAGGCAGAAGCGGGCGACAATCGTATCTGGTGATTCCTCGACACTGCCTTCATGGGATGCCTCCAGGAGCCCCCCTGCATCCCTATAGTAGACGGCGTGCACGGGACCCGCAACAGCCGGCTGGCCGAAGTGTGATGAACCGTGCCCCGCGGGTGATCTGCCGCTATCGCGGCCGGACCGAAACCGAGAAGAGAAAGGCTCTGCCAGCGCCCGGCTCGAACGCGACGGGAACGCCATTGACGACGTCAGGATTAACGAAGGCAGAGCCGATGTAACGCGTGTCGGTAATGTTCTCGAGGTTCACGAAGGCGCTGATCGCCAGCCGCCCAAATGGCAAAGCACGACTTGTCCTCAGTCCTGCACCGTAAGTTCGCCACGCCGGAACGCTGACCCCGTTTGCATCGTCGACGTAGTGTTTGCCGACGCCTCGTACGTTCACCTGAGCGACTATCGGAATCGATGAAATGATCGCGCGCCGCAGGCTCGCGCTGAAGTATCGACCTGGAACGCCGGCAACACTGTTTCCGGAATAGTCGGCGAAGCGTCCAGGTGCTCCGTAGTGAACGGAGTCAACTGTGTAATCGAGGTAGCGGTTGCGGGAGAGCGTCGTGCTGCCAGCGATCTCGAGGTCACTTCGACCCAGCAGTGACGCACTCAACTCAGCACCCTGTCGCCTCACACTACCGGCGGAGAAGTAGAATCGGCCCCCGCGATAAGGGACAATCTCATTCGTGACATTCGTGTTGTATAACGCGACATCGTATGCAGCGAAGCTGAAAAATCCTTTCATGGGGATCGACTGTCTCGTCCCGATCTCCCATGTGGTCGAGTGAATTGGTTCGAGCAGCGGGTTGATTCCTCTCACTGTATCCTGGCCAAAGGTCGAAGCCGGATCTGTCTCGTTGCCAGCCGGCGCTTCGACCCCCCCTCCAACATTTGCGTACAGGCTGTGTGTATCCGCGAATCGATAGTTGATGCCGACCTTTGGTGAGACGCGTGAGAAGCTTCGCGCGTCATCGAGCGTGGGGTTGATGAAGTCACGATAGTCGTAACGAATCTGGTCCCAGCGGGCGCCGATTTCGACGCCGGTGCGGCTGGCAAGCCCGAAGGCTTGAGAAAAGAAAACGCCCGTGTTTGCAGCACCCTCTGACCTGTTGTCCCGCAGTTCGCTTCCCCGCGTTCCGGATTCAGTCAGCGAATAGAAGAGGACGGACCCGCTCTGGTTGGCGCGATCAACGCCCACTGTCGTGGTTGTCGGAATTGCCGAGGCCAGTCGATACGAAGTGCGATAGAGGAGATTGCCACCAAGATGATGGCGGTTGAAGTCGCGAAAAGTTCCTCGCTCCGAGCGCTGCAGGATTTTCGGGTTGAGATAGAGCATCCCGGAAACCGACGAGATTTCGCCGATGGAGTGCCGAAGAGAAACCCCGATACGCCCCAGCCTGTTGAAGCGCCGCTCATCACGCGCGGCGTAAGTCGAGTTGGCGGCACGGGGCGTCTGTTCTGCCTGTGCGCGCGTGAGGGGACCAGGAATGTGAAACAGGTCGTTCGCCGCCGCGACAAAAACTCCAACGTCAGTATCTTTGCCAAGTGGTGAAGTCACTGATGCGTTAACCAGGGCGCGCCTGCTGTCGGAATGTTCGCGATAACCTTCCTGCATCGTATTCGTGAACGTGACTGCAAGTGTCGATGCCCCCAACTTTGCGCCGGCTTGAAGCACAGTGCGAAGAAACCCGAAGCCTCCCGCCATCTGCTGCGCTGAGATGAATGCCGCGTCCAGTTCCGGCACCGTACTGATTGCGATGACACCACCGCCTGCATTTCCCCATAACGCTGACGCATTTGAGCGAATGACCTCGACGCGGCTTGCAGCCGCGAGATCGACTAGATCAAAAGACGTTCGGCCGTCAGGCTCTGTCTCAGGGATGCCGTCGATGAGGACTCTGATCCCGCGGGATGTTCCTGCATTCGACCGGTCACCCGCACCGCGCGCGCCGAACCCGCGGATCGTGATGCGTATGTCGCTCGCGCCATACCGGGACTGCGCAAGGACTCCGGGAACATTGGCAACGGCATCGTCGAGGGAATAGCCCCGCTTGTTCTCCATTGCCTGCCGGCCGACGACTGTCACAGCCATCGGCGTCTCGAAGATCGAGATAGCCTGGCGCGTTGCGGTCACGGTTACGGGCGCGATCCCCACGCCGGTCGAATCGACGACGCTGGAATCGGCTGAGGCCTGCGCCGAAACCATGGAAGGTGCGGCCAGCGTTATTGCCAGCAAGAAGAACCTGCTCATCGGGACGAATCTTAAGGCATCGTCGAGCCGGGGAGCCAGACCGAAAAGAAAGCGGGCACCGGCCGAAGCCGGTGCCCGCCTTTTTCTGGAAACGCGTCAGCTAGAAACTGACACGTGCGGAGAGCTGCATTCTCCAGTAATTGCCGGTAAAGTTACCGACCGTGTACGGGTCGATCGTGCCCGTTTTGTTCGGGTCGAGCGTGCGGTAGTTCAGCTGCACCGTCGGTACGGCGGTGGTCGGAAGAGCGGTTGTGCTCGACTGATGCTGCAGCAGCGAGATGTTGTTGAACGTTCCGTACGGACTGACTCGCTGCTGGCCCCAATCCTTGTTGAGCAGATTGCTGAAGTTGAAGATGTCCAGCTGAATTGCAACACGCTGGTTCGACGAGAGGAGTGGTACGAACTGGCGCACACTCAGGTCGAAGTTGTTCGAGAACGGCAGCCGGCATGAGTTGCGCTCAAGGATCTTGCCTCTCGAGTTTCTAAGGCAGTCGCTGGCCTCGATCAACTGATTGAAAGCCGCCGCCTGGTTCGCCGCAGAAAGCGTATCGGGCGGAGAGCCGGCAGTCGTGATGACCTGCTGGAGGAAGCGAATCTCGTCCTGATTATTCACATCGTTCGGGACGTAGATCAGGTCGTTTCCAACGATTCCATCCGCGTTCATGTCACCGCGGTTGTTGGGCCCGCCGTAAACGTAGTCATGCGGCGAACCCGATACTCCCTGGTATGCCAGCGTGATGTCCATGCCAAGCCCATCTGCCCAGCCGCCATTGAGCAATCTTCCCCAGTTAAACGTCTTCGTTACGAAGCCGCTGATCTTGTGAGGCTGGTCAAACAGTGAGACAGTCGTGCTTCCAGGAGTTTCCTGTGCTCCGGAAACCGTACGTCCGAAAGACCAGTTCGAAATGTGCGTGCTGGACGTAAAGCTCTGTAT
>JANPKW010000018.1:0-13513 GCA_031426255.1 Gemmatimonadaceae bacterium | reverse complement strand
GCAGCCTCGCCATGAGCTGATCGCGACGGCAGCGTTGGGTCGGCTGACGTCCCCCGCAAGGGCTTTCCTGCACCGGAGGGTTGCCGTTGTGCTCGAAAAGCAAATTCCACGCGATCGATCAACGGCCTTACTCTGGGATTGCGCTAAACACTGGCAACTCGCTGGGGACTCGATCCGGGCGTTTGAGCTCGCTCGTTCCTGTGGCCTCCACCTGCTCGAACTTGGGTTACCCGCTGCCGCTGCGGATGCCTTCGAGCGCGCACTTCCGTTTTGCTCAACTTCAGATGAAACAATTGACGTCTTGAAAGCACAGGCGAAGGCGTACGAACAGAGCAGCTCTTGGGCGGCGCTTTTAGCTGTGGAGCGTGTGGTACGCTCGCTGAATGCTCAGAGCCACACTGACACGGCATCGACGCATGACGACCTTGAACTACTCGCGTTGAGAGCTCAATGGAAAACCAACAAGGATGAAGAGGCGCTAGAACGGTTGGGCCAGTGTCTTTCCGCCAACGACGCGTCTGCCGAACATCGGACGAAAGCAGGGACCATAGCGCTCATGCTGCAGGATCTGACGGGGCGGCACGATGAAATGCATTCGACGTACGGCATCATCGACACACTTTCTCGAGAGGCTGCGGTTAGCGAGTCTGCTCGCCTTGAAGCCGGACTCGTATTTCACACTTTATGTGGCGATTTGAGCAGAGCGGTAACTGCCGCTGATCAGCTAATCAACATCCAGAAACAGAAGGAAGATCAAGGAGATCTCTTTCGCCACCTATTAAATGCCTCGGTGACCTATCGAACGGTCGGACTTTTCGACAACGCGATGGGTTGCCTGAATGACGCGGTCGAGATTGCAAAGGCTCACAGGCTTCCGAAGTGCTTAATGCGGGCTTTCCCGATGCTTGCCCATTTGGCTCTCGAGCGTGGCTTAAATGACGAGGCTCGATACTGGTATGGCGAAATCTGCCGGGTCAACGCAAAACCCGACGACGTATTCGTTAACGTGGACATACAATTTATCGCGACACGTCTAGCAATCGTCGAGTCAAGCCTCCCACTTGTTTCGGATGGAGTGTTCTCGCGCGACGCGGCGGTTATTCCGCACCACTTAAACACGACCCGCACATACTCGTTAGCGCTTTACGTGGCCACAATGCTGCTACAAGGCGAGCCAATCTCCCCAGACGACATAGCAATGCTTGAGCATGGTCATCTAAAGTCACGGCGTAGCTTGGCCCAAGCATTCGGAGCATATGTGCTATATGCGGCTATGCACCGTTGCGGGCGAGGGCAACGGGCAGACACAATCCTTTCTGAGTATGATGGCCACTACAGGCGAGAAACCTGGACGGCAAGTAGTCTGTTTGAACAGACTGTGGCGAAACTCATGCGCCCTTAGCAACTCCGAAGCAGAGTTGGATCGCTACTGATCACCCTGCCATCAATGGTGAACTTGGGACGACTTTGCGACGTTCTTGTTCGGCAATTGCAGGTTGAAGGGGAACGTCTTGATCAAAAAGCTTCGGATAAATTGGGCTCTCAAGAAGCTTGTCGCAAATGTCCGGATCGAACTGTCTGCCACGCAGTTTTACGAACTCGGCACGCACCTGAGGTTCGGTTAAGGCGGCCCGATAGGGACGGTCGGTCGTCATCGCATCAATCGTGTCAGCGAACATAATAATTCGACTTGCGATTGGAATCTTCTCTGCAACTAGGCCATCGGGATAGCCAGTTCCATCCCAGTTCTCGTGGTGGTGCCGAATAGGACTGACGACGTCACTCAATTGTGAGACCGTCCTCACGAGTTCTTCACTCTTGATTGGGTGCGTTTGCATGATAGCGTTCTCTTCCGCAGTCAGGCGCCCAGGCTTGCTCAAAATCGGAGCAAAGACTTCGTGGATCTTTCCAACATCGTGAAGTAGGGCTGCAACGCCGACTCGCTCTACCTGCTTGTCCCGCAAGCCAATCGCTTGGGCAATCAGTTTCGCGTTGCGTGCCACGCGCCGCGAGTGACCCGATGTGTATGGGTCTCTCGCTTCAATTGCTGCAACCATCAATTGAAGCAACTCTTGATTGGTCTGCTGAAGCTGCCAATTGACTTTGTATAGCTCCCGTATCCCAAGGACCGGGATGAGCAAAGAGATAGCTCCGACAGGCCCAAACTGCACGTAACACCACCCAAAAACGTAAACAAACGGTAGGGTGAAGAGATCGTACAATACAGTTACTCTCGCCCTGCCCCACCAAAGCTCAAAGAACGATTGCTTCTCGCTGAAGGCGATTGCGCCTGCAACCGCGGCCGAGTTTGAAAGCGCAAAGATTAATAGGATCGCGATAAAGGCGGGGAAATTGACTGTCGCTGACGGAATCAGCAGAGATTGACCGCCTAGCTGGCCATAGATCAGCACGCCCATCGCAACCCAAAGCGTTACCTGTGCGACATTGAAGACCGCTTTTATCAGCTGGCGCTTGTTTGCCAACTGCACAAACGCGAAGGCACACGATGCAGCAACCACACTCACCCAACTCGGAGCCACTATTACGGATGCGAGAATCGGTAAGAAGGCGATGGACCCCGATTCACTACGAGCTGCTTTCTTATATGCCAGCATCTCACAAACGATACTCAAGCATGCAAACACGACCGCCGCTCGCAAGTAGTCCACGTTCACAGCAGGATCAAGTCGATAGACAAGAGCTGTAAACGCAACTGCTAGCGTTGCTAGGACGGTGACGTAAATGCGTACTTGAATCGGCATAAAGATGAAACCCCCCACTCCTCAAAAAATCAGGTCCAAGTACCCAGATCAGCCAGGGCTAGGATTCCCTTAATAAGAGCAGCAAGATATGCCATTGTGCGTCACCTCCCGTAACGTCTGTCGTAACTCGGCGCTCGCTCCGTTACGCAATTCGGTTGGCTCAGCTCATGTTCTGTCTTGCCCGCTCAACTCCGCTCAATCTGAGGGAGGGGGTTAAATATTCCTTTCTGTTCCCGTTAAAGGTTCAAACAAAAAAACAATTCAATCCGTCATCGCGACCACAGCCGCGCATTCGTATTCTCAACTCAATCAGTTGTGCTCGATCCACCGGTTAGTCGCATCCAGCACCGCCAGAACACCAGCCGACTCGGCACTCTCCTTCATCTCCACACTGCCAGTCAACACCTTGTTGTCCCGGCCACTCCGCACGCTCACCGCCACAAACACGAAAGTGCGGTCAAAAGCGTCGAACACCTTGACTCCCTGAACGCCAAGCTGTCCTTCCCTGTTGTCCGCATCTGCTATCGCCAGCAACGTCGCCCGCGCCGCCAGCTCCACCCTCGATCGGTCACCCTCGATCCCGAGAGCTTCCCCGATGAATGACGCACTACCCTTCCGTAACGTCACACGACACGACAATCCCTTCGACCTCGACCCTCTTACTTCCACATCCTCGAAATAGAGCCGCCGCGCAAACGGTCCCGTACGCGCCGACGATGCCGTCCTCTCCTGGCTCTCCCCACCACTCGATACAGCCGCAGCAACAACCGGCGAAGCCGCAGCCACAGGCTGCCTTACTTCAGGGTCAAGCAGCTTCGGCTTCGTCTCGCTCGTCGTCGCAACTGAAATTTTCCTGTGATCAATCCGCATCGACAAATGCGCTATCAGCGCACTCTCGATGTTACGCACCATCTGCTTCGGCGTAAGCTCCGAAGTCGTCAACACATGGATCTGGTCTATCGCCCCAGAATCACCAGCTATGATTCTCGCGGAGATCACCCCTGGCAGCGTAAGTATCAGCTCTTCCGCACGCTTGATCGGGAGAACACTGCCCGCAATCGGTGAAGTCACTTGAACCCTGGTTGGCTAAGTCGATACTGCCACACTAGAAACGGGGGACAATATTCAACTGGCATGTTGTTTTATCAAGCGAAAATCAGCGCGTAGGAATTCCGAAGTCACGCAGTTTTCGATACATAGTGCGCTCCCCGATGCCAAGGAGCTCCGCAGCCTTTCTACGGTTGCCCTTCGTTTCAGCCAAAGCGGCAGTTATTGCGGCCTTTTCTATCTCCGCCATGGTCATCCCGGGACCAATCGTAAGCGTCACCGGTTGAGGTCCCTTTGTCGGCGGCTCGATCGCACCAGTCAACCCTGAATTTTCCACACTGCGCGGCACTTGAGATCCGTTGCTCGCAATCACGCGTTCGCCAACACGATTGTCCGCCAAGTGCGCATCAGCCGCGACCTTCTGGGTGGATCCGACGTCGTTCACTCGCGACCTCAACTCCTCGATCTGAAGCTTGAGCTCAACAAGACTCCGCACGATGAACTCCATCTCACGTCCGCCTGCCCGCATCGTCTCCCGCAACACCGGCCCGACATGCACCGGAAGAAAGCGCGCGCCGCCTTCCCTTATCTCACGCGGAATATCATCAGCCGTGATCTCACGGCCCGGCGCAAGCACCACCATGCTCTCAATGAGATTCCTGAGCTCGCGAACATTCCCCGGCCACGAGTAACTCATCATGATCTGCATCGCTTCAGCGGATATTCCGTGAAACGGCCTGTCATGCTGCGCTGAGTAATCCTTTACGAATTGTCGAACGAGGAGCGGAATGTCTTCTGAACGGTCACGCAGTGGCGGCAGATACATGCTCAGCACATTGAGCCTGTAATAGAGGTCGGACCGGAAGAACCCCTCCTCCACCCGCTGGCGCAGCGGCTGGTTGGTTGCCGCGACAACCCGCACGTCGACCTTGATCGGCGCAACTCCTCCGACTCGCGTTAGCTCACGCTCTTCCAGAACCCTCAGGAGTTTCACCTGCGTCGCAGGTGGAATTTCCCCGATCTCGTCAAGAAAAATCGTCCCGGTATGCGCCAGCTCGAATCGCCCAAGCCGACGCTCGGCCGCGCCGGTAAATGCGCCCTTTTCATGCCCGAACAGCTCACTCTCGATCAGCGAGTCGGTGAGCGCGCCGACGTTGACAGCTATGAAGGGTTTGCCTCGGCGCTGGCTGAGCCTGTGAATGCCCCTCGCAACGAGCTCCTTTCCAGTACCACTTTCTCCCTCGATCATCACGGTGCTCGACACCGGCGCCATCTGCTCGATCTTCACCAGAACACCGCGAATCGCATCAGATTGCCCAATCAGCCCCGTTTCCTTCACGAGCCGCTGGCGGTCGAGCGCGCGCCTGACAATCGCTGCAAGCTCGTCGGTCGGGACCGGTTTCGTATACACATCAACGAAACCGAGTCCCCTCAGCTTTTCCCTGAGATCGGGATCCTCGACGTCAGCGAGCCCGATCACAGCCACCCCCTCCCACAACTGCTCGCGCACGATCTGCAGATTCGCCTGATCAGCTATCGCCCCCGTCAACACGATCACTTCGGGGCTGGAACGGCTGATCTCACGCCTGATGTCATCGAGGGGGGAGACCATTACTGTCTCGACGCCAGCCTGTTCAAGCACGGCATTCAGCCGTACTGCACACTCGACATCGGTAAGAGTGATGAGCGCCTTCACGCTTCCGGCCCGCTATCGTGACGGGTGACCACCCCGGTCAAAACGTCGACCGCGTGGTCGACGATGCGCTCCAGTGCCGCAAGTGTGTCCTTCACGCCTCGTGGAGATCCCGGAAGGTTCACGAGGAGTGTGCGGGCGCGAGTCCCGGCAATTCCCCGCGATAAAGCCGCTCGCGGAAAGTCGCCCCATGTTGCAGCACGCAGATACTCCGCAATTCCCTCTGCCTCCCGCTCGAGTACCGCGCGCGTCGCTTCAGGTGTGACATCGCGAGGTGACAGCCCCGTACCACCGGTAGTAACGACGAGGTCGACGGCACCGTCATCGCACAGGCTCGCCAGTCGCGGCACGATGACTGATGTTTCGTCCGGCACCTGCTCGTGCGATGACACGGTGTAGCCGCGCTGGCTGCACCACTCGCGAATCGCTTCTCCGGACTCATCACGCCGTTGGGCATCAAACGTCGAATCCGAAACGGTTACGATTGCGACGCGCATCAGAGGTGCGAGCCGTCCTTGTAAAAAGGCATCTTCTCGACGGTCGCCGGAATGCGCTTCCCGCGAATTTCTATCTCGAGAGAGGAGCCGGGCGCTGACGCTTCAGCAGGTACGTAGGCGGTGCCAATCGGAATGTTCAATGAAGGACTCATGGTGCCGCTTCGAACTTCACCACTTGGCTCTCCATTCACAAAAACAGGATAGCCATGGCGCGGAAACGATCGCTCCCCGGTTGTGAACCCGACGAGCTTGCGTGGTATCCCCTTCTCCTTTTGCGCAACAAGCGCCTGCTGACCCACGAACTCACCCTTCCTGAGCTTCACGAGCCACTGAAGATTCGCCTCCAGCGGCGTGACTGTGTCGTCGATGTCGTTGCCATAAAGCGCCATTCCCATTTCCAGGCGTAGCGAGTCGCGACAGCCGAGTCCCGCGGGCATCACCTCGCCGGTCGCGAGAATTGCATCCCAGACCGCAACTGCACTGTCGTTCGGGAAATAGAGCTCGAACCCATCCTCTCCGGTGTAGCCCGTACGCGAGATGAGAATGCCTTCGACACCGGCTACGCTTCCATGGGTGAAGTGATAGTACTTCACCGCGGAAAGGTCGGCATCGGTCAACGTCTGGAGAATCGCTGCCGCCTTTGGACCCTGCAGTGCAAGCAGCGCCGTTGCATCACTGACATCCTCGAGCACCGCGTCAAACTTGCCCAGATGACGACTGATATGCGCGAAATCCTTCGCTGCATTCGACGCGTTCACGACCATCATGACGCGGTCTTCGGATCGATAGACGAGACAGTCGTCTACTATCGTTCCACCGTCATTGAGAATGGTCGAGTAGTGCGCCTGCCCGATAGCCAGCGCAGCAACGTCATTGGTGGTTACGTAATTGACGAAATCGACAGCGCCCGGACCGGTAACGATGAACTCGCCCATGTGGCTGACATCGAACAGCCCCGCCTGCCGCCTTACCGCTTGATGCTCGGCGGTAATACCAGTAGGGTACTGAACCGGCATGAGGTACCCGGCGAATGACACCAGCTTTGCGCCAAGCGTGGCATGGGTATCGGTCAGCGGGGTACGCTTAAGTGTCTCTGGGGATTCGGCTTGCGCCATCAGGTGAAGCTCCGGCTGGAAGCGGAGGGGCAAATCCCTCCAGCCGGTCAATATGGCAGAAAAGGTTCCAGCGAGGAACCTCGGCCTACCTGTCTGCCAGCTCGCCGCCTCCGATGTGCCTGACTTCGCCGACATCGGGAGCCGTCTTGGTGATGATTCCCTTGAGGACCTCCCACAAAATGAGGGGTCGGGGCTTGTCGTTCTTCATGTATACGACGGAGTCGGCTTCCACGAAAACCAGCGTTATGCGCGGGTCCGTCGCGCTTCCGTCACGCTCCCCGCCCTCATCAGGAAACCACGCGCGCCAGTCTGGCTTGTACAACGACTTGACCTTTTTCCGGTCACGCGTGATTCGAGCCACGCCGCTGACAGACACCCATTCGCGGCTCTTGTTGTTGAAGTACGAGCAGCAGACGTGGGGATCGAGGAGCAGCTCATCGAGCTTGTTGGTATCCGCATCGGTCACGAACCAGAGGTCGGCATCGTTGATCCGCTGCTGCGTCGCCATCGGGCGCGATACCAGGTGACCGTCGTGCCGGCGAGTCGTAAACATCGCGGTCTCAATTCCCTCGATGAGCTTATCCAGCTCCTCGAGCTTTTTTTGTGCTGTAGGCATGCACTCGCAAAGTGCACGAGGCATGCCTGCATGACCTAAATGGCCACGCCGCCCATCAGATGCGCCATGATGGCTTTCTGGATGTGGAGACGATTTTCCGCTTCGTCCCAGACGACGCTCTGGGGCCCGTCGATCACACTTGCGGCCACTTCCTCTCCCCGATGGGCAGGCAGACAATGCAGGAAAATCGCGTCTTGCTGGGTGCGAGCCATGAGCGCGTCATCGACGATGAATCCCTTGAACGCTTTTGCACGCACCTCCTGCTCTTCCTCCTGACCCATCGACGCCCACACATCGGTGTTCACTACGTCCGCACCCTCGACTGCCTCGGCCGGATCGCGCACTATCCGCACATCCGCCACCGATTGCGCCCGTTCGAGGATCGCGCGATCAGGATCGTAGCCCTCCGGACACGCCAGCGTGAGATCGAACCTGAGCCGGTACGCCGCATTGATCCAGGAGTTCGCCATGTTGTTCCCGTCGCCGATCCATGCTACGCGACGGCCATCGATAGATCCCAGATGCTGCCTGATGGTCAGAATATCTGCAAGTATCTGACACGGGTGAAGCAGATCGGTAAGGCCGTTTATTACCGGCACGGCTGCGTGTCGAGCGAGCTCTTCGACTTCCGAGTGAGCGAACGTTCTGATCATGATTCCGTCGACATAGCGTGACAGGACGCGCGCAGTATCCGCAACCGGCTCGCCGCGGCCGAGCTGAACATCGCGCGGCGAGAGGAACAACGCGTGCCCACCGAGCTGCCACGCGCCCACTTCGAAGGAGACCCGCGTGCGCGTCGATGACTTCATGAAAATCATCGCGAGCGACTTTCCAGCGAGCGGCTTGTCAGTGTACTCGCCGCGCCGCATCCGCTCCGCGAGATCGAAGAGGCCAAGCAACTCTTCCCGCGAATAGTCGGGTATTGCGAGAAAGTCGCGGTGTTCGCGCTCAGCGTTCGCGGTCATGTCAGTCGACGGGTTAAAGGATGTAGCGGCGCAGGTCCTCGTCTTCGACGATCGCCTTCAGCCGTTCGGTTACCAGCGCACGATCGACAGTGATCTCGCCGATCGCCTTATCCGGAAGATCGTACAGCACTTCCTCGAGCAACGTCGTCATCACGGTATGAAGCCGGCGCGCGCCAATGTTTTCCATCCGGTCGTTCACGTGCGCGGCAATTCGCGCGATCTCGGCGATCCCGTCCTCTGTAAACTTCAGGCTGGCACCGTCGGCTTCGATGAGCGCCGCGTACTGCTTGGTAAGCGCGTTCTCGGGCTCGGTCATGATTCGCACGAAATCCTCTTCGGTGAGCGACTTGAGCTCGACGCGAATCGGGAATCGCCCCTGCAGCTCGGGGATGAGATCGCTCGGCTTCGAAACGTGGAACGCCCCGGCTGCGACGAACAACACGTGATCGGTCTTCACCATGCCGTACTTCGTCTGGACATTCGAGCCTTCAACGATCGGGAGAAGGTCGCGCTGCACGCCCTCACGCGACACATCAGGACCTCCGCCCTGTCTCTGGCCCGCAATCTTGTCGATCTCGTCGAGGAAAATGATACCCATGGTCTCGACACGCTCGAGCGCATCTGCAGTTACGTCCTCGTCATCGATGAGCTTGTCGAGCTCCTGCTCCAGCAGGATTCGTCTAGCCTCGGAGACCTTCACAGTTCGCTTCTTCGTGCGCTTCGGGAGCATCTCCTGCAGCATGTCGGAGAAATTTCCCATCCCTTCAGGTGCGCCCTGCGGCACCATCATGTCGAACATCATGGGTGCCGGCTGCGAAACTTCAATTTCGACTTCACGTTGCTCGAGCTGTCCATCCATCAACAGCTGCTTGAGCTTGTCGCGAGTGCGCTTGTAACGCTCCTGCTCCACATCGAGCTCTGCAGAGACGTTGCCGCTCGATGAAACAAGGAAGATGGGCGCCTCAGCCCCGGACTCATCGACAGGCTGCTTCTTTCCCGGAGGAACCGGCAGCAGGAGATCGAGCAGCCTGTCGTCAACACGGTCATGCGCAAGATCCTCAACTTCAGCTTCACGTTCGGTGCGCACCATATTGATGGCGCTCTCGACCAGGTCGCGAACCATTGATTCCACGTCGCGACCGACGTAACCGACTTCAGTAAACTTTGACGCCTCGACCTTTATGAATGGCGCGCCCGCGAGCTTCGCAAGACGGCGCGCTATTTCTGTCTTGCCGACGCCTGTTGGACCGACGAGGATGATGTTGTTGGGAGAGATCTCCTCGCGAATGGATTCCGGCGTACGCTGCCGACGCCAGCGATTCCGAAGGGCAATCGCAACGAGCTTTTTTGCCTCCGCCTGGCCGACGATGTATCGGTCGAGCTCTGCAACAATGTTTCGAGGCGTGAGGTCTGCAAGGCGCGCGAGCGCATTTTGTGTTCGTGGTGAAGTCACGCTGTTGGCTCTAGTACCGTGATATTCGAATTAGTGTAGACACAGATTTGCGAAGCGATGTCGAGCCCGCGCTGCACTATGTCGCGCGGCTCGAGCTCGGTGTTTTCGAGCAGGGCGCGCGCCGCGGCAAGCGCATACGAGCCCCCGGATCCAATGGCCAGGATCCCGTCATCAGGCTCGATGATGTCGCCGGTGCCGCTGAGTATGAAGCCGCGCTCAGAATCCGTCACAGCCAGGAGCGCCTCCAGGCGACGAAGAACGCGGTCGCTCCTCCAATCCTTTGCCAGCTCTACGGCCGCCCGGGACAGGTTGCCCGGATGCCGCTCGAGCTTCTCCTCGAACTTTTCGAAGAGAGTGAATGCGTCGGCGGCGGCGCCGGCAAATCCGGCCAGCAACTTGCCTCCCCCGAGGGAGCGGACTTTCAAGGCGTTGGACTTCATGATAGTGTCGCCAACCGACACCTGGCCGTCACCGCCCAGCGCGACTTTGCCGTTGCGGCGGACGCCCAGAATCGTCGTCGAGCGCACGCGGGGAAGAGAGCTGTTCATGTGTCAAAACTAACAGGGGCTGCGTCGTGAGGCTGGAGTACATACCTATAGTATTGGGCGTCGTCTTCGCCCTCGTGGCCGCGTTCATCCTGTACGATGCATTCAGCCCGGGCGGGGCGCCCCCGCTGCGCGAGCGCCGACGACGTCAGCGAGCGGAAATAAACGTTCCGGGCGAGATAATGGCCGGACTGGGCACGGCCTGCCTGGCAGCGGCACTCTTCGGCGGCGAGGTCTGGAGATGGACGACGGTCGCAGTGATTGCCGGCACCATCCTCATCCTGATGGGCGCGATCTTCAACCGGGCATACTTGCGCGAAATGTTGTTCTTTCGCGGAGTCTCGCGCAGGACTGAAGAGAACGAAGTCCCGCCTGTCGCCCCGCGAAAAGACGACGAGCCCAGGATGCGGATCAGATAGCCCCTTTACGCGGGGACAACGACCCTCGACCGAAGCCAACCTCCAAGTAACGCACCGATAATCCCGAAAAACGGAAGCGCGTAGACATACCAGATCGGTTCGCCCGATTCTGCGCGAAGCGTCCCCAGCGCCATCAGCAGGATCATCCCCGCCAGCGCGCATACATGGATCATCTCGCGCGAAGGAGCCATCCTCGCAGTGACCCAACCGCCGAGTACTGTGCCCATTGCGAGCATCACCAGAGAGGCTGCAAAAAATGTTGAGGGTATCGCGTCGGCCGGTCCCGTCGCTGCTCCGAATATGCCGCCGGGCACGATGAGCTCGGTCGCTGCAGCCGTTCCCGCGACGAAGACTGCCATCACGACGACGAGTCCCGCGACAACACAAATGATGGATCGCATTACTCAGACCCCCGCATACCACTCATATCCACGGTCACTCCAGTAACCTCCGGTTCGATTCGGAAGGAACATGATTCGAGTCAGGTACTTCGTGTTCTTGTAACCCAGCTTCACCGGCGAATAAACTCGGGCGGGCGCCCCGTGCGCGGGGCCGAGCATCCGCCCGTCGAGACCGTACGCTACCACAGTCTGAGGATGCATCGCGCTCTCGATGTCCCAGCTCTCGTGATATCCGTCGTCAAAGGACTCGAAGTCGACGTACTCTGCACCGCTGCGCACGCCGGCAACCTTCGCGATGTCCCGCAGCCGCACCCCCGTCCATTGCTCGACGGCGGTCCAGCCCTCGACGCAATAATGGTTAACCCTCTTATGCACCCGCGGCATGTCGATGAGGTTCTGCAACGTGAGCTTCATCGGCCGCTCCACGAGCCCGCCAATCTCCAGCTGCCACTCACCCCGCTGAGTCGCATCCCAGATCGGAACTGAGCGGGAAATGAAATAACTCGGCAACGCATTACCTGCGAGTTTTGCACCAGCCGCCGGTGAGTCCATCGACGTGTGCCTGAACAACGCGCGCTCGAGGCTCTCATTGCGCCGCTCGGCGAACCTGAGAACGCGCTCGGCCGATTTTGGACCGCGCGAGTCACACGACGCGAGGAACGCAGCGAGAGATGACCCGGTGATCGATACAAATTTCCGACGGTCAATCATTTTGCGACCGTTCCTCTGCTCCAGAGGCCGCGTTCTTTTTCCGCACGGGCAACAGGTTCCAGAACGGACGGGCATTCCGGGCCTCCGGTGAATTGTCCTCGTTGTAGCCACCAGTCGTGATCGCTCGGAGAGCGTATGGATCGACTGCAAAGACCATGAAGATGTGGATCACACTCAATGCGACGAGGAGTACCATCGAAATGAAGTGCCAGAAGCGGGCCCACACGTAGCCGCCCAACAGGTCAGTGAGTGGCGAAAGCTGAACCGGCTTCCAGATGGCGATCCCGGTCAGCACCGCCATCAATCCGATCCACGGCAGCACGAAATAGACACCCCGCTGGAGCGCGTTGTGTTTCCCCTGCCGAGGATGATCCTTCCGCAGAAACAGATAGAACTTCAGCATCGCCGCGGCATCCCGGAAAAACCCTCGCCGCGGAACGAGATCACGCCATTCTCCATGGAGATAGACAAACCCAAGGTACACGAGACCGTTCACGACGAGGACCCACATCATCGCGAAGTGCCATTGTCTTGCACCCGCGAGCCAGCCTCCAAAAGTCAGGTCGGCAGGGAAACGCTGCCCCTCCCACGGATAGCAGCAGAATGTCTCACCGCGGCGTGCAAATCGCGGATACGCGTTGAATATCCGCAATCCGCTTCCCACCATGATCGTGAGCGCGACTGCATTGATCCAATGCGTGACTCGTACGACCCAATGGTGCCGTAGCCGCGCCATTCAATCGCCTCGCGGGTGAGACTTACGGTACACTTCCTTCAAGCGCTCGACACTGGTGTGTGTATATATCTGCGTCGTCGAAATGGAAGCGTGGCCGAGCAGCTCCTGGACAGCCCTCAGATCGGCACCGGCGTCCAGAAGGTGTGTAGCAAAAGTATGCCTCAGCGAGTGCGTGGATAAGCCCGCATCTTCGTCGATCGTGTCAAGGAACCTGGTTACCGCTTTCTGAATCGCGCTAAGCGATATGCGCTTGCCGCGGTTCGAGAGAAAAAACGCGATTCTGTCGGCACCAGCGACACCCTGGCGAATGAGGTCGTCGCGCTTCGACTCATAGTTTCGCAACGCAAGTGCCGCGTGATCCCCTACCGGGATGATTCTTTCCTTGCGGCCCTTTCCGCGAACCTTGACCTGCTGGGACAGCAGATCGAGATCGGCGCGATTGATCCCCCGGAGCTCTGAGAGCCGCATGCCGCTCGAATAGAACAATTCGAGCATCGCGCTGTTGCGTACATCGGTGAAGCGCCCGTCCTGAGCATGAAGCGCGGCACTCTGG
>JANPKW010000017.1:0-11322 GCA_031426255.1 Gemmatimonadaceae bacterium | reverse complement strand
CACGAGCGACATGTCGGACGCAACCGCAGCCACAACTTCCGGGCGCTCGATCAGTACCGACAGCGCGAGCAGAAGCAGGTCGCGGCTGGACCCGTACGACGCCGCGAGAAAAAACACCGCAAACTCAGCGAGCTGACGCTCAGTGAGCGTGGTTTCGCGTACCAGGTCTACAAGTACTCCGCTGGTGCGGAGCGCCGGTCTGACCTCATCCCACCGCACCTCGGGCATGGGGCGCGCATGTAGTGCTGCTGCCTGCTTCTCCTCGAGTCCCAGCCATTCGCAGGCAACTGAGAAAGGAATAGGAATCGCGAGATCGGCCACGGCATCGAATTGGCGCAGCGTGCGCAGCCGTGCGAGTGTGCGCGCAGTGTGCTTCTGTATCGATTCTTTCTGGGCGTGCTGTTTGTCGGGAGTGAAGTACGGATTGAGGAGACGCCGCATCGCTGTGTGTGCCGGCGGATCGGCGCCGTGAAGACTCGGAGAAAGAACAGCGAACGGAGAGGAGGAGAAGGGGTCAGGGCGGCGGAGTATCGAGCTGACCAGGTCATAACTCACGACGAGCCATGCATTCTCTTCAGCGAGGTAATGGATTCCGCCGGTCTCACGCAACGACCGGTAGTACGAGTAAGGATCCCTTGCGAACTCGCTCGATCTCACGCTCACCGCGTCTCCCCGGAATCGGAAGAGCTCCAGTCAGCAGGGAGATATACGTTAAACCCCGCAAGCGCCGATCCGTTCGTGAACGCATGCGGTGGAAATTCGACGGTCAGCACGTGCGGCGCCTCCTCCCATCCAAACGTTGCGACGGCATAGCTGATAGCCCAGTCGAAGAGAAACACTTTCATATGATACGTGCCCGGAAAAAGCGGCACTGTAGGAAGATTGACCGACAACGTTCCTCTGCCAATCGACAATTTCACCGGAACGGAGACCACCGACCCTGCGACCGCAACGCCTTCCTGGGTCGAGATCGTGAAACCAACGCTGATTGCCGCGATATCCTTGTCGGACTCATACGACACCGCGAGGTCAAGGGAGCCTCCCGTCGACACCAGGCCCCCGTTCGCTCCAGACCGCGACTCGACGCCCGTAATGCGACAGCCACCACTTCCCGTCGGGGTCGCATTCTGCACAATGCTCTGATCTACTGTCGCGGAGCCATTCTGGAGGGTCCGCAGATAGAAGTCCAATGCCTCGACCACACCGCCGCTGTAGGCGGCGACACCCCGCGTGAGAACAAGACCGCGGAGGCAGGCCGACTGAACCTGATGCGAAGCGTGCCCGACAAACACCAGAGTCCCCCCACCACTCAGATACTGACGGATGTGATTGAGACACTTGTTCTGGAATGCAATGTCTCCCACTGCCAGAACTTCATCTACGAGAAGCACGTCAGGATCGAGATTGATTGCGAGTGAGAATCCAAGCCGGGCTCGCATTCCGTCGCTGTACTGCTGCAGCGGCATATCGATAAACTCTTCGAGCCCCGCAAAGTCGATGATTGCTTCCATTTGTTGCGCGAGCTCACCCCTCTTGTAACCGTACAGGGCACCCTGAACGAATATGTTCTCGCGACCCGAAAGGACGGGGTTGAAAGCCGCGCCAAGCTCGATCATCGCGCGCAGTCGGCCCCGAACCCGGATCGAGCCGTGGTCCGGCCTGAGCAATCCGCTGAGAAGCTTCAGCAGAGTGCTCTTGCCTGCACCATTCGCCCCTATGATTGCCAGTGAGTCGCCGCGACGAAGCTCAAACGAGATGTCCTTCAGGGCCCAGAACTCACCGGGCCTGAGATTCTCCTGCGGTCGCCGCCACGGGAGGAACTCCCGTCCGATGTCGGCGGCGCCATGTCGCAACGCCCCCCGCAGCCCGCGGGTAAATCGCTTGGAGACATTCCTCGCCTCTACGACGACGTCAGCGCTCATCTGGAGGTGAAAGCGAGTTGCCATGAGCGCATGCTCCGCATCAGCGGATATACAGGGTAGCCGCCGCGTAGATCATTGAACGAAAAGTCCGGCGCCGCAGTGGCGCGAAGACGCCCGAGATGCGGAAGCAGACTCTCGATCACTACCTCCGCTTCCAGTCGGCCGAGATGACTTCCAAGGCAGAAGTGCGGACCGGCACCGAAAGCGATATGGCGCTCCTTTTCCCGGCCGATAATGAACTCGTTCGGCCGATCGAAATGCGCCGGGTCACGATTAGCCGCTCCGAGCCAAACCCAGATTGTGCTCCCCTCAGGAACGTCGACACTACCAATCTTCGCCGCCGAAGTTGCGCGTCGAGGAACTCCATGGATCGCAGGTTCAAATCGCAACAGTTCCTCCACGAATGCAGGAACCATCGACGGGTTTGTCCGCATCTCAGCCAGTAAATCGGGGTGCCGAAACAGTGTGTAGATACCAAATGAAAGCAGGTCTCGCACTGTCAGCACACCGGCACCGATCAGAAACGGTAGAAGGAGCATCAACTCCTCGCGCGGCATCTCGCCCTTTGCCACTACATCGGGAATGATTCCATCACCCGTGAGCGCCCGCTCTACGTCGGGCCACGTCACATCGTGGGGGAGAATGGGGCCTAACGCTGCCGCTCCCGTCTGAGTAAGGCCAAGGAGACTGCACGACACGGCAAACGGCACCGCGACAGTGAGTTCGGCAACGGCGTCAAAACTCGGGCGGTTGTTGATTGCAGACAGGGCAGCCGAGGTGATCTCAGCCACAGCATTGCGCCGGGCATAGATCTGTTCCTTCGTGTAGTAGGGAGCGAGAACCCGGCGCACCCGTGTGTGCAACGGCGCGTCAGCCCCGGGCAGCACAGGTGACAAACTCTCGAACGGACTCGATGAAAAAATGGTCGGCTGCTTCACAACCGACAGAGCCTCCTCGTAGCCGAGAACGACGAAAAAATTCTCGTCTGGAAGCTTGTGCACCGGAGAGGCGGCGAGCCACCGATGGTAAAACGGGTACGGATCGCGGGCAAACGCCGAAGACCGCCAGGCGGTTGCGATATCCGCTACACCGGGCGTAGATCCGTGGATCGCCGCGATGTCGAAGGACTCGTCGACAGACAGAAATGATTCAGCGGTGCGGTACGAGGTCGGCTTCTCATCGGGTGGCAGCGATGCGAAGAGGTCGCGGTCCGCGGCAACCGATCCGACGTAGATGATATCCGTGAATCGATCCTCACGCATGCGCCTCCACATTTTTTCGAGGCTTGCAGGCTCCGCGATCGCCCTCGCCCAGTGCCCCCTCGGCGCCGGATCGTCGACTAGGCCTCCTTCGAGTGTGGAGTAGAGTCGATACTCCGGGTGTCGTTCGGGCATCTCCGCGAAGGCGCGGTGAAGGCCCGCAACGTCAACGCGGTACGTATGCGAAAGGCAATCGAAGCCGAGCCTGATGTAGGCGATACCCGCTGCACGGAGCCTGCGCTGCGCCTGGCGCGCTGCTTCATGCGGAACCGCCCACACAGTTACCTGCGACCATTCGAAAACTATGGTGACATCGGGATCCCGAATTACTTCAAGGACGCGCGCAGGAGGCGCCTGTACGAGTACGAGGTCACCACCACCCGCACAAAGTACCGCACGGATTGTTTCGCAGAGTACGTGAAGGGCCTCGGCGAAAGTGATGGCACCGCTCGCGTACCCGGCAGCCGCGTCGCCGAGGCTCATGCCGGCAACAGCGTCGAATTTGACTTCGGTTTCCTTGAGCGCGCGGAAGAGGCACATCTGGAAGACGACCTCCTCCACGAAATTTCGCTCCGACACTGTGACACCTGGCGGAGGCTGGTCATTGTGAATCTCGTTCCACATTGACCAGCCCCTGCGCTCCTCGACGAAATCGCTTGCTTCCCGATAAGCTTCACGGAACGCTGCGTTGCGCATGAGCGGTCTCGTTCCCGGCGGCAGAATCGTCGATGCGGGGCCGAACATTACTACGGTTCTCGGACCTTGCTGTGTCTTTCGCCTCAGGAAACGCAGGATTTTCAAAGCTTCGAGACCACGTGCGGAATTGAAAGTCGGAAGGTCAGAAGTCCCACAAGAAGTGCCACCGCTGCTCCAATCGAGGCTGCCACTGACGCGACCGGATGCGAGACGGGTTGCGAACTCATCACCTCGCGCGCGGTGACGAGAAGCAGCGCAACGGGGTTCCCCAGCGTCGCAATCAACCCGGGCATTTCTGTCGGAACAGGATAAATGATGGGCGTAAGGAAAAACAGCAGGTAGGTCGAGAGCCCTACCGCCCGCGGAATGTCGTCGTACAACATCCCTATCGGTGCGAGAACCAAGCCGATGCCGGCTCCCAGAATCAGGAGCGCGATAACAACCGGGAGGCCCGCAACAAGTGGCGCGACGGGGATCGCGTAGGCCACGTGAACCAGGACGATGATACCGAGAAATATTGCGGTCTCGACAATCGCCTCCCCCCACCCCGTGAGCACCAACGCCTCCCACGGAAATCCTATCTTTGCGAGGATGTGTCGCGATGCCTGCAACTGCTGCAAAGGCGAATTCAGCACCTTTAGAAATGCAGTCCATAACATCACTCCCGTAATCACGTACACGGGATATGGAATGCCCGTCGGTCCGAAATCGACGACGCGCGATCGATGCAGGAATATCCACACGCCGGCAATCGCCAGGGGCGTGGTCAGCAGCCAGACATATCCCAGCAGCGATTGCCGATACCGCGCCTTGAGGCTCGGACCGAGCATCCCTTTCGAAAGGCTGAACGCAACGCGGAGATCCGTGACAGCGTGACTAAAGAAGCGACCCGGATGCCGTAGCTGCGGATCCGCGTCATTTACCATCTCTGCGGCGCTTTGGGATTTGCTCAACTAAGTCGGGCTGTCGGGAACCAGTCTGGGGGCCGCGATAATCGATGCCAGCCGCCGTACACTACGGCGATCCCGCACCTGCGGCGTGAATAATAAGGCAGCACGACGAAGTTCGCGGCAGCGCGCTGGCAAAACGCGCTCGAGGATTCCAACTTGAGGCGTGAAAGTCGACGACGTTCCGCCCATCCACACGATGAATGCCCTGGGACAAATGGGGCGTTTCGGGAACCAGGTATTCCAGTACGCCTTCCTTCGCATCTGCGCCCGACAATCGGGAACCTCGATCCAATGTTCGCCCTGGGTCGGCCAGAAGTTGTTCGGACATGCGGATCCCCCTGTGAGCGTGTCTCTGAAGCCACTGGTGGAGAAGGGCTCGAACCTCGAATGGATACTGGAAGTCGTCCCGGAGTTCACGCCTTATCTCGAGAAAACGAGCGGCATGGAACCCGGCGAAGTGGGCATCGATGCAATTGCCGGGGGATGTGAGCCGGGAGACTTGATCGGATTCTTTCAATGGCACTCGAAAGCCTACTTGCCCCACCGTGAATATTTCCGCTCACTCTTCCAGCCATGCGACGACATGCGGGATTGGCTCGACGAGCCGATCCGACGAATGAGGGCGCGAGGAAAAACCATCGTCGCTATTCACCTTCGAACGGGTGACTACAGGTGGCTTCCTCAGTTCAGCTGGACGATGGTGGTGCCACCTCAATGGTGGGCCGATTGGCTCGACACGGTCTGGGACAAGCTTGACCGGCCGGTGCTGTACCTGTGCAGCAACGACGTCGCATCCGTACGTCACTGGTTTGCGAAGTTTGATCCCGTAACAAGCGAAGACATGACCGTCGGTCCGCCATTACGACTACAGGGATCGGGGTCTGGATTCTACCTCGACTACTACGTCATGACTCAGGCGGATGTGCTGGGCGCGAGCAACAGCTCGTTCAGCTTCTCCGCCGCAATGTTGAACGAGCGCGGCTCCACGTTCGTTCGCCCGAGCTGGGATTTTTCAAAGAAGTTCACGGAATTTGACCCATGGGATGCAGAACCGCTTCTGTTCCTTCGAGGGGGAAGGAAACGACTGCTCAAGCCGTACCCGACAATGCTGCGAATTGCCCGCGATACGAGCGGTATCGCCGGGGCGCTTGCTGCGGCACTACTATATCACCCGGTTGGCAGTTTGACTGTGCTGGCGATTCGCGCGAAGCTTGCCTGGACAGGACACGGATGGAGAGGGGTCCGCGACATGTTCCTGGGTCGCGGCCGTGCGTAACACAACCTTCAGCCGATCAATCCGCGGCGAAGGCCTTGTCGATCTCCACACACCAGAGATGCAGCAGCATCAGGTGCATCTCCTGAATATGCGCGGTTACGTCACTCGGAACAGAGAGCAGATGGTCGGCTTCGGCGCCTGTTAGTCCCTCTTTGCCAGTCAGCGCGATCGAGATAGCGCCACGCGCTTTTGCTGCCTTGAGGGCGCGAATGACATTGGGAGACTTCCCGCTCGTCGTAAGCGCTAGCGCCACGTCTCCCTTCTGAGCAAACGCTTCGATCTGCCGCTCGAACACGGCATCGTATCCAAAATCATTACTGATACACGTAACGGTTCCGGCATCGGCGGAAAGGGACAGCGCCGGGAGTGGGAGTCTCGATTTGTTGAACCTTCCTGTGAGCTCCCCCGCCATGTGACTTGCCTGGCTCGAGCTACCCCCATTTCCGAAGCAGATGACTTTGTTGCCGGCTGCGAGTGCTGACACCAGCGCGCGGCCCGCTGATTCAGCGGCTGGCGCAAGGGCGTCGATACTGGCTTCTACGACTTTCTGGTGAGCGAGAAAATAGTCGCGTGTGTGGTGAGTCATCGCCCGCGAAATTTACGGCCTGACCCCTTTCCGCGCCCCGGCTTGCCACCACCCCCTCGCCGTCCCCCGCCCGGTCCCGCGCTTTTCCGGCCGCCCGGTCGACGAGAGAAATCACGGCCCGCACGCCGCTGCCTCGCAGCAAGATCTCTTGCGCGCAGCTCTTCGGGCGACAGCACGTCGTTAAAGCCCTCGGAGTCGTTGACTTCATCGGGTGACCACGGCCTCGCAAGCAGATCCTGCAGCTCATCCAGTGTATCCGCCCTGATCGCGCCGCGCTGTCCACGTATTACGACGAAACGCAGTGGGCGGTCGAGTTCCGGAAGTTCCTCTGAGCTCATCGAGCGGGCAAGTTTTTCCGGAAGCCGCAATCGCGCAACGGCCGTCTTTCCCGAATCAGTCTCCTCGACATCGTATTCGATGTCGACTTCGCGCTCGCGAATCACGACGTTTGTCGGAAGGTCAGCGTATTTCTCGCGAACATCGCGCGGCACGATTGAATCGCGATTGAGCGTCAGCTTCGCATTGCGGAAATCGTTCATCGATTCGACTTCAACAAGCCCTTGCTCGTACCACTCGGTCAGCTCTGTCAAGCCGAACTTCGGTGTTACGCCGCCGGACTTTCGATATGTCTGACGAATCTCTTCGATGGCCGCGCGATTTTTTTTCGCTGCGAGATGCCGCGCCTGACCCTTTGCGAGAGCGTCCGCGAGGGCCTTCCTCGCTCGAGGGGCAATCTCCGGCGTGAACTCCTCGATGGCTTCGACTTCCCGCTCCAGCTGAAAGCCGAAGTAATCGAGCGTGTGCTCGAGCATGAGCATTCCGCCCTTACGCTTCGCATCGTATCTCACCGCTGAGATTCCCCGGGTAGCGTATCGGCGAATGAGGTGCATCGGCACCTGCGTGCCCTCTATCCCCGCTCTCGGAGTGCCTGACCTGTCGGCGAAATAACGCAGCTCTCCGGCAATCGGCCCCCAGCTTCCGCACACACTAGTCTTGGAGACCCGCGCGTTATTTCCTTCCGCTGTCTGCTCATCAATCACCAGGTCGAGTGGCATGTAGCGGGCGAGCAGCTCCGCAAACTTGCGCAGAGTATTGTCACGCGCGATCGGCATGCGTGAGGGAAGCTGCATGCCAAGACCGCGGAACACGCTTGCCATCCCAAGCGCCGTATCCTCGATCGCCTTCACCAGCACTCCACGGCGCTCTGCCCAGCTTGCTATGTCTTCGGTGAAAAGGTGGCGAGGCAATCCGTAGACTTCGCCCATGTACCCGCATTCGGTGAAGGCTTCCGCATAAAGGTTGTATGCCGTGAGATGATCACTTCCGGGTATCACGATTCCACCAATATCCCGCTCTTCCCGGGTCATGCGGTGGAGCGACTCGATGGAAGACATTACGGCGAGATAGGGCACGAGCTCATCGTCGCCATTAACGAGGAGCTCGGCCCACGGGCGGTCGACCGGGAGGGCTTCCACAGCCTTACCATATGTAGAGAGCCGGCCGTTCTCGATGATGCCCCGCGATTCCAGCAGAGCCATCGCCTTGCGATACGAAATTCGGTCGAGTGGGACGGGCAAGTCGAGATCTGACGCGTTGACGCCAAGATCCGCGCACGTCATTGCCACACGCTCCGAATCGCCGGCCAGCTGAAATTCGGGCGCTGTGGGTTTGAGTGTATCAAACTGAATGTCGCGGTCAGACAGAATAAAAACCCGCCCGCCCTCGACTCGGCCGTGAACCCTGCCTGCCATCTGGAGGATCTCGTTCGCGCCCAGATGCATCCGGGTGAGGACATTCTTTCCGCGCTCGATGATGTTCCCGAATCTGCTATCGTCGATGATGACGGTGTCGAGACCCTTCACGTTGAGCGCACTCTGACCGGCGGCAGTCATCGCGAGGAAGTATGGCTTTCGTTCTCCAGCTTCCAGAAACGGCCTGATGATCCTCACCGGCTCGCCGCCGTGGTAATAAGCCGTGTTGATGCGCGGAAAGCCCATCGATACAGACTCTGCAGCTTGTTCCACGCCCGCACGGGTTGGCAGGAACATTCCAACGCCGCGCTTCTCCTTGATGACCCGCATCAGGAATCTGTCGTCAAGGAATTCAAGCGGATCCTTGCGTATGACCTTTACGTCAGCCGCGCGCGCAGGATCGAACGCAGAGCTCTGAAGGACTGCCGCGGCCTCGAGGTAGTGTGCGTAGAACGTCGGATCTACCGTCGCTGAGAGCCAGATGAACCGGCATCCGACACGTTTGCCGAGTGCGAGACAGAGCTCAAGCTCTGCAGATGTCTGGTGAATTTCGTCGACGACCAACGTGTCCGACGGGAGGATGTCTCCATCCTGGAACCAGCGTCTGGCAATGCCGGTGGTGACGACGATGACGTTCCATGTTGGTGTCTCGGGAGTCGCTTCGCGCTCGCGATTGACCACCCCTGTGCGCAGTTCCTTCGTCTTGAGAATGGTTTCGGCGATCGGGCGGATCGATAGCGTCTTCCCGGTGCCGGTTCCGGCGACGATTCCAAATCCTTTACCCTGCGCGGCGAGGTCACGAATCTCCTGTCCGTGCTGCTGTTCGAGGACGGTCTCGATGTTGAGCGCGAGCGCGAGCTCGATAGTCTCGCACGCAGCGCGGGTCGGAGCGATTACGATGATGCGTCCCGTCGGCGGATCTGCCGCGATGAACGCGTCGTGATCCGGGGGAAGGTACTGGTCTCTGACGTTTCGCATTTGCCCGGCAACTTGCAAGAAACGGGACTAACGCGTAACCCGGTCGGACCAGCTGCCGACAAGTAACAAGAAGACGGCCCCGGTTTTCCGGGGCCGTCTTTCAATCAGGTCGAGATGCTAGTGGTTGCCGCGACCTTTGTTCTTGTTCTTGTGCTTATTCTTGTACTTGCCGTTGTGATTGCCGTTGTCGTGACCGTCGTTCTGCTCCCACCGGTCGTTGCGATCACGGCCACGGTCGCGGCGGTCATCGTAGCGCCCGTCGCGGCGGGCGGACTGTACAACGCGACGATCGATCACGCGGTAGCGGCCAAGCCTGTCACGGACCGCGACTTCCCGAATGAGGTTGCGGTTCGAGTCATAGCGAGTGCGCGCGTATATCGTATTGCCGTTGCGGTCGCGCCCTTCGCGACGCCACTGCCCATCGGCGCGGCGCGAATCGTACACCCGGTCGTTGCGGACCCGCCCGTCATCGTAGACGCGGCCGTCGCGAGTGTCAGTGCGCGCAGTGCTTCCGCTTCGGGTTCCCGTATTGGAGGGATCCCACCATGGTCCGTCGCTGCGACTTTGCGCCGAGAGAGGCGCCGCCATCGCGGTGGCCGCAACCAGGCCGAATGCCAATGCAATTCTTTTCATTGATCTATCTCCTATGAGACTGGAAAAGTCCCGCTGTCCAGATTTTCGCTCTTGGACTTTTCCTTCTTTGTCTTTTGCTTACCACGCTTCGGCGAGTCGCCGAAGATCACGTGGCCGTTGACTGGCCGGTTGCGGACAGCAGTTACGCAGTCAGTCGGTGCAGGCTGCTGGTTCGCGGGAACACCCTCGATCCAGATGCGACACATCCCCGAGGGAGGCCGATAAGCGGGGGGAACCGCCGGCCTCTGAGGGAGGCTTCTCGGGAGTCCGGGTAACCGCGACTGCAGCTCTTCGAGCAGCTGCGCATTCGCTGGCCTCCCCGCCGCGAGAAGCCCCGCGGCGAGGAGTGCGAACCCCCATCTATTCATCTTCCCCGCGGTGCCCCGCGAGAACGAAAGGATTGTCATGGTATAGGGGATTCGCATGGTGGGTGCCACTCGCATAGGCATAGGTTAACTGGCTACATCTCAACGACTTACGGCGATGCGCGGCTTCTATAAATCAGGCCACTTGTCACCGATTTGGGACACAGTTGCTGGAACGTGTACGGATTTTCAGTACCGACGCTCGTTGGCAGATGTAGCGAAAAAAGGCTCCCTCGCGCAAGAACACGAGTATGCGCTCAGAGCCCCTTCCCGGATACTGATTCCTTTAATACGACCGGGAGGATCGATGCGAAACGCAAGTCGGGGGGCGACGCTCATAGAGCTGTCGATAGTCATTACGATCGCATCGGCGCTGCTCGCGATAACGCTTCCCCGTGCGGCTGGATTTCTTGATGCGATTGCTGTCAGGGGAGCCGTTACTGAAATCGAATCTCTTTTCTCGATTGCCCGACACGCGGCAATTTCACGCGGAGCGCAGAGTAAGCTTTCGATCGACCCGACTGTCGGAGAAATAACGGTCACCGTCGGAACTGAGCTCATACGGAAGCGTGAGGTAGGCGAAGCGCATGGCGTGAGGCTATCGACCAACCGGACATCCATGACCTACTCGCCCATCGGGGTGGGATACGGCGCCGCGAACTTCTCGCTGATCATTTCCCGGGCCGCCGCCGTTGACACGATCGTCATCTCACGGCTGGGACGAATCAGACACTAAGGCATTGCGGAATTCGGATTGCGGACTGAGTCGATTGCGGACTGCGGACGCACTGCGGAATTCGGGAAGCGGACTGAGTCGATTGCGGACTGCGGACGTATTGCGGAACACGGATTGAGCTCAGTCCGCCTTTCGTAATCCGGAATACGTCCGCAGGCCGAAATCAACTC
>JANPKW010000016.1:0-49393 GCA_031426255.1 Gemmatimonadaceae bacterium | reverse complement strand
CGCTCGTCCATGCTCGAGGTACTTGGGGGCGACTTCGTTCGAACCGCACGCGCGAAAGGGTTGAGCGAGCGGATTGTCATCGGGAGACATGCTCTGCGAAACGCGATGATTCCGATCATCACAGTATTAGGTCTCGACTTCGGCTATTACCTGACCGGGTCGATTCTTACCGAGACGATTTTTTCATGGCCGGGAATCGGGCGTTATGTCGTCAACGCCATCGCGCGGCGGGATCTGCCCGCGATCAACGGAACGGTGCTGTTCCTTTCACTCGTCTTCGTGCTTGTGAACCTGATTACCGATCTGGCCTATGCGAAGGCAGATCCGCGTGTCGCCTATAATTCCTGACTAGTCGTCCTTTTGCCCGAAGACGGCCAGGTTCGATGAGTGACCCGGATTCACTTTCTTGTCAGGGTAGATCCAGTGGAATGCCTGATTCACCGCAGTTGCAGCTTCGGCAAAACCCGTCGCGATCAGCTTCAGCTTGCCGGGATAGGCCGTGATGTCACCGGCCGCATAAATACCGGCACGACCGGTCTCCATCATCGAGTTGACGACGATCTCGTTTTTTTCGAGCGTCAGCCCCCAGTCCTTGAGCGCACCGATGTCGCTGACGAATCCAAGCATCGGAAGGATGACGTCGGCGTCGAGCTGCTTCGTTTCCTTTGTCTTTACCTCACGAACGATGATGCCGGTAAGCTTGTCGCCATCGGAGAGCACGTCATGAAGCTCATGGAACGGCAGGAGTACCGTCTTACCCGCGGCAACGGCGGCCTGAACGTCAGCAACAGTTGCCCCGTGAGCCCGATACTTGTCACTGCGATGAACGAGAGTCACTGACGCGGCGCGGTCTCGCAGCTGATGGCACCAGTCAAACGCCGAATCGCCTCCCCCAATGATCACGATCCGCTGCCCGCGATACTGTTCCGGGTCGATGACGTTATCGAAGATGCCACGACCATACCACGGTTCAGCGCACTGCTGCGGCAGGCGACGCGGTGAGAATGCACCTATGCCTGCAGCGATCACTACAGCGCGCGTCGGGAAGCGATCCGTCTCGGTTACAAGGACAAAGTGCGCGTCCTCTTCCTCCAATCCGATCACGTGCTGGGCAAGGTGCGACGGGAAGTTGAACTGACGCGCCTGGTCGGAGAGATCGCGGACCAGATCTTTAGCGAGCACCTTCGTAAATCCCGCGACGTCGAAGATGTACTTCTCGGGATACAAAGCGGTCAGCTGCCCGCCGAGCTGGGGCAGCGTGTCGACGATCTGCGCCGTGGCGCCGCGCATCCCGGCATAAAATGAGGCGAACAGGCCCGTCGGCCCGCCACCGATGATAGTGATATCGGTTATATCGCGCATTCCAAAATATAGCGTTTACGGATTGAGGCCTGAGGGCGCACATTTCGATGATGAAGATTTACACAAAGACCGGGGACACCGGTCAGACCGGCCTGTTTGGCGGCGGGAGAGTCCCGAAGGATGACCCGCGCGTCGAAGCGTACGGTGACGTCGATGAGCTGAACGCTGTGCTCGGCACCGCGCGCGCGGTCGAGGCAATGCAGCGGATCGACGAAGTGCTCGTCCCGATCCAGCGTGACTTGTTCAGCATAGGCTCGCTGCTCGCCACGCCGGATCTCGAGAAAATGCATGACCACCTGTTGAAGGCTCAGATCGACGATGCGCGGATTCTTGACCTCGAGCACGCAATCGATGACTGCGACCGCGAGCTGGAGCCGCTGCGCGCTTTCATCGTTCCAGGCGGTACACCAAAGGCGGCGGCTCTACACGTTGCCCGCACAGTTTGTCGACGCGCCGAGCGGAGAGTCATTTCACTTCAGAGAGATGTGGAGATTCCTGCGATTGTCGTCGTCTATCTCAACAGGCTCTCGGATCTTCTCTTCAGTCTCGCCCGGGTAGCAAATGCGCGCAGTGGCGCCGGTGAGGTCACTTGGTAGCAGCCGGGCTCGCCTACCCGATCAGAGTAGAATCAGGATCGCTGGCCCGTCTCGGGGAGTTCGCGAGAGAGGCGGCACCGGCTCATCGTTATGCGATCATCAGTGACAGCAACGTCGCGCCACTATATGGAAGGGCAGCCGCTGAATCGCTCGGGATAGCTGAATCCGAGATTCTTGTAATCCCGGCCGGGGAATCGAACAAGACTCGCGCGACCTGGGCCTGTGCCACGGATGAATTGATCACCCGCGGGTTCGGGCGCGACTCGGCAATCATTTCGCTTGGCGGCGGCGTGGTCGGCGATGTCGCCGGGTTCGTGGCGGCGACATACATGCGCGGTATTCCGATCGTTCATGTTCCAACGTCGCTCCTTGCCATGATCGATGCTTCGGTCGGCGGTAAAGCGGGTGTCGACACACCGGCGGGGAAAAACCTCGTGGGGGCATTTCACCAGCCGGCAGGGGTGCTCGCCGACCCCCAAGTGCTTGAAACGCTTCCACTTAGAGATTTGAGAACAGGATTTGCCGAGGCGCTGAAGCATGGCGCGATCTGGGATCGGCGTTACTTTGACTCCGTCGTAGCTGCGATACCTGGGGCGTTGACGAAAGCCGGGGCCGGAGGTGACTCACTCACTGGGGTCATCGTCGGTAGCATAGAGATCAAGGCTGGAATTGTTAGCCGAGATGAGCGCGAGGGTGGCCTCCGAAAGATTCTGAACTTCGGGCACACCATCGCCCATGCCGTGGAGGTGCTGAGTGACTACACGCTTGCGCATGGTGAAGCTGTGGCCATCGGAATGACCCTCGAATCGAGGATGGCCGAGCGAATGAACGTTGCCACACCGGGCACTGAGCGCGAGCTCCGGCACGCACTCCAGATGGCGGGGCTGCCCGTGAGCTTGCCGGAAGGCTTGGACGCCCAGCGGATTCTCGAGACTACCCGCTCAGATAAGAAAGCCCGCGCTGGCTCGGTTCAGTACGCATTGCCGGAAGCAATCGGAAGAATGGCCGGCTCGGATTCGGGGTGGGCGATCGACGTCGGTGACCGCGTAGTCCTGGAGGCTCTCGCGTGAAACGAGCTGACGCCCTGACGCTTGTGCTCGCAGTTGCGATAGCGACTGCGTTCATCAAGACGGGCGCGGCATCATTGCCCATCGGTCGCGCAGCAATCAGGCATGCACCGATTGTCGTGTATGCGGAGCCATTGCTCGATCCTCTGGTTGTGACCGCAAAGAAGATCATCAAGGAGCGGGGCCAGTTCCGGCGAGCAACAGCGTCGGAAGCGATAAGAATGCGTGCGGCCGGGGTCATTCCCGATCCAAGCCGGTTCGCGAGGGCGCAAGCCGGGGAAGAGATCCCGGTCAGCCTTACTCAGTATTGTCTCAAAGGCACGACTCGTCGCGGAAGGTTCGTCCGCCCCGGAATCGTTGCCGCCGATCCTCGTATTTTCCCCCTCGCGCGGTATGTCGAGGTATTCATGGGGAAGCGCTACATCGGCCGGTTTCTGGTTGATGACACCGGCGGTAACGTGATTGGTGCGACTCTGGATATCTGGACACCATCGTGCCGGCAGGCGCGGCGATTCGGGCGCCAGCACGGGCGGGCAGTTCTCGTGGCAAAGGAAGAAGAGCACATTCTTCCTTCGACTCTTAGCGAGATAGATGTGATTCCTGATCTCCGGGCGATTGGAGACCTGTTCGAAGGGCTAGCTCGTAAATAGGTGCCACCTCACGGTGAGGCCGCCGCCCGCCGGTGGCCCAGCTGCCGGCAGCCGGCCGCTTCGGTGTGTGTGCTCACGAAATCATTCGTCCAACCATTGGCCCTCTAATTGCCCTGCTCCCGGTAACCACGAACGAGGCTCGAGCTATGTCGTCATTCAGTACATATCTGATCGGCTTTATCGTTCTGATCATCGGACTTGCTGTTGCCGCTTATCTCGTCGGCGTACCTACGACATGGATTGCCGTTGGCGTGATAGTGATGATCGGAATTGGAATTTTGAGTGCAACCAGCCGAACAAAGACCAAAGATCCGCCGACTCAGCCCTGATAGGGCGTTCCACATCACAAATAGTTTTGGCATGAAACGTGGCTGTTGACCGAATCACAGCCCGGAATTAACGTGCGCCCAATAAAGGTGACTGCGAGCCAATGATGCGCTTGCGCAAACAACCCAACCGGGCCGCGAATGCAGACTTCGACCGAGAGCAAGTCTAAAGGCTTTTTCCGTTCGTCCCCCTCCACAGCATTCGACCAGTACCTCCAGGACATCCAGAAGCTCCCGCTGATCACCGACGCCGAAGAAGAGCGTCGGTTGGCACGTCGTGCCCAGGCCGGAGACGAGAAGGCGGCAGAACGACTGGTCACCGCCAACCTGAGATTCGTAATCTCGTACGTGAAGAAGTATCAGGGCCACGGACTCGATCTGTCAGAGCTCGTCGCCATCGGAAACGAAGGGCTTCTCAAAGCGGTCCGGAAGTTCGATCCGGAGCAAGGCGTCAAGTTCATTTCATACGCCGTGTGGTGGGTTCGGCAGGCAGTGCTCAAGGCCCTCGCAGAACAAACCCGCTCAGTTAGAATCCCCCTCAATCAGAATTCCCAGCTAATCAAGCTGGCCCGCGCCCAGACAGTTCTCTCCCAGGTCCTCAAGCGCGATCCCACGGACAACGAAATCGGCAGACTTCTCGAGGAAACTCCGGAAGCGGTTCGTTCTGCCAAGCAGATGTCCGCAACGGAGATTTCACTCGACGCGCCGATCGATCGCTCCGACCGTGAAGCCTGTACCCTCGGAGAGCGGTTCGCCGGCGTCAGCGGTGACGAGATCGAGGAAGTAACTGATTTCCACCTGATGAAAGAGTTCATCGACAAGGTGTTCAGGAAATATCTGACGCCGCGTGAGAGAAAAATTCTTCATCTGTACTACGGGCTCGAGCAGGGCTCGGATGCAATGACGCTGGAGAAGATCGGTGCGCTGATGGGTGTAACCCGCGAGCGCATCCGTCAGATCCGCGAGCGTGCGTTCGAGAAACTGCGTGAATCGCCGGATGGTGCGGCGCTTTCAGGATTCTGGAAGACGGCCGACTAAAGAGGGTCGTCACCCGGTGTCGAACGCTCAGCGCATCCCGGCGTTCGTCAATCCGGAATCCGGCACCGCAGAAGGGGCTCGTGACGCATTGCGCGTTGCGGGCCTCTTTGACATCCGGGAGATTCACCCCTCCAAACTGAAGGAGGAGATCACCCGCGCAGTGGACGAGGGTGCGAAGCGCGTCCTCGTGTCAGGTGGCGACGGCACGATCAGGTCGGGCGCCGCTGTTGTCGCCGGGAAGGACATCGAGCTCGCAGTAATGCCAGCCGGAACCCTGAATCATTTCGCGCGCGACCACGGCATTCCGGTCGATCTCGAAGAAGCGGCACGAGTCGCAGGCGGCGACATACTCGAGAACGCCGATGCAGGGTACGTCGGTGATGAGATTTTCCTGAATACCAGCTCGATCGGTGCCTACGTATCGTTCATGCGGCAGCGCGAGCAGCTGGAGCGATACTTCGGCTACAGGATTGCCAGCTTCCTTGCTTCAATTAAGACGTTCTTTTTTCTGCGGACGTTTACGCTCGAGCTCGAGATCGACGGCGCGAAGAAAAGCTACAGAACTCCGATGATCTTCATCGGCGTTGACGAGCGCGAGCTACAGATGCCAACGCTGGGCAATCGAATTCCCGGCGGGAAACGTGGACTGCACGTCCTGGTCGTAAGGAGCCGGGCAAAGACACGGTTGCTGCTTCTTGCGTGGGAGGCGGTAAGCCGTGGGGTGAAAAGCGCCGCACGGACGCCCGAACTCGACAGCTTCATAGTAGACAGGTGCACTATCTCGATGCGGCGAAGCAGCACTACGATCGCGCTCGACGGTGAAGAAGTGCGCGTAAGAACCCCGCTGGAATATCGCATTGAAAAAGATGTGCTCCGGATAGTGCGAGGCCCGGACCAACCCGAAGAAGACGTTCCGCCCGGCGAGCAGAAAGAAACGGGATGAGGCGTGATTCGCTAAACTCATAGATGCGCGACAACAAGCTTGGCGAAAAGCTCGAGTCGATAGTCGGCGATCGATTCGTGATGCAACGTGAGAGCGACCTGCTCGTTTATAACTCCGACGGCCTGCCCGGTTATCGGAGAATGCCCCGCCTTGCTGTGTTTCCTGGCACTCGCGACGAAACTATCGCTGTAGTCCGGGCTCTGGCCGAAGACGGCACAGCGTATGTGCCGCGAGGTGCAGGAACCGGATTGTCCGGAGGCGCGCTCGCTGACGACGTGGTGCTGCTCGGCCTGCAACGCCTCAAGCGGGTGATTTCAATCGACAGGGAGAACCTGCGGGCGGTGGTCGAGCCAGGCGTTGTGAATCTCAGGCTCAACCGGACAGTTGCTCCATACGGCCTGCTCTACGCGCCGGATCCCTCGAGCGAAGCGGCATGCACAATCGGTGGCAATGTAGCCGAGAATGCAGGCGGGCCTCATTGCCTCAAGTACGGCGTGACGTTGAATCATGTGATCTCGATCAACGTAATTCTCCCGGACGGCGAGAT
This sequence comes from Gemmatimonadaceae bacterium, assembly GCA_031426255.1. GTDB lineage: Bacteria > Gemmatimonadota > Gemmatimonadetes > Gemmatimonadales > Gemmatimonadaceae > UBA4720. Next base: position 42,864 of record JANPKW010000016.1, on the reverse strand, counting down.
AGTGACACTGGGAAATCCCGAAGGCGAAACTCCCGGATTTGATTTGCGGGGGGCATTCATTGGGTCTGAAGGATGTTTCGGCGTGGCCCTCGACGTCACTGTAAAGCTCACTCGCAAACCGGTGGCGATCCGCACAATGCTGGCGGACTTCATGTCTGTCGACGATGCCGCGCACGTCACGTCGTCGATAGTTGCGTCGGGAATTGTGCCTGCCGCACTCGAATTTATGGACGGCCCGACGATACAGGTGGTCGAGTCATCCGTCTACGCTGCAGGTTATCCTGCCGATGCTGCCGCGGTGCTCCTCATCGAACTGGATGGAATTGCTGAAGGTGTCGACGCGGATCGGGATACGGTTCGCGACATCTGCCTGGCAGGTGGCGCCCGCAACGTCATCGTTGCGCGTAATGACGCCGAGCGCACACGGCTCTGGCAGGGGAGGAAGAAGGCGTTCGGGGCAATGGGCCGGATGGCTCCGCATCTCGTCGTACAGGATGCGGTGATTCCTCGCACCCGCCTCGCCGAAGTCCTTCGAAAGATCCGGGATATCGGTACGGAAAACCGCCTTACCGTCTGCAATGTTTTCCACGCTGGCGATGGGAATCTTCACCCGAACATTCCCTACAACGCTGACGATGCGGACGAAGCGGCTCGCGTGCATCGTGCGATGGGCGAAATCATGCGCGCATGTGTCGCCGTAGGTGGATCGATTACCGGCGAACACGGGGTTGGGCTCGACAAGCTTGGATACATCGACCTCATATTTTCGTCGGAATCACTCGGCGCCATGTGCAAGCTCCGAGAAGTCTTCGATCCGGGGCATCGGTCGAACCCCGGCAAGGTCGTGCCAATTCATGCGTGTCAGGAGTGGCGCGCGGCTCCGGGGGCGAGATGACAGTCCCCGATTCTTCGCACCCGATGCAGGAACTGGTGAATGACGCCGTCGCACTCGGCACACCACTTCGAATCGCCGGAAGATCACACTGGAGTGATGCCGGTCGCCCCACAGCTGGTACACGAATCGCCTCACTCGCGGCGCATGAGGGCGTTGTAGACTACGTGCCGGGCGACCTCACTATCACCGTAAAAGCAGGCACTACGCTCAGGCAGATCGAACGCGTAACAAGGGAGAACGGGCAGTGGTTTCCCCTGGACCCCTTTGGGAGCCCGGATGGAACGATCGGAGCCACCATTGCGACTGGATCGTCGGGACCTCTCGCCCATTCCTTCGGTAAGGTTCGAGATCTCGTTCTTGGAATTGAGTTCGTGACTGGCGATGGCAGGCTGGTACGCGGTGGGGGCCGAGTGGTGAAGAATGTCGCTGGTTTCGATCTGGTACGCCTGCTTACCGGATCATGGGGTACGCTCGGCATCATTACAGAAGCGACGCTCAGGCTTTACTCGCATCCCCCGAAGCCGGTTACCGTTTCAATGGCATTGCCCGAAAGTTCTGCTGCACTTGCCCAACGAATTGCATCCGTCGTGGAAGCACCCGTTACGCCCCTCGCGCTCGAACTTGTTGATGCTCGGATTGCCTCGCGCGTCGGTTTGCCGGCAAACGCAGCGATGATCCTGGAAATCGGCGGCAATGCGGCGTCGGTTACGGCGCAACTGCTTACCCTGTCGCGACTGGGTGGTGTGACCGAGCTCGCTCCTGGACTTTGGCAGGGCTTGCGTGGTATCGAAGACTCGGGGCATGAGGAGCCGCCCATTGTGTTGCGTGTATCCGGACTTCCGGCTGGTGTTGCCGCAACCTGGAGCGCCTTGGCACTCTCAATCGCTAACGTCGACGGAGCGGCAATGCATGCTACTCCTTCACTCGGAACAGTTCGGTGCGTTCTGCCTCCGAACACTCCCGTCGATGAAGTTCGCCGCATAGCTGACGCGGCGATTGGCTCGACTGCGATCTACGAACGCCTTCCGTCGGCGATGTGGGCCGACTTCTCCCCATCGGTCGTGTCTGATAGACTTTCGCAGCGTATCATGAAAGCATTCGATCCGCATGGCATTTTGAATCCCGGAATTCTTGGACCCGCGACTTGACGAGCACAACTGAAATGCGTGAAGGCAGGCCTGCCCCCGCTGACGCGATGCCTGCCTGTGCGCTTCCCGACAGTCCGCTCGCCGCTGCGCTCCCGGGAATCAACCAGTGCGTTCACTGTGGCTTTTGTCTACAGGCGTGCCCCACATATCTGACGCTGGAAGACGAAAATGAAAGTCCTCGCGGTCGGATCTTTCTCATGCGGTCGCTGCTCGAAGGAACCGTTACGCCTGACGATGAGCGTGTGCATGCCCACATCGACCGCTGCCTTGGCTGCAGGGCGTGCGAGCCTGCGTGCCCGTCAGGGGTTCCATACGGACAACTGCTGGAAGCCACGCGCGCCACTCTTCGGGAAGCAAAGCAACCGCCCTTCCTGGCTCGCCTGATTCTCTTTGTATTTGCCAATCACGTTCTGCTCAGGATGGCGATGTTCGCGTCGCGACTGCTCGCCGCCACGCCACTGCCTACGTTGCTCTCGCGCACGAACGGCCGAATGGGTTTCAGCATGGCGATGCTGGCATCCACCAGCCAGCCACTAGAGCGCGACCCATATCAGACGTCCAATGACGGGGAGCGTGGAGTTACTGCGGTTCTTCGCGGATGCGTCATGGAGGGGCTGTTCACCGAAACCAACAGGGCGACCGAGCGAGTCCTTCGTCACAACGGCTACCGCACGAGTGTCGCACCCGGTCAGGGTTGCTGTGGTGCGCTGCACGCGCACGCGGGTGACCTCGAGGCTGCGCGCAAACTCGCGCGCCGCAACATCGTCGCATTTGAGAAGTCGGGATCTGAATTTATTGCTGTCAATGCTGCCGGTTGCGGAGCAATGATGAAGGAATACGCGCACCTGCTTCAGGACGATGCTGACTGGCATGATCGCGCTGCATCAATGAGCTCACGGGTGCGGGATGTGAGTGAGCTGCTCGCAAGCGTTGGCCCGCTCCCTGGTCGCTCCCTTCCCCTCAAAGTCACCTATGATGCACCCTGTCATCTCGTGCATGCACAGCGCGTCGTGAACCAGCCGTTGTCAGTGCTGGCGGCAATCCCTTCGCTCGAGCTGGTACCGCTTCACGATTCGGAGAACTGCTGCGGCAGCGCGGGTATCTACAATTTGATCGAGCCTGAAACGTCAGACGCAGTGCTCAAGCCCAAGCTCGAGAACATTGCAGATACCGGCGCGGCGTTCGTCGCGACAGGCAACCCTGGATGCCTGATGCAGATTGGTGCGGGGCTCATTCGGAGCGGATCGAAAGCGCGGGCGATCCACCCTGTTGATCTGCTCGACGCCTCGTACGCGGGGTAAAGCGCGCGCGGCACTGCAAAACCCGGTTACCATCGGGTTAATTGAAACTATGTCTGATGCGAGCGAATACTCGACTCTGCGCTCAGGCGCACTCCTCATCGATCGCAGTGACCGCGCTCGAATTCGTTTCGGCGGCCCGCGGGCGGCGGAGCTCCTGACGGGCCTCGTTACCAACGATGTTCTCGCGTTGACGCCGGGCCACGGGCAGTACGCTGCAGCGTTGACACCCAAGGGGAAAATCGCCGCTGACATCCGCATCTTTGCCGATGACGAAGGCCTGCTGACGGACACATCACCGCGCGCTGCGCAGAACTGGCGCGACATCGTGAAGAAATATGTAAATCCGCGCGTTGCTCCATACCGCGATGTCACGGCCGAAACGCGCGACCTCGCGGTTCTTGGTACGCGAGCACAGAAGTATGTCGCGCGATCGCTCGATGTCGAAGAGAGTGTTCTGGCATCGCTCGCGCCCTATTCGAATTGCACAGTCGGTGTCGAGGGAGGTCGCGCGATGATCGTGCGGGTTGCCGAGCTGGATGTGGAGGGCTACGAGATCATAGTTCCCGCTGGTGCCGAGTCGGCGCTTCGAGCGAAGCTGCTTAAGGCGGGTGCTGTTCCCGGGTCTGCACGGACGTACGATGTAGCGCGAATCGAGGCGGGGCGTCCAGAGTGGGGTATCGACATGAACGATTCAACGATACCGCAGGAGGCTAATTTCGATTCGCTCGGAGCGATCTCGTATACGAAGGGCTGCTATACAGGGCAGGAAACGGTTGCGCGCCTGCACTTTCGCGGGCATGTGAACAAGTTTCTTCGCCGGCTTCACTTTGTGAGCGTGGCAATTCCGCCTGCGCAGGCCGAGCTGATCGATGATACCGGAAACGTTGTTGGAGATGTCAGAAGTGTCGCTGTGTCTCCGCGCCAGGGAGGTGTTGCGATCGCGATGGTTCGTCGCGAGATCGCTCCGGGCACGACGCTGAATGCGAGATGGGAGGGCGGCGAGTGTACCGTGCAGATTGCCGATAACGAAAAAGGCGCGACTGGATAGTCGCGCCTTTCTTGTTTGGACCTGAAAACTACTTCTTGGTGGTGTCCATCATTGCGGTGGTGTCCGGCATCATCGCGGCCGAATCCATCATCTGCATTCCAGTGTCCATTGCGGCAGGCGCCGGTGCCATTGCTGCGCCGGTATCGACCGGGGCTTCGTCCTTCTTGGTGCATGCGGCAAGTGCGAGTACGGCGACGACGAGAGCGATGCGCTTCATTTCAAAATCTCCAGTAGAGAGGGGGCCAACGTGGTTAAACGCCGGTCCGTGCACGCTATCGCGATGCCCGTCAGTGGCGCGGCCCAAAAGTTACCGCGTCCAGAGGTAGTGTCAAGTGGAGGCGCGGGCGCTTTCACCAGTGAAAAGCGCGCAATTCATACTGCTGTCCGGGGCATATCGGTCGCAGTAGTTGAGGTACATCCCCCAAGGTAGATTAAGCGGTCATCCCCTCGAGCAGCCTGGAGCAGAGATTGTCCTCGAATTTCCCGGAAACATTTGGCGCCCTCAGGCGTTCCCCCTGGGCCGAACCCGGATTAGCAAATCGCTCGGTCAAGGACGAGCTGCGCGCGAACCTCCTTCGCCGGATCAAGGCGGGAGGGCCTCTCTTCCGTGGCGTCGTCGGCTATGAAGACACGGTCATGCCGCAGATTGTCAACGCACTGCTCTCCCGCCATAACCTCATCTTGCTCGGATTGAGGGGGCAAGCGAAGTCGCGCATTCTGCGCGCTCTCACTTCCCTTCTGGACGATGCAATTCCGATCGTCGCAGGCAGCGAAGTCAACGACAATCCGTTCGCGCCAATCTCCCGGTACGCTCGGAACATTATCAATGAGTGTGGGGACGCGACCCCAATTGCCTGGATCGAGCGCGACAGTCGCTTCGTCGAGAAGCTTGCCACCCCCGACGTGACGGTGGCTGACATCATCGGCGACGTCGATCCGATCAAGGCCGCGCGCGGCGGTCACATCCTCGCAGACGAGCTCACGATTCATTACGGCATGCTGCCGCGCGCCAACCGCGGAATTTTCGCTTTGAACGAGCTGCCCGATCTCGCTGGGAAAGTCCAGGTGAGCCTGTTCAATGTGATGCAGGAGGGGGATGTCCAGATCAAGGGATATCCCGTGCGCCTCTCTCTCGACGTGCTGCTCTGCTTCACCGCGAACCCCGAAGACTACACTGCCCGCGGCAAGATCATCACGCCGCTCAAGGATCGCATCGGTAGCGAGATCCAGACGCACTATCCGGAATCAGTCGAAACCGGAATTGAAATCACGAAACAGGAAGCATGGACTGAACGCGGCGGCCTTCCGGTTCGGGTTCCGGACTTCATTTCCGAAGTCGTAGAACGAATTGCCTTCGAGGCGCGCGAGGACAAGCGCATCGACAAACGGTCCGGCGTGTCACAGCGCATGCCGATAACTGTCCTCGAGAATATCGTCTCCAATGCTGAAAGGCGGTCCCTTGTCACTGGCGAAGGAGAGATCGTCCCGCGCATCGGAGACATTTACGCAGCGCTGCCAGCGATCACTGGAAAGATCGAGCTCGAGTATGAAGGAGAGCTCGTCGGCGGGCACAACATCGCACGGGAGCTGATACGCCGCGCGTCGGACGCAACTTTCCAGGGACGTGCTGGTGGAGTCAATACCGATGACATCATCATGTGGTTCGATGGCGGTGGCGCACTTCAGGTCAACGACGACGTATCCGCGGACTCGGTCGTTGAAGGATTCCGCTCAGTTCCCGGCCTGCTCGACTTGATCGAGCTGACTTCTCTTGCACCTGAAGGCGATAACGCCGTTGCGGCAGCAGCATGCGAGCTTGTTCTCGAATCGCTGGTCGCGCGGCGAAAAATCTCGAGGAGCGACGCCGGACTCTACGCGCGGGCTCATGATGAAAAACGCAGACGCCCGTATCAGGAATAGATGTCGGTAGTAACTGTCTCACGTATGTATGGATCCGGTGGCTCGGAGGTCGCCGCTATCGTCGCCAAGGCGCTGGGATGGTCGCTGCTCGACAACGCCGTTGTCGACGCGGTAGCCGTCCGGCTGGGCGTGACCCCGTCCGAGATCGCAGCCCGCGAGGAGCGAGTCGCCTCTCTCGTGGAACGACTAGTCGATACGATGGCCCTCGGGTCGCAGGAATGGCTGACGCCGCTCTCCAGCTCCAAGCGTCCTCCAACTGAGGAACAGCTTGTAGAGGTCACGAGGCATATCGTCGAGGAGGCGGTTGCCCGCGGGCCCGCAGTGGTCGTCGGCCGCGGCGCCCAGGCAATGCTCGCTGAACGCACCGACGCGCTCCACGTCTACTGCTATGCACCGCGCCGGGCGCTCATCGCACGCTCGATGTCACGCGACCGCATCGAGGAAGATGCAGCAGCAAAGCTCGTCGACGAAACGAACGCGCACCGCGAACAATGGGTGCGTAAGCATTTCAACAGGTCGTGGCGCGAACACTCGAACTATCACCTCTCGGTCAACACCGACTGGTTCGGCATCGATGGGGCCGCGGAAATTATCCTTTCTGCAGCGAGGATGGTCCGAATCTCGCCTTGATGAGGGGGCATGACTGCGACCCCATCCTTCACCGCAAGCAATGAGCGCGCGCTTCTCGGAACCGGCGCTCTCGCCGCTGCCGCATTCGCCATCCTGACTTCCCGTACGCTCGAGCCGAAAACGATCCTCAGTGATCTGAGGCTTCGGCGCCTGATTCCCGGATATCACAAGAAAGCGAAGAAGGCAGCGTTTCATTTCGGCACGCTCGGAAGAGAAAGAGCCGTGCTTCCGGCCGCTGCGATCCTTGCTGGTTACCTGATGAGGCGTGGCAGAAACCCGGGAGCCGCTGCGGTAGTTGTTGCCAGCGCTGGTGGAGTGGCCGCCAGCCACATCTTTGACGTGACACTGCCGCAAAAGACGCCACCTCCCGGGAGACGCGCGCCCTTCGACCCGCATTTTCCGAGCGGTCACGCGTTACACAGCGCGTCATTCCTCGCCATTGCGGCCTGGGTACTCACGCGCGAGGGACTCGTACCGGGCAAACGCGCCGCAGGCATCGCGACTGCGCTCGCATTGTCCCTCGGAGTGGACCGTCTCATCGCGGATCGGCACTGGCCAACCGATGTGGTTGGAGGATGGTTGGCTGCTGCCGCGATCGCAGCCGTTACCGGAGCCGGATACGAACGGCTTTCACGCCCTGCCCGAGCACGACGGAAGAACGCTAATCGCGGGGGTTAGTGGCCCAGATCGTCGCATCTGTCACGAAGCCACGATCGTCCATGGCGAGCATGGAGCAGATCGCGTGAGCAATGTCTTCGCCAAATAGTTTCGTCTCGTTGGTCGTACGGGGCGCACCCGCAGTGACAAAGAAGTTCGTCTGGACCTCAGACGGATTCACCTGCATTACACGCACGTTGCTTTTCCTGAGCTCGGCCCGCCAGCACTCAGTCATGCCTGCCACCGCGAACTTCGTTGCAACGTAAGTCGTACCATTGGCGAATCCACGTTGTCCCGCAGTTGATGCAATATTGACGATGTTTCCCGTACCGGCGGCAATGAAATGTTTCGCCGACTCCCGCGCCGCGAGCATCGCGCCGAGAACGTTCGTCTCCCACACGCGCCGGAAATCTTCGACAGTGGTTTCGACGAGAGGGGCCCAGGTCCCCCACCCTGCGTTGTTGACGAGAACGTCGTAACCGCCAAGTTCCGCGACTACACTCGCTACCATCCGCTTCACATCGCTCTCGATGGCGACATCAGCAACTATGCCGAGCGCGCCGAGCTCATTTGCTGCCGACTCGACAGCCTCAGCATTTCGTCCGCAGATGGCAACCGCTGCGCCGCGGTCCCGCAGAAGCTGTGCAGTTGCATACCCTATCCCCGAGCTTCCGCCGGTGACGAGAACCTTTGCTTTTCTCAGATCCATCTCAGCCTCTTGCTGTGGGGATTTTCGCTATTTGCCGAGTAGGCGTGACGCCGCGGCGATAAAGTCATCAATGTCCTCCTCCCTCGTATCGAACGAACACACGAACCGCGCCTCGGAGGTCTCTTCGTCCCAGATTTGGAAGTAAGCCGACTGCTGAAGTGCGGAAATGTGCTCACGCGGAACAATCGCAAAGACCTCATTTGCCTGCACACGCTGGGTGGTGCTCCATCCGTCGAGCGCTTCGATTCCAAGCGCGAGGCGCGATGCCATCGCATTTGCATGCTGAGCGCTACGAAGCCACAGGTCATCGGTGAACAGCGCATCGAACTGCGCCGCTATGAATCTCATCTTCGATGACAGCTGCATCCCCTGCATCCGGCGATACTCGAAGTTCCGGGCCAGGTCAGGATCGAAAAAGACGACCGCTTCACCGCAAATCAGTCCGTTCTTGGTGCCTCCAAACGACAGAACATCGACACCGGCATCACCGGAGATCTCGCGCAGCGAAACACCGAGATGCGCCGCGGCGTTCGCCAGCCTGGCCCCATCCATGTGGAGTCGAAGCCCGTGCTCCCGCGCGAAGGCAGCAATGAGCCGTATTTCATCGGGGCTGTAAACGGTGCCGTACTCCGTCGCCTGCGTAATCGAGACGGCCGCTGGTTGCACGCTGTGAGCATCACCGAATCCATGAAGGTGTCGCGTGATCCCTTCACGATCGATCTTTCCGTTCGAGGTAGGAACTGGCGAAAGCTTGCAGCCAATGTGTTTCTCCGCCGCCGCGCACTCAGACGTATAAATGTGCGCCGTCTCGGCGCAGATCACTGAGTTGAACGGTTGCGCGACGCTCTGGAGTCCGAGGACATTGGAGGCAGTTCCTCCAAAAACGAAAAAGACGCGTGCTTGCTCGCCGAACACTGCGGCGAGCTTCTCCAAGGCTGCCGCTGTGAACTCATCGCGGCCGTATGACGAAACATGGCCCGAGTTGACTGCAGCGAGGGCGGCCATCACTTCAGGATGGACACCCGACCAGTTATCTGATGCAAGGTGTCGCATTTGTTAGTGCGCCTTGGCTACGGCCTCCGCCAGCTCGGCATACGCGCCCTCGTTCAGCGCGATGAAGCGCAGGCTGCGCCAGAGAATCCTGCCATCCTTTCCGATGACGAACACAGTCCGCGTGGAGGTCTTTCTCCCCGGTGCCGTTGACCCGTACATCTTCGCGATCGAAAGATCTGTATCAGACCCGAGCGCGAAGGGAAACTTCATCTCACCGGCCCAGGACGCGTGCGTCGAAAGACTATCGACGGATATCGGGAGCACAACAGTCTCCTTGCCGAAAAGTTTTGGATATTCGTCGCGGAACTTGGTCAACTCGAACGTGCACCCTGACGACCTGTCCGCAGGATAGAAAGCCAGCACAACAACCTTGCCGCGAAGATCGCTCAGCTTTACAACGTTGCCCTTGTTTCCTGCGGAATCAGCAACGGGAATCGTAAAATCCGGGGCGAGTCGACCAACATCGAGCTCCGCTGGCGCGGGCGGTGGCGCCGGAACGCCTGCAGGCGGCTGAATTGCAGCAGGCGTCTGAGCACCCGCCGAAGAAACAAAAAAGAGCGCCGATAAAGCGCACCCGAAAACCGATATCTTGCGAATATTCATCCCTTGCTCCCCGCCTTGTCAGGCCCTTGTTTGCACATTGGGAATCTAACAGTTGAGGATACGGCGCGATGCAGCTCCATGGCATTCATCATCTGACAGCGGTTTCGGCGAGCATTCGCGAGAACCTGCGCTTCTACACCAGGACGTTGGGGATGCGGCTCGTGAAGCGAAGCGTCAACCAGGATGACGTGAGTGCATATCATCTCTTCTATGCTGACGCCGCTGGATCACCCGGTACGGATCTCACGTTCTTCGACTGGAGCATGTCGCCCGAGCGACGGGGCACAAACGCAATCACGCGCACCTGCCTGCGAGTCAACGGCAACGAATCTCTCACATGGTGGGCTGACAGGCTTACTTCGCTCGGCGTACAACACTCTGGCGTAACAGAACGCGACGGTCGGGCATCACTGGATTTCGAGGATGGTGAAGGACAACGCCTGACCCTCATCGATGACGGCGGTGCGGGAGACCCTCCCGCAACGTGGAACAGCAGCCCGGTACCGGCGGAACACCAGATCAGAGGCCTCGGACCCATCACAATGAGTGTTGCACAACTCGGCCCGACCGATGACGTGCTCACCCGGGTTATGGAAATGCGGCGCGTGCGTGAGTACGTCGAAAAGAGCGAATACCCGCATACCGTGCACGTCTACGAGATGCACGAGGGCGGGCCGCATGCGGAACTGCACGTCGCGGTCGAGCCGCAGATTGAGCGCGCGCGCCTCGGCGCCGGCGGTGTCCATCACGTTGCCTTCCGTACGCCGAACGAAACTGAATACCACGCCTGGACCGAGCGGCTGAACTCCCTTGGCGTACGGAACAGCGGCGAGATCGATCGCTACTACTTCAGGAGCCTGTACTTTCGGGAACCGGGGCACATCCTGTTCGAGATAGCAACCGACGGACCCGGTTTTGGTGTCGATGAAGACAGCGAGACGCTGGGAGAAAAGGTGGTGCTGCCGCCTTTCCTGGAGCAGCACAGGGAATCGATCGTGGCGAACCTCAAACCGCTGGCCTAGGCCCCGCGAAATTCCCCCTTGACAATCTGAGGGTACTGTTGAAAATTCAGCACGGCTGATTTTTCAGCAGCGAACCTTCAAGGACCGGAATGATGAACAAGACGCCCGATGCACCCGCACTATCCCGTCGCGAGCGACAGGTAATGGACATTCTGCACCGCCGCAAAGGCGCGACGGTCGCCGAAATCATGGGTGACCTGCCTGACCCGCCGACCTACTCGGCTGTCCGTTCAGTGCTGCGCATTCTCAGTGAGAAGTCGCTCATCAGGCACAAGGAAGACGGGCCGCGATACGTGTACTATCCGGCGGAGTCGACGGAGAGCGCGAGCGAGGACATGCTGGCGCACGTAGTGCGAACGTACTTTGCTGGCTCGCCCGAGCAGGCCGTGACGGCATTGCTGCGCATGTCTGATGTCGACATCGATGACGCAGAAGTCGAGCGACTTCGCGCGACGATCAGCCGCGCACGCCAAAGCGGGAGATAGCCAATGCCAGCCTCATTGATTGAAGGGCTGGCGCAGATGTCGGCTCCGAGCGGGTCGATGCTGATGCTCTTATTCAAGGCGACGCTGATACTGGTCTTTGCGCTTGGAATAACTGTTGTAATGCAGAAGGCGTCAGCAGGCGCACGTCACCTCGTATGGCTCGTCACCCTGGGTACGCTGCTGATAGTGCCGGCAATCGCTGTCTGGTCGCCGCTTCGCCTCGAGATTCTGCCACCTGCGACTGCACAGTCAGCACCCAAACTATCCGAAGTCGGCGCTCCAGTTGTGCCATCTGCACTTGTGGAAGATGCTGCACAGCCTGCACCTGCCACTTCCTACACTACTGACGACTTCAGAGAGAGATCCGCGATAAACATTGCCGGATTCGAAGGTGTTTCTCTCCTTTTCGCGATTTGGGGCGCGGTTGTAATTCTCATCGCGACCTGGCTGGCCTGGGGCGCTATCGCTGTGCGTCGCATAGTGCGTCGCGCTCACCCCCTCGATACGCAGGATTGGCTGACCCCGCTGTGGGAGATCGCCGATCGCCTCCAGCTCGACGAGCCGCCGCGCCTTCTTGGCAGTAACGATGCGAAGATGCCATTTGCCTGCGGGTTCATCACGCCAACGATCGTCCTTCCGGCAAACTGCGAAGAGTGGACGGCAGACCGGCGGATGGCCGTTCTGCTTCACGAGCTGGCGCACGTGAAGCGCCGTGATCTAATCGGCCATACGCTTGGTCGTCTTGCATGTGCCGTCTACTGGTTCCACCCGCTCGTCTGGACCGCGGCGAAACAGCTGCGCAACGAGAGCGAGCGCGCATGTGATGACCTTGCGCTGTCATGTGGTGCAAAGGCGAGCGATTATGCCGAACATCTTCTGGATATCGTCACATCGGTGCGTCACGATGCGACGCCAGCGGTGGCGCTTGCGATGGCACGTCGGAAAGACTTCGAGGGGCGGATGCTCGCCATTCTCGATCCCGAGTTGAGGCATTCGACACCGAACAGGCGTCAATCTGTGGCGCTCGCCGGCTCACTGGCACTGATCGCAATTGCCGTTGGCGCGGCTGCGCCTGCACCCCGGGCTGCAACCGTGGTTGCAGGGCAGACCCCGGACACGACACCGGCAGCAGTTGGACATGACACATTCGTACCGAACGCTACCGCGGACAGGCTTGCGGATATCGTGAAGAAGTCGTTGTCACTGGATACCGAAGCAATCGCCGATGCTGAAGCCGATGCAACAGCCGAATCGGATGCAGGGTCGACGGCGCGAGCAGAGCCCGAAGTTCGCGTCAGCGCGAATGCACTCGCGGTTGCCGTTGCAAAAGCAACGACATCATCGGAGTCGTCGATCATCGTCGACCTGGGTGACGGGAGGTTTGCGCAAATCGCGAATGCCGAGCCGGACGAGAGGCCATCACTCCTCGCGAACATCCTCCTGACGGAAAAGGATGCATCGTTTCGGCGGACTGCAGCGTGGGGCCTTTCCGAGTACGCTGGGATGGAGGTCGCGGCGAAAGCGCTTGCATCGGCATTGTCACGCGATTCGGATGCAGGCGTTCGCGAGATGGCGGCATGGGCGCTCGCCGACGCGCGGCAGCGGTCGCCGGCGGTCGCTGCTTTGATCAATGCATTGGCCAGGGACGCAAACGAAGATGTACGCGCGACGGCCGCGTGGTCGCTGGGCAGTATTGGCGATGACGATGCTGTCGCCCCGCTTGTTGCGGCGCTTGCAGACAAGGGACGTGGTATTCAGGCGCGAGCGGCCTGGGCTATCGGAAGTGTAGAACCCGGCCGCGCTCCGCCACAGCTTGTCGCGTTGCTTCGTCACGAGCAACCAAAGATGCGTCAGCTTGCGGCGTGGGCTCTGTACCAGATCGAGGATCCGTCGACCGCGCCGGCATTGAACGCCGCTCTGAAGGCGGAGCCAAACAACGCACTGAAGATCGCGTACATCAGGGCTCTCGCTGCTCTGGGCGAGAAGTCCGTCGATGCCATACGGGGACTGCTTACCTCAACTGATCCTGCGCTGAAGCAAATGGCGATTCGGGCCTTGGCGGGCGGCGATGGCGCAGGCCCGTGGCCCTGGCCGTGGCCTGAACCCAGACCATCGCCCTGACCGCGCTCTAAAAAAGGCGCGTCATATCCACGACGCGCCTTTTTCAGGAAGTAGTATGCTGATTTTTCAACCGAAACAGACATGGCCATGAGCCACAAAAGAGGAGCAATAATGAAAGTGATCGCGTTGGTCGTTGCCGCAGTACTGCTGTCCAGCGACGGTGTTGCGGAAAAGGTTCAGCTGTCCGACAACATTCTGCGCGCAACATCCGGTAATGGATCGATGAGCTCGTCGGCTGAGGGGATTGCCGAGTTGCTCAGTGCTGCGCGCGGAGCACCCCCGCTTATCTGCTCTTATGCGTCGCAATCCGTTCGGAACGGTGGATGGGGATGGTCGGATGCGCCCGTGACACCGCTCGGGAACGTCGGCGCGCGCCGAAACGAGAGACTCGATTCAGATCTAAGCGAAGCCGATATCAATCTGTTGCTTGAATCGCTTTCGTCAGATGACCCTTGCGTACGTGAGCTTTCAGTCCGGCTCGTTTCGAGACGCAGCGTTCCGCGAGTCGCCCCGGAGCTCGTGACGCGACTTGCGTCGCCACTCGCGCCTCTGCGCGAGATTGCCGCGCTCGGCCTCGGGATGATTGAATCTTCCGTGGGAGTCGAGCCACTGATGAGAGCGCTGCGAGACGCGACTCCCGGGGTTCGCGCGAATTCAGCCTGGGCTCTCGGCCAGGCTGAAGATGGTCGTGCATTGAGCAGTCTCATGTCGGTGTTCGGTGACGGCTCGCCGGTGGTGCGTGAGGCAGCCGTCATTGCCGTTGGGAAAATTGATTCCACGCGGAGCGCAGCGCGGATCATCAGGGTCCTGGCAACAGATGACTCACCGGCCGTGCGACGGGCGGCTGCGTGGGCTCTTGGCGAGATGGAAGCAGACGAGGGTGTCGAGTCGCTGGCTCACGCACTTGCGCGCGACGTCGATACAAGAGTCAGGGAAATGTCTGCATGGGCGCTCGGAACTATAGAGAGCCGCAGCGGCGTCGCCGCGCTCATAGCGGCTGCGCGACGAGATGCAGACGACAAGGTGCGCGAGACCGCGGTGTGGGCGCTCGCAGAGATTGAGGATGAAGGCTCGGCTGATGCGCTCGATGCGGTCATCTCTGGTGATCGAAGCACGCGTGTGCGCGGCACGGCAGCGTGGGCGATTGGACAGATTCGCGAGGGCAGCGGCCGCGCTCCGGCGGGGCTTGTTCGACTGTTGAAAGACGAGTCCGCGGATACGCGCGTTAAGGCAGCGTGGGCCCTCGGTCAGATAGGCGACTCAACTGCGCTTCCCGCGATCCGTGACGCACTGAAGCGCGAAACAGATCAGCGAGTCACCAGTGCGCTTACGCGCGCTCTCCTCGAGTCCGGTGAACGCTCGACCGCAACTTTCTCACAGCTGCTCGAGTCGTCTGACCCAAAAGTGCGAGAGGCAGCCGTCCGCGCGTTGGCGGGTCGCAGCTCCATGAATCCATGGCCCTGGCCACAGCCGAGGCCACGCCCAAATCCGTGACCGAGAAAAAAACTCAGCGTGCCTTCGAGCATGCCTCGACGATGTTTCTGCGCACGCGTTTCGGGTCGTTGATGGTCTCGTAGAAGCCGTCGAAATACTTGAGCGTCTCTTCGGCAGTCTTTTTCGGAAGAAGGCTGCCGATGGGATCGGAGTAAAGCGCGTAGATGTCGCTTTTCTTCGCCTTGAAGACGGCGATGGCCTTGTCGTAGTTCTCCTGTGGCTGACAGAATCCTCTGTATAGACGCTGTCGAACGCGATCGATACTGAGCTTGGGATCGACGGTTGCATAAGACGCGTTGACAGCGCCGGAGAAATCGAAGTCATATGGGATCGGTATGAAGTCTCCATCTTGCTCGCCCACGAGCTCCATGTTGTGCAGTCCCCAGGTTGACCAGTCGGTATTCCCGATGAAGTAGTGGAACAGTCCAGCGAGAGCGTCGTGATACCCGTCGAGGTGATCGGCAGTGGCTCCGGTCTCTTCGACGAGCGGGCCGCCGAGCCGGGCCGCAAGAGTTTCAGGCTCCTCGAGAAAGATCCCCAACCGACGCGCGTGTGTTTTTCCCGTTGCGCTGTCGACATAAGTGACCCGTAGCAGGCGTGCGCGGTGGCTTGCCGGAGTGAGCAGGCTGTAGATGCGATAGAGCTGGAGCTCCTGCGCAACGTAGTTCTCGAATTGGTCGTTATCCCTGCAATAGTTCACAAGCTTTGGCTTGTCGATGCCCTTGAGCACCGTGCCCTTGGTATCTTCGTTGCGGAAGTTGACCCTGAGAGGGGGGAAGTCGCAGTTCTTTAGACGCCAGATCCCTCGAGTCCGGATCTCCCCGGGGATGGAGACTGCTTTGCCGCCCGGGCCGGTATAAGAAAAAACCGCAGGACGCCACGGTGCTTTGTCGTCCTTGTCACCCCTGATGCGGCGGATGTTCGTGGTCAGCGTGATCTCGAATGGTTCGAGCGCTGAGAAAAACCTCTCGGAATCCTTTGCACGTTTCGCCGCCTTGCGGCGCTCCTGCAGGATTTTTGCGTCCGCCTTGGCATCGGCGCCAGCGTCAGACGCCGCGAGAGATGCCTGGGCCGCGATACCGCGATCGGGGAGAAATGAAATTCCTGCAATGGCGACAATCAGCGCAACTGACGGGATGGTTCGAGCGATTGATGTCATGGAACGCTCCTATTTGATCTGTGCCTCTACCAGGCTCGCACCACCGGCTGTCTTCACGAGGCCGAGCAACTCTTCGGGTTGAACGCTTTTTTTTGTGTGGATGTAGTAGTCGATCGTATGGATGCCGTCGCCGTCTTCCGTCGGCGCGCCTGCGCGCCAGCTTTTGGCGAACTCGCCCATCACGAGGTCGAGGTTCCTTCTCACGCCATCGATGTCTCTGCTTCGCACGCGAAGGCGCGTTTCAGATGGAGTAGTGCCATTGTCCTTGCCACCATCGTCCTGCGCTCGCTTGAGCGCGCGCAATGCGAGGCCCTCGAGCTGCTCGCGGGTCATGTTACGCATGACCTCGTTGTCTATCTGCGCCACGAACGTTCCGGTCTGAGCAAGCTCGCGCGCGCGCTTCAGGCGCTTCGCCGCGATACTTCCCTCGAGTTCTATTGGAGAGTTGCCGAAGTCAGTGTACCAGAGAAGCAGAACCGTGAGGTTGTACAGGATCGAGAGCGATGCAGCAACGTGGATGTCAACGGCCGACGATAGCCCGATTCCCGTCGCGAGAAAGACGTAGACGGCATCCTTGCTGTCATCGAGTGTATTCCTGAAACGCACGGCCGCGACGATACCGGCAAGCGCGAACGCCAGCGCCAGACTGTATTTGACGAGCACTACAATTCCGGCGACGACCAGCGGGAGAATAATGAGAAGTTGCACTACCGATTGCTGATACCCTCTCTTCGCACGCGTAAGCTGGTAGACCCAGGCGACCGGAAACGAAAGCAGGATCGCGCTTAGCATTGCGGTTACAACGCTCACGGTGCGATCCAGGTCCCCCGCTCGCGGCACTGACTCTGCGCCGCTTCTGCCATCAGTCAGCAGACTTCCGAATGATTCACCGGACAGCGGTGACGCCCCGGGCAAATACCGTTGCACCAGCACACCCAGCGCGATGAGGGCGGCGTAATACACGACGACTCTCGCTATCAGGCGTGAGGCAGATGACCCGAAAAACGAGGGTGGTGGTGCCGGCATTCGGGAGGCTCCCTGGTGAATCCCGCTAATACTCGCGCTCCCATGTATTTCGCGCCAGTTGCTCGTTAGTCGGACGAACGCCACATTGCCACCATGCGGACATTCATCGCTCTTCTTGCGGCGCTGGCCCTCTCCTCCGGCGCTGGCGCGCAGGGCACACCTTTACAGTCCGGACCGGGTCTCGTGGTGCTCATTACCATCGACGGTTTTCCAGCCCGGAACATGGACCGGTTCGGTCCACAGCTTACCGCCGGTCTGGCGCGCCTTCGCGACGGTGGAGCGTGGTTTACGAACGCGCATCAGGATCATGCTATTACCGAGACAGCGCCCGGACACGCGAGCCTGCTCTCCGGCCGCTTTCCCAGATCGACAGGCATTGCAGCGAATCGGGTCGGAGTGAGCGATGCCGAGTCGCCTCTCGTAGGATCGGCCGGCGCGCTTGGGGCGTCGCCGAAGCGCTTCCAGGGGTCGACGCTCTTCGACTGGATACTCGCGAAACATTCAGGTGCGCGCGCGCTTTCCGTCTCAGCCAAGGACCGCGGCGCAATTCTACCCATCGGTCGTGCGAAACAGAGCGTGTACTGGTATCCCGGCAACGGTGACTTTACCACAAGCAGGTACTACTCAGATTCACTGCCCGCCTGGGTAAGCCGTTTCAATGAGCGACGAATGCCTCATTCATATGCCGGAAAAGACTGGACGCTCCTTCGTGACGCCGCATCGTATACTGAGCCGGACAGTGTTCCCATCGAAGGCGGGGGAAACGATTTCATGTTTCCGCATCCGACACCCGCTGATCCGCAGCGTGCGGCCAACTGGGTCCGCGCAACGCCATTCATCGATGAAGTGACCGTCGCGTTTGCACTCGAAGGAGTACGTGCGATGCAGCTTGGAAAAGGCCCGCAGCCCGACCTCCTCGCGATCTCCCTGTCGGCAACGGATGCAATCAATCACCGGCTCGGTCCGGACTCGCGCGAAGCTCACGACCAGGTACTTCGCACCGATCGGATCATCGGCGTGCTTCTCGATTCACTGTATCGAATTGTCGATTCATCCCGCGTCATCGTCGTGCTCAGTGCCGATCACGGCTTCACTGCGATTCCCGAGATTGCCGCACTCACCGTCAAGCCGATGCCAAGGCGCGCGAGTCTTGACGACGCGCTGGCGGCGGCGCGAGCACGTTTGACTGTGCTGAAAGTCGACACTTCTGCGATCGAGGTGGATCAGCAGATTGTACTCATCGACCGGCAGGCCTTCGCCGCACGCAAAGTGGACCCGGAAATCGTCCTGAAGGAATTCGAGCGTGCGGCACGCCAGAGTTTCGGCGTACAGCGCATTGATCGTCTTTCAGCTATCCACGCGGCCGGTAACACGAACGATCCGGTGTCGAGACGATGGAGTCATCAATTCGGGTCCGGCACGAACGTGGTGCTCGTCGCGACGCTCACCCCGGGCAGTCTCTGGAGTTCTCTGCTCGTCGCATCACATGGCTCGCCATACGACGTAGACAGCCACGTGCCGATCATGTTTTTCGGGCCGGGAATCAAGCCAGGCAGGTACGACACCTTCACGAGAACCGTCGACATCGCGCCAACTCTGGCGCACCTGTTGAAGCTGACCCCGTCAGAAAAGGTCGACGGGGTCAGGCTCAATCAGGCATTGAAATAACCTACTGGCCGGCCGGCCAGCCGAGCGTCTTGTCGATGGTTCCGGTAGAGACCGAGTGATACATGGGTCGCGCACGCCGGTAGATGTCAGTCGCCATGCGCTTGCCCCACTCGGTCGTCGCAAGATCAGCGTAGAGGGGGGCAACATATTTTCGCCGGCCCTGTGAGAGAAGAAACTTCTCGAGCGCCGGGAACGCCGGCTCGTATCGTGTCGCGATCGCCTTCCGCAGCCACGCGAAAAGAATCTCGCTGTTGCCGCTGGTTGAAAGTTTGAAGGTCTCGTCGAGATCTGCCATGCGTGCAGCTGGAATGGTGTCGGGCAACGACCGAAGGAAGTGCATCCACTCGTGAGTCGTCCAAGCTTGTGTTCCAAGTGCGGCGGCCGCCGCTCCACCCTTCCATGTTTCGACCTTCTGCTCCACTGCCGCAAATGCCGCTGACTGCGCAGGCGCGATGTTCGCCGGAATTCCCGGCTTGAAAATCCATCCCTGCAAGTCGATGCGCGTCGATTCCTCTTCAGTCAGAAGATTCTTCTTCATGTACTCCAGCAGTCTTTCGGAGCTCATCGGCTGAAACGCGAAATGATCGAAATAGCCGCGGAGAAACTTGTCGAGACGTTCACGCCCAACCACTGACTCGACGGTCTGAAGAAATGCAGCGCCCTTGTCGTAGGCGATATTGGTCATGCCTGCATCAGGGTCGCGCCCCGCAAGCTCCAGTCGAAGCCGGGTATCTGGCGATTCGGCGCCGCCTGCATCGGTCACCGAGCTCATCATGTCCTGCCGCCCAAGCTGGCGGAGCATGTCTGCATACGGTTTACCGCGCAGCTCCTCCATGATCCGCGCCTCGATGTACGACGTGAACCCCTCGTTGAGCCAGAAGTCATCCCACGTTGCATTCGTGACGAGATTGCCCGACCAGGAGTGCGCCAGCTCATGCGCGACCAGACTGACGAGCGACCGATCCCCTGCAAGAATCGTCGGTGTGGCGAATGTCAGCGTTGGATTCTCCATTCCACCGAAAGGAAATGAAGGCGGAAGTACGAGCAGATCATACCGGCCCCACCGGTATGGTCCATACAGCTTCTCGGCCGCTGCGATCATCCGATCCACTTCGGTGAACTCGTTCGCTGCCTTCTCCACGACCGACGGCTCGGCGTAGACACCAGTGTTCTTTCCAATGGCGCGGAATGCGATGTCGCCGACTGCAAGCGCAATCAGGTACGGCGGTATGGGGTTGGCCATCCTGAACCTGAAAACACTGCGTCCCTGCTCGTCTTTTTCACCATCAGCACCGGAATGTTCGGCACTCATGACTGCGCGCATCCCGTTCGGCACGCGAACCGTCGCATCGTACGTCTGACGTAGTCCGGGACCATCCTGCGTCGGCACCCACGTCCGGGTCAGAATAGCCTGGCCCTGCGTAAACATGAACGGCAGCTTGCCCCCGGCAGTCTGCTCAGGGCTGAGCCACTGCACGGCCCCCGCTGATGGCGACGTCGTGTACTCGATCACGATAGTGTCGCCGATCGCCGGCAATGCAATCGCGAGCGGCGAACCCATGAACTCTTTCGCGACCCCAACCTTGTACCCAAGCACGCTCCCCTTACCGTCGGTGATGCAGGCTATCTCGAGATCGCGGACGTCGAGAATCACGCTGTCAGCGTTTGCGCCGCGCTGAATCGCAAGCCTCGCCGTCCCCGTGATGCGTTTCGTCATGAAATCAGGCGCGAGGTCAAGCGATACGTGCGTAACACGCGCTTCCTCCGGCTGTGCATAAGAGTGCACGTCTTTCGGCAGCGGTGGCATGGCCGCGCCCGAAACAGCAGCCTGGTCGGCCTCCGTGCAGCCAATGAGCATTGAAGCGAGAATTGTCAACGTCAGTACGAAACTTTTCATTTCAGTGTCTCTTGCGGGTTGAGCTGCTACCTGACCAGTGCAACTGCAAAGCCATCATAGCCCTTGCTTCCTACAGTCTGGAGGATCGTGGATGTGACACGGGGGTCTGATGCCATGATCCCGTTGAGACGCCGGACACCGATAACGCTCGGATCAGTGCTCGCGGGGTCAATCACGGCGCCGTCGCGTACAACATTGTCGGTGATGATGATGGACCCCGGTCGGGACATCCTTACCGCATACTCGAAATAGGCGGGAATGTTCGCCTTGTCCGCGTCGATGAACGTGAGATCGAAAGGTCCCGGGTTCCCCGACTCGAGCAGTGGCAGCAGATCGAGCGCGGCACCGACTTTGAGCTCGATGCGATCGCCAAAACCGGCTGTGTCAAAGTTTGAAGCTGCAACCGCTGCGTGCTTCTCATCCAGCTCCAGCGTGACAAGGCGGCCATTCTCTGACATTCCCCGCGCGAGCCAGATCGTGCTGTAGCCACCGAGCGTACCGATCTCCAGGATACGCCGCGCACAGATGGTCCTCGCAAGTATCTCGAGAAATTTCCCCTGCGCCGCAGACACTGCTATTGCCGGCAGACCGGCCGAGTCGCATGCGTCCTGGACCTTGCCAAGGAGCTCATCGTGCAGGCCAAGCGTGTCGACGATGTACTGGTCGACTTCAGTCCAGAGAGCTTCAGTCATTGTGCTGGTTCCTGTTGAATCAGGCGGGCGGATACTTCGCCGAAAGGCGCCGGAGTGTGTTGATGTTTCGCCATGTTACTCGCACGTCGAGCAGCCGCTCCATCTTCGAGCTCACGAACCTGGAATCACTCTGCTTCCCAGCGGAAAGCCAATAGATCTCGCGACCGACAGCTGCGAATGAATCGACGTCGGTTTCAAATTGGCTTAGCAGGCGTTGCTGCTCGGTGGAGAGCGCGTTTCGGGTGAACGCAACGTTGAATGCCCCCGCGCTTTCAATCGCGCCGCGAGCGAACGGGGCGCACTCAGCAACGTCGCGAATCTCGTGCGCCGACCGTAGAAACGTCTCGACGTCATAACTCAGAGTGTTCAGCAGCGCTTTCTCGATCTTCCGTTCAAGCGCATCGGCCTTGCCCGATTTCGTCGTGAAGATGACGTTGCCGCTTGCAATGAACGTTTCTACGTCGGTCAATCCTGCGGACTCGAAGATTGTCTTGAGCTCACCCATTTTCACCACATGTCCGCCGACATTGATAGCGCGCAGAAACGAGATGTAGCGCATCAGGTCGACATGAGCGGACGTACTCTCAGCGGCTGGAGCCCCATTTTCTCGGTGAGCGCCGTGAAGCGAGGGTGAGAGCGAAGCGAGTCAACCACGGGATGAACGTTCAGGTAAGCGAGCCAGCCTCTCCGTTCAGTGTACGCATCCTCAATCGCGTCAAGAGCTGCTTCCTCATCACCAAGCGCGATGTGCAGTGTTGCAAGCTCGACCGGGGATACATAGTCGGACCGGCGTTTGGCCTCGAGGAGCTTCAGCGTTTCCCTCGCGTATTCGACATTGCCTGCCTTTGCCAAAGCGAGCGACAGTGTCACGTTCGTATACGTCGCCGCGCCGGGAAGCTGGATAGCCTCGCGAAGGACACGCTCCGCTTCAGCATACTCGCCGGAGTACGTGAGAATCAGTCCAAGCACGCGATAGCTCTCCTCCGCATCCGGATTCATCGCGACCGCGCGGGACAAATGATACTTCGCCCGCTCGTATCGGCGCGCGTAGAAGTAGGTGTAGCCGAGCGATCGCCTGATGGACACAGACGCCGGATCGCTCTCCTGTGCTGTATGCGCTTCGATCAGCGCTTCCTCGAAGCGGCCTTGAGACGCGAGGAGGAATCCGTACCACTGATGCGCGGTTGCATACTGCGGATCGCATTGAATGGCGTGGCGGAATTCGGCGCCGGCTGCCTTCCAGTCCCAATCGTAGATGAAAAGCGTCCACGCCAGTGACGCATGTGCCTCGGCGAGGCTGTCGTCGAGATCGAGCGCCTGTCGTGCATAGCGCTTGGCGCGCTCGAAGCCATCATTGACGGCGACGTTGCGATAGTCAATGTGCAGTGCGTATGCATCCGCCAGTCCCGTGTACGCGAGAGCATAACCCGGGTCGGCCGCGATCGCCTGCTCGAAATAGCTGATCGCTTCGGCAACTCCTTCCGTACTGCGTTTATTCCACGCGTAGCGTCCCCGCAGATACAAGCCATAAGCCTGGACGTTGTCAGTGCCACGACGGATGGCTTGTTCCGATGACGAGCGAAAAGACGTCGCCCTGAGAGTGTTGACTATCGTGCGGGCAAGCTCGTCCTGGATCGCGAAAACATCGTCGAGATGCCGGTCGTATCGCTGCGACCAGATCAGCGACCCGTCTTCGGCGGATGTCAGCTGCGCGGTGATGCGTAGATCCTGCCCCGAGCGCCTGACGGTTCCCTCGAGGATTTCAGATACATCCAGTATCGCCCCGATTGCCCTGATGTCCTGGGATTTTCCCTTGAGTGCGAACGCCGATGTTCGCGACGCTACGCGGAGACCCTCGACTTTTGCAAGCGCATCGATCAGCTCATCGGTAATTCCGTCGCTGAGGTACTCGTTGTCCGGGTCGGGGCTCGCGTTTACGAACGGCAGTACCGCGATACTGCGTGTGGCTGATGCGCTTCGCGTCGTGCGTTCGCTCGCCTGGTTCAGCGCAGAAGTGAACTCCGCGACGCTTGCGAATCGTTGCGCGGGCACTTTGGAAAGCGCACGCATCACTGCCCGTTCGACCGCCGCGGGAACCTCCGGCCGCAGCGACCGAAGGCGCCGCGGTTTTTCCGTGACGTGTTTGGCCATCGTGGAAATGGAGCTCGAACCCTTGAATGGAGGCTCACCAGCCAGCATCTCGAACACAACGCACGCGAGAGCGTACATATCAGTCGGTGCGCCCACATCACGCTCACCTGCGGCCTGTTCCGGGCTCATATACTCAGGCGTGCCCAGCGCTATTCCGCCCTTCGTGATGGGCTCGACACCCGGGCCCTCGCAAACGTGTGCAATGCCAAAATCGGCCAGCAGCGCGTGTTCGTCTGCGAATAGTATGTTCTCAGGCTTCACATCACGATGAATGAAGCCGCTGCGATGCGCGTAATCGAGACCAGTACCGATTTCCGTGGCGATCCTCAGCGCATCCTGAACCGGTAGTCGATGCTCCCTGTTCAGCCGGTCTCGAAGTGAGCCGCCTTGAACGTAAGGCGATACATAGTAGAGAAGCCCCTCGAGCTGGCCGGAGTCGATGAGCGGAACGATGTGGGGATGGGAGAGTCTCGCAGCGATACCTATCTCCCTCAGGAACCGCTCGGCGCCAACCGAGACACCGATGTCCTGACGGAGGATCTTGATTGCAACCTTGCGCCGATGCTTGCGCTCTTCAGCGAGGTGAACGACCGCCATGCCACCGCGGCCGAGCACGCCCTCAATGGAATATCGATCGCTCAGGATGGACTTCATCGCTTCGTTCATCGCAGCACGAATATAGCGTCCGGTGCAGGGCGCACGACGTGTAACGAAACGGGCTCCCTTTTCAGGGAGCCCGTGCCCTTAAGCGAGATGTGCGCCTAGCGGATAGTTACGAACCGCTCGAGCCTTGCGAGCTCCGTTGCATCAACGTACTTGCCGATCTCCCGGCGGAACTGGTCCATCGATGTGTACGGACGGTACTCCTTGAATTCGCGCAGCATCCGCGAGCCGACGCCGGGTACGAGGAGGATTTCTTCATCCGTCGCGGTGTTGAGATCGATCGGGGTCCAGAGCCGCGAAAAGACAGAGTCGCGCTGCTGCTCACTCAGGCTCGCCAGCGCCTTGTCGAGCGCTACGTTGTTCGTGAACGGGCGCGCTGCGGCAACAGCGGCGGCAATGGCGGGTGTAACGCCTGGGATCGTCGCGAGGTCAGCGGTGCTGGCGGCGTTCGGATCCATCATTCCGCTGGTGCTCGTCGGCGTTGCGGCAGACATTCCGGCCGTATCAGCTGGCATTGCCATCGCGGCCGATGTGTCGACCGCCGCAGTCGAGTCAACGGTGCTTGCCGAGTCTTTGCTGCATGCGGATATCGCGATCACGGCTGGCACTGCCAGAAGCTTTACAAGTCTCATTTGAATCTCCCTGTGGCTCACACGAGCCGAAAGTGACGTTGGCGACTGACGTTTAACACTCAGCCAATATTTGAGGATGTGGATCGAGCGCCGGATGGCGGAATGCGTACGCTATTCCCAGCAGTCCAAGCTGTGCAAGCGCTCCCGGTGCGAGCGCTGGGGTTGCTCCGCGGAGCGCTTCCCAGAAAAGTGCCAGCCCGCCAAGCTCTGGTGTCCTCTCGATTGCAAACTCTGCATTGCCCGCGAGATGGAGATAAACGCCGAGCGCTCCTGAGGCCAGATATGAAAGCATGATCATTCTGAACATCAGCAGGCTTCGTCGCCCCGGCGTTACTCGGACTAGCACGGTGGCTGCAAGTCCCAAGCCAAGTAGTATCAGCGGAATCCACTGTTGCCAGGTCTCGATGTGCTCCTGCAACAGTAGCTCGGCAATCAGTCCCAAGGTACCAATGACGATGATCGCAAATATCAGGTCGCGAAGCGTATAGCGTTGGGTGCGTTTCATCAGTGTGTCGTCATTTGGCATCAGGCCGGTTATCCATGTGCCTGCTGCAGCTGCTCACTCTCGCGCATCTGCCGCGGAAGCAGGAGAGCGCAGCCATTGTCGAGCGCTACCTCGAAACGTTCACCGGCCGCATGCCGCACGTTGGTGACTCGCGCTCCGATCGCGCTGCAGAGTGCGTCGCGTGATCCGGCAGCCGGGTACACAACGCGCGATTCACCGCACGCGATCGTGATGCCTTCTGCCACTGTGATACGGATTCCGCCAAAATCGAGCTCGACGCTCGAGGCAGCGAACCTTATTGCGGCAACCCGCCTTCCCATGAGATTTGGAAGCTGCGGCGGGTCCACGGTCACGAGGTGCAGCCTTTGACCTTGTTGGGTATTTCCCGTTTCATCTGAGGCGGCTGAGGACTGGAGCGCGCGTTCCGTTCCGGCTGGGGCTCCCCGTCCGCTCCGCCGGTAGCGGTGGACGTGCTCCCACACGAGACCTGCAGCCATGCCTAAACCAAGGCCCGCGATGCCTGCGAATATCCCTGCTGTTGTGACTATCCCGAAGAAATACCAGAGCCCGCGAGCGAAACGGCCGCCATCGAGCTGAACTGCAAGCAGACCCCACGCAAACGGCGCTGAGCCGATGAACCCTGTCAGAAACCCAAGGTAGGCTGCGATGTCCTTGATCGCTGTGCGGCGAAGCTGATAGAACTCGGAGATCACTGTCCTCAAATGTAGCTGTTCGGCGTCCCGGATTTCGGACAGACGACTGAAAAGCACTACGTACTGCGTACTAGTTGCGTACTCGGACCAACTGCGTACTACGCACTAACTACGCACTAACTACGCACTAACTACACACACTAACTGCGTACTAACTGCCGGCAGCCCCCTGTACGGACGCAGTTAGTTCGCGGTACGGAGTTAGTCCGGAGTACGTCATTAGCGCGCAGTACGGAGTGCCTTACCCGGTTTAGCGGCAAATCGAACCGAGCGGCCCCTCGCTTGCTATTTAGTGACTCGTTAACTCAAACGAGGAACCAATGAACGGACTCAAAGTTTCAGCGCGGGTGGGTGCCGCTGCAGCGCTTTTGCTCGTGACCACGGCGTGTTCCGGCACGGGCGGACTTGGCGGCGTGCTCGGTGACGTGCTTGGAGGGGGTGGCGGCGGGAACCAGGTCGCCGGTACGATTCAGGGCGTCAATACGCGCACGCAGCAGCTTGGAATCACCCAGAGCAATGGTCAGACGCTCACGCTGAGCTACGACAACAATACTCAGGTGATCTACCAGAACCAGAATTACCCCGTGACGTCACTTGAATGGGGCGACGAAGTGACAGCGCGGATTTCCAACAGCAACAACAACAACAACAGCAACTACACCGACCGCATCACCGTCACCAGATCTGTCGGCGGCGACGGCGGGACTTCGGGCAACCTCCAGACGTTTGAGGGGACCGTTCGCAGCATAGACAGAAGCAACGGGCTCTTCACGATCAGTTCTGGAAACCAGGGCGTCATGACGGTTGCGATGCCGTACAACGCGCGACAGAACGACATCACGAGATTCAACAACCTCCGAAATGGCGATTTTGTCAGAGTCGGCGGCGTGCTCGTCAGCAACGCGCGTATCGACCTCCGGCAGTTCTACTAGGCCGTAAATGCAAGGAACCGGCGTGGTACGCCGGTTCCTTGTACGGCAAGGGGCTGGCGCGACCAACCGCCCTGTGCAGTATTGAGCCGATGGAAGCGCCACTGATTCAGGAAAAGAGGAGCCAGATGCCGGCGACCCCGGCTAAGGTCACCACGTCTCTCGACGTGTATGGACTCACGCATCCCGGCAAGGTCAGGCCGAACAACGAAGATCATTTCCTGGTCTGCGCACTCGAGCGGAAGATCGAGATTTATCATACGAGCCTCCCCGACCCGTCGATGCTCGGGCGCAGCGAAGGCCTCGCCTTTCTCGCACTCGTTGCGGACGGCGTAGGCGGAGCCCGTGCGGGCGAAGAGGCCAGCCGCATCGCACTCGAGCATGTCACGCGTTACGTGTCGCAGTCACTAAACTGCTACTACACTACGGACCCTGACGACGACGAGAGCTTCGTTCGCGAGCTCGAGGAAGCCGCAATGAAGGTCCATGCGGAGATCTCGGCCGAAGCAGAGCAAGACACCGAGCGCCGCGGGATGGCCACCACGTTGACACTCTGGCTCGGCGTCGGAACCAGCGCCTACCTCCTGCAGGTTGGAGACAGCAGATGTTACATCGTTCAGGACGATGAGCTGATTCAGATCTCCCGCGACCAGACAATGGCTGAAGAGTTTGTCGATGCAGGGGTCATCAAGCGCGACGATGCCGCCTTCAGCAGATGGACGAACGTTTTATCGAGCGCGATTGGCGGTCCGCAGGCGGCGCCAAAGGTGACGAGAGTCACCCAGTCGATTGGAAGCATCGGCCTGATGTGCAGCGACGGCCTCACTCGTCATGTATCGGATGAGCGCATTCGCGACCGCCTGCTCAACATGACGTCGGCCCGCGAATGCTGCGAACTGCTGCTGCAGGACGCACTCGATGCAGGCGGAGAAGACAACATCACGATCATCGCCGGCCGCCCGAAGCCGACCGACTAGGCTGTCTGTCCCGCGTTCAAGCGCCATCGCGCCATCGCATCGGCGACGGAAGTGAATTCGCAGAACGCCAACGCAGGATGTCGGGCCATCAGCCCCGTGACTTGTTTGAAGTTGCGAAGAAACTGCTGCTTCCCCAGGTCACCACTTCTGAAGACGAGTGCGAGGGGCGCAGCCGCAGGCCGGTCGAGCTCACGCTGAATGTGCGACCACAGCTGCGATGGTTTGAGCACGAGATTCGGTGACCGGCTGCCAACCATCAGCCACGGTGCGCGACGGACGAGACGCCATGCCGGAGGCGTAGTGGTAAGCGGAACCATCCACAGGTCGCCGCTACCGGAAGTTTCTGGCACCAGGTAATTAGTGCTGGAAGGCATCCACGGCTCGCGGGGGGCGCCCCTGAAGTCGGGAACCGTGCCCCGCGCGTGAGGGTCGTCGTGGATCGCTCCGCCCGGTAAGCCCGGCTCGACGGTCAGGTCATAGCGAATACCTCGACGACGCAGCAGCTCGACTGCCGAGTTGTCTATCCACCTGTCTCCGAACCTGAAGGCTTCCGCAGCGTATCCGAATACGCTGCGAAATGACTCGAGGCCGGTGTCGACACATTCCTCAACCCACGAAGAATCGAGAAAGTCGCTGTACCAGGTGCGGTGAGTCTCGCTCCAACGCCACAGATGCACATGCGGTGCTGCGTAATCGCCATGACGCTCTATCGACTTCAAGGTACGCGGACACGCTTCAGCGACATGATTCGCGCTTCCCCAGGTGCCCGCGATCTGCGGATCGCCGCGCACGAACCAGTTGAAGGTCACCTTCTGGCGCGTAGTCGACTCCAGCTCACCCCGCATTCGCTCGAGATGCTCGAGCGCAACGTTCGAAGATTCCCAACCGTCTTGAGCACCCGACGTCTTCCTCTCGTCGGGCTCAACGTCGATCAATAACAGAATGCTGCGCCGGTTCTCCATCCCGGAAGCGTAAGAGGCACCACCCGCTCGCGCAAAAATAAAGATTGCTAATGAATCATCGTTAATTATCCTGGTGGCGCGGCGCGTGCGGCTAAACCTGACCGCGCGGCTGCATTACATGACCCGGAGGATCCCGATGAAGCGTTCCATGCTCCCAGTTGCAGGGCTAGCTGTGGTTGCATCATTGTTGAGCGGTCAGCTCCACGCGCAAAGTCTGACCTTTCACGTGGGCGGCGGAGCCGCGATGGGCTCGGGTGATTTGGGAGACGCGACGAAAACAGGCTGGATCGGCTTTGCAGGCGCAGACGTGCCCATCGCCTCAATGCCCGGAGCGTCGATCGGCGCGACGGCCAGTTATACACACATTCCATATGAAGGCGAAGGCGACGATGCGACGAACATCCCGGCGCTCTTTGCCAACCTCGGCTACCTCTTCGGAGCAGCGTCACCCAGCAGGATAAAGCCGTGGGTCCGAGCGGGCGTCGGAGTACTTCAGCACAGATACGATGCCGGAAACGTATCCTATGACGAAGAAGAGTCGGAGACCAAAGTCGGGGCCACGGCGGGGGTTGGTGTAAGCTTCGTTACGCCGTCCGTGAGGCCGTTTGTTGGCGCATCGTTCGTGACGGGGGGTTCCGACACGCAGTTCATTGCGGTTTACGCGGGTTTCAACTTCGGCGGCGTGTCCAGAGCAGCCATCCGTCGCAGGTAACCGCCCCGGCGGGGGGCGCGCATCGTGGCGCCCCCCGTTACCTGATCTTTTCCTTGTGCTGCGCCAGCATCCCGTAGCGAAGCACAACTCCGATCAGGATTACTATCGGAAGGAACCATGCCTGCGCGAGGCTTCGCGTACTCAGTAACCAGAAACAGAACACGATGCCGATTACCGCCAGCACCATTCCGCCTGGCGCCCTGAAGTTCTCGGGCTGGCCGTGTTTCTTTCTCAGGGCAATGAGGGCGGCACACGTCGCGATGTAGATGCCAAGCCGCGAGATCGCCGCGAATGTCGCGAGCTGTCCGAAGTTGCTCGACAGGCCCAGGCCAAGGCCGATCACCGAGTTGACGATTATTGCGATGTACGGCGTACGCAGCGTCGGATGGACTTTGCCGAGCGCAGACGGCAGCTCGTTTCGCGCTGCCATAGAGTAAAAAATCCTCGGCGACATCAACGAATAACCGGTGAGCCATCCATACACCGAGATGATCACGGCGATACTGCCGAGCGTAAGGCCGACGGGTCCGAGAAGCACGCCCAGGGTTTCGGCGACCGGAGCTTTGCTCGCCGCTGCGTTGGGCAGCACACCAACCACCGCGACCTGGATGAGCAGGTAGATGACGGTGATCGCAAGCATTGCAGTGATGAGCGCAAACGGAGTGTCCCGCTTTGGATCCTTGGATTCGCTCCCTGCTACAACAGCTGACTCGAATCCCCCATAGCCGAACATCAGCAGCAATACCGCCTCGGTCCACTTCGGCTCTGCGACAACCTGCGTGGAAGCCACACTGCTCTCGAAGCTGAGTCCGCCGAGGATGGCGACAAACGCGAGTGGAAGGAGCTTCGCGATGGTGAAAGCGTTGACGGTCCACGCGGCTTGTTTGACCCCGGCGACGTTGACTGCCGTTACCAGAGTCATCGCAAATATCATTACGGATGCGCGGCCGAAAGGCGTTCCGGTCCACGGCACGAGTGGCGTGAGGTATCCGCTCAGGACATTGAGGACCGCGGCGCACGAAAGCAGTCGCGTCCAGATGTGAAGCCAGCCAATCTGAAATCCGAGTGCCGGCCCGAATGCTTCCCGTGTATAGAGGTACGGCCCGCCTGCTTCGTCAAAGCGGCTGCCAACCTCCGCAAAACAGAGGACGATTACAAAAATGCCCGCGCCCGCAATTAGCACCGTGACGGGACTGAACGCGCCAGCGAACCCGGCGAGCGAGGACGGCAGTCCGAAAACGCCGCTGCCTATCACGCTGTTGATTACGGCAGCAGTCAGCGCCCACCGTCCGATCGCCCGGATGAGCGACGGTCGCGTCGATGTCGTCGTCGGATCCTGATGGGGCGTGTGACCGTTGGCCGTTATCTGAGCGTACCCAGGTTAATGAAGTGGAGAAAACCTAGGGAGAGTGAGTTGGTCGCGCTACCAAAAACCACCCGCGAAGCTCCGCGCCGTGTTTCTCGTCGTTCTCGTATGCGAACAGCGAATAGCGAACAGCGAATAGCGAACAGCGAATAGCGAACAGCGAATGCGAGAAGCAAGCAGCGAAAAGCGAAGAGCGAGCTGCTATCCTGACTTCATTGTCCAGCGAGTCGACTGCGCTACTCGCGTTCGCTATTCGCTTTTCGCTGTTCGCATTTGAGAAATGCAACAACAACTACGTGGAGAGCGTCAGGCTTACTCGGGCATTACTTGCAGAAGCCTGTCGCGACTGATAAGTGACTCCGCGTCAGTCGGGACGCTTGCCTGCAAAGTATAAAAGCCCGGCTCAACGAATGCTCCCGAACGATCGCGTTGATCCCATACGCCACCGCTGACCGTAATGGATTCTCCGGGTGCGAGTGTGTCGAGGCGCAGGATAGCTTGCGTGGTCTCCCCTTCCAATCGCCGCCAGACAAGCGCGCCGCCTTCACCAATCACACTCAAGTCGAACACAATCTCGCGACCGTGCAGATGCAGATCCGCAGCACTGTCGCCCTCGTTCGTGATTACAACCGAATACGGAACGGGCCTCCCGACCTCGGCAAATTCAGGGGCCTCGATCCTCACGCTTATGTCGCTATTCATCTGCGACCTTTTGTCATTTACGCACAAATACCGGCTGAACCCACGCGTGACTTCCTCCCGAATCAGTAACGCGCGCTCTGACGTACATCTCGTTGCCGCGCAGTCGATAGCTGGCCCGCCTCGCGCCGACCTTTGAGAGCACCCGCCCGCCGCGGCCAATGAACTCGATGTCATACTTGAAATCACCGCGACCCCGTACCGCAACCATGATTTCGTGCGCCGAAACACGGATCGAGTCGAGTTCGACACCAGTGCTCGCGTAAAAGAGCCCTTCTTCCATCCGGGCAAGGATCGATCGTGCGTCAAGTGCGGGTGCCTTCACCGCTACCCAGCCGCGACCGGGGTTCGCGCGCGAAGGGTTGAACTCCCCAGTGAAGTGATGTGCATCATCTACTGCGATCCCGTAGATCCGCTTACCACCCGTCAGCAGCCGATCCCAAACCTCCTCCATTCCGGGTGAGCCCCCCGCGCCGTCATTATGTACCAGGGGATGCCCATTATGGATCTCGATCAGCTTGTCATTCTTGACGCGGGCAAGCACATCCGCTCCTATCGCCCAGCCAAAGTTCGGGTGATTGATGTGCGGCACACCCTTAACTTCCCGAACTGCATCGACATTCTTCTGTACGGTGCCGAGCAGAGTGGAGTCGGTCTGTGGCGCGATCACGCGCGGGACATTGAGGCCGTTTACGTGAACCGGCTTTCGCTGAAAAGAGGTGGTGAGCTCTTCTCCGGGAATGAGCAGGAATGTCGAATCGACGAGGTGCGAAAGTTTCGACGGGTCAACCCACACATTGTGATCGGATATGACGAGAAAACTGTACCCGTGTGCCTTGTACCATCGCGCCACGGTCTCCGGGGGTGAGTCCCCGTCGCTCTCGAGCGTATGCGTGTGCGTGTTGCCCTTGAGCCAGCGCCCCGACTGAAAGTCCACGCTCTCGAAACGCGACTGCGCGCCAAGTGGAAGCACCGCCGCCTGAAGAACAACGATCGCTGGCAGAAGCCAGGCACGTTCGAAGAAATTCATTCAACTCCGCGCTTCACTGATTCTGCTTCAGTCTTCATGAGTTCGGGCACCGGCTCGGAAAGGAGCTGAGGAGTTTTTGGCTTTCGGGCAAGCCTTCCGAGGATGGCACCAAAAACCACCAGCCCGAGCGCTCCGATGAACGTCAGCTTATAAATGACAAGCTTGAGAACGGAGGGCGGCAGCGCCGGGACAAGATCGAATGCGTATCCCAGAATGGCAACCGTACCAACAATGACGCCCGTCGCGGTAAAGAAGTTGGACATACGACGCAACTGCATTTCAGTTCTCCACTCTCGCCTCATGACACTACGGCAGGATGCCGCAATAGTGTCGCCCTTGCAGGAACGATGACCGTGCCATACGAATACAAGGAACCTATGCGAGACGTCAATGAATAACTCAATCTCCCGGCGGGACCTCCTGAAGAGACTCGGCATCGGCGCCGCGGCACTCGCGCTCCCGTTTCCGTTGGCAGCGGACCCTTTCCGCTCATCCAGCGAGAATCTGCTCCGCAGGCTTTTCGATGATACCGACGAGGAAAGGCTTGCTGAATGGTCGGCCAGCGTCCGCAATCAGGCGAGGATGGCGGGAGCGATGACGACAGGGCTGCGCGCGGTGCGCGTGGGTGAGCTCGCAGTGGGTACGCCATACGAAGCGTTCACCCTCGAGGCATACATCAAGGAAGGCGGCAGCCCGATCAGGCAGGAGCCGCTCGCACTCTCACTTACCCGCTTCGACTGCGTTACGCTCGTTGAATCTTCGCTGGCGATTGCGCGCGCATCGGCTGCAGTGGCTCAACCGACATGGCAACGCTTCTCGAGAGAAGTTGAAAGAATGCGGTATCGCGGCGGCAAGCGGCGCGGTTATACGTCGCGGCTCCACTATTTCAGCGAGTGGATCAGTGACGGCCAGAAGCGCGGGCTCGTGCGGGATCTCGGCGAAGAGCTTGGTGGCGTGGTCGATCCCCGCCCGCTTCGATTCATGAGCGAACACCGTTTCAGCTACCCGGCGCTCGCGAACGACGCGGTGTATCGAGAGATAGGCGTAATGGAGCGCGGGCTCGATAAGCAGGTGAGATGGATGATTCCGGCAGACCGGATCGCACGCGTAGTCGACAGAATCGAATCGGGCGACGTCCTCGCATTCGCGACGAACATCCCAGGGCTCGACGTCAGCCACTCGGCGTTCGCCTATCGCGATGCCGGGGGAACGCTGCGCGTGCTGCACGCGCCACTGTCCGGTGGCGCTGTCGAAATCACCAGGTCAACGCTGCCCGAATACGTTGCGAACATTCGCCGCGCGACGGGAATCCTCGTCGCGCGTCCGCTCGCAGGCTGACCCTGCTCAGCTGATCCGCAGGGCCTTCCCGGTACCCGTCTGGCTCCGTTGCCCATCGCGAAGGGCAACCGAGCCATTTACCAGTACGGCCCGAATTCCGACCGGATATTGGAACGGAGCATCGAAGGTCGCCGCATCTGCGATCGTCGACGGATCGAAGATCACAACGTCGGCAGCAAGTCCCTCGGCAATACGGCCACGGTCTGCGATGCGCACTCGGGATGCCGGCAGTGCGCTCATCTTTCTCACTGCGCTCGCGAGAGTCAACACCTTGCGCTCTCTCACGTAGCGACCGAGTACGCGGGGGAAACTCCCTGCTCCGCGCGGATGTGGACTGCCGCGACGCGTTGGTCCATCGACCGCGAAAGCGCTGCCGTCGGTGCAAACCATTCCGAGCGGATGCGCCAGGATTCGCTCGAGATTCGTCTCGCTCATCGCATACCCGAGCATGCCGACACTCCCGTTGCTGCGCTTGAGTAGTGCGATCGCGGTGGCGTACGGGTCGGCGCCGCGAGCACTCGCATATGCGCCTAGCCGCTTCCCTTCCGCATCACGGTCTTCCGCAGCTGCAACTCCGGAGAGCTGAACGTTGTCCCAACCGCCGATGAGGTCAACCTTGGCAAGTGTCTCGGCTTTCACGCGCGGCGCAACGGCAGGGTCGTCGAGCCTCGCGAAGAAAGCTTTCGTTCCACCATCGCGACTCCACACCGGAAAAAGGTTCGTGAGCCCCGTGGAGTACGCGAGGTACGGATAGCGGTCGAACATGACATTTGTCCCGGCGCTTCTCGCAGCTTCGATGAGCACGAATGCTTCGTCCAGTCGCTTCCAGTTTCGGGGACCCTGGGTCTTGAGGTGTGATATCTGAAGCCTGCAGCCGGCACCTCTCGCAACGGCAATTGATTCGTCGATTGCATCGAGCAGCCTGTCGTCTTCATTACGCATGTGAGTCGCATACGGCAGAGCGCGGCGACTCAACGGGCGACAGAGCGCAATCAGCTCCTCTCTCGTCGCGAATGCACCCGGAGTGTACTCGAGCCCTGAAGATGCGCCGCAGGCTCCGTCGACGAGTGCTGCTTCAACCATCGCGGTCATTCGGGAAAGCTCAGCCGCTGTAGCTGGCCTGTCGTCAGCACCAACTGCCGCGCCTCTTACCGTTCCAAGGCCAACCATCGATGCCACGTTGGGTCCCGGGCGCAGCTGGTCGATCGAGCTGAAGTATGCAGAGAATGATTTCGTTGCTTCACCATTGGCGCGCGAGGATCCGTCAGCGCCGGCAACTATCGTCGTAATACCCTGTCTGACTACCGATTCGGCGCGCGGGTCATCCGTAAGGCTGCCATCGCCATGCGAATGTATGTCGATGAAGCCGGGCGCGACCGCCATTCCGCGCGCATCGATCTCTTCGCGCCCACGCGTGGGTAGCCGCGAGGCCACGGCAGTGATCAATGATCCGCTGATAGCTACGTCGAGCTCCCGAGGGTCCGATCCGGTACCATCGACGACTGTTCCACCGCGAATTACGAGGTCGTGGTCGGCTTTTCGGGAAAGAACAGCCGGAGCGGTTGCGAGCGCGATCAGCGCGCTGGTCCCTCCGGTGATGAAACCTCTTCGACTCGTTGACAGTGGCGGCTTCTCGCGATCGAGTGCTCGTTGATGCTGCGGAAGCAGTAATGTACGCCGCGTACCGCGAAGCGCGAACGTTACCTTGCGGCCAGCGCTGTCTCCTCGAGCACGATCTTACGCATCAGGTGCTGCGCATTCTCGATAGCCGCCCCCCTGATCGTGTTGTCGAATACGCACCATACGCTGGCGCCAGCTCTCGCGTACGCACGGAGGCGGAATGCGAGTCCATCGAGAAACGCACCGGTGTACGACGAGTAGTAGACTTGCGGCGACCCGTGCAGACGAAAGTATACGATCGCCGGATTGCCTCCCGGCTCAGCAGCAGCCGGAACCACGGCCGGATCCGCGGCCACGCGCGTGATGCTCAGTCGCTGCAGCATCCTGTTTGCATCGGGAGCAAACC
Organism: Gemmatimonadaceae bacterium; assembly: GCA_031426255.1. GTDB lineage: Bacteria > Gemmatimonadota > Gemmatimonadetes > Gemmatimonadales > Gemmatimonadaceae > UBA4720. Next base: position 6,633 of record JANPKW010000016.1, on the reverse strand, counting down.
ACGTCTTGTGTCTCGGCTCGATTACAACGCTTCCATCATATCCGGTGCGAAGATCCTCGAAGAACGACTCGACGATCAGCGGATTGAACTCCATGCTTGGCGGCAGCTGAACGAGGAGAGGACCAAGCTTGCTGCCGAGCCCGAGGCACTCACCGAGAAATTTGTGAACTTCGTCGTGGGTGTCGACGAGCCGTTTTGCGTGGGTGATTGTTTTTGGAATTTTCACAGCAAAACGGAACGACGGCGGAACACTCTCGGCCCATCGCTCGTACGTTGCGCGTCGATGCGCGCGGTGGAAGGACGAGTTTATCTCGACGGCGCGGAACAGCGATGCGAAACGCTGAAGCTGGGATCCCTCAGCAGCGGGAACTGGTACGCTCGATCTGGCGACATTCCAGCCCGCGCAGCCGATGTAAACCTTTCGTGGTGTCTCGTGCCCCGTCATCCGCGCCTCCCCGTGAGAAAATGACGACCAGGGAGGCGTGGAGTAAACAGCTACTTGATCGGGACGATTGTGCTTCGAATTGAATCCTGGTCGTAAGTTCCGCCGGCTGCCGGGACCAGGTGCCAGTGATATAAGACGAGCTCGGTCGATATGGGTGAATGTCCGATGATGCCCGAGTAGGCGATCTGCTTCGTCGCGCCCGGTGCGACAGCTTCGCACTTCGAGGGGTCACGGCAAATCGTGAAATCGATGAGCGCGAGCGCTCCTCGATCGGCAACGAAATAGTAGACCTTTTCGGTTGATGTACTCCTGATCTCCAGGGCCTGGGCACGGGGAGTCGCGGTCAGGATGTCCGATGCTGGTGCAGTCACGGTACTACACCCGGCGAACGCGACAACAGCCAGTAACGACAGGGTACGGTGCATGGCATCTCCTTTGAGGGTCTTGAACATGTTGCTGGCCGGTATATCCGGCGTCAATATCGTATGCGTCTTCCACCCAGATGGTTCCTTGTAATTCTTCTGTCAGCGTGCGCTGACTCTCCTCAGATCGAGAAGGCTCGCGCCGACATGACTCAGCGTGAGCGGGACAGCACGATCGCCAACTCCGTTCTACCTGGCGCCGGTGTTGTAAAGCGCGCAATGAACACGGCTGATGCCCAGGCTGTGCGTGCTGCAGCCTACGAGGCGATCTCGGAGCGGTAGCGGACGGAAAAATCCAGGGTTGCTCCAAAGGGTGCCGGGATGCCCTGTCGGGTAGTAATGTTCGGAAGCGCCGCCTCGCACCGCTGGCTGCCACACACGCTACCCCAGTCATAGATCAGGAGTCCCAACCATGGCAATCTGGAACGAACCCAAGACGCCCACCAAGGAGCCACCCGCGATGCCCGCGACCCCAGCGCCCCAGAGCAACGATGCACCGCCTCCCCGCGCGAGCTACGACAACCCGCCGGCTCGGTCGTCACAGGCTGACCAGAAGGAAACCCTGATTGCCGCGAACCTTTCGATCGAAGGAAAGATTCAGGGCTCAGGCCATGTCCGCGTCGCGGGCCAGTTCAAGGGTGATGTGAACGTCGAGGGCAACCTCACGATCGAGCAGGGGGCAAAGGTCATCGGCGGCGTCCGCGCCAGCACGGTCACCATTGCCGGAGAGCTCGAGGGCAATGTCGATGCGGCATCGCGTGTTGAGCTTCTCGCGTCAGGCGTGCTCAATGGCGATCTCAAAGCCGGATCACTCACCGTCGCCGCGGGATCGCGCATGCGTGGTCAGGCGGAATTTGGTTGGGAGGACGGAGCACAGCGTCCTGCGAAGCCTAAATCGGAGGTTAGCTCAGTTTCATGAGCAATGGCAGCGGCGGTGCGTCGGCAAAGACTCGTGTTTGCCCGCACTGCCGGGCCACTATCCTTCAGAGCGCAAGCGTCTGCCCGATATGCCGGAAGAGTCTCCGGTGGGAGCCGCACACCGCCAAGCACAAGCCAGCAGGGTTTTCGGCCCTTCACGTTGAAGGGGCGATCAAGCATCCGGACGTTGGCGAGAATTGGGAATACATGGTTCTCGTAACGGTGAAGAATGAGAAGGGCGAAGAGATCAGCCGTCACATGGTTGATGTCGGCGCACTTGGGCCGAACGACAAGCGCGTATTCGACCTGACGGTGGAAGTTTTCACCGAGCCAAAATCGAAGCGCTGACACGCCCCCGTTGCACGAAAAAAAGAAAGCCCCCGGAACCGAAATTCCGGGGGCTTCCTTTCAGGCCTGAGGCCTGAGGCTTCGGGCCTCAGTCAATCAGTCGCCTGATGGGAATCCAGCCTGCGGCTCCTGCGGTGCCTGCGGCTGCTGGCGAATCCGCGGCGTCTGGCCAAAGTTATACTGGAAGCTGAGGAACGTCCCGCGCACTCCGAACTGACGCTCCGTGATCTGTATCACCTGGCCATCGCCAGCGCGAATCTTGAATCCGATCGTGTTGAACGGATCTACGAAGCGAAGCGCAACCGTAGCCTTCTCAGTCACTTTGTACCGCCCGGCAAACGTTGCGCTCTGGTTAGCACCAAACTTCCCCCGCTCGACTTCCAGCGGTGCGCGATAGTTCCAGTTGCCCTGCAGCGTCAGCTTGTCGTTCGGATTGAACGTCAGGTTGAACCGCGTTCCCCACGCGATAGCGTCAGACGCCAGGGTCGACTCCGAGCCGCCATCGGTCACGATCCGGAAGACATTGAAGGCACCAAACCCGGTGAACTTCTTACCGAGACGCAGCGTTCCATTCATGTCTGCTCCATACGAGTCGCTCGTCGCGAGATTCCTGAAGCTGACAGACGTCACGTTGCGGCCATCAATGACATCGTCAGTGTCGATGTCGACACGAATGACATCAGTGGTGCGACGGAAGAACGGCGAGAACTGAAGCGTGCCGAGCATTCCTGTCTTGGTGAGACCACCCTCGATCGCGTGCGTGTACTCGGGGTTCAGATTCGCGTTGCCGATGAACACGTTCTGCGCGTCCATGAACACCGGGAACGGGTTCAGCTCCTGCGTGCCGGGCCGACGAATACGCCGTGAGTAGCTCAGCTTCGCGTTTACCTTGTCGTTGAACTTGTAGCTCGCAACACCGCTCGGGAACAGGCTCTGGTAGCTCTTCGAGAAAGTGTCCCCCGATTTCGCAAGCGTGAAATCACGCGAGGCGTACTCGCCGCGCAGGCCGGCCTGCAGGTCCCACTTCGCAACAGCCTGGCTCAGCACGCCGTACACCGCCTGAACGTTCTCGTTGAAGTCGAAATCGTTGCTCAGGTTGCTCTCGACCCACTGGTTGTTTCCGAGCAGATCCTTCTCGACGAGGAAATCCCTGTCGAGCCAGCGTCCCGTGCCCTTGTAACCGGTCTCCAGCTTGGTCTTCTCTGAAAGTGTGCGCGTATAATCGAGCTGCGCATTCAGCGACTGGTTGAGGTTATCGGTGGTGTTGCGCTCGCGCTCGAGCTCGGCGCCGCCGGTAATCGGCTGCCTCCAAAGCTGCATGAAGTCATCATCGTTGGAGCGGTTGAAGCGAAGCTCGCTCGAGACCTCGTGCTTGCGCGGCTCGATCGTCCGCTTGAACGCGAGTGTGTAGTCGACCATCCATGCTTCCGCTGCCTGGTCACGAATCCGGTCATACGTCTCGATCGGCGCGCGATTGGAGTCGAACTCCGAGAACAATGTCCGCGAGTCCTCGCCGTTTCTCCGCTTGTTCAGGAGCAGCGAGTTCGACAGCACGTCGCGGGTGTTGACTTTGTAGTCGAATGTCGTGGTGAAGTTATGGCCGGCGTTGTAGTTGTCGCCGTTGATGTCCTGCTCGGTGAACGACAGCGGCGCGTTCAGCGCGGTATAGCGCTCACGGTCGTTGATTCCGGTGGTGCCCCGCTTGTCCGAGTTGTAACCGTAGCTCGAGAAGAGCGTGTACGGACCGACCTGGTAGCCGACATTGCCGGAAGTGTTGAACCTGTCTGCGGTCGCGCCTGCAACGTTGAACCCACCGCTCATTCCGAGATCGACGTTCTGCTTGAGCACGATGTTGATGATTCCCGCCATACCTTCAGGATCGTACTTGGCAGAAGGATTCGGGATAACTTCGATTCGGTCGAGGATGTTAGCCGGGATCTGCTTCAGATAGGCGGTGAGCTGCGCACCGCGAATCGGAGCAGGGCGTCCGTTGATCTGGATTGCAACGTTTTCATTGCCACGAAGGCTGACCTTTCCCTCTCCGTCGACCTGAACTGACGGAACGTTCTCGAGCACTTCCGTAGCATTGTTCGCAGCCGGTGCGACATCCTTCGACTTGTATGAATTGCGATCGGGCTCAATCGTTACTGCCTCGCGCTCAGCCGTCACCTGAACCCCTTCGAGCGCCACCGCAACCTTCGAGATCCCGATGTTGCCGGTTGCGACCCTTGGGGCCTCGGCGGTGATCGTGAACTCCTGCGTCTTTGGCGCATAGCCGATAAACGTTACGCGAAGAGTGTACGTGCCAGGGCGAAGGCCCTGAATCCGGAACGTTCCATCGGAGGTCGCAATTGCGCCGGTAATCAGAGCACCTTCCTTCGTCCGAACTGCTACTGAAGCGCGGGCAATGCCCACGTTGGCATCGGAATCGACAACGGTTCCTCGAATTTCACCGGGTGCAGCGGGGGGCCCACCTGCGCCGGGGCCACCTGGCCCGCCCGGCCCCTGCGCCGACAAGGGTGCAGCTCCAGCGAGGAGCAGAAGTGCAAATACCGCCAACAGAAGGGTCTTCATACCGTACTCGTTGCAAATTGTGGGTTCAGCTATAAAAGCGGCGCAACCGTGGGAGCGCTATTCTGCCCCACTACGCCCAAGCTAGCCGGGAGTTTCACTGCACTCCGTCCACGATTTGTAATGTTTTCGCGAGGGCAGCCGGAGGAAGGCCGCCGACCAGCTAAACGATTGTTTCCGGCTTCCTTCTACGATCCCACATCTTCCCGAGGAAGGTCGTGAGGACGACGGTCCCGGCGATCCGGAGTGGCTGGGTAATCTTCGTGACGATGTACGCGGCAGTCCAGGCACCTGCTGTGCTGGCAACACTCTTCGGAGCCCACCCCAGCGTAATCGCAAAATACGCCCCGATGAAGACTACAAAAAATATCGTCAGATAAAGCACAACAGCGATCGCCCCATACTCGGCGAGGATTTTTTTCAGCGTCTTGCGCATCGTCCTAAAACCAGGTTTGAGACCACAGAAATAAAAGTAGCCGGTTGCACCATCACCGCGACCCGATTCTAACCAGGTCCAGAGGGTTTACCGTCACAGCGCCGTACCGCGCATTCCAGTGAAGGTGGGGCCCCGTTACACGTCCGCTCGCGCCAACCAGCGCGATCTGCTGCCCCCTCTGCACCGTATCGCCCGGTGCGACAAGAGTCCTGCTCAGATGAAAGTAACCCGTGACCACACCGCCACCATGATCGAGATAGATCACGTTGCCGGCAAGAAAGAAGTCGTCGACGAGAGCCACAATGCCTCTGTTGGCTGCTCGTACCGGGGTTCCAATGGCGCCGGAGAAATCGACGCCAAGATGCCTGCTCGACAATGTGCCGTTGAACATTCTCCCCGAACCGAACCTGCTCGTGATTGAAGACGGGCGCGGGTTGATAAAAGATTCAGCCCACATCGCCGGTGTGTCGTGAGCCCCTCGTCCGACGGCGCGCGCCTGTTCGTTCTCGCGCGCAATTCTCGCCTCGGTTTCCGCACTCATGGGCTGAGTAAATCGGGAGCTCACGGCGAGTTGTCGACGCCGCGAAGGGGCCGCCGCGGGCGGGCGTCGCGGAAGATGCACAAAGACTGTTACGCTATCGACTTCGCCTGATGAGCGGTGTATCTCGGCGCGCGCGGGAACGCTGTCGGTGGCGTCTACGCTAACGGGGCCGATGGCGCGCCAGCTTCCGGAAGCCGATTGTGAGAAATGCAGCGGTTCCCCGCTCATGTCGCCGGAGACAGTCAACACTGAGTCGACGCGATTGCCGACCCTCAGCGTCAGCTCGACAATCGAGCCTGGCGCAGGGCGGCCACGCGATGCAACAAGTGACGGCTGTTGTGCAACGAGTGGCTGAGCGGCGAATACTGCAAAAAGAAAGTGACGAAGCTTCATTCGATCAACTTATTCGCCGTGCAGCGTATCAGCTTGCCTTGATGTAAGCCGCACCAGCTTGCTGCGCGCGAATCACGGCAAACACTCCTGACGGCTGGAGTATCACGCCTGGAACGAGGTAGGCGATAGCCTGCTTTCGCGCTTCGGGCTTGCTGACTTTTTCTGCGCGCATAATGGTGCCGACGCAATCCTCGAATGCCAGGTTACAGGCCAGAACTGTCGCACCGCGCGCGATCTGCTTGTGCAGCGCCATGTTGTTGTACGGCGCGGGAACCCCGTCGCGCTCATCGAGCAGAACCGGGTTCTTTTTCGTTGGCTCGGTCGTAAGGGGATGCGTCACCTCCTTGCTCTCTCCCGAGTTGTACCGGTCCCAGAATGTTTGCTGCATCGCCAGCACGATTGCGTTGTGCCGGATCACGAGCACCGGTGAGAAGTCCGCCGGTGCCGCCTTCATCACATCCGTGTATTGCTTGACCCAGATTGCGCCACGCCATACCCCGTACCCGCTCTCGATTTCGGTGAGGTCAAACACAGCCTTGTGCTTGCCCGTCATCTTGTC
>JANPKW010000015.1:0-16830 GCA_031426255.1 Gemmatimonadaceae bacterium | reverse complement strand
CGCTTAGGGGTGCCATCTCTGGCGCCGATGCAGGCGCAGTTGCATCCTGACACGAGGAGAGAACGGTGACAGCGCCGACCACTAATGCCAGCGGCGCGGCCTTGAGGAAACGTGTTGACATTGTAGTCTTCCGAGTTGAGTGGTTGCGATTTCACGCTCTTGCGTCCACTCAATCCGTCAGACCGCCAGTTACCTCATGGTGACTCGAACCTGACGATTATTTCATTAACGGTCCGTCATGAAAATGTTCGTTGTCCGTCATGCAACTTTCGGCCACACGGAATGACGGTTCGGTCACACTCGCTTCACAGACTCGTCATCCGCCAACCTCCACACTGAGGGAATTCCACCCGCCAAACAGCCAGAGGGTTCCACCAGTGAAACAAAACAGACCGCACCACCCGCCGTCCATCGCATTCACCGACCCCATGCTCACGCGGCGCAACGCCGGCACGACCTTGATGTTCGACTCCGACAACAACGGTGAGCGCGTTCGCAACGTCGCTCTATCAGTCGACATCTTCAGCGAATCCGGCGAACGCGTTGCCAGCTACTCGAAGCCAATCGCTCGCATCTTCCCCGGTTGCTCCACGCCACACACGTTCAGTATTGGAACGCTAGCCGAGGGCTGCTACAACGCCTTAGTAATCGGCGACGCGGGCGATAACGACCTCTTCGCGGCGAACTTCAAGCTCAAGGTCTAGGGAAGGGGATTCCAATCGAGCACGGCGCCTTTCGCGGGCAGGCAACCATTCATCGAACTGAGTCTGTTACCGCCAAAGAAACCCTGCTCGGTGGAGTCACCTCGCTGACAGAACTTCCAGCGCCTTAGCAAGCAGTTGATTCGGCGTAAACGGCTTCTCGAGAAACGCGGCGCCAGGCTGAATCAAGCCGCCCCTGAATACAGTCTCCTCAGGATGCCCCGAAATAAACAGCATCCGCAATCCCGGCCGCATGAGTTGAATCCTTTCGGCGAGTTGAGTGCCGCTCATCCCCGGCATCTCGATGTCTGTGATCACCAGATCCACATCGAAGCCGTTGTGCTCGCACTTGAGCAGCGCGTCAGTCGCATCGACGGCCGCAACAACTACGAACCCACCGCGCTCCAATATACGCTGCGTCACCTTCCGCACCATCTCGTTGTCCTCGACGAGCAGCGCTTTCTTTGACGGTTCTTCGCTCACTCGTCTGTCGCGGTCGACGTTTCAGGGAGAATCGGCGCCGGCCACGGCCTAGGCGGACTAACCGTTATCCTGCGATGAAGCCTGCTCTCGATCATCGCGTTGACGATCTCCGGATCGAAATGACTGCCACTGCAGCGATGCACCTCTTCGATAACTGCTTTCAGCGGCCACGCCGCCCTGTAGGGCCTGTTATGCGTTAACGCATCGATGCAGTCTGCAACCGCGACTATGCGCGCTTCGACAGGAATGTCGGCACCTGAAAGGCCATGAGGATACCCCGATCCATCCCAGCGCTCGTGATGACTCAACGCAACCCGCTCAGCGGTGATGATGAGCTCGGACTGACCTCCAGAAAGAATTCGTGACCCGATCTCCGTGTGAGTCCGCATTATCTGCGTCTCGTCAGGAGTCAGGTTCGACGGTTTGAGAAGGATTCCGTCTGGCACGCCGATCTTTCCAACATCGTGCAGCGGAGCAGCGCGCCGTATGAGCTCAACTGTCTTTTCTCCGAGGCCCATCGCAGCAGCGAGTCCAGCCGCCATGCTTCCGACGCGCTGAGTATGACGCCCAGTCTCGTCGTCGCGAAATTCGGCCGCACGCGCGAGTCGTTCCATGATCTCGATCTGCGCCTGCTCCAGCGCGTGCGTCCGCTCCCTGACCTTTGTCTCGAGCTCGACATTGTGGCTCTCGAGTGCGCGATACAGCAGCCGGGTCTCGATGAGGTTCCTGATCCGGAGAATTGCCTCGATCCCATCGAACGGTTTCGCGAGAAAATCCCGCGCACCCATGGACAAGGCGCGCCGCTTGGTGTCCGATGTGTCGTCGCCGGTAAGCACCAGCACCGGCATCTTGCCAGGACCATCTATCCACGGTCCGAGTGCCTCGAGAATCGCAAAGCCGTCAGGCGGCGGCATGTGGAGGTCGAGTAGCAGAAGGTCCGGCTCGAATTCCGTGACGAGCCGAAACACTGCGGTACCGTCGCTCGTTGACTTCACATCGTTATAACCGTTGCCGGACAGAATGCGGCCGAGCAGCCGGAGGTTGGTCTCGTCGTCGTCGACGACAAGGATCCGGGCGTTTGTCAGCTTGCCGGGAATCGAGGTCATCACGGCCTGTCGTCCGATTCAACTCCGTCGAGAACTTCGCGAGCCTTTTTCGCCAGCGATGCAGGCGTGAAAGGTTTCTCGATGAATGACTCCCCCGAGTGCAGGAAGCTCTGTCTTACGGCTGCGTCCTCAGTGAAACCGGACGTGAACAGGATGCGGGCATCAGGCTGCGCCTCCCTGATACGCTCAGCAAGCTCGGACCCGCCCATCTCTGGCATCACGATGTCGGTCACCACGAGATCGACGGGGGCACCCTCGGCCTCACACACCCTCAGCGCGTCCGCGCCATTCACTGCCTCGAGCACGCGGTATCCGTTATTGCGAAGAATGCGAAGCGCAACGTGGCGTACCTCTTCGTCATCCTCGACCAGCAGAATCGTCTCCGGCCCGAATGCCTTGTTGCCGCGCGGTGTACGCACGTGATCGATTGCTTCCTCGGGCAGCGCGCGCGGGAGGTAAACCTTGAAGGTCGTGCCCTTGTCAGGCTCGCTGTACACCCAGACGAACCCGCCCGACTGCTTCACAATTCCGTACACACTCGGAAGCCCCAGTCCGGTACCCTTGCCCTTTTCTTTCGTTGTGAAGAATGGCTCGAAGAGTTTCTCGCGCACCTCCTTCGTCATGCCGGTACCCGTATCGGTCACCGCAAGCATGACGTAGGACCCGGGACTGACGTCGGCATGCGTGCTGACGTACTCATCATCTATGTACACGTTCGACGTTTCGATAATGAGCCTGCCACCTTCCGGCATCGCGTCGTGGGCATTGAGCACGAGGTTGGTGATCACTCGCTCGATCTCCGTGGGATCCGCTGAGACCGGCCACAATGCCGGCAGCAGGTTGCACGTGAGCTCCACCTTCTTTCCCGCGATCCGCTCGAGCATCTTCCTGATTCCGCCAATCGTCAGGTTGAGATCGACCCGGGCCGGTCGCAGCACCTGCTGCCGGCTGAAAGCAAGGAGTTTCTTCGTCAGTGCAGTCGCGCGCACAGCGGCGTTGATCACTTCCATCATATCCGCATGCTGGAGCGTGCCGGGCTCCATGTCGGCGAGCAACAGCTCACTGTAGCTGCGGATTGCCGTCAGCATGTTGTTGAAGTCGTGCGCAACGCCGCCCGCGAGCCTCCCAACCGCTTCCATCTTCTGCGCCTGAAGCAGCTGCTCCTCGAGTTTTCTATACTGAGTAGTCTCGAGAACAACGGATCCAACGCCGCCGCTCCGGCCCGGAAGCGAGACAGGGAAGAAGCTCCAGAGAAAATGCCGCTCAGCCAGTCTGTCATCAGGGTTCGGGCCGGTTACCGGCACGTTAGTGATTGCCGCGCCACTCGCAAGCACTCGCTCGAGCAGAGGCTGTATTGTGTCGACCATCTCCGCTGACATCACTGCGTTCAGAGTCTTGCCGGCATGCTCATCGACAGGTGCCCCGATCATGGCAGCCATGACTTTGTTCATGCGGACGAGCTTGAGGTCGCGATCGTGAAGCGAAACGCCGACCGGCGAATTATCGAGAACGAAGTCGAGCAGCCCCTGCGCTTCCTGCTGCTGCGATCGCGCAGCGTGCGCGATGAGCTCCGCGCTCTTCAGCTGCTCGACTGTGCCGAAAATCTCGCGTGCGTTGCGATATGAACGTTTGCCGAGCCACGCAAGAACACCGATGAGAACGAGGAGCTCCATGATGATCGCGGCATATGTAATTCTCCGGATCGACGTCTGCATCCCGACCCTTCGAGTGTATATTCGGCTCTCCCCGGCCAGGAATGAATCGAATGCGCTGCGTATCGAGTCGAAGAGCTCCTTTCCGGCAAGAGCGGTGTGACCAGTTGCTGAATCGGTGTTCGCAGTGGCAAGAGCCGGCATTGCCCACCCGCGCTCCCATCGCTCTATCGACTGGGCAATCGTCTTTACGCGGTCATGCTGCGACTCGTTTCCTTCAGTGATTACGAGCAGTGTATCGATGAGCGCCGCAAGTGGAGCCCGTGCAATCAGCTCAGGGCCTAGTGATACCTGCTGCTTCGAGAGCAGAAATCCACGTATCGAGGCGTTGCGATCCACCGCATGGTTTCGAGCTTCGATCGCCATCCGGCGCGTTCGCTCGGTTTCCATCACCCACTCGACGCTTCTACTGCTCAGCCAGAAGAGCCAGACAAACGTCAGGCCAACGAGGACAAGCGCAGTCCCCCCGAGTCGAAAGGCGCGATGCAGCCTGCGCAGGAGCGCGATTTGTTCGGCCTGCACGCCCCGGTTCGGCACGTTGCGGTGGGAACCTCCTATCCCTCGGACCGAGTTTGTAAACACTTTGTAATATTGTAACGTTTCACTTACAGGCAATGCCTATTCTCTATCAGAAAAGTGCAATTCTCTATCATTAGCCCGCGATTGAAGCGATCAAGACAATTGCGGACTGCGGACTACTACGGGCTTGGCAGATTTGTGATCGCGTTGGCGATGGCCGGGGCAGCGCCTGGCTGCAGTGGAGAATCGTCAAAACCCAACGAGAATTGGCGCGGCGGAACTGTCGTCATTGGAGCTTCCGCAGACCCTGACGCGCTATTTCCTCCGGCCGCACTCAGCATGGAGGCCCGCCAGGCGACTGAGCTGATCTATGAGTATCTGGCCGATGTCGGCGTCGGAATGAACACGGTCGGCGACAATGGTTTCGAGAAACAGATCGCCTCGGAATGGACGTGGGCCGGGGACTCGTCATCGATTGCGTTCACGATAAACCCGGCCGCCAGGTGGCACGATGGCCGTCGGGTCAAATCCAGCGACGTTGCCTTCTCGTATCGCGTCTACTCGAGTCCGGCGGTGGGATCATCCGTTCGCGATGCGCTCACCATTGTGGATTCATTGACGACCCCGGACTCTACCACAGCCGTGTTCTGGTTTGCGCGCCCTGGTCCGCGAAATTTTTTCACTGCGGCAGCGATGATGTTGATTCTGCCGCAGCACATCTACAACGACATCGCGATCGATTCACTGCGATCCGCAGGCACACGCACGCGTACGATTGGCAGCGGAAAATTCCGCCTGGGCACGTGGACACGCGGAGCATCAATGGAGCTCCTCGCGGTTGACGCACATTATCGCGGAGTGCCCAATCTCGACCGTGTGATACTGTCTATCGCGCCGGATTATCGATCTGGCGTGATGCGACTGCTTGGTGGTGAGGTCGACGTGTTCGCGAATGTCCGGCAGGAGACAATCGCCGAGCTGGCGTCACACGGAGATTTCGAACTGCGGACTTTGGGGGGGATGGACTACGCATTCATGCTCTTCAACCAGCGAAGTGTTTCAGGAGAGTCCGGGCATTCACTCTTCTCTTCGCGTGACCTCAGGCGCGCGATGACAATGGCACTCGACCGTGAAGGGATGGTGAAGAATCTCTTCGATACACTTGCCGATGTGAGTATCGGCCCGGCCGTGCGCGCCGCGCCAACGACAGATACCACTCTTCGTCAGATACCATTCGACAGGGCAGGGGCCGAACGGATTCTCGACTCACTTGGATGGGTGCGCCCCTCCGGCTCCGCTGGCGGGGTTCGCAGCCGCCATGGGATTCCGCTGAGATTTCGACTGCTCGTCCCGGTCTCGAGCTTATCCCGCATGCGGATGTCGGTCCTGATTCAGGAACAGCTCGGGCGTGCCGGCATCGAAGTGATTGTCGACCAGATGGATTTCGCGGCATTCAGTGCGAGGCTTGCCGAGAGAAACTTCGATGCGGCTCTCGCGTCGTGGCACCTGGGGTCGAGTCCCGATGCGGTGCGAGTGACGTGGACGACGAGCGCTGCCGGGAAGGGGGGATTGAACTACGGAGCATACCGAAACCGCGACTTTGACGTCCTCGTGGACAGCGCGCTCGGGGCGAGTGATCTGGCGGCGTCGCGAGAACTTTTCCGCCGGGCGAACCAGGTCATCGTTGATGATGCGCCGGCAGTCTGGCTGTACGAGCCGCGAACGCTGATTGCAATTCACAAGCGGATTCGGCATCCAGCGATGCGGCCGAACGCATGGTGGCTCAGTATCGGAGCATGGAGCATTCCGGTACAAAATCGCATATCGCGCGATGCCAGGCCTGCTGCTCAACTACCTAAACCCTGATTTGAGGCGGTTAACTGTAGAGAAAGGGGTGCTGGTGATAGAGAACAGGCATTTCATCAGCCTCAATGCCTGATGAGATTACTTGCTTCTTCCTCACACCGTCAGGTAATGCTTCGTCATCAGCCTTATTACGACCTGCTCGCCGACGCCCATGAGGGGTTGCCCGTATGGGCGCCAACCATTGCCGGGCTCGTTGTGCTCGAGCTCGTCGATGCCGCGCGATTGGATCGCACGATAGTTGACAGGGACTGGACCGGCGTCCGAGCCGCAACCGATGCAGTAAGCGGGCTTAGAGAAGGCGGCCCATTCAGGCGCCAGCTGTTGAAGATCATCGAGCAGCTGCGTGACGGGGGACCCTCCTGGTCCAATGTAAATGCGTCGCTCTTCGACTATGGCCGGGCGCTCGACTACGAGGGTAACTGGTCCCTGGCCGTAGACGTGTTCGGGACTGTTGCGGACATCGCGCGTGACGAGAAGGAGCCACAGCTCGCGATCGAAGCCACGACCGCATTGGGCGGAGCCGCACGACGCTCGGGGGACTGGACCAAGTCAGCAGATGGTTACGCGCAGGCCGCATATCTCGCGGATGCCCTTGGGGACAAGGCTTCAGGTCTGACAGTGCGGGTTGGTACCGCCAATACGCACATCGCGCGTGGCAACATTCCAACTGCGAAGCTCATACTCGAGGATGTGATTGTCGAAGCGGGGAAGTCCGGGCTTGATAACGTGCAGGCGCTGGCGTATCACGCGAGGGCATCGGTTGCACACCTGCGGGGCGAATACGCGGACACTGTGAGCTATGCGCATAAAGCGCTCGAAAAGACAACGAATCCGTCGGTCAAGGATTCTATCATGGCGGATCTTGCTGCCGCATTTGCCGAGATGGGGCTGCGCGATGCCGCGCGTGATACGCACATGGTCGTCTCACTGACGTCACGGTATCAGTGGGTACGCTGGCAGGCGTCGATCAACCTCATGGAGCTGTCGGCACTCGATGGGATGGAGGAGGCGTTCAACGCCTACGCGAAAGATCTGAAGAATGCGGCGCTCGATCCGCGCCTGCGGTCATACTTCCTGTTGTACTACGGGCAGGGGCTCATATCGTTCGGCAAGGACTCCGCTGGAATCGAGCTCGTCGCGGAGGCGCAGGAGTTTGCTCAAGAACAGAAGATCTATCAGGTAGCGCATGAGGCGGGTCTGGTACTGGCTGCGGCGAGAGAGGGAAGAGCGCGACGCGCGGCGAGTCTGCCGCCGGTCTTCGAGACGATCCCGGAAGAAGTCTTCGAAGTCGCTCGCGCAATGTCGCACCTGCGCGAGGTCGCACTTTCCTCTCCGCCAGTCAGTGACTGGAGTGAACAGCCGGACCGGTAAAAGCTCAGGTCTGGCAGGTCGATCCGCCGCCTGTGACCTGGCACACTTCGCCCTGAGGGGCCGTTACGTCTGAGCAGGCTGCAGTCGAGGAAACGAGTCCGGCGAGGAGAGCGAGGACGAGGAGTTTGCGGATGGACATTGTGGCCTCTTGAGGGTTCGGGTTTGTCTATACCCGCAACCTAGAGGCACTTTCATACATAAAAATGCCGGTTCTCTATCAATGAGTGTCGGTTCTGAACGCAAAAGTGTCGGTTTCATAACAAAAACCTCGCTTTTGGCGCCGCCGGGGTGCACATTGCCCGTCACTCCTGGCCGGTAAGCTTTTGAGTATCGCGGTTTTTCTCCCACCACAATTGCTCGCCCACGTCCGCCACGTGTTCATCGACGAGGCGGACTTCTTTATGGCGAACACATGGCCCGATCTCGAGGCGATCATTCGCCGCGAGCCGGTCAATGTGCTCATCGTCGATCCGTCGGCTGACGGGGTCGTCAATGTCGACGCGGTGGGTTCGCTGCTCAATTCTTTCCCATCGCTTCCAATGGTCGGGTACGTGATGCTCAATCCGACGTCGTTTGGCGCGATCGCCCAGCTCTCCCGTCGCGGGCTCGACCATGTCGTTCTGCATCGCTTCGGCGATTCGCGTGAGCGGCTTCAGCAGACGATTGCCCGGGTTCGCACTCATCCGCCGTCGCAGCGGCTGTTGAACCTGTTGGCCCCGGCGTTGCGACGGGTGCCGCTCAACCTTGCACGCGCGATCGCCGAGATGTTCGAGAAACCGCACCGGTACTCGAGCGTGCTCGACCTGGCGATGACGGCTCAGCTGCCGGCGGTCAGCGTCTACCGGTATCTGGAGAGCGTGGAGATGTCGTCGCCAAAGAAATTGCTGATTGCAGCGAAGATGAGCCGGGGGCTGACGTATCTGCGCGACCCCGGATATTCGGTCACTGAAGTGTCAATGAAACTCGGCTACAGGCACCCGCGGATTTTCACCTCGCATGCGATGGAGGTTTTCGATCTTACGCCATCGCGACTGAGATCTCGGGTGACTGAGGACGATGCGACGAACATGCTGGTTCGGTGGGTGAGTATGTCGTCGATGCCTTTGAAGGGCGGTGGGACTGTGCATGCAGCGACATGAGACCTGGTTTCGTGTTGGCAGACCCGCGCAAGAGCCTCATCACGCCCCCCAGCAAACTGTTGCGCTTCGCCCCCCAAATCCGTCTATAGAGCGTACCCTTTCCAGAGCGTCCTATTCGTATCCTGATTGCTGAAGATGACCGCTCCATCGCTGCCCTGATGCAGAGGGTATTGTCGGAGGACGGGTATGCCATCGACATTGCCACGACCGGTGAAGAAGCCCGTCTCTTCTCGTTCCTCCACGATTACGACGGCATCGTCCTCGACATCGACCTCGGCGACCGGAATGGATTCGAAATCCTGCAGGAGCTGAGGAAGTCAGGCCGCGCGACTCCGGTGCTGCTATATACCGGACTCGACGATCCGGAAGCAATCGTGCGCGGGCTCGACGCAGGTGCCGATGGTTACATCGTCAAGCCCGTTGCGAACAAGGAATTGCGCGCGAGAGTGCGCAGCCTGCTACGGCGTGGCGGCGGATCGCCGATAGCTGATCAGGTAATTGTCGGGGATGTGCATCTCAATCGCCTCACGCGGCGCGTGACGCGCGGGATCAAGGAAATCGATCTCACCCCGATGGAGCTGCGGCTGCTCGAGCACTTCATGCTGCATGCAGGGCAGGTTGTCACGCGCAGCCAGCTGCACGACAAAGTCTGGGACATGCATTTCGATCCGAGCTCCAATCTCGTTGATGCACACGTCGCGAGACTCCGTAAGAAGCTCGAAGGTGCAAACGCGGGTGTAGATCTCGTTACGCGACGCGGAATCGGGTTCATGCTTCAGGCTGCAGAGCCGCCTTCCGAACTGGAAATGAAGAGTACGGGGTGAGCTAGAGCTTCTCCAACGTGATGACTCTGTCATGAGAGTTTCACGTGAGCGTCACACAGGGACTGATAGAATCGGTTCATCTGAATCACCGTGTGACCACCCAAGGAGAACAAAATGAACAAGTACTTCATCGCCGCACTCGCGACCGCAGTTGCTGTCACCGCCAACACCGCGCAGGCCCAGAGCAACGTTGCGACCCAGAGCGTTGCTTTCGAAGTCGCGGCGATCAATTCCATCTCACTGTCCGGTTCGCCATCACTCACGATCAATGCGGCAGTGGCGGGATCTGCGCCGACTAGTGTCACCTCTGGAGGCACCTACTCGGTGAGCACGAACGAGTCGAACCGGAAGATCACGGCATCGATCGGCTCGAACATGGCATCTGGCGTGACCCTGTCTGTCCTGCTGGTCGCGCCTTCCGGCGCTTCGGCGTCCTCGCGTGCGCTGACGTCGGTCGCTCAGGACGTAGTCACGGGTATCGCAACCCTGGACGCAGCGGGACTCGCAGTCACGTATACACTCTCCGCAACATCTGCTGCGGGTGTCATCGCAGCCGGCACGCGGACCGTAACGTACACGCTCATGACCGGAGCCTGAACGACATCATGCGGCAGCGTGGAAGTCACGCTGCCGCTGGTGCTCGTCTCATTTTATGAATCTCAACTATCGGCTGCCGTTGCTGGCGGCACTTTCGCTTACGGCCCCGCTACTTCCGAGTGAAGCGCAGATCGCCGTTCTGAACGGATCGATCCAGGAGCAGGAGGCCACTGCAGGGCTCGAGTATTCAGCCTCCATCGTCGTGCGCAACAGCGGGGCTGAAGCGCAGGAAGTCAGTGTCTATCTCACCGACTATGAGTTTACCGCAGACGGCAAATCGGCGTATGGGGCTGCGGGGACGAGCAAGCGATCCAACGCACGATGGATCACACTCGGAGCGCAGACAGTGGTCATCGCGCCCAGCCAGTCGTCGACAATCACCTATCGCGTCATTGTACCAAACACCGCCGGCTCACCGGTGGATGGCAGCTACTGGAGCATGGTGATGATCGAGGGCAAACCTTCTCGACCTCCTGCTGCAAAGGACAGAAGCATCGGGATCTCCACGGTCGTGCGCCACGGCATCCAGATCGTCACTCACGTGGGAAAGGAAGCGTCAGCCGCAGTAGCCTTCTCAAACGTAAGCCTTGCGCCGGGCGACTCCGGCATGGCGCTCCGCTTCGATACGGAAAACTCCGGCGAGCGGGCGCGCCGCCTGTCGCTGTCTGTCGATCTATTCAATGAAAACGGGGTTCTCGTCGGGCGCTTCACGAAAGTGCGGGGGCTCGTGTACCCTGGCTGCGGAATCCGGCAGATCTTCAATCTCGGATCAATCCCCAAGGGTAAGTACCACGCATTCATTGTCGCTGACGCAGGTGACGATGACCTCTTCGCGGGAAAATTCCCACTGGAGATCTAAGTGGCCCGGGGGATCTCGATTCGACGGCCGCGCAGCAGCATCTGCACGCGGTATCTCCGTGCCCTCAGCGTCGCGATAGCGCTCTGCGCCCTCGTATCGTCCGTGAGTGCGCAAGGCGCTCCAAAGATTTCGATAGCGGACTCGATTCGAACGACCGCCCCAGGTAGCGCTGTGTCGTTCATGTTCATGATCGAATCGCCCGGAGGGGCGGGTGGTGCCGTCGTGGTGTCGATGCCACAGGGCCTTCGAGCAATGACTCCGGGCGTGGAGCTCCCGCCCGGCAGTCCACGCGTCAGCTTCCTGGTTGCCGCGGGCGTTCCGTCTACGACGCGAGCCGGGCGCTACCGGATCGAAGTTTCTGTCTCACACACGGGCAGGCAGGTAAAAGCGGGGGCATGGGTGGAGGTCGTGGAGCAACACGCCCTTATTTTTTCCAAGCTCAATAGTCCGGACCTGGTTGTTGCCGGATCTCGGATTTCCGCGCGATACGTGCTTGCGAACGCCGGGAATACGGACGTCAAAGTCAGACTCCGCATTACTTCTCCGAACTTCTCCTTGACTGACTCAGCCCTCATCTACCTCGGACCCGGAGCATCGAAAGAGATTCCGATTGAGATTGTAACGGATGCAGGGACGGGGACGACAACGAATCACTTGACTGCAATTTCCGCGGAGGTCGTCGGCAAGCCGCGCGTCGTTGCCAGCGCATCGTTCAGGACGATTGTGGCCCCGCAGGAATCCTCGGCGCCAGCGCCGGTGCATGCGATCGTCTCAGGGCTGCGCATGATAGGGACCTCATCCGAACTCGGATCGAGCGGAGCGGAAATTTTCGGAGCGGGATCGTGGCGGGATGGATCACTCACCAGAATCGAATACGTGGCGCGCACGATTGCGGGCGCAGGTTCAGTCTACGGCGATCGCGCTGAATACCGCCTGCTCGTCGCAGCTCCGAACTTCACTATCGTTGCAGGTGACCAGGTGAATCGCTTGTCGGCCCTCAGCGAAAACGGGCGCTATGCAAAGGGAATACGTGCCGAGGTTGCCTCCAATGGCTGGAAGGTCGGTGGATTTTTCAATCGGGATGCAGGCACGTTGTCGCCCCGCGAGCAGATGGCGGTGTTCCTCAATCGGGACTTCGGGAACGGCGTCCTGCTCGATGTGAATTTCCTCGATAAACGGGAAGCACTCGGCGGAACAATGCTCACGGCCAAGGCGCAGGTGCGCTCGTTGCCAATCGGCACGGTCGAAGCTGAAGTTGGCCACGCGATCAATTCAGTCGATGCGCAGGCATGGATGGTAAGTGCGCATGGCCAATTCAAGTCGTTTGCGTACAATGTGTACCGACAGCTCGCGAATGCGAACTACCCGGGTGCGACACGCGGAACTTCAATCATGAATGCCAGCGTCAACATGACCCCTCTCAAGGGAATCGGATTGACCGCATCCTACCGCGACCACCGCGCTGCGCAGGAGCCGTTGCGCCCGGGCTTGACTCCGTCGCGTAACTGGAACCGCTCGGCGGGCATTAAGGTCGCGGATCTTCTCACTGTCGACTTCATGAGAAATGGCGTCGATGGCGGATGGTTCTCATCGCGCGGCGCGCGGGTGGAAGACCTGGCAACTGCGCGCGTCTCCGGCAGAGTCGCCGGCGTTTCGTTGCGGGCAGCAGGGGGATGGGGCACCCTCGCGGTCGAAGGCAGCAACCCCCAGAGGCTGGCGCGATACTCAGCGGCGGCCACGCTTAGAAACAGAACCGGAGCAGCGATATCCGTGAGTGCCGAGACCTTGCGTGGAGGGACCGTGCATGTCCCGCGTCAAACGGCTGAGCACCGCGCCGGCATCGATGCATCGCTCGCCCTGCGTGGCGGATCGCGATTTTCGGTATCGGCCTATGCGGGCGAGCGGTGGATGCCTGAACGATCCGCAGATGCGACGTTCGAGGCCACGTGGGACCAAAAACTCCCCGCAGGCCACAACCTTTCACTGCGCGCGCGGTTCCATCGCAATCCGCTTTTCGATTCGCCGTCGGACAATATTCTTCGGGCCGAGTATACCATTCCGTTCGGACTTCCGGTGGGCGCGTCTCGCAGTCGTAGTCGAGTCAACGGGCGCATCTTCGATGCGGCTACTGGTGCCGGGATACAGGGCGCCGTCGTGTTGCTGGGAGCCCTGGTCGCGGTTACTGATGCGCGCGGCCGGTTCGCTTTTGCAACTGCAGATGAGGGTTCGCTCTCGCTCAATCTTGGAGGATCGACCGCAACTGCCGGATGGATACCGGTGCTCAATCTCCCGCTATCGATCACTCCCCGGCTCGGCAGAACCTCGAGTTATGACATTGCAATGACACGGGCCGCAAGCCTGCGTGGGAAGGTCAGGCTGTTCGTCAGCTCGCCACCAACAGGCACGGGTGAGGGCCTGCCACCGGCTGAGGATCCGAATGGATTACGCGGTGCGAGAGTCGCACTGACACGGGCCGAGGAGACCAGGCACGCGACATCCGGGTCGATGGGTGAATTCACGCTTACTGATCTGCGGCCGGGAACGTGGACACTGCGCGTTGATCCCAAGGATATTCCGCTCTACTCATACGTCGCGGGCGACTCAGTCGTAGTGAATGTCGGGCCCGGAAGAGAAGCGACAGTTGAACTGACCGTGCTACCGCGGAAGCGAAAGATCACCATTGTTCAGGTAGGACTGAGCGAGCGGTGACCGGGAAGGGATTCAGGCGGCCGGTGCCGCCCGAATTAATCAGGAGCTTAGGGGCGTGAAGAGTGCCCATTTCTGCGGCTTGCCATCCTTGGTCAGTTTCCGCTGTTCATCCAGCGCCATCCGGGCCTGATCTGTCGACATGTTTCCGGGCAGCATGTACTTCGCAGGATCCCGCGGCGTTGCCTCAACCCACTCGACCTGATGTGAATGCTTGAATTTCGTTATGAGGCGCGGAGTAATGCGTGGGTCGAATGCGTCGTGAGTCTCGACAAGCAGCGTCGCTGTTCTAAGCGCGGGATAAAGTTTTGGGTCCAGCAGCGTCAGCTCGGCACCCCCACAATCGGAAACTACCAGTGACCCGGCCAGCTCGAGATCCAGGAAGGCCTCTGCACCACAGAATCCGCGCAACTGCACGCGATTTTTAACGCCATTCTGCTCACACAGTTGCTTGCAGGCCTGACGAGCGGAGATGAGGGTATCGAACACGACAAACCGCGTCCGCTCCATCCGCTTTGCCATGCCCACTGCATGGTAGCCTTCTCCGCCGCCAATGAAGATGACGTCCCTGAATCCGCGCTCGATGAACCGCTCGATCCATGGGTGCAGCTCTTCCTCGAACGATCCGATGAGCTTGGTCGTCGGGCATTTGTCGATGATTGGAATTCGCGGCTCACCGAAGTACCGGAGTCCACGATATGGGCCACCGATTACGGTGTAGTCGGTAGCTGAGCTCAGCTGGATGGTGAGGCGATCGTAAGTCCAGCCGCGGTGATCTGCGGCCTGCAGTTGCGAATACTTCGTCTCTTTCCACGCTGCGATAAGCGTACGGAGCTGATTCCTCATTGTTCCCGGAGTTGAGGGCTGGGTTTTTGTAACTCCGGGGATGTTATCCGCGGCCTTATTAAGGAAGCGTGAAGCGACTATGACGGTTTCGTCATGATGTGGGCGGCTCAAGACGTTAACTTTTCCTGCGGCAAAACCGACAAACCCACATACGTGCTCTTCAACTCCTTCACCTTCCTGATCTTCTTCCCGGTGGTGGTGACGATCTATTTCGTCATGCCGCACCGGTTTCGATGGGCGTGGCTACTCGCGGCGAGCTGCTACTTCTACATGGCGTTCATCCCCGTCTACATCCTGATCCTGTTCTTCACGATCGGGATCGACTACGTGGCCGGGATACTTATCGAGAACGCCGAGGGGAAGAAGCGAAAGTCACTGCTCATCATGAGCATCATCGCCAACGTTGGCGTGCTGGCTGTCTTCAAGTACTACAATTTCTTCGGGGCCAACGCGAACGCCATTGCGGAGGTATTCCACTGGCCCTATGACTTTCCGCTGCTCTCGATCATCCTGCCCATTGGCCTGTCGTTCCACACGTTCCAGGCGATGAGCTATACAATAGAAGTGTACAAGGGACGCCAGCCGGCCGAGCGTCACCTTGGGATTTACGCCCTGTACGTGATGTTTTTCCCGCAACTCGTGGCCGGTCCAATCGAGCGGCCCCAGAACCTGCTTCATCAGTTCTACGAAAAGCACGTGCTCGAGTATGAGCGCGTCACGGCTGGCCTCCGCCAGATGGCCTGGGGGCTGTTCATGAAGGTGGTCATCGCCGACCGTCTCGCCCGTTACGTGAACGTCGTCTACAACGAGCCGACAAATTTCCAGGGGCTCACGCTCGTCGTCGCAACGATCTTCTTTGCGTTTCAGATCTACTGCGACTTCGCCGGCTACTCCCACATTGCAATTGGCGCGGCACGTGTCATGGGCTTCAGGCTGATGCAGAACTTCGACCGGCCGTATCTCTCCCGGTCAATTGCCGGGTTCTGGAGCAGGTGGCACATCTCGCTCTCGACGTGGTTCAGGGATTACGTCTACATCCCACTTGGTGGCAACCGGGTGGCACGGCCGAAATGGTATTTCAACCTGTTCATCACGTTCCTGCTCAGCGGGCTCTGGCACGGTGCGAACTGGACGTTCGTGGTATGGGGCGGGCTCAACGGGTTCTACCTGATCTTCTCGCTCGTGACGAAGGACCTGCGCGCGCGAGTCGCAAGCGCTGTTGGTCTCGCAGGCCGACCAGCGTTGCATTCAGCATTCAGCGTCGTCGTGACGTTCACACTGGCCTCGATCGCATGGGTGTTTTTCCGCGCGAACAGTATGACTGATGCGCTGCACGTGCTCCGCGGCGCGATAGCGATGCCAACGCTTCACCAGCTCGCGCCGGACCTTGTTCGTGCAGAGGGAATCTCGAAGTTCGAGGTGGGTTACTCATTCGTCCTGATAGTGGCACTGATGGCAATCGAGCTTAGATCGAAGACAGTCGACCTCGTCAAACGATTCACCTCGCAGCCAGTGTGGGTCAGGTGGCCCGCCTACTACGCCATCTGCATGGCGATCTGGCTTCTCGGCATAAGCACCGAGGCGAAGGCTTTCATTTACTTCCAATTCTGATGAAAGAGGCCGCAGAGCAACAAACTGCTGAGGGCGCCGAGGTGAAGCGCGCGGAGACGCCGAGGAACACCGGCGCGCGTAAGCTAGTCGTAAGGCTGTTTATGCTCGTGCTTGCAATCATCGGCTCGGGGCTGCTGATCGGGCAGTACGATGCGCAGGCGGGGGATGACAACTATCTCGCAGCCGTCCTGGAGAAGGATCGCATCATACGCGGCGCAGAGTCGCCCAAGATCGTGCTGGTAGGTGGGTCCAACCTCGCGTTCGGCATTGATTCAAAAATGATCCAGGACTCGCTTGGGTTGAGCGTCGTCAACATGGGGTTGTACGCGAAGCTCGGGCTCAAGTACATGCTGGCGCAGGTGCGTCCTTACATCCGGCAGGGGGATGTAGTGCTGGTCGTTCCGGAGTACGACCAGTTCTACGGCGATTTTGCAAACGGCGACAATACGCTGAATACCGCGCTGCTTTACGCGCCCAACGATCGCATCGG
>JANPKW010000014.1:0-10547 GCA_031426255.1 Gemmatimonadaceae bacterium | reverse complement strand
GCGAGGAGGATGATGATAACAAGGAGGAGAAGAAGGTGACATCGTCGCATGACCGTAGTCTGTTCGCGACCCTGGTTTACTCCTACGAGATTTCGGTGAACGGTCAATTCACTCGGTGATCGTCGGCTTTCCAGGTTAGGGCCCAGTGCGGTCGCGCTATATGGGTCTTGGTCATATCTTCTGCCACGACCGAAGCGCCATCTGGTAGCGGGCCCACTGCCTCCCCTGCGACGTGTCTCAACTTCTCGACCAGCTCGCCAGCGCACTTGCCGAAAGGTACCGGATAGAGCGTGAGCTCGGTTCCGGCGGAATGGCAACGGTTCACCTTGCGCACGATGTGCGTCACGACCGAAAGGTCGCAATCAAGGTGCTGAAGCCGGAGCTCGCTGCGGTCATCGGCGGCGGACGCTTTCTGGCCGAGATCAGGACGACAGCGAATCTGCAGCATCCGCACATCCTGCCGCTGCATGATTCGGGAGAAGTAGCGGGAACCGTCTTCTACGTCATGCCGTTCATCGATGGCGAATCGCTGCGCGATCGCCTCGAGCGCGAGAAGCAGCTCCCCGTTGTGGTGGCGGTCCGAATTGCGACGGAAGTAGCTGATGCCCTTCAGTACGCGCATACGCATGGCGTAATCCACCGCGACATCAAGCCGGAGAACATTCTTCTCCAGAACGGTCACGCGCTCGTCGCGGATTTCGGCATCGCGCTCGCAGCCAGCACAGCCGGCTCGCGGATGACCGAGACGGGCATGTCACTCGGCACACCACACTACATGTCGCCCGAGCAGGCGATGGGTGAACGCGATCTCGACGCGCGAACCGATATCTACGCACTGGGTTGTGTGTTGTACGAGATGTTGACTGGCCAGCCGCCATTCACTGGTCCGACGGCGCAGGCGATCGTGGCGAAGGTGATAACCGAGAAGCCAACTCCGATCTCGAAGCTGAGAAGCAGTGTCGGAGACGATCTCGAGAGCGCAATACTGACCGCTCTTGAGAAACTTCCTGCTGATCGATTCGATTCGGCTCAGGCGTTCGCGGCGGCGATTGGCGATGAACCCGGCACCGCGCCTCGACGCACTCAACGTCGCGGGAAAGCTGAGACGTTTCCATGGAAGACCCTCAGCTTCGGTCTTGCCGGCGTGGCCGCGTTGTCGATCGCAGCAGCGACGTGGGCAATGATGTCGCGTGGTGGCGAGTCCGCCGGACTTGCATCGTACGATGCCGCCCTTCCCGACAGCGCGTTGATGAGCTTCGGTGCTGCAACGCAGACAGGTTATGGCGTTCCTTTCACCGACTTGTCGATCTCGCCGGACGGCAGGTTCGCGGTCTACACGTCCGCGCGCGGGGATACCACCTCTCTATGGTATAGAAGCCTTCGAGATGGTGAGTCGCACAAGATTGCAGGAACCACCGGTGGAACGCTTCCGGTGATTTCACCCGACGGGAAGCAGATCGCATTTCTGAAAGTCAACCAGGTGATGGTAATTCCGATTGGCGGCGGGACACCGAAGCAGCTCATGGTCGCTGCGGTCCCGGCGCAGATCGATTGGGATTCTCCAACGAGACTGGTCGTCGTTCACACCGACGGTACGCGCCTGACGTTCATCGATCCAGAATCCGGACCTGGCGAGGATCGAGCCATACCAAGATGCCAGTTCGCCAGGTGGGTCAGGAGCGCGGGCGAGCTCATGTGTTCAGGAAACGTCGGCACCGGCTACGTTGTTGATCCCGCGGCTAAGGCTCCCGAGAATCTCCGCGTGAGAAATCCTGATGGGTCACCGGGCGCGGTGATGCAGGGTTCCGATTTCAGGATCATTGATGACAAGTACGTAGTGTATCTCTCGCAGGATGGTGAGATTCAGGCGGCGTCGTTCGATCTCGCGAAGAGACTCGTCGGGCGCGGTGTGCCGCTCGTTGCCGGTGTTCGCAGGGAAAATTCGGGTGATGGCCAGTTCGATATCTCTCCTTCCGGCGATCTCGTGTATGCTCCGGGCGCGAATGCAGAGTTCGGCACCCTGGCCGTGGCGCGACCGAATGCAGAACCTGTGGCACTTCCTGTCGCGCCCGCAACCTTCCAGCGTTTCGATCTCAGCAGGGACAGGAGATGGCTCGCGGCCGTTGTCCAGGCGAAGGGAGTTCAGGAGCTCCGCATCTACGATCTTCGCGATGGGCAGAATTTCGTCTGGCTGCGTGCGCCACTCATTCGTCACCCGTTGTGGAGCCCTGACGGAACGAAGTTGCTTGTATTCCTGCGTGACTCTTCGGGAACGGCGATCATTTCCGGCAACCCGCGATCGAACGCGCGCATCGACACAGTGCTTGCGAATGCCAGCGAAGACAGTATCCCCGACATCGATGAATACGTTGACGAGCGGACGGTGCTGGGGCTTCACCTGCCGAGCGCGACCGTGACGAGTCTCGATCCGACGGTGCGCGGGGCGCGCCCCGTTGAGTTGTTTCGGGGTTCACGTTTCGCGACGATTGCTCCGGGGGGAAAGCTCATTGCGTTTCAGGATCCCGATGGGCGGGTGAAGGTTACTTCATATCCTCCGGGTAGCGATGTGATTCAGATCGCGAATGGAGTGGAGCCGTTGTGGTTGTCGAGTTCCGAGTTTGTCTATCGGTCGGGGGTGACCTGGTATTCGATCCGCGTCGATGCCGCGACGGGAGAACCGCGTGGTGCTCCGGTGTTGTTCGCGCGCGATCCCAGGTTCAACGATACGTCAGGGTGGTCGAACCGGCTGTCGCACGATGGCGGGATTATTTATGTGCGTGGTCCTGATGAGTCGACCGCGCGTTATCTCCGTGTCATCCCGAACTGGGTGTCACGCATGAAGGCCGCTGTAGACAGCGCTGGGTCGTAGGGCCGTCGTCGCTATGCGACCCCGCGACGCTTTGATTTCGGGCGGGCCATGCTCGAGGTGCGTTCCATGAACGAACGAAGGACAGCGTTCATGCGCGACTGATATTTTGGTCCCGACTCTCGAAAGAATTCGAGCACATCTGCATCAACCCTCAGGGAGATTGGCACCTTCCCTGACGGCAATACCGGGACCGCTTCATCCCAGAAATCGCTGGGCAGGTCCCGGAGTTCATCCGGCGATGTGCGATCGATTTCTTTGTCGGTCACACGCCGGAGCTTCGCCAGGTCCGCACGCCCATGCGCAGGCAATTTGCGGGACGGATTACGACGAAGTGAAGATTTTGCGGTACGTTTGGCGCTCACGGCGGTTACTCACTCGGGCCGAAATGATTCTTCGGACGACATCGCCAGACTCAGCCCTGTCAGTGTAGACCACGGTGAGGTGGATCCCATCAGAAATGCCGATGGCGATCCGCCTGATTTCACCGTAGTCCTGGCGTGTATCGATGCGCTCGAGAGTTGGGCCGGCGAATATGGCGGACGCAAAGACATAATCGAATCCCCGCTCCGTCAGGTTCCGTTCGCTCTTTTTCTTATCCCAGGCAAAGCGCACCTTTGTAATATACACTTGTATATACGTGTTCGCAACGGGACGGGCTTCACGTTACCGAGTCGTAAGCCTAAACGACCTCGGCGAACGCATCCCTGAATGGTCCGAGGAACCGCCTGTCGGGTGACCAATCGGCTATCGCCAAAACAACTTCTGCAAAGGTGGAGTCATACTCAGTCAGAAGTGCGTCCCTGAGATCCTTGGCGGTTCGCACAGGATCATTTCCGAACGCACCGCAGCCCCAGGCGCCGAGGACCAGCGTTTCGTATCCGTAGGAACGCGCTATGTCGAGCACGCGATGGATTCGGCGTTGCAGCAGATCGCCCGATTCCGGTTGTCCTACACGTGACGCGACGGGCGCGGCTGAAGTAATGAAATTGCACAGCCATGGTTGCGACAGCGCGCTCCCGTCATCTTTACGAAACACAGGGACATTCGGAGAGAGGATCGCCCAGTCAGTTGAGTCGGGACGCGGTCTCGCCTTGTGCTCCTCATACATTGCATCGCCGACGAGTGTTTCAAAGAGTGCACTCGATCTGCAAATTACTTCTTCTTGCGCACGCGCTCCCGAGAGAAAGCCACCTCCGGGATGAATTCCATTTGCAAAGTTCAAGGCCAGAGTATTCCTCCCGCGCGCGACCAGTCGATATGCTGCCTGCAGTGTGGTCTCGTTTACAGCCTGGACTGTGGTGGCGTCGGCTGAGGATTCGTTCCCGGCGGGCAACGGAGCATCCGGACGAATGCTCACTCTCGCTTCGCGGGCTGCGGTGACCAGAGCGCCGATCTCCACTTCATCGCCGGATAATGTCATGTATCGACCGGTTCTTCCCGCGACTACTGCAGATTGTCCAAGGGCGCGGGCGTCGTTGCGGTCGACATCAAGCTCGCGCTTCCGAGCTGCAGCCATTTCGTCGGAATCGAGACACGGGAGGATTCGGAAGGTCATCGTTGGTCGGCTTTGAGGATATCGAGAGTCTTTTGATCGTGGCTTCCACCGTAATAGCGTTCGAGCACCGTCGCGAACACCGATCGAGGAGGCGAGACGCTTGCGAAGAGTGTCATGCTCGATTTGAGCTTGAGATCATCGGGCGATCCGAAGATATCCGTGGCAGACTTTCCTTGGAGGGCGAGCAGGACGTCGCAGCATTCCACCAGCCTTGGTCCAAGTACTGGGTGGCTTAGGTATGCCTCGGCCTCCGCCGCATCACTGATCGCATAGAAGCGTGACGGCTCGCTATGTCCGAGGCCGGCGATCTGAGGGAAGATGAACCACATCCAGTGCGTCGCCTTGCGTCCTGAGCGGAGCTCACTGAGCACGTCATCGTACACCGGCTCCTGAGCATCAAGGAAGCGCTGCAAGGTTTGATTTAGGTCTGCCCTCCGTGATGTTAACAACGGCGGGTGATGCATGATTCTCGGTCCAACCGGCTGACTCTCTATTTTAGAAACCTGAGTGCCTTTTGCGGGGTTCTCGGATAGTGGTACAGGCCTCTCTCCCGATAACTGGCTGAACTCACGACATTAGAAAAGACACGATAGAAGTCGGCCTTCGTCATTTCGAAAATCCCCTCCGGAGTTTCAATCCGGAAGCTATCGTCCGGTGAAAGAGGCTCAATGACATCCGCGCGGAAACCCAACCGCGAGAAGCGGTAGCTTGGCACGCCCCTATTGCTTTGGCTCATCGAGCACGATCATGGGCTCAAGCCGAAACAGCTATGTCGTCTTGGTTTTGCGCTGGAACCTATGCTTGCGATGGTAGGCGAGATACGGCATCTGCTCGCGCCTTACATATTCCAGTCTCATCTTGGCACTTAGCCCAAGACACGTCGCATCGGCTGTCGACAGGTTGTGAGACACCATGATTGCACCATTATCCTTGAAAGCGATCAGTCCACGATCGAAAGCGGAGTCGAGGTTTGGAGACAGGAGAAGCCCGTTGTCGGGACTAAGACGTTCCGCATTAGTTGAATCCTTCCATGGCTTGACATGTGCGGCACGTAGCAAAGCTATGTTCCTGCAGCCAGTCACGCAGCATTTCCCCCAAGCCTCGAGCAGATCACTTCGGAACTTGCCTTGGCCCAAGCGTGACTTAATAAGTGCCTCAACCTCGGTCGCGGACAATGTTTTTCCTCGAGCGGATTCGCCGATCAACGAGACGGCTTCGGCTTGGTCCATTTCCGATGCCGTACCGTGGGTCAGTGTCGTGGCATAATAATCGGGATCTACTCCCTGACCGACACACCACGCTACTGCTCGCGCCTCGAGCCGGTCACGAATCGGCACCCCTAAACTCTCGCCTTCGCGCACGAGTAGATCAAAAAACTCCAGTGAATGGACATAGCGAGCCGCGGCATTCTGCGACGAATCGAATTGCGGATGCCCAGCGACTTGGAAGGCATGATTGAAAGCATTTGTTACTACGTGCGGATAATCTTTGCCCGAGGCGCCGGAAAGCAGTAAGGACATGATCGATAATTGAGATCCGGTCTGTTCAACACCAGCGGCTGACAAAACATGGGCAAACTCATTTAATCGTTGCGACAGATTGGTGGAGTCATTCCAGAGCCTGCGTAACGCTTTAGCGAGAACAGGTCCTTGCTTGTCACCGAACTTCAACAGAAGGTCGTATGCCCGCCAATCAACAAAATTCTGGTTCTGGAGTGCGCCCTTTAACTTCTGGTACGCCGACACGCTTTGTTTGCGGTAGGCTTCATTCGCAACGCGGAATTCTCCCGCTGCACGAAGCTTTGGCTCTATCTCATGTGAAAGGAACCCTGGTTTCTCGAGATAAGGCAGCGCCTTATTAAGAAATGAGTGCAAGCTGGTTTTGCGGTTCGATGGGGACATAGACTTCTCTCGTCAACGACGGTGTTCTGATGGTCTCGCGGTCGATGTCCCTCGGACTGTTCGGAAGCACCCGTTGATGCGAGCCATAACGAGGACGGCGAAGGAACCTTCAATATAGGTAAGGCGAACTCGCTAACGCCCGCAATAGAATGCGAGCGAAGCTAGCTTAACAGACCACTCGTCAGCTTCACTGCATCGTTAGCGTCGGACCGCAGATCTTTTCAACAGGTCCTGCAGATCGACGCGCAACTGTCCTTGGTGTCTGCACAGCCACTGCTTCGCCTTCTCAGTCTCCTTGCACTGGCTTTGCACCGTCAACCAGAACTTCGCTGAGTGGTCCGGAACAACGAGGTGCACCACCTCATGAGTAACGAGGTAGCGAAGCACGTAGTCGGGAGCGAGGATGAGCCGCCAATTGAACGAGAGATTCCTCCGCGCCGAGCAATTGCCCCACTTGGTGCGCTGTCCCATGATGTAGATGCGCTCCGGCTGGCACCGCAGGCGGGCTGTAATAACCGCCAGGTGCCTCCCGATCTCCCGACGCGCTTCCCTGCGAAGCCACAGTTCGAGACTTCGTGCAGGCGAAGTTTTCGATTGAGATCCGCAACAGACCACCAGCTCTCCATTGAGCATTGAGACGGAGTTGGCCATGGATCGCGTTGAGGCCAACTCGATGCGCACGGGCGTAAGCTCCCCTCGGCCGTGTTCGAGTTGTCCTCGTTACAGGCCTTTTTTGGGATCCGGCCGAGCGATGTGGCGGGGGTCCGTACCTCTGTAAATCAAGCTTGCTGCACTTTCCGGCGACCTCAGAACGCAATGACCATCTTCCAGTCAAGGTCGGCAGATGACGTGAGGCACCGCTCCAACATTTCTACACTGGTCGACAAAACTAGACAGCAGCCACAGGACGTGAACCGCTTCGGGGGCGCCACCGTGGGATCCGAGTGCGTCGAACGCGAGCGACACGGCGGACTTGGATAAGGATGACGTAACCAGGACGACCCGCCTTGTGGCTTGCGGTGCTGCGACGGCCTGCGCGAATGCTGCGATGAAGGCCGCCACCGTTGTGCCACGCTGGAGGCGCGGGAGTTGGGTTCGATTCCAACGACCGTTCCATCTGCCAGCGCGGCGTTCCAGCTCCGCCGTCGATGCCGTCATGAACCCTAGGTTCTTTGTGGCTTGAGAGACAACTTCGTGCAGGCCCGACGCGCCAACATCGGTCCCTCCACCCTTGCAATGGTAGAAGGTGATTTGCTGCCGGCGAGGGTCGACCCCGATGAAATCGGCCAGCTCCGTTCCAATATCCTCGCATACGAGGAACAGGTCGGCAGCGCTCGCGGTGCTTACTACGAATCCGAAAAGGGATTCCGGACTGAATCCGCCTCGTATGTAGCGTTTCTCGACGCGCGCTTCTGCTGGCAGGTCTGGCGCTAGCACCTCAAGGAGACTGTTCCGATTGCCAAGCAAGCGATGGTCACGGAAGAGCTGGCCGGCGGCGTAACCGTAAATCGGATCCGAAAATACTAGCCGAAAAGGCTGATCGCTCCCGTTGAATACCTGATTGAGAGTCTCCGTACTCCCGTCACTATGCACCACCTTTATTCTCGCCAGTGCCTCGGCTGTCAGACTGATCTTGCTGGTCCGCTTGGTGATCCGGCCTACCTCGCTAGTGCCAGCAATCAATCGCCACCTGCCCGCCTCCACATCACTTTGAGACCTGTGGCCATCGACAAGCCAAAGATCGCGGATTAGCAGCCGGAGCGCTTCAATCTCCGCATCCGCAAGCGCGACGTCCGAGCGCGAGAGCGTTGCGTCTTGAGCAAGGAGATCGTCCACCACGGACGGATCGAGCTGCAGTGCGGTGGGCACGACACTCTCCGGTAGGTCGACCACGGCGACTGGATGTGCGAACGCCTTGATAAAATCGCTTGGTTCCGTTGCCGCCTCGATGTCGGTGCAGGTCTGGGCGAACCAGGCACAGAGCTCAGGAATCATCGCGCGCCCGCCCGAGACGGTCACTCTCCCAGAACCTGGAGACACTCGGCGAGATTTGTCGGCCTTTCTGAGGGATAGCTGTGAAAGCGCTGACTGATTGGCGCCAACGCGCGGAATGGCATCCTGAAGGTGCCGGCCGGTTTGCGTATTTCGCGTAACGCCAGCCCGGGCAGCACGCAGGCTGCGGGTGCTTATCGATTCCACCTCAGTATCCGCGGTCGAATACACGGCTAAGAACTTCTGATAGCTCACTCGGTCGTCGGCAACTGAATCTGCGACATCTCCAACATTGCTCGTGAGCACGGCGACGAATCCATTATGCTCTAGTAACAGCAGGCACCCATAGCGCGTCTCCCTATGCAGATCCGACACGAGCCACGGAGTCGCTTTCTGGTAACGACCGACCCACAATGACCACACCACTCCGGAGGAGCGGTCGTTTCGGCGCAGCTCCGTGTGCACGGTGGTCGCGTCGAGCTCTTTGCGGATCTCCGCAAATCGTACTTGAATGCGCCGCTTGCTTAGCTTGCCGCGAACGATACGCGCCGATCGCGGCGCCGCGACGACCTTCAGGATGTTTGCAATCATTAGGGGCAGTCCGGAGCTAACTGAAAGTGAAACAACGCTGCAAGAGTAGCTCGCGCTGCCGTTGCGCTATGCGCGGCGTCACAGTCGCGCGGTTTGCATGAGCTGAACGCCGAGAGCAGTTGAAGGTGTGTAGTCGAGCAGCCCAATCCCCGGGACAATGCGCGCAGCCTCCGGCTGATCGCTAACCCGACTCGGCCGTTTAGGAGCAAGACTGCCAGCCAGATGGTTGTGCGCGACGATGACTTCCGAGGCGCGGTCGGACGCTGCCTCGCCGAACACTCAAGTTGCCTCACGCGATCGTCTCTTGCTGGTGCGCTAGTTGGTATGAGAGAATTACTGAGCTTTCTGCAGAGATTGAGCCCTCCAGTCGATTCGTTTAGGTGACTTAACCATGCGTCGCTTGTTCGAATGCCGACGGCGAGCGGTTACCACTTTGCGAGCGCTTGAGGCTGCAGCACACCGCTGGTGGAGAGCTAGGTTCGTTTGTTGTTAGATCGCAATCATACAACTTTAGGAAGCGACCACAATGCCGATTCTCTATCACTCAACTGGCGGTTTCGTATCACCTAAAACTCCTCGCTCGATGCTCTAACTGCTTTACCGACAACTCTTTAAACCGCTCCCCCACCACATTCAGCACATTCCCATCTTTTTCGAATCTTCCCTGCACCAGGACGAAAGTCGCGAACTTCACCACCTCCGCGAACTCCTCGACGAGAAAGGAAGGGACGACAACATTGATGAACCCCCACTCATCCTCGAGCAGCAGGAAGATCGTCCCGTTAGCTGATGCAGGCCGCTGACGAATCGTCACCAGACCAGCCACAAGTATCGGCTCACCCCCTGACAACCTCTTGAGCCCCTGACTGTCGACAACGCCAGCATTCCGCAGCCGCGCCCGCATGTGCTGCATCGGATGCCCGTTGATCGACACACCTGTCGCGAAGTAATCGAGATAGATCAGCTCAGTAGCTGACAACGCACGCGGTGCATGCATCTCCCTCGTCGCAGGCGCTAACGGCAACGAATCACCACAGGCCCGCAAAGCTTCCCACGCAGCTTTACGCCGATCCATCTCCCATGCCGCAAACGCACTGGCCCTCGCAAGCTGCAACGCATCAGACCGCTTCAAATTCCCGCGCAACACGACATCCTCGATCGACGTGAACGGCGTATCCAACGGCACCATCGAAGGCATGTCCTCCAGCGCAATCGCAGCACGCGCACGACCACCACGCGATTTCCCGATGCTCTGACCAACACCCACAGCACCACGACCACCACGTGCGAGCCTCAACGCATCGAGCGTCTTCTCACCAAGCCCGCGAATGTGTCTCCAGCCAACTCGCAACGCAGGACCACCAGGATCCGCGCGAGCGTCATTCATGACGCTCGCCATCGCCGCCGTCTCATTCGCGCGATCAACACCCGGCCGGTCCAGCTCCTCGCAAGAACACTCCCAGTCACCATCACGCATACACGGCGGCCGCACGACTACTCCATGCCGGCGTGCATCATGGATCAACGTCGACGGCGGATAAAACCCCATCGGCCACGAGTTCAACAACGCTGCAAAAAATTCCGCAGGATAGTGCGCCTTCAACCACGCAGTCGCATACGCAATGAGAGCAAAGCTCCA
>JANPKW010000013.1:0-79016 GCA_031426255.1 Gemmatimonadaceae bacterium | reverse complement strand
GATGCGCTCGATGCCGCCACCATCGTCGAGCACACCCTCGTCGATTCTTTGCGCAATCAGGCCAGCAATACGATGAGCGTCATCGACCGGCGCAGTGCCCGGTGCGAGCTCCGGCCTGCAGCGAAGACACGGTCGGAACCCACCCTTCTCCGCTGCCTCACGTGAGGCAAAGAACCGGCAGTTCACCGCCTTCGGAGTTTTCGCGGTACACACTGGCCGGCAATAGATGCCAGTCGATGTCACGGCTACATAGAAGACGCCGTCGAACCGCGCATCCCTCGAAACCAGTGCGCTATACAGAGCATCGGAAGTCTGATCCATGTTCAGAACTTAGCGGCTGCATCAGGCGACACTAGCCATTTTCGGACAGACGGACATCGGGCTGCGAACCCATGCGGATGATCCCCGCTCCCGTGTCCGAAATTGGCTAGATGCATCACCTTGCCCAATCTATGTTGATTCGACACACGGCACACTCAACGAGGATACAAATGACTGAAGCGTTCGATATCGATTCCGACGAGCTGAGGATTGAGTTTGGTCACTCCTCGCTCGGCCTGATCCTCGTCGCCGTCAGCAAGCGAGGAATCCGCGCGATTCAGATTGGTGATGACGCGGCTTCACTCCGGTCTGAGTTGAGCGCGCGTTTCCCTGCCGCTCACACATATGAAACGACCCAGTCTGCGATCGCAGACAAAGTCGTTGCAATGATCGATGCGGGTGATTCCCGGATAGATGCGGAGCTCGACATCCAGGGAACGGATTTCCAGCGATCAGTATGGAGCGCGCTGCGCGACATTCCGCCCGGATCGACAATCACATATGCGGAGCTCGCGCGCCGCATTGGCAGGCCTGCGGCAATTCGCGCGGTCGCGCACGCATGCGCGTCGAATCCGCTGGCTGTGGTCATTCCCTGCCACCGCGCAGTAAGAAGTGATGGAAGCCTCGCGGGTTATCGCTGGGGTCTCGCCCGCAAGCGACAGCTGCTCGATCGCGAGTCACTTGCTCTCGTATGACCTCGACTACGGAACTAAAAAAGGGAGTTAAATCGAGAACAGCCTAGTTATGAGGGACCGTCCGCAGAAACTCATCGGCCCGCGTGGCAGGCTTATTCGATTTGGGGTAACTACGGAAACGCGCTCCGACGTTCCGTAGTTACCCCTAAAAACGGTGATTCTGTCCGACTGGACGTGGCTTTACCTGGCGCGCGATCACTCAAGTAACTAGGCAGTTCTCGATTTAACTCCCCCCTTTTTTTCTGTAGTTCGGCCGTCAGTCCTAATTATCGAATCTGACGCGATAGATCCGGATAGGCTCCATGCTGGCAGCATCGATTGTCCCGGCATTCATACGGTCGATCTGACTGTTGCCGATGTAGACGTAATGGTCTCCCGCGACCTCGCCGGTTGTCGATGTCCTGGAGTCGGGAGTGTTACGCTCGATGAAGGTACGACCAGTGATCGTACGCATCGAAGAATCCATCTGATACCGTGCAATCCTCCAGAAGGCCAGCGGATGGTGCGCGATCAGACTTCCGTCCGCGAATGCGAGGCCGTCAACGCCGGTGATATTCACGGTATCGGGTACGGCCAGCCTCCATGACTCGCCACTCTCAAGCTCGACGACGGTAATGCGATCCATGTCGGCGACGAAAAGGTGCCGGCCGTCAGCAGAGATCGTGATTCCGTTCGGCGCGTCAACTTTCCGGATCGGCGTGAACGGTTCAAGCTGTGTCCCGCCTGGCTTCAACATCAGAACGGCGCCACCCTCGGTATCCGTCAGGTATACCGAACCGTCGCGCCCCGTCGTCATGTCATTGTAGAAATTCCGCTTCGTGCCGGGTGAAACAACTTTCGAGAGGAACTTCCCTGTCGCGGCCTCGAACGCAAAGAGAGCCGAACGCGACGAGTCTGCCGCGCGGTCGAACCTGCGATTGCTCGCAACCCACAGAACTCCGCGCGCGGAATCGACATGAATACCGGCAACGGAGCCAAGTCCGTTGCTCCCCCGCGCGACACGATCGCTGATTTTTCCATCCGGCGTTACCGCGATCACTGTGCTCCGTGTCAGGCTGCCGAAAAGAACATTACGAGTCTTCGCATCGAAGGCAGTTCCTTCGAGAACCAGGTCGCGTTCTTCGACAGTCGCCCAGACTTTTCCCTTCGACAGCGGGGAGTCAGCCCGCGCTGCGAGGGCCGCAACGTCGACGTCGCTGAAGCGGGAGCTCAACGGTTTGAGCGTGGAATCATTCAACGCGAAACGGAGATACCTCGGATCCCACTTGAGAAGAGCACGAAGCGAGCGCTCGACATCGTCAGGTCTCCCCGCAGCCATCAACGCGCGGGCGCGCGTCAGCTCCACGTTTGGATGGTGAGGAAAATCCACCTTGATCGAGTCGACGAGAGTCACCGCTCTCACGGCATTTCCAGCTGCGATCGCGGTGCGGACTTCCACAAGTCTGCCGAGGCCCTGACCGGACAACGATACTGGCACAGTAGCAACAGCAAATGAAAACGTCGCGAATACCGCGCGCCTTACGAAAATCACCAGGGTACACCTCCTCCGGGGCGAGCCGGTTCGTGGGTGGAATTGTGTGCTTCGTCGGAGCGAAACGCCTCCCTGGCGAGAATGTATCGCGGTGAGCGGCAAAACAGGGATACGTGTCGGCTACAGGAACGCAAAAGCCTCTTCCTTCACCGCCATCCGCGACTCCAATGCGCAACTCTTCCCTGCTCGTCCTCTGCTCGTTCCTCGCTGCGTCGTCCGCTCGCGCGCAGCCGGTGCAGACGATCAACGCTACCCAGGCTCAGTCATCGATCCGAATCGACGGACGCTTCGACGAAGCTGCGTGGAGCTCCGCTCCGGTCGCCAGCGGGTTTACCCAGCATCTCCCATCATCGGGGGCGCCAGCGACACAGTCGACTGAAGTGCGGATCCTGTACGACAATTCAGCGATCTTCATCGCGTTTACTCTCAACGACACAGCACCCGATTCGATTGCGGCGACCCTGGCGCGTCGCGACTTCGCAGGGTACTCCGACTGGGCGCACGTTTATCTCGATTCATATCACGATCGCCGAACGGCGTTTCGATTCTCCGTGAACCCTGCCGGGGTTAAATCCGACGCAGCCATCTCCGGCGACGAACTCGGGAATGAGCAACCAGGTTGGGACGCGGTCTGGGACGCCGCGGTTACGCGCGATTCAACCGGTTGGAGGGCCGAGTTCCGCATTCCGCTGACGCAGCTTCGTTTCAGCTCCGTTGCCAGTGGCGATGGGCAGACGTGGGGACTTCAGCTCGGGCGTCGTATCGCACGCAGGAATGAACTGTCGGTATGGGCGCCACTTCCGGCAACCGCCAGCGGATTTGTATCGCGCTTCGGCGAGCTGCGCGGACTCGCAGTTCGAAGTGGAAGGCGTCTGGAAACGGTTCCCTACGTGCTTGGGCGAGTCACGCGTGAGCCTGGGGCCCGTGCCAATCCGTTCTACCGTCCGAATCAGCTTGCAAGCTCTGTGGGCGCCGACCTCAAGTATGGGCTCACCACGGACCTCACTCTCACCGCCACACTCAATCCCGATTTCGGCCAGGTCGAGGCCGACCCGTCGGAGGTAAACCTCACAGGGCTGGAAACGTTTCTCACTGAGAAGCGGCCCTTCTTCGTCGAGGGTGCGGACATTTTCCAGATGGAGATATCGGAAGCGAGCTGGATACATGGTACGGAAGAAGTCTTTTACTCACGGCGTGTGGGCCGCGCGGTACAGGGTCGTCCGCCGCGTGATGCGGACTACGTCGACCACGAGCAGGCCGCACGAATCATTGGCGCCGCCAAAATATCCGGTAAGACTTCGAACGGGTTTGCAGTCGGATTGCTGAGCGCCGCCACTGGAGCCGAGCATGCGGAGTTTGTCACTGGTGACAATTCCGGCCGGGTGATGATAGAGCCGCGGACCAGCTATTCGGTTCTTCGCGTCAATCGTGAAGCGTTGCAGGGGCGAGCCGCATTTGGTTCTGTGCTGACGGCGACTCTGCGCAACATTACTGACGACGTGTCGATGATTCCCGCTTCGTCGTATGTCGGGGGCCTGGATGGGCGACTCCGATTTGGTCCGGATAACGGCTGGGATCTTTCCGGATCTTTCATCGGGAGCCGCATCGGCGGTGGGGCACGCGCGATTGACGCGGTACGCCGAAATTCCGTGCATCGCCATCAGCGGCCCGATGCAACACACTTCGACTACTCGCCCGGTGAAACTTCGCTCGCCGGATACTCCGCCACGACGAGCGTTGGAAAGAACGACGGGAGCTGGAGAGGCTCACTGGGAGCGCACCTCATCAGCCCCGGTTTCGACGCCAACGATCTTGGCTTTCATACGAGCAGTGATGTGTCGCGCGCGCATTTCCTCCTCGGATACCAGGACCTGCGCCCTGCACGCTTCCGCAAATGGTGGGGATGGTGGAACACCTGGGCGGCCTTCACACAAGCGGGCGAACAAACCGGGCTCGGCACTCAGCTCAACGGAAATGTTGAGTTCCACAACCTCTGGTTTCTCGCTGGCGCGGCGCGGCGCGATCAATCAGTTCTCTCGCCAACGATACTGCGTGGTGGCCCGGCTCTTAGACTTCCCGGACGTTCCAGACTGAGCTTGTCTCTCGCGAGCGATCCGCGACGGACTGTCGCGACGACAATCGCGGGCAGCGTCACCAGGGGTGACCAGGGCGAGTTGATCAAACGCATCGCACCCGCTTTAACGTTGCGGCCTTCGCCGCGGGCCGAGGTGTGGATTCAACCAGTGATTCAATGGACTCGCGATCCGGCGCAATGGCTCGGACAGTTTCAGGACTCGGGTACTCCGGTACATCTCGCGGGATCACTGGATCAGACGACGGCGTCGTTGACCACCCGGCTCAACCTGTCGTTCACACGGGATCTGTCGCTCCAGGTATATGCTCAACCTTTCTCGAGCGAAGGCAGATACGGCACACTGCGTCAGGTTGTATCACCGCGGGCAGGTAATTTCGCCAATCGGTTCAGGGACGTAGCTGCCACTCGGTCAGGTAGCGGCTACTCCATCGACCGCGATCTCGATGGACAGGCAGACTTTCTGGTAGGAGACCCGGCATTCGACGTGAAGGAGCTTAAGACCAACGTCGTAGTTCGATGGGAGATGCGACCCGGCAGCTCGATGTTCCTCGTGTGGTCGCAGGGCCGCAATGGCAGCGCGGCTGATGTCAACCGACCGGATGATTTGTGGACCGATGCGCGCGACCTGTTCCGGTTGCCGGCGACGAACGTGCTTCTGCTCAAGGTGAGCACGTGGGTGGGATGGTGACCGGGAGGTCGTAAGCCCCGTGTAAGCATCTGTGAAGGATGTTCTCCGCCCTCTTCCTTTCGGTGCGCGTTTGCTGCTCAATGTGGCCATGCAAATCCACCACGTGACGCCAATTCTCGCGTTCGCGCTGCTCCCGAGCACACCCGCTCTCCGTGCACAATCGTCGTCGGCGCCGGACGCAACCGCGTCGCGCTCCCCTGCCGCGCCACCTTCGATCGAAGCAGTCTCTGCCGAGCGTATTGAAATCGACGGACGTCTGGATGAAGCGACATGGCAACGCGGGACCGAGGCCGGCAATTTCACCCAGGTGGAGCCCCGCGACGGGGCGCCGCCAAGTCAGCGTACTTCCGTGAGGGTGGCAGTCGATGGGGGAGCCCTCTTTATCGCGGCCCGACTCTACGACACGTCGCCCGATGCGATCGTCGCGCGGCTTGGTCGGCGTGACAGCCAGACCAACAGCGATGCATTCACGGTGTCGATCGATTCGTATCACGATCATCGCACGGCCTTTCAATTCGGCGTAAATGCAGCCGGCGTGAAGTTCGATGGAATGACACCCAACGATTCGCAGGACGCCGATGCCTCCTGGGACCCGGTGTGGGAAGTCGCAACCCGCATCGATAGCGCTGGCTGGATCGTTGAGATGCGAATCCCGCTCTCGCAGTTGCGCTTTGCGTCCGACTCGACGAGCACATGGGGCGTCAACTTCGAGCGCTACATACTGCGCACGGGGGAGACGGTGAGATGGGCATGGGTGCCAAACTCCGAGACGGGCTTCGCATCGCGCTTCGGACACCTCGACGCGCTGGGCGACCTCGGCGCCGCAAAGCGCAATCGACTGGAGATCATGCCTTACAGCGTCGTGCAGGGAGACTTCGACACCGCGGCAGACGAAGCAAACCCTTTCTTCGACGGCACCAGTGGTGGCATGCAGCTCGGCGCCGACTTCAAGTACGGCGTGAGCAACTCGATCACGCTTACGGGGACGATCAATCCAGACTTCGGTCAGGTCGAAGCGGACGCGGCCGAGGTCAACCTCACGGTGTTTGAGACCTACTTCAATGAGCGCCGCCCATTCTTTGTCGAGGGCGCGAATCTCTTCAGGTTTGGCGCCGGAAGCTCAGGCACGATCTTCGGTTCGCCTCAGCTCTTCTACTCCAGGCGCATCGGTCGGCCCCCATCCGCTGCCGCGCCGCGTGACGCGGAGTTCTCGCAGGTTCCAGAGGTTACCCAGATACTCGGCGCAGCGAAACTTTCCGGCCGGGTGGCTGGATGGTCAGTCGGCCTGCTGGATGCGGTCACGGCGAGAGAGATTGCGAGATTCCGTTTGCCCGCTGAGGATAGTGATGAATCAGTTGTAGAGCCCCTCACGAATTACAGTGTTCTCAGTCTACGCCGCGACCTGCGTGGTGGTCGAACCGGGCTGGGGCTGATGGGCACCAGCGTGATTCGCGACATCGACGAGCCTTCGCTCAATTTCCTTCGAGAGACCGCGCACACTGCCGGGCTCGACTTCTATCATCGCTTCGGGCGAAACCAGTACGCACTAAGCGGGACGCTGTCAGGCTCGCGCATAAGTGGTGACTCGATTGCGATTGCCGGAGCGCAACGCTCATCGGCGCGGTACTTCCAGCGGCCCGATCAGGACTACATGACGTATGATCCTTCAGCGCGTGATCTCAGCGGTTACGCTGTTTCCGCCTCGGGTGGGAAGGTCGCAGGATCATGGCTGGTGGGAAGTGATTTCTTTGCAACCTCGCCGGGATTCGAGATTAACGATGTCGGATTTCAGCAGTCGGCTGATAGAATTTTCCTCGGTGGCCGCATAAATCGCCGGTGGCTCACCGGCGTCGGGCCGTTCCGCTACGCGCAAAGCTACGTGAATGCATCGCGGACATTTAACTACGACCAGACTCGCGTTGGATCGGGAGTGTTCACTGGTGTCTACGGACAGCTTAGAAATCTCTGGTCCGGTAACATCGACTTCGCCCGCAATCAGTCGTTCCAGAGCGATCGAACGACGCGCGGCGGACCACTGCTGCTGATTCCGCCGCAATGGCAGCTCAGTGGCCAACTCAGCAGTGACTCCAGGCGCCGCGCAACAGCGTATGTGTACGGGTCGCGGCGCGTGAACGAGTCGGGTGGCCACGGTGAAACAGCGGGCTTCGGAATTACGTTCCGGCCGAGCTCTGCGATTACTCTGAGCGCAGACCCGGCTTACTCAAACACACACGCTAAAAGCGGATACCTGTTCGCTTACGCCGATCCCACCGCGGTGGCCACATACGGTCGTCGGCACCTGATGGCGGATCTCGATCAGACGACGTTCGACATCACGCTGCGTTCAGACCTCGCGCTGTCACCTGTGATGTCACTGCAGTTCCACGCGCAGCCATTCACGTCGGCGGTTGACTACACGGTATTCAAGTCGTTCGAGCGACCGAGGAAGCTCGAGTTCCTCGAGTACGGCACCGGCGGCTCGACTCTCGAGTACGACGCACAGTCACGCGCTTACCGGCTCGACGCCGACGGACCAGGAGCATCGCCCGAAGTCTCTTTAGGAGATCCTGATTTCAGGCTTCGCTCGCTTCGCGCCAACCTTGTGCTTCGCTGGGAATACCGTCCGGGCTCCACCGTTTATCTTGCATGGGCTCACGGACGCTCGATGGTGTCTGAAAACCCGGAGTTCGACGTGCGCTCGGATTTCAGCGACCTGCTGCGCGATGATCAGCGCAACAGACTTGTCCTAAAAGTCAGCTACTGGATCAATCCTTGATGGTTTTTCTCTGCGGCCTCGTCGTTCTTGCTCCCTGGCTCGCCGCGCCGTACGGCGCGGCACCGATCATTCGCCGCCACGATGTTGCGGACAGTGCATATGTCTCCTACGGTGCCGGCTTTCCGGCAGTGGGAAAGGTCGGAAGACTTGGGGACGCGACGCTCATCGCACCGCGATGGGTACTGACCGCCGGCCACGTCGCGTCCCGCGTCTTAACCAGCAGCCAGATTGTGAGCGTCATCATCGAAGGTGAGTCGTACGCGATCGACAGCGTGGTAGTACATCCGGATTGGCGCGAGATGAAGCTTCCTGATATCGGACTCATCCGTCTGTCGCGAGCTGTCGAAGGTGTTGAGCCACTTCCCGTATTGCGTGATGCCATCGCGCCCGGCGTGCTGCTCACACTCGTCGGTCACGGTGCAAATGGCGCTGGCGATAGTCGCGACCGGGCCGAAGACGGACTGCGTCGAGCCGCCACGAATGTACTGGACAGCTCATCAGCCGCTGCGATGTTCTTCAGCTTCTCCGCTCCGCCGAATGCGTCGAGACTCGAGGGTGCGCCCGGGCGTGGTGATAGCGGCGGGCCTGCGTTGATTCAGTTGGACGGAAAATGGGGCGTCGTCGGAGTAAGCTCGGGCGGATATGATGGGATCGCTGGTCCCGGCTCGTACGGCGCGCTCGATGTCTTCACGCGGCTCGACGCTCAATTCGATTGGATCGCGACAACAGTGCGAGGCGGTTATCGGCCAACCAGGGTTTCGACTATTCCCTGAAGGCGATTGCTGAACTGAACGGGCCCCCAATCGCTCGCACGCTCCTTCCCTCGCGACGCAAGTTGCGCGCACAATGCATCGTCAGTCCACAGTCGCTCCATTGCATCCGCGATTTCATCGACGGACGAGGGATCGAACAACAGTGCGGCATCACCGACCTGATCCGGAATGCCATATACACGTGAAACCGCCACGGGACATCCCGCCACGAAAGCTTCGAGCTGAGGAATATTCGTCGGACCGAAAAAACTCGGCATGACGAGCGCACGTGCCCGGCTGTAGAGCTCGAACATGTCGACCTCGGGAACGTAGCCGAGGAACTGCACGTGTTCGTCGATTCCAAGTGCCGATACTTCCTGCTTCGCGGCAGCGAAGCCGTTCTGTTTGGCCCCTACGAGTACGACCTTGATGTCAGGGTATCGACTTCGCAGGCGATCAATGGCGGCAAAGAGTCCCTTATGGTTCTTGTGGAGCCAGAATGTTGCCGGATAGAAGAAATATTTTGCGGGCAGATCGTAATCGACCTCTTTCCGCCCGCTGTCTGCTGAATCATAGATGTAACGTGGAGCGATGTAGGGCAGCTCGAACACCTTCTCGGGAGCGATGTCGTACGCGTCGCAGACATGCACCTTGCCGATTGCAGAATCAACGGCGACGCCTTTAGACCATCTGCACGTCTCCTCGAAGTGATGATCGCGCTCGCGCAGCTCTTCGGGCGAGCCTGTTTCAGGAAACCGAGGCTCGTGTATGTGCATGAGGTCGTGGATGGCGCCGAGGGCGGGGATCGGAGCGCGGAACGCCCACCGGTCATTCGCCGGGCATATCCACAGATCGCACTTCTCGCTGACCAATGCTGCAACCGTCGGGTCGAGCAGAGGTGACACTTTCCTGAATGACGCGTTGGACAGCCGTGTTTCGTGCCACAGGCGGTTCAGGATTCTCGTGCGCAACGAGTCGTCGTTGAGCTTTACAGTCCTCACCCGCTCGAGGGGCAGCTGAGCGAGCCAGGAAGAGTCAGTGTAAGCGACGCAAACTTCGAAGCTGTCCTGTGGAAACCGAAGCACCGCGTCCAGTACTGCGTGCACGTACTGGAAGACGCCGCCCCCGGGTGTGGAGTCGAGAATGATGCCGATTTTTTTCATCAGTGGCGTGGAAGATAGCGGAGTTCGGGCGGGCCATGATGGCCGCGCACGCACCCGGTTCACTGCCCTGCGCCCCGAATAATCGCCAATCAAATAGAGCGGGCGACCGGACTCGAACCGGCGACGTCCAGCTTGGGAAGCTGGCATTCTACCAACTGAATTACGCCCGCGTTACTCTTGAGTGCTGAATGTAGCGAGCATCCCGCTTCCATCAAGACTCCCGCACAGGACCAATGATCGCTGAAGCGCTGACCTGGTTCGTAATATCCATACCTGGGAGGCATCACTGCATCGATCGCCGGATTCGGAATCGGGAGCATAGTGACGCCAGCGCTTGCGTCCCGCTACTCAGTCGCCGATGCGATTCTCGCGGTTTCGATTCCCCATGCGGTCGCTACTGCCTTGCGATGCTGGCGACTCAGGAGCGCAATCGATTGGAGCCTTCTGAAAGGTTTCGGTGTCGCAAGTGCAATCGGTGGCCTCACCGGCGCGTTCCTCCTTCTCCGCTTCGAGTCATACGCCTC
Organism: Gemmatimonadaceae bacterium; assembly: GCA_031426255.1. Lineage (GTDB taxonomy): Bacteria > Gemmatimonadota > Gemmatimonadetes > Gemmatimonadales > Gemmatimonadaceae > UBA4720. Next base: position 68,471 of record JANPKW010000013.1, on the reverse strand, counting down.
GGTCGTACTTGGCCTCCTGCTGATCGCAACCGGGCTCGCCGGCCTCACTGGCTGGAACACGCGCTCCAGGCCCGGCCCAAACGCGAGTGTACTTTGGCGCGCTGTCAGGATTATTCGGGGGAATGGCCGGCAATCAGGGCGGCCTGCGAGCTGCCGCGCTCACTACCTATCGCCTAACGCCAGCCCAGTTCGTCGCCACATCGACCGCGGTGGGTTTGATGGTCGATGCCGCGCGGCTTCCGGTGTACATAGCGCGCGGATCCGGAAGGATCGTGGACCTTGCGTTGCCTATCGCTATCGCCACTACCGGGGTAATCGTCGGAACGCTGGCCGGTGAAAAAGTGCTCATGCGCCTGTCCGCCGCACGCTTTCAGCAGGCTATCTCTCTCCTGATTCTGGCGTTGGGCGCCTGGTTGCTTCTGCGATGACGGAAGTTGCCGGAGGGGGTTTGCGCGAGCGCGACCCCAGCCATATTACGAAGATGGCCTTCGACGGCGACTGCCATTCAATGGCGCAGCGTGCACTGGAGCTCGACTCCATAGCTCCCCTGGTCGAGCACGACCCAGCCGAGTGCGAGATGTGCGCGGAGTATCAGAAGGATTTTTACGAGTTCGCGAAAGTGGCTCTTCCGCGGCTGGCCCAGGCCTACCTCGAGCTTTCAAAAACATCAGTTGAGGCCTTCGAGAATGCAAAAATGAGAGGGCGCTTTCTCGAGGATCTTCAGGAAGAGAATCTCAGGCTACAGAAGGAGCTCGAGGCGCGGGAGGGAGAAGTCGAAGAGCTGCAGGCAGCGCCGGAAAAGAAGAAGTGGCTGCGCTGAGTCACTAGTACATCGGCTTTGGCTCTTCCGGGTTGAGGCCGAGGTTCTTGCAGCGTTCGAAATACGCGTACAACGCGCGAGTGAAATTCCGCTCGATGAAGCGGACGGAGATCGCCTTGAAGGTGATGACGTCATCGATGTCGAGCACGCGTCCGTGAAGCATACCGTCACGATCCCGCTCGACTCGCGCGCGATACCCTTCCACCTCGTAGAGCAGCGATAGCATCGTCTAATGACGATCGAAGCCTCGAAGCGGTGACAACAACGCGATCTCGCTTGCGGCCCGATTTGCGGCAATAAAGCACCGGGTTTGCCTTCGCCACTGGGACCTGTGGGCCCGGCCCGGCCGTTCCTCTCGCCGCTACCCTTACTGCACCGCAGACCTGCGCCGCAGGTGCGCTCAGCCAGTACGACGCGACCGCGGCAGTGCTTGACGACATGCACGAACGCAGGCGCCCGCTCTCGGCAACCCACGGCGCGTGTTCCTGCGAGCGAGCAGCGGTGCGATGTGCGGGCAGCGCAATGAGGTTTGCGAGAATCAGAACCGCGAGGAGCGGATTTACAACGTGTGCGAGCCTGTGATTTTCGACTCGAATCCGGCCGAGTGCAGCTGCCGTGGCGACTGCGATGCAGACGAGTTGAGGCAGCCAGTAGTAGACGCGCCGACTTGCAGGCCATATCAGTGACTCGAGCCGCGCAAACATCGCAACGTAAAGCGCGATCGACGCGAGTACCGCCACGAGCAGCATTACAAATCCCTTCTGTCGCCAGGGCGCCGAATATCCTTCGCCTGTTCTCCAGAGGGATGCGGCCATTAAGATGGTGACGATGACACCCGCGTAGAGCCCGCCATTTCCGAAGTACTGACTGACGTGATCGAGCCAGAGCGACACCGCCGGACCGTAGTGATCCGGGTCCAGGAACGTGAAGCGGAGGCGCACTCGCTGGTCGGTCGTATCGGGCAAATAGCCGTCAGCCATGAAACTGAGCCGCGGTCCTACCGCAACGCTCCACAAGATGTTCGCTGCGAGTGCGGCGCCAAGCGCCACCAGGACGCGCGCGGCCCGCGCGAGCGGTCCGGCAACAATGACCATCATGCCGATCAGCAGGATCAGGTAGACGCCGAGCCGATCGCTCATGCCCATGAGCGTCGCGGAAATTGCAAGGAGGACTAGTCGTCGCGTGCGTGGGGTTTCGATCGGCGACCGCATGAGCTCGTCCATACGTCCGAGCGCGATCACGAGAAACAGTGCAGTAAGAATCTTCGCCGGGCGATAGTAGAATCCTGAAAGGCTCGCGACCGGTGAAGACAAGAACAGGCAGACGATGAGCCCCGAGAGCGTTCGGTCGACGCCGGCAAAAAGCCTGGGAAGCAGTCGCCACAGCATCACGGCGATGGCGATGAGCCCGGCGAAATGAGTTACCGAGTAAAGGTGGGGAGCTCCTGAACGCGCCCCCACGACGACCGCCTGTGCGTCGAGCCAGCCGAAAAGAAAGCTCAGCTCCCTGCCCTGATAGCAGTCCCATTCATTGTGATGAGCGCTGAATATCTTCGAGAGCAAGCCACGTCCGTCGACGTAGTTGGCAAGGAAGAACTGACCTTCGTAGTGTGCGTAGCCGCCTTCGAGGAGGACGGCGCCCCACCCGATGAGGATGAGGAACGCAGCGGGCCAGAGGTACTTCTCTCTTTCGGAGTGAGCGTAGTTGGAGAAGTTTGCGCTCATCTCGGGGAAATCACGAAAGAAAAGCCAGCTCCGAGGATCGAACTCGGGACCGCTCGATTACGAATCGAGTGCTCTACCGCTGAGCTAAGCTGGCGAACTCGTCGAGAACTGACATGCCCTGGAGCGGACTCGAACCGCTATGCCTTTCGGCACCACCCCCTCAAGATGGCGTGTCTACCAATTTCACCACCAGGGCAAACTCACAGCAGCCACTTGCTATTCGCTATTCGCTATTCGCATGGCTTTTTTTTCAAACGCAAACAGCGAAAAGCGAATAGCTAATCGCTGCTCTACAAGCGGGGCCGACGGGGGTCGAACCCGCGACCTCTCGAGTGACAGTCGAGTGCTCTAACCAACTGAGCTACGGCCCCTGAAACATCCAACACCTGCCACTTCACCTGCTACTGCACCTGCAAACTCGCAAAAAAACGACTCCCCAATAATAGCCCCAAGGGGAATCGAACCCCTCTCTGCACCGTGAAAGGGTGCCGTCCTAACCGATAGACGATGGGGCCGATCTATCAATAGCGCTAACGGGATTCGAACCCGTGTTTGGGCCTTGAGAGGGCCCCGTCCTAGTCCCCTAGACGATAGCGCCGCGGTTTGACCCGTAGCCTTCAAGTATAAACCCGATAAATACGATTTGAAAGGCGCACCCACCCGACAAGGGCTATGTTGCTATGAGGCCCTGCGTACATTGTGTTGGATTGCCGGCCACTCGAAGAGGAAGATCATGGCAACTGCTTGACCATCACCTCGGCCCGTAGAGCGCCGGAAAATCCGATAGTCACACCTGCGATGGTCCGCCCGTCGCAGCCCGGCCTCAAAGTCGTCGGCGCGTTTAACCCGGCGGCAATACAACATGGCGACGAAGTCCTCCTCCTCCTGCGGGTCGCCGAAGCCCCCGACGCCACTCCCACCGACGTAGCCGCCCCATTCTACAACGTCGAGTCCGGCGAAATCGAAGTAAAGACGTGGCAACGCGGTGCCCGGGGCGTCGACACCACTGACCCCCGGGTCACAGTAGTCGATGGAAATACATGGCTCACCTCGATATCCCACGTACGAATCGCGAGGTCACGCGACGGCATCAATTTCGAGGTCGATCCCGCCCCTGCACTATCAGCCGCGACCCCGTACGAGGCCTTCGGAATCGAAGATCCCCGCGTCACTCTGATCGACGACACTTACTGGATCAACTACACCGCGGTTTCTCCGTGGGGAATATCAACCGCTCTCGCCTCAACGACTGATTTCGCCAGCTTCGAACGCCACGGAATCATCTTCGCGCCACCTAATCGCGACGTCACCATATTCCCTGAAAAGATCGACGGACGCTACATGGCGCTTCATCGCCCGATGGCATCCGAGCCTGGCGAAAATGCGATCTGGATTGCCTCGTCGCCCGACCTGCTCGACTGGGGCCGTCACGAGTACGTTGCTGGAGCGCGGCCCGGCAAATGGGACAACAGGAAGATCGGCGGAGGCGCGGTTCCCTTCCGCGTAAACAACGGCAAGCACAATGGCTGGCTCGAGATTTACCACGGCGTCACCGAATCGCCTGCGACCTACTCCCTTGGCGCAGTGCTGCTGGCCCCGGACGATCCGTCGAAGGTGATAGCACGCTCGAGCGACCCGGTGCTTCGCCCCGAAACCGACTACGAGCGACACGGCTTCTTTGATGGCGTGGTATTCACCTGCGGCCTCGTAAACGATGGTGACCTCGTTCGCGTCTACTACGGCGCCGCTGATGGCGTCACCGCTGTCGCGGATCTCTCGCTAGAGGAAATCCTGGCCGGGCTTTCGACTCCGTGACTTTCGAGCTCGGAATCAACTACTGGCCCCGCAGAAGTGCGATGTGGATGTGGCGCGAGTTCGACATTCAGGAGATTTGCGACGACATGGCGCAGATCGGCGCGATGGGATTCGATGTCGTCAGGTTTTTCGCGATGACACGCGACTTCCTTCCCGCGCCGATGACTGTTGCACCCGCGATGATAGAACGGCTGGAGCAGGTCGTCCGCGCGGGAAAAGATGCCGGGCTTTCGATGATGCCAACTCTCATCACGATCAACATGAGCGGCCGCTTCTGGTGGCCTGACTGGATGCGGGACCGAGACGGCATTGCTGGTGATATTTTTTCTGACCCGGTGCTGCTGCGATCACAGGCGCTGCTCGTCGACACGTGCGCGCGTGCGCTTGCCGGCGACGACTCGATCCGGGCATTCGATCTGTCCAACGAGATCGACGACGCCCAGCGGCCACTGTCGCGCGATGCAGGCTGGCTATGGGTTTCACTCCTCGCCAATACTATTAGGAGAGCATCTCCAGGAACACGCGTCCAGATCGGAGCGCATCTCCTTTCGCTTACCACCCCGGAGTACCTCCGCATCGACGACATCGCGGGTATTGCCGATGAGGACGTGATGCACGCATACCCGCTGTACACAAAGACCGCGCGTTCCTTCCTCGACCCCGAGCTCGTTCCGTTTTCGTGCGCATTGACGGCCGGACTAGCGCAGACGGGACGGCCGGTACTGATGCAGGAATTCGGGTTGTGTACCGCTGCTTCCGGCCAGGCGGGACACACGATCACCGACGATTTCCTCGGGCGCCCACTCTCGCAGTATCTGGCATCCGAACAGGAAGCCGCGACTTATTACGATGAGGTGCTCGGGCGACTCGTAGCAACAGGCGCGGCGGGCGCCTACGCATGGTGTTTCGCAGATTACCACGAAAGTCTCTTCGATCGCTCCCCCATATCGACGGCGATTCGCGAGAGGACGTTCGGCTTGGTTCGCCCGGATGGATCTGAAAAACCCGCCGCTGATGTCTTCCGCGCGCTAAGAAAGAAACGCGACGGGGGAACGCTCGGTCAGGCCGGTCGCATCCCGGAGGTTCTCGACGTAAGCGCCGACGAGTATTACCGCGACCCACACGGAAACTTCGACAGACTGTACGCGAAGTGGATTTCGAGATTGTCTTCGTGATCACGCCGCTCGAGAGACTTCCCGCAAACCCGCTCGTTACACCGTCGAGTATCACTTTCGCCTCAGCGACTGGAGCGTTCAACCCTGGCGCGGCAATCGATCAGGCGAGCGGCAGGGTTGTTCTTCTCGTTCGTGTCTACGAGGAGAAAGCACGCCGATCATGCCTCGCGCTCGCCCTCTCCTCCGACGGTACCCGCATCGACGAGATATGGGACCGCCCGGCAGTCGGGCGCGAAGCACCATATGAGGAGTGGGGGGCGGAGGACGCACGTATCACGTGGATCGCCGAGGACGGGATCTATGCGATCACTTACACGGGATATTCGCCGGCGGGTCCGCGCGTCTGCCTGATTACGACTGACAACCTGCTCGACACCAGTCGTTATCGCCGCCACGGGCCGCGCGTTGCCGGCGACAACAAGAACTGCGTTGTGTTTCCAGAGAAGATCGGCGGCGAATACGTTATCCTGCACCGGCCGATGCCGCGGATCGAATGCGTAAGAGTCGCGTCACTCGTATCCGAATGGCCGCTGCAAGGTGTAACGCTGCTCGGGCCACGTCCGAACACCTGGCGAAGCTCTCGCGTTGGCGCCGGGTCGCCTCCTGTTCGTACCCGCATCGGATGGCTTCTCGCATTTCACGGTGCGACTACGATCGAGACTGGCAATGTCTATTCAATGGGATGGTGCTTGCTCGACATCGACGAGCCCGAGAAGGTTCTCTATGTCTCCGACACGCCGGCACTTTCGCCTGAAGCCACATACGAGATCGAGCTTGGCCCGATACCGCAGCTCGACCACGCAAACTTCATAACCGGTGTTCGTGTCGTGTTCGCGCAGGGCCTCGTCGAGGTTGGAGATGATCTCTTCGTCTACTACGGGGCTGCCGACGTATCCGTCGGCGGCGCACGAGTGAACAAGCGTGAGCTCGTCGACTCAATCGAAGAAGCGATTCGCCTCGGCCAGGGTGCGGTTCCATTGTGAGCGAAAACACAATGTTCCTCCGGAAGCTCAGCCCAGTTTTACTTGCAAGTATCCTGTGGAGCTGCAGCAAGCCGATGGATCCAACTCCAACTGGCCCAGCCCCGCTCTTTGTTAATCTCGACTACCTGAGACACCTTGGGCTCGACGCGGTCGTAGGCGGGCGCGCTGTGCGCGTCATCTCGCTTTATGCCGATGCACCGGACTACAAACCGACTGCATCACCAGCACGCGATGGTTATGAAGGTATCGCGAGTCTCGACGACGCCGCTCGCGCAGCGGTCGCATACCTACGCGCATATGAACGGACAGCCGATGCGCGCGAGCGCGATGAAGCGGTAAAGCTGCTTGGCTTCGTAGTGGCTATGGAACAAGGTGATGGTGAGTTCGTCAACTTCATTCACGCCGACGGTCGACTCAATCTCACTGCGCCGAGCAGTCGCAAGAGCATGTCGTACTGGGCCGCGCGGAGTATCTGGGCGCTTGGCGAAGCGGTGCGTGTTCTCGGTCCTGCGGATTCTGTACTTCTCGCAGACATGCGGCCTGTTCTCGACCGCGCAATTGTTCGTCTCTCCGTGGAGATCGATGCGGGCCGGCTGATTGGCGGCTCCGCTACTGCGACTTCAGAAGCGCTGCTTGGGCTCCTCGCACTCGAGCGCGCCGAATCTCCTCCCGGTCTCGCTTCGCTTGCTGCGAAGACGGCATCGTTGCTGGTGCCACTGTCCCGCGGGACGATTAACACTCCGCCGTGGGGCGCCCGCATCGATGCGCCCGGCGCAGATTGGCATGCGTGGGGAGCGCGATCGACAGAAGCGCTAGCAATTGCTGCGGTGGTCCTGGATCGCCCTGATTTTGCAGCAGCCGCAAGGATCGAAGCGGACGCATTGTGGGCGAGATTCCTTCTTGCCGGACAGGTTGCGTCCCTCGTTTCTCCGAATGGAACAACTTCATGGTATCCGCAGATAGCGTACGGGGTCGGCCCGGTGGTGGAAGGATACCTAGCTCTTGCCGACGCCACCGGCGAAACGCGCTACGCGATTTTTGCCGGGCTTGCTGCGAGTTGGTTTACGGGTGTCAATCCCGCCAATGTCGCGATGTACGATGCCGCGACCGGCCGCACTTTCGATGGAATCGACGGTCCGTTTCCAGTAAAGCTGAATCGGAACGCGGGTGCTGAATCGACAGTCGAGTCACTCCTTGCGTTGCAGGCAGTGAGCGGCAGTCCAGAGGCTGCGCGATATATGGGATACCGTCCGGTCGGCACCCTGAGCACGTCTCTGCACGACTTGCCTGCGCGCCGCGAGTTCGTCGGCCCCGGTGGAGACCGCTTGTCTGTACAGCGCGGCGGCGCCGGTTTGCAGATAGTCGATTCGCTAGTCAACTCTGGTTCACGGTCCCCGCCTTCTGCCAAATCGAAATCGATAACTCTCACGTACTGGCCGGCAGCAAATCCTCCGGAGACCCGGCTCGCGATGAAACTCGCCGAGCAATGGAATCGGGAAAACCCTGATGTTCAGGTCCGCGTTCAGCCTCTTCCCGCTGGTCGCTCGACTGAAGAGGTTTTGCTCGCGGCGATCGTGGCGAAGGCAACGCCTGATGTCAGCTCCAACGTTTCATCGGCTCTTCTAGCACGCCTCGTTCGCGCGAAGGGTGTTGTGCGACTCGACAATCGCGTTGCAACAGCTGCGCGCCTGATGGAGCGCACGAGTCCGGCAATGCTCGCTCCCCTCCGGCTGCCCGATGGCGGGATCTACGCGTTCCCGTGGAAGACGAATCCGATGATGCTGATGTACAATGTCGACCTGCTGAGGGAGGCAGGCGTGGTCCCACCACGCACGCACTCGGAACTTCTCGAGGCTTGTCGGCGACTTACGCGCGACACCGATGGCGACGGTCGCGCCGATCGCTGGGCCTTCTGGGCTACGCTGAAAACAACGTGGTACGAGCGGTTCTACGACTTCTATCCCCTCTATCTCGCCAGCTCCGGTGGAACGACTTTAGTCTCATCGGGCAAGGTCGACTTCGAAAATGAAGCGGCAGTCTCGGCCCTTGAAGTACTGCGGCGCGGTTTCGATGAAGGGGTACTGCCGCGATCGAATTTCGCGCTCGGCCGGGATCCGTTCATGGACGGAACTGTTGCCATGAAAATCATCGGACCGTGGTTCGTGAAGGAGCTCGACGAGCTCAAGATCAAGGGACTGCGTTATGACGTGACACCGATCCCGTCAGCGGACGGATCTCCAGCGAGCAACCGTTATGCCTTCGCGGACCTCCGGAACATTGCGATTTTTTCGACGACGAAACATCCCGACGAGGCTGCGCGATTTGTCGCCTTCCTGACGTCTCCGGCCGCAGATCGCCTCCTGATCGAAGATGCGAGCCAGCTTCCGTTCCGGAAAGCGCTAACGGGTGATCCGCGTTTCGTTTCGCCCCTGCGCAAGTGGCCAACGCTCGCGACGTACGCGACACACGTGGAGCGGACGCGGGACATCGACCTCGATCCCGATGTTGTCGAGATCTTCGATCTGATCTCGGAAGCATATGAGGAGGCTGCGGTCTACGGGAAGGCTCCGGTGCGCAAAGCGCTCGCGAAGGCGGCCACCGAAGCGCGGAGCATTCTGAATGCGCGCTGAGCAGCGCTCCGGTTCATTGATGGCGGCGCCCTACGCGCTATTCCTGCTCGCGTTTGCCGCTTATCCGATTCTGTTCGCGCTCGTCCTCGTGTTCCTGCAGTGGGACCTTGTGACGACACCTCAGTTCGCCGGGTTCGACAACGTTCGCCTCCTCGCGCACGACGGCAGGTTCTGGCGCGCGGTCGGGAACACATTCGTCTTCCTGAGCATCCACATACCGCTCCAGATCGTGGCGGCACTGACACTTGCCCTGGCGCTGAATCGTCCGCTCGTGTTTCGCTCGTTCTGGCGCGCGGCATTTTTTCTTCCGGTGGTGATATCCGGCGCGGTAGTCGCAATCCTGTGGAGCAACCTCTACGCGACTGACGTGGGATTGATCAACGGTCTGCTGGTTCGACTTGGATTACAACCAGTGCCGTGGCTCACTGACCCGTCGACAGCAATGCCCGCCATAGCCGCCATGGTTACATGGAAGAACGTCGGGTTCTATGTGATCATCTATCTCGCAGGCCTCCAGTACATCCCGCGTTCGTGCAAGGAAGCGATAGAGATAGAAGGCGCGACTGCATGGCAGCGATTCAGGCATCTCACGCTGCCCCTGCTGCTGCCGCAGACAATACTCGTCGTAACTCTGTCAACCATCAACGGGTTCCAGCTCTTCATCGAGCCGTACGTGATGACCGGTGGCGGGCCGCTTCGGCGCACTTACTCGATCGTGCTCTACCTGTACACGAATGCGTTCGCATATCAGAAGATGGGATACGCGGCCACCATCGGCGTCGCGCTTGCCGTCATCATCGGAACCGTGGTGTTCGTCCAGCGGCGTATCATCGGAAAGGCGGAGGCGCTGTGAAGACTTTCGGCCGAATCGCCCTGTACACCGGTCTCACGCTTGCGGCCCTGACATTCATCTATCCATTTCTCTGGATGGCGTCGGCGACGTTCAAGCCACTTGCTGAAGTCGGGACGATCGCGCTGTTCCCCGACAATCCGACCCTCGACAACTATCGAACCATGTGGGCGCGCGCACCATTCGGACGTGCCCTGCTCAACAGCACCCTCGTGGCCGGCACGATCACGATGTCGGTCCTCGTGCTCGGGTCGATCACCGCATATTCGATGGCGCGCCTCAGGTTTCGCGGCCGACCGATGCTCAACGCGGTCACGATGGGAGTGCTGCTGGTTCCCGGCCAGCTTACGCTCATCCCGATGTACACACTCATCGTTCAGCTCGGATGGATCGACAGCTACGCAGCGCTGATCGTTCCTTACCTGTTCAATGCAACGGCGATCCTGATGATGCGCCAGTTTTTCCTTCAGATCCCGCAGTCCCTGATCGATTCGGCGCGGATGGACGGAATGGGCGAAATGCGGATCCTCTTCTCGATCTTCTGGCCACTGTCCAAGCCGGTATTGTCGATCGTTGCGATCTTCACGTTCATGGGCTCGTGGAACGAGGTGTTGTGGCCACTTCTGGTCGTACGCGAACAACAGCTCATGACCCTGCCGCAGCTGCTCACTGTCTTCGCCCTCGGCGGGGGTGCCGGGTCGATCGGGGTCTCGCTTGCATCGGCGATGGTGCTCGTCGTTCCGGTCGTGATCGCCTACGCGCTGCTTCAGCGCAATTTCATCGAGAGCATGGCAAGCTCCGGAGTAAAGGGATAACCATGCCTTCAATTCATTTTGAGCACGTCAGCAAACGATTCGGCGCGACAACAGTCGTCGAGGATTTCAATCTCGACGTCGAGGATGGCGAGCTTCTCGTCCTTGTTGGCGGGTCCGGATCCGGCAAGACGACAATTCTGCGGATGCTCGCCGGCCTGGAAGAGGTAAGCGAGGGAACGATCCGGATCGACCAGCGCGACGTAACGGCACTTCCGCCCCGTGATCGCGACGTTGCAATGGTATTCCAGGACTACGGTCTTTACCCGCACATGTCCGTCCGGGAGAATCTTTCGCTTGGCCTTCGCCTCAGGAAAGTAGCGCGAACAGAAATCGACAGACGGGTGGCCTGGGCCGGCGACATGCTCCGCCTCGAGCCACTGCTCGACCGGAAGCCCAAGCAGCTGTCGGGCGGGCAGCAGCAGCGCGTAGCGATGGGGCGTGCAATGGTGCGAGAGCCTCTCGCTTTCCTGTTCGATGAGCCGCTGTCGAATCTCGATGCTGCGCTTCGGGCCCAGATGCGCATCGAGATCGGTGGACTGCAGCGCCGTCTCAAGACGACCACGGTGTATGTCACGCACGATCAGGTCGAGGCCATGACACTTGGCGATCGCATCGTCGTGCTGGCCGACGGCCGCATCCAGCAGATCGGCAAGCCAATCGACCTGTACCGCTCACCAGTCAATCGTTTCGTCGCGGGCTTCGTTGGGACGCCGCCAATGAACTTCCTCGATGGGGAGCTGGCAGGCGAAAACGGCCATTCTGCTTTTGTGGCTGACGGCGTCCGTGTCGCGTTGCCGCAACAGATGACCGCCAACGCTCAGCAAGGCCCCATCACGCTCGGCATCCGCCCGGAAGACATGGAGATCGAGATCCAGGGCGCCGATGCCCCTCAGTCAGCCACGGGAGGATTTGCCGGCAACGTCGTGCTCGTCGAAAGACTCGGTGGAACGAGCCACATTCACTTCGACTCAGGAAAGCACCGCCTGCTTGCCGCAGTTTCAAACGAACAGCTCCCGGAGGTTGGCGACACGATCGACGTGCGCATTCGCAGCGAGCGGGCTCACCTCTTTGCCGGCGACATCCGAGTTATCTGATGTCCGAGGAAACTGGGTTCATCTGAGGACTACGGGAAAAGCGTTGATGGGAGTGGGGTGAGGACACTGCAGAGTGGCGTGAGGGCGCTCTCGATCACACACACGGTCCCGGATTGCACGCATGCCGAATTTGGGGTTAAAAGCGGAAGAGCCTGCAATCCGCACCGTCGTTCCGCGGTTAACCCAAGAAAGGAAAACCCGAACATCCGGGACCTTGGCAGTCGTCGAGCGAGCACTCACCCAACTCGGCAGTTCCCTCACCCCACTCCCGTCAACGCTTTTCCCCGTAGTTCAGAGGTCATCGGCAAAAAAGAAAGCCACCCTTGGCGGGTGGCTTTCCTGTTAAAACGGTCGGTCGAAACGTAAATCGAACTCAGTACCCGGCGTTCTGGGTAATACTTCCACCTGACTTGTCGATCTCGCCCTGCGGAATCGGATAGAGGTAATTGCGATCCTGGAAGTTCTTGCCGATCGCCGTCAGAACCTGCTTGGCGATGTTCCATCGCTTGAGATCGTTGAAGCGTTGTGACTCGAATCCGAGCTCGACGCGGCGCTCATGAATCAGCCACGCCTTGATCTGTGCCTTGTCGGTCGATGCAGTGCTCCGGTTCGGCAGTGTGCCAGCCGGCGGCACGGCGCCGGTGATCGACACGGTCGTGCGCGCACGCGTCCTCACCGCATTGATGAGCGTGACAGCCTGGGAATAAGCTCCTGTCTCGTTGTACGCCTCTGCCTTCCACAGCAGGACATCCGCGAAGCGCACGAATACCTTGTTGCCCGGAGCATCGTCGTTGCCACGATAGCCAGTGTTCGTTGCTCCAAGAAGCTTGTAGACTGCCTTGTCCGACACCCTGACTGTGTAGAGCAGTCTGGGATCGTTTGCCTCGAACTCGGCTATGAAGCTCTCGGTTGGCGCGATGAAACCCCAGTCGAGCGGCGCCGAGATTCCGTTGCCGTTTCGTGGTGACCTTCCCGATTGGTGGTCATAGGCAAAGATGACTTCGTTATCGGCGAACTCGGTAGCGACGCTGAAGTTGTCGAAGTAGTTGGCGTTGAGGCTGTAGTAGCCCAGCGCTTCCAGCTCCGTCACCTTCGCAATGACATCGGTCCACTGCTGATTGTATAGCGCAACCTTAGCTTGCATTGCTATCGCTGCTCCCCTCGACGCTCTCCACTTTTCGCTCGCATGGGAATACTTGCTGGCGGGGAGCAACGTCCGAGCCTGGAGAAGATCAGCGGCGATCTGCTGGTACACTGCGGCCTTCGGCTCGCGCTTGGCGACGCCATACGCCTCCTCGAAGTTTTCCAGCGGCTTCAGAAGGAGAGGAACGTCACCGAAGTTGTTGACGAGATCGAAGTAATAAAACGCGCGCAGGAAGTAGGCTTCTCCGAGCAGCCTGTTCTTCAGCGCCGGGTCAATGCCGATCTTCGTGGTAACAGCGGCGTCCGTGAGATATGCGATCGACTGATTCGCCCTCGAGATGCCTTCATAGTCGTAGCTCCAGAGCCCGCCGAACGCCTGATTCGACGAAGTGAAATTGAAGCTGACCACCTGGTCCATCCAGGACTGATCGCCATCCGGGTTCCACTTCTTCGCTACGTCGTCGGATGCCATGTCCTGCACGATGACGTCGTTCCGGAACACTGTCCCCAGGTCCCAGCGCCATTCATTCAGGAGGTTAAGAGTGCTCGCCAGCATCTGGTACGATGACGTAACCGACGTCGTAACTGTACTCAGCGTAGGATCTGTGCTTACCTGATCCGGCGTGAGCAGGCCGACGGGATCCTTGTGCAGGTCCGTGCAGCTCAACGCCGAAATCATAGGGATCAGAGCAAATACCTTGTAAAACGTTTTCATACTCACCTTTCGATTGAAGTAAGGCATCTGATCAGAACTTGACGTTGGTGCCGAGCAGGAACGCTCTTGACTGCGGATACGTGCCGCGGTCGACGAGATCCGTCGACTCGGGATCGAGACCGGTGTATTTCGTCCTCGTGAGCAGGTTCTGCCCGGAGATGTAGACCCTGACTCCCTGCACTCCCAGCTTCGAGATCGAGCTAAGGGTTCCGAGGGAATATCCAAGCTCGATGTTCTTGAGGCGCATGTAGGAAGCGTCTTCGACGAAGATGCTCGATTTCTTGCTGCTGCCGTTGTCATTGAAAGTCGTGCGCGGAATCGTGTTGCTCGTGCCTTCCCCGTTCCACGCTCCGAGAACGGCGGTGGTGTGATTGAACGGGCGGCTGTCGTAATCGGTGATCTGCTTGGCATCGTTGTACTTGTCCACACCTCTGACGCCCTGAACGAGCGCGCTCAGGTCGAAGCCGCGGAAGTCAGCCGCCATGTTGAATCCGTAGGAGAGACGCGGGATGGGATTGCCGATGAACGTGCGATCATCGTCATTTATCACACCGTCAGCGTTGACATCCTGGAACCTGATGTCGCCCGGCTTTTCGGCTGGGTTGGTTGTTCCTTTGAGGTGAGCGGTAATCTCGTTCTTGTTCTGGTAGATGCCTTCCATCCGGTATCCGTAGAACGAGCCCAGCGCCTGGCCTACGACAGTCTTGTAAACGTCACCCGAAATGTTCGGAAGATTCGGATGCAGTTTCTCGACATTGTTCTTTACGCTTGCCGCGTTCGCATTGATGCGGTAGTTGAACTCCCCCGCCTTGTTGCGATAATCGAGCGCCAGCTCCAGTCCCTTGTTGCTGACTTCGCCCGCGTTGACGATCGTCGGCGAAACGTTCCCGACTATCGACGGAAGCGAGATCGGCAGCAGGATGTCGGAGGTAAGCTTTCTGAAGTAATCGATGGACACATAGAGCTTGTTACTCAACAGCCCGACATCCGCCCCGATGTTCTTCTGGGTGGTGGTCTCCCATTTCAGGTCCGGATTGCCGTAGCGTGAGATCAGGTACTGGTCGCCAGATCTGCGAAGCAGAGTAAGGAAGGCGTAGTTGTCGATCTCCTGATTGCCAAGCTTGCCGACGCTTCCTCTGATCTTGAGGTCGGACATCCAGTTGACGTTCTGCATGAACTTCTCGTTGGAGAGGTTCCAGCCTGCGGACACCGACGGGAAATATCCCCACTGATTGTTCTCCGCGAATCTCGACGAGGCATCGGCGCGGATGTTCGCGGTGAAGAGATAGCGATCATCGAACGCATACGTCGCCGAAGTGAACAATGAGAAAAGAGCCCACTCGGAAGCGGACCCACCTGTGTTCTGATTAGAAGTACCGCCGTAGTTCAGGTACTGGAACGGAACTGACGTAAAGTCGAACCGCTGCCTGGATCCGCCGAGCGAAGACGAGTAATTGGTGATGTACTCGCTTCCTGCCAGTGCGGTCAGGCCACTCTTGGCGGTAGTCGTGGAGTAGTTGAGAGTGTTGTTCCAGGTGATCGTCGTTTCCTGACCCCTGTCTTCATTCAGGCCGGTTGGGCGATTCTGGCGGCCGAAACCGTCTGTCGCATTTCCGCCGCCGCCGTTGTCACCGAAATTCTGGAGGAATGCCTTGTTGTGCGACAGGTTGAGGTCTACACCAAGGTTGGTCTTGAACTTCAGCGCTTCGCTCTTGAGGAGCGAATACTCGGCGAACACGTTACCGAACGTCTTGAAGTTGTCGCGCTTGTCATTCGTGAAGTATGCGAGGGCAACGGGATTCGAGCCGAACTCGAACTCGTTTTTCGCGTTATCCCACGGCGTCGCATAGAACGGAAGATCGGTGAACGGATCAGCAGCGGTATACGTCGGATCCTTCAGGTCCTTGTAGACTCCGATCACCGGAGGCCTGATCAAGGCGTGGCGAATGATTCCCGGCGCGTCCCCCTTTGACGACAACTTGTCCTGCGCTGCATAGGATAGCTGAAGGTTGGTCCCGACATTCAACCGCGTGCTCAACCCGGCATTCACGTTCGTCCTGAAGTTGAGGCGCTGGTACCTGTCGTTGTCGTACACGACGATGCCGTCCTGTTTATAGATGCCCGCGGAAGTCAGGTACCGGATCTTCTCGGTTCCGCCGCTTGCGCTCAACTGCAGGTTCTGGGACCGGCCGCTTTCGAAGAGCTCATCGAGCCAGTCAGTATCCGCGAGATCGGTCCGGCTGCGTGCGGCCGTATAGGGGTTGGTCCCGCTCTCGCCCGAATTCTTCCAGGCTTCCTCGACCTTAGCGAGGTACTGGCTGGAGTTCAGCATCGTCGGGAGGTTTGCTGCCCGCTGGACACCACTATAGTAGTTGATGTCGGAAACCGGCTTCCCCGACTGCCCCTGCTTCGTAGTGATGACGACCACGCCGGCAGATGCGCGTGACCCGTACATCGAGGCTGCGGAGGCATCCTTGAGCACTGTCATCGACTGCATGTCGGCGGGGTTCAGGAAGGAGATGTCGCGCGTCGGAATTCCATCGACGATGAACAGCGGGCTGTTATTCCCGATTGTCCCCTCGCCGCGGATGCGGATGCTGATCTCTTCACCCGGTGCACCTGTGCTCTGAGTGACCTGAACTCCGGCCACCTGTCCCTGCAGGACCTGAGCGACATCAGCTACTCGTCTCGATTCGACACTGCCGAGATCGAGAGTTGCCACCGCTCCCGTTATGTCCGATTTCTTCTGCGAAGAATATCCGACGACGACCACCTGGTCGAGAAATGACGCACTCGCGACGAGGGCAAAGGAGACGGTAGTTGTCGCTCCCGTTCCGACATTTACGGTGCGCAACTGAGTGTTGTAGCCGATTCGCCGTGCGCGTACGCTGCGTGAGCCAGCGGGGACTTCGCTGAGCCGAAAGCTTCCGTCGTTTGCGGTGACGGTGCCCCGGGTGGTGCCTTCGATCAATACGGTGACACCGGCGAGCGGCTGCTGAGTCGTGCTGTCGACGACCCTGCCTGTAATCGTGCCGCCTGGAGTCTGCGCGCCGAGCGCGACTGTCCACAGCATGCCGATGACGGCGGGAAACAAATAACGGGCGATTGCCATACAGTTCCACTCTTTGAGAGGGAGAAGTCGACGGCAGGAGGGAGAGCCGATCGACAATGTTTGTTGCATTCTCGTCCTTACACTCCGCCCTCGCGCGAAGGAAAGTCAAGGACGCGTTCAATCGACTTTCAACGGGAGCCCATCGCGATGGCATTCTACGATAGCGCAATCGATGGGTCAGTCAAAAAGCGGACTTACCTGGAACCCGGCGTTTCGTGCGATCGCGACATCAGTCCTTGTCCGCCCGACACAACAACGATCAGTGCAGGCGCCGTTGCTTCAACAAATTGCAGTTATCACACGGAATCGATGACAGTGCGCCAACCGATAAGTACGGATTCGCACCCAGTTAACGTGCGCGGCAATGATTGGTTTCGGACCAGGACCGCTGGGCCCCGCCACCGCTTAGGATGAGCGCCACGAGGATGGCGCTCGCATGTGGCCGCACTATTTTCGCGGATCAGGCGCTATGACCGACAGGCCCGGAGGGAATCGAACCCCCAACCGCCGGTTTTGGAGACCGGTGCTCTACCAATTGAGCTACGGACCTACAACCCTTGCATGACTTCCTGCGAGGGTGGCTGACGGGAATTGAACCCGCAACCCCCGGTGCCACAGACCGGTGCTCTAACCGATTGAGCTACAGCCACCACGAACGAGTGCGGACTGCGCACTAACTACGGGAACAAGCTTCTCAACTACGCTTTCATCTTAACGACGCCAAAGGACTGAATCAACCAACGAGGATCGACCCGTAGTTCAGTTCGCAGTCCGCAATACGTCCGCAGTCCGCAATGCCCTTGAGAACCAGGCTCGTCCTCCCGCCAACTACTTAGCTCTGTCCATGTACTCGCCGGTATTAGGATTCACGCGAACCTTCTCGCCAGTCTTCACGAACTCAGGCACGTTGATCGTAACGCCATTCTCGAGCTTGGCCGGCTTGGCCGAGGCGTTCTTCGTCGCCGTCTTCATCACCGCCGAAGTATCCACGACCTCGAGAATCATTGAGTTGGGCAGCTGAATTCCGATTGGCCTGCCATTGTAATACTCGGCCTGGATCTTCATGCCGGACTGCATCCACTGGGCATTGTCGCCAAGCATCTCCTCGTCCATCTCGAGCTGATCGTAGTTCTCGGTATTCATGAAATGGAACGTGTCGCCGCCCTGATACAGAAACTCGAGATCGTGCGTCTCCATCGACGCTTTTTCGACGGTATCAGCCGCCCTGAACCGATGCTCGAAGCTCGAGCCCGACCGGAGGTTCTTCAGCTTCGCCTGGACCATCGCGCGGAGGTTGCCGGGCGTATGATGGCGAAACTCTATGACGCGGCAGGGATCGCCCTCGAACACAAGCACCATGCCCCGGCGAATCTGAGTTGCTGGAAATGCCATTTTACCGATTCCAATGAGAAGCGCCGCTTCCTTCCCATCCCCTCCATTAGAGATGCCCGGACTCGGCGCGAGTGTCTAGTCAGTTTTTGAGCTAGCCTTTAAATTTAACCGCTATTTTTTCCCCGGTAAACCTCTTCCACCACCGGGCGCAAAGCCTTCCAGACATTAGCGGCCACGACCCTCTCCCCCTTCTCATTTGGATGGACACCGTCGGCCTGGTTCAGCTCATCGTGACCTGCGACGCCGTCGAGCAGAAACGGCATCAGGGTAATGCCCTCCGCTCCAGCCACATCGGCGTACGCCTTACGGAATTTGGCCGTATACGCGACGCCCAGATTAGGCGGAGCCTCCATTACCGCGAGAAGTATCCGGGCTTCTGGCTGCGCCCGTCGGACTTCCCTTACAATCGCGTTCAGGTTGGTCCTGAGCGAGTCTGCGTTAAGGGCACGTAAGGCATCATTGCCCCCGGTCTCGATCACGACGACGTCAACCGGCTGCTTCATTACCCAGGCAATCCGCCGCGCCGCACCGGCCGAGGTCTCTCCTGAAAGCCCGGCATTCACAGCAACGATGGGCGTTCCGCCATCCGCAGCCATGACCTCGATCTGCCGTGGAAACGCAATCGCAGGGTCAAGCCCATAGCCGGCCGTGAGACTCGTTCCGAAGAAGAGTACGGTTACCTTTGGACTAGAGGACGCAGAGGGGAAGGCAGAGGGCGCAGAGGAAGACGCAGAGGGCGCAGAAGAGAACCCAATTGAGTCGGCAGACGTACTAGTCTGCGAGGCGGACTCATCCGACTTCTGGCCACCGTCACAACCCGTCGCAAGAATCAGCGGGACCATCCAGACCAACAAATATCGAATGCTCATTGCAAGGGAAGTTACACGCGAATACAGGAGCGGCGACCACCAGATCGCCGTACTAAAGGGGGTATCGTTCGAGATCCCCCAGGGAGGCTTCGTAGCAATCGTCGGACCTTCCGGCAGTGGCAAGACGACTTTGCTTGGGTTGCTCGCCGGACTCGATACACCAACACGCGGCAAGGTGATCCTCGACGGTCACGACCTGACCGCCATGAACGAGAACCAGCGAGCCAAGCTACGTGGCGAAAAAGTCGGGTTCGTGTTCCAGAGCTTTCAGCTGATTCCAACGCTTACCGCGCGGGAGAATGTCCAGGTCCCGCTCGAGCTCCAGGGAATTGACGGTGCAGCGGCCCGCGCCGACGAGCTCCTTCAGCGAGTCGGGCTCGCAGAACGTGGCCACCATTTCCCGATGCAGCTCTCCGGTGGAGAACAACAGCGCGTTGCGATCGCACGGGCCTTCGCCAATGCACCCCGCATCCTGTTCGCCGACGAACCAACCGGAAACCTTGACGCCAACACCGGTGTTCGCGTTTTCGACCTTCTCGAGTCGCTCAATCGCGAACAAGGTTCGACTATCGTACTCGTCACGCATGACGGCGTTCTCGCACAGCGTGCAGCGCGGACGATAAGGTTGGCTGATGGAGCAGTCGTAAGCGACACGGAGGCAGCCGCGTGACGGGTACGCCCCCGCAGTTCCAGCAACGCGCATCACTCCGCCAGCTTGCAGGACTTACGTGGCGGGAGTCGAGAAGTGCGCGCCGCCGCCTCCTGCTGTACATGTCGGCGATATCGCTTGGGGTAGCGGCGCTGGTTGCAATCGACTCGTTCGCAGCGAATGTCACACGGTCCATTCGCGAACAGTCGCGTGCGCTTCTTGGCGGCGACATCTCGTTTACTTCGCGGCGTCCCTTCTCACCGGAACAGCAGGCGATACTCGACTCCGTGAAGGTGAAATACGGCGCGGAATATTCACGAATCGTGACCTTCCCTTCGATGGCGCTCATCCCCCGCAGCGGCGGAACACGCCTCGTTCAGGTTCGCGCAGTCGGGTCGAACTATCCACTGTATGGAGTCATTACCACGGAGCCGGCCAACGGACTGGCCGCGCTCCAGTCGGGCCCGAACGTCCTCGTTGATCCATCTCTCCTCGTGTCGCTCAACGCGCGCGTCGGTGACACTCTTTCACTCGGGCTCGGCAGATTCGTCATAGCAGGAGTGCTGAAGGATGTGCCGGGCTCACCAGGTGTAGCCGAGATCATCGGGCCGAGAGTCATCATCCCCGAGCGGTACCTTCCCGAAACACAGCTGCTCGTCTTCGGTAGCACGGCCGAGTACGACATGCTGGCGCGGATTCCGACGGGCGGCGACCCGCAGAAAATTGTAATCTCGCTCCGCCCGTCACTCGATCGCACCCAGCTCCGCGCCGTTTCCGCCACACGGAGCGAAGAGAACACCACCGAGGCAATTCAGGAGCTCAGTGAGTTCATCGGAATCGTGGGGCTCGTTGCACTCTTGCTGGGTGGAGTGGGCGTTGCAAGCGGAGTGCGCGCGTTCGTTTCGCGGAAGATCGACACCGTTGCGATCCTGAGATGCCTTGGTGCATCGAGCGGGCAGGTACTTGCCATGTATGTTGCCCAGGCCGCTGCGATGGGCCTTATCGGCGCGCTAGCTGGTGCAGCACTCGGAGTGCTGGTCCAGTTCGGGCTGCCATCGGTCTTTGGCGATTTTCTACCCGTCGACGTAAAGGTCACTCTCGAACCGCGCGCGATCGTTACCGGCATCCTGGTAGGTGGATGGATCGCCCTGATCTTTTCGCTACGCCCGCTGCTCGCGCTCAGAAATGTGTCACCGCTCCAGACACTGAGGCGCGATGCGGACTCGGAGATTCTGCGCATGCGGTGGAACGATGTCCCCCGCGTGCTGGTAAACGTCGCGCTCGTGGCGAGCGTGGTAGCGATAACCGTACTCAGGTCGTCGGAAATACAGCAGGGACTGTGGATCAGCGCCGCCACATTAGGTGTGCTCGGCATACTCACGTTGAGCGCGATTTTCCTTTCGTGGGTCGCGCGGAAGACGTTACGGCAGCGCTGGCCCTACGTCGTGAGACAAGGAGTGGCAAACCTGTACCGGCCGGCGAATCAGACGCAGTCGGTAATCCTTTCCCTCGGCTTCGGCGCATTCCTTATCACGACGCTCTACCTCGTGCAGTCGAACCTGCTGAATCGCTTCGAGATAAGCGCGGCAGGCTCTGAAGCAAACCTGGTTTTTTTCGACATTCAGGATGATCAGTTCGCAGGCGTCGATTCGCTCGTGCGCAGTCGTGGCCGCGTTCTGCAGACTGCGCCGGTGGTCACGATGCGGATCGCCGAGATCAACGGCCGTCGCTCTGAGGATATCGTCGCTCAGGAACGAGTGCGACGAGCGGCAGATTCACTGGCGCGAGCGCGCGGTGGTGCCGTTGCGGATTCCGCCGAGAAGGCTGCCGATGCGCGGCGGCGCGGCGGGCCGGGCCAACCCGCGGGACGTCCGTCATGGGCGTTGCGGCGGGAGTACCGATCTACATATCGGGACAAAGTGACGTCGGGCGAAAAGCTCGTGGACGGAAAATGGTTTGGCGCTTCCGCGTTGAGCAGTGATAGCGATACCGGGGAGGTTTCGCTCGAGAAGGAGGTTGCAGGTGAGCTCAACGTCAAACTCGGTGACGTCATAACCTGGAACGTTCAGGGGGTTGAGATCCCGACCCGCTTGACGAGCTTGAGGGAGGTCACATGGGCGCGGTTCGAGCCAAACTTCTTTGCTGTGTTCTCACCACCGACGATGCGCAGTGCGCCGAAGCAGCATGTGATTCTCGCCAGCGTTGAAGGCAATCCTGTCGTTTCTGCATTGCAGCGCGATATCGTTCTGCGCTATCCGAACGTGTCGAGCGTCGACCTCTCGCTAATCAGGGAAACCATCGAGCGAATTGTCACGAAGGTCTCGACTGCTGTGCGCTTCATGGCGCTCTTCAGCCTTGCAATGGGAATTCCAGTGCTCTTCAGTGCTGTCGCCGCAACTCGCCGTGACAGGATTCGCGAGGGCGTCCTTCTCAAGACACTCGGCGCCACCCGTGGTCAGATAATGCGTATTCTCCTTGCGGAGTATGCATTGCTTGGTCTGCTGGGGAGCCTAACAGGAATGGTGCTCGCAATCGGCGGCGGCTGGGCACTGACGCACTACGTATTCGAGGCAGAGTTCACGCCTGCGTTGGTTCCCGCGTTCCTCATAGCGGGTGCGATGCTTGCGTTGACCATTGCGATAGGGTTGCTCGCCGGAAGGGACGTTTTCCGGGAGACACCAATGTCCGCCTTACGAGAAGGATGACAACTCTGCGTGAGCGGCGGCAGGGTTCTGGTAACTCAGACACGAAATTCGTCCCACCCGAAACGTTCATTGTCATATTGTTCTAAGTCCCGGCACCGGTACCGAATGCTCCCCTGGAAACGTCAGATAGTCCGCCGGCTTTTTCTCATCTCACTTGTTGCGACAGCGTGTGGTGAGTCGACGGCTCCACCAGTGCCGGCATCCCTGGTTTTCGTCCGCGGTCAGGATCAGTCAGCTCTAGCAGGCACTGTTGTCCCGATTGCGCCTGTCGTTCAGGTTA
The DNA here is from genome assembly GCA_031426255.1 of Gemmatimonadaceae bacterium. Taxonomy (GTDB): domain Bacteria; phylum Gemmatimonadota; class Gemmatimonadetes; order Gemmatimonadales; family Gemmatimonadaceae; genus UBA4720. Next base: position 45,700 of record JANPKW010000013.1, on the reverse strand, counting down.
AGGATCAGTTTGGCAAGGGTGTCCCAGGTGTCGATGTCCGCTTTTCGGTAGTCGACGGCGGCGGGTCGCTATCCGATTCAATCGTCGTGACCGACGCATCAGGAGAGGCCGCGGCGCCGCAGTGGCGTCTAGGAACGAGCGCTGTACCTCAGACGCTTCGCGCAACCTCTGGGTCATTCACGGCGACGACGTCGGCGATAATCGTTACGGATTACGGAATCGATCTACGGTTCGTTGGCCCCGCTATGCCAGCAGCTGCATCGGCGGCGTTCACTGCCGCTGCGGCACGAATCAGGGGAAGCGTGACCGGGGATCTGCAGGACGTCAGCACCGGTGCTGGACAAGATCTCACAGATTGCGGGGTGCCTGGTGAAACCCTTTCGGGGGTAGTCGACGATATCGTGATCTACGCATCAGTCGCAGTCATCGACGGCCCGGGCAGGGTCCTGGCGCGCGCCGGACCCTGTTTTATCAGGTCGGTGGGACGCCAGACCATTGTGGGTGTAATGCAGTTCGACAGCGCCGATGTTCAGACGCTCATCGACCAGGCAAGGCTGCGCGATGTCATACAGCATGAGATGCTGCATGTCATCGGCATCGGGACCTTGTGGCAACAGTACAACCTGCTGACAGGCGCGGGCACAACTGACCCACGCTACACTGGCGCGCTGGGAGTGGCCGGCTGTATCAGCGTCGGAGGCGCGGCGGTCTGCCCCGGCAGCGTGCCCGTCGAAGGGACCCCCGCAGGTCCCGGTACCGCCGACAGCCATTGGAGGGAGAGCGTTTTTGGGAACGAGTTGATGACGGGATTTGTCGGACAGTCAAATCCACTTAGCGTGATGAGCATCCAGTCACTCGGTGACGTGGGGTATGTCACCAATCCAAACGCCGCGGATCAATACACTGTGCCGACTCAATCTTCATCTGCGTTGCTGCGTTCGCTTTCGGAGTCGCCACACGCGTGGGAGGAAATGAAGAGACCTGTGTTCACCATGCGGCCGGATGGTCGCGTAGAGAGGGTGCAGAGACAATGAGATCTTTCTTCGCAGCAGCGCTGGTTCTCACCACGGCGTGCTCTGGTAAGAATGCAGCAACGGCCGATAGCACCGCGGCGTCAGACAGCGCAGCGGTCCGCACTGACGACAACCCGAGTGCCAGTCCCCAGACGGATACGATGCCAGGCTACCCGCCACCTGACGCGAGCGGCAACCTCACCGGGGAGACGAGGAAGAACTCTGGTGGTTTCGGGCAGGATCCTCCGGCTGAACGGAGAGAGCGGGATAGCGCCTACGGACCCATCGGCACAATGGACTCGCAGGGACACCGCGACACTATACGTAAGTAGCCAACCCTCCAAGCTAACTCGCGACTGGTTTGCAAACTCGACACTGGTTTGCAAACTGAGAACTCAGCACTTCATCTTGCAACTCGCGACTTTCCGGGCAGACCAGTTCCGAGTCGCGAGATAAAGTCCTGAGCTTCGAGTTAACCGCTCAGTTCTGAGTTAGTCGGTCAGTGTTGAGCTATCAGTAACATTACTGCGTTCTTATCACGATGAAGTGAGCCCCGCTGAACGTCGCGGCAGTCGCCAGATCGGTATTCGTCATCCTGAATAATCTTGCCGGGGCGCCTGCCGCCCTGGAGAACCGGAAATAGTTAGCCGAAGCCGACTTCGCCTGTAACGGATTCGCAGCAAAGCTCGCCGTGGTAATCGGGGTCACCACCAGGGGATAGACCTGCGTCGGCGTATTCACTCGCGCCACATTGCTCCGCATGTTGTACGTGCGATACGTGTACTTCGCCGCAAGTCCCGGGATGTCCGCATCGTCGGCAGTGTTGGCCACCATCCAGCCGGTCGCAAGCGAGTCGAATGACACGTTGCCCGCTTTGCTGAGAAGATTCACCACTCCGGTGTCAGGCCCGGGGACAAGTGATCGAATGAACGCTTTCACGTCATTACCAGGCGCATGATGATCAGCAGCATACCTCAGGAATGACCATGCCGCTCCGCGAACGGCAAGCGAGCTGTCAGCTAGCATACTCGTCGGAGCGTTGGGCCCGGGATTCTGAAAGTATCGCCCAAGCCGCGCAAAGTTCTGGAAGAAAAATGCGTTGAAGTCGTTGACCTGAGTCCCGTTGGTCGTGAGCTGCTCGAAGGTGTAGTTGCCAGTTTCGTTCAACCCACGCAGCACGCGGCCGTTGAGATCCTCGGCGAAATGCGCCAACGCTTCGTCGAGCCATATGGACTCCAGCTCGGTGGTAACCGGATGCCGAATCCGCTCCGACGCATTGATCATATGCTGGAATTCATGCGCAATCGTTCCCCGGGTTCCCTGCCGAACGTCAGCTGTGGTCCGCTTGTTTCCGTTGACTGCGCCGTCTGGATCCGGAGCGAGAACATAGAACACCTCGGCCCGGTTCGTTTGCGGACACGATGCCGCGGGGAAAAGGTCACCGGCAAAGAAGAATCCTCCCACGAAGCCAGCCGGATTCCCCGAAGGTGTCAGCTTGTTCACCTCAGGAGTATACAGAATGATGATGCGCGTGTTGTTATCGAGATCGAGCGGCGTTCCGAAGTAATCGACGTCAGTCGGATAAATGAGATTGTCGAACTCGGTTGCAATCTCCTGAAGCTCGGTGGCATTGAACCCGCCGGACGGCGCCGCGTCGTCGGTGTAGATGATCGCTCTCGTGCTGATATTCCGAACCGTAGCAGTAATTGTACTGAAGTCAGTGCAGGACTTCGGCACCTTGAATTGCGTCTTTTCACCAACCACTGCGGCGGCAGTGCTCACCGAATAACGCGGGCCGCGCTGAAGCGACCCCTGCGAGAACGCGCGCTGCGCCGATGAAAGATCGAGATCCCTGCGTTCGATAGCGCGCAGCCTGTTCTCGAATCCGGTCTGAAGGTCCAGCATCGGGTTCGGTTGCGCCACCGCCAGTGATGACACGACTCGACCCGCGCTCGCGAGAAGCGCAGTCGATGGCACGACCTCTCCGGTATCAGACCTGAGAGCGTACGAGGGCAACGCATCGGGCAGCGAGTTGGTGTTTGCAGTGATCACTGTGTACTGCGAGGCGGCAGTTTGCCTCGCTATCCTTATGCATCCCTTGCTCTCGAGCACGCTGAGCACGCGCACCTGGCCCGGCGCGAGGTCCAGCACTACAGGGCCGTCAACGCATACCGCTGAAACAGGGACAACCTGAATTGACGCTGTTCCAGTAATTCCGTCGACTATTCCCTGAATCGTCGCATTCCCGGGCGCCACTCCGCGAATCACCCCGGCTGCCGTCACGGTCGCAATACTCTGGTTGAGGCTCGACCAGGCGATTGATTTCCCCGATAGCGAGTTTCCGTCCTGATCCTTCACCACCGCACTTGCCTGCGCGGTTTCTCCAACTGCAATCACTGTCGGACTTGAAGAAATCAGTACCGTGGTCGTCACGGCTGGATCGTTGATATCGGTGCCCTTGCACGCGGCAACTAGACACAATGCATACAACGCGACGGCTGACTTACGCATGCTGGGGGCTGTTCCTGTCATTTGAGGAGACGGACGACCGAAGGGACAACATTGTACTACACGGAACACGCTTGAACGGTCAAACCCCCGCTCGATTCACGAACGCTACCCGTCATTCACGCAACCAGCAAGCCGCAACCTCCCCCCTGACATGCAAATCACGCATGAACTGAAAATGTCAGGTGGCGGAGGCGTCATGCGCCTCCACCAGCTGACATTTCATTTTTGCTCCTGCGAGGTCTCCCGGGGACAATATCCCCCGGGTCGCGCCTGCCCCTAGATGTTGGGGTTTTCGTTGACCTCGACTGTTGGTAGCGGCCAGCAAGTGATGGTCGGGTCATAGACCTGGCCCGTCGTGCTGCCAGGATACGGGCCCGTCGGGAACAGATTGATGTTGTCGTATCTCAGGTACCGGCGCAGATCGCCGAGGCGGTGGCCGGCAAGATAGAAATCACGCGCGCGCTGGTCACGAAGCTCGGCCATGAGCGCAGTGCCCGTGAGGGTAACCGGAGTCTGCTGACCAACCGCCCGGCGTTCATTTACGAACGCCAGCGTTGCAGCAGTCGGCCCGTTGACTTCCGCAACGATGTAGCGTGCCTCGAGTCCGGTAGCGAGTTTGTGACCCATATCGGCAACCGGGACACCTCCTGCGCCAGCTGCCAGCCCGTTATAGCTGGTATACATGAGGGGCGAGAGTGGAACGCCCGCCCTAGCAGTTGACGTCGCCGCAAGAATTCGCGGGATTCTTGGATCGGTCACCATCGCATCGAACGGCGTGGACCTCATCCATCCACTCGTCGCACCCGCACCAACACGGTTGTAGAAGCGGTGCCATTCGCTCGCATTAGCAGAGCCGTACCACAGGTTGTACTCGAAGGTCGCTGGGACCTGTGACGCGAATGCTGCTGCAGCAGTCTTGTCGTTCTTGCCGAGTGCCGCCCTGGCCGCACCGACGCGCGCAAGATTGATTACAGAGTCCGCGCCGGCTACTGCCGCTGCAACCAGTGGCGTCCGCGCCTGAACCTTCGCTTTGTACGCCGTCGCAACGGTAATCGCAGTCTGGAAGCGCGTCACGGCATCAGTGAACATTTCCTCAGGCGACTTCGGCACACCGAGATCGATTGGCGTGACGCAGAAGCTTTCGCCCAAAGCCACGTACGAATAACCCGCGAATGCGTAAGCTCGTGCGACCCGCAGGTCACTCGCCGCCGAATCAGGCATCAGTATCTCGAGCCGGCGTGTTGCGTCTTCGGCCAGATAACGCGCACGCTGCATCGGTGAATAGATGAACGCCGGTATATAGGTCATATCTGCATACAGCTCGCGACGGTCGATCTGACCCTCTTCTGCGAACGGGTTGCCGGCGTTGTTATTCGTTATCTCGTCAGTGAACTGCCCATTCCACCACGTCAGGTCATCGTACGATGATTGAAACCCGAAAATCGGGGCGTTTGCGAGGAGATTGACGTAGGCGATGTTGTTCACATCGGGCTCTTCGACTGCTCCCGGATTTTCCGCGACGAGGAAGTCGCTGCACCCCGCCATTGCGGTCATCGAGGCCGCTATCGCCGCGACCTTCAACAGGCGTCCGTTAATTCCGCGGTACTTCATTATATGCGTCATGATGTCATTGCTCCGCATCAGTACTGTAGGTTGATCGAGGCCGAGAATCTCCGGGCCGCGGGCGAAGCGTAGGAATCAACTCGTACGAAGTTTCTTCCACCGTACGAGCTGACTTCGGGATCGGCACCCGGGTAATCCGACCAGATCGCCAGGTTTCGCCCCGAGAGCGTCACGCTCGCTCCTCTGCCCCCGATGAAACGCGTGAGCGAGGCGGGCGCATCGTACGTCAGTGACAGCTCGCGAAGCTTGGTGAAATCAGCCTTTTGAATCCATATGTAATCGATACCGGCATTACGCCGTACGGCCAGTTCTTTCGCCAGCACGGTATCCGCTGCCGTTTGTGGCTGCCGAGCCCTCACGTCCATGTTGGCCAGGCAATTGTCGTTACTCTGGCAGCGATTCTTTTCCTGGAAGTTGTAGAGGTAGTGCCCACCCTTGTAATCCAGAAGCGCGTACAGGCGGAAGTTGCGAAGCAGCGTGAACGTATTCGAGAATCCAATTTCACGAGTCGGTGCGGAAGGTCCGACATATCGGCGTGCAGTATCGCCTACGGCAAAGATTGCCGCACCGGCAGGGGTCGTGAGCGCCACTCCATTCTCGTCGCGACGCGCGGGGAGAATCCAGTAGCCTCCGAGCGGGTAACCTTCGCGATGCTGCTGCGCTGAGCCGTAAGCCTGGCCCGTCGGAGTTTCAGAGACCCTGCCCTCGATGCCGAACGACTCGAGCCTGTTCTTGTTGGCCGAGTAAGTGATCCTCGTGTCCCAATCGAAGTTCCGCGTCTGCAACGGGCGTCCGAACAACGCAACCTCGAGACCCTTGTTGCTGACCTCACCGAGGTTGGTCAACTTGCTGCCTAAGAATCCGAGAGACGGCGCTACGCCGATGGACTGCAGCATATCGGTCGTCTTCTTGTTGTAGTACGTGAAGTCGACCCCGAGGCGCTCCTGGAAGAGACCCATGTCGAAGCCGAGCTCCACTTCGGATCCCGTCTCAGGCTTAAGGTCCGGATTTCCGATCTGAAGGGTGCGTAGGGCCGAGGCCACTGTCGTGCCAAGCACGACACGGTCGATCGTATACGTCTGCGGTGCCGAGTATGCACTCGGAGACCGGCCAGCCTTGCCCCATGCGGTGCGAAGCTTGAGAGAAGTGATACCAGCGTTGTTGAGGAAATTCTTCGCCGATGGTTCATCCGACACCACGTACGACAACGACAGCTTGGGATAAACGATCAGATCGAAATCCGTTCCGAATGACGAGTGATCATCCGCGCGTACTGCGGCAGTCAGGAAGAGTCGGTCGTTCAACCCGACCTGTTCCTGCACATAGTACCCGACGTTGTTGTTCTCGGAATAGCTCTCGGAACCAAGCGAGCGCTGGAGAAGATTCACGAGGGTGACGTCCGGCGCGCCAATACCGATTCCATTCGCACCGAGCAGCGTTCCCTTGTCAGCAACAACCTGAGAGCCGAAGGTCGTGGTTGACTTGATGCTCGACGTCGGATCCCACAGCAGCGTTCCCGAGTAGTCGACGGTTACCACCCTTCGCGTCGACGTCCTGCGGAAGTTCGCTCCTGACGCGGCATCAGCATCCTGGTTGATGTCGACGATACCGGGGAGGAACAGCAACTGAGCCTGCGATACGTTGTTGTCGACACCCATCGTGAGGCGGTTCTGGAACCAGCTCCGCGGGCTGTAGTTGAACGTACCGCCAAGAGTGTAGCGGTCCGTGTCAGTGTAGTTCTGGTACCTGTTCGACCCGTCCGGCGAAACCGTGCTCCATCCTTCGTTCCCCGGTCCGCGCTGCGATACCTGACCAGGAAGTCCGCGACGAGCGCTCAGCAGAATGCTGTTGGGCGACTCGTCCTGAATCGGGAGACGAATCCGGCCTTCCTGGAAGTTCATGTTCAGAGCGACGTTCAGCTTGTCGTTTGGCGTGTAACCGAAGTTCGACCTGATCGACGTGCGATTGTTGTCGCTGGTATAGAAGAAGCCCTGCTCTGTGTCACGATCGCCTGCAACATAGAACTGGTAACGGTCACCGCCACCACGTGTGCTGAGTGACAGGCGGGAAAGGTTTCCCTTACGCGTTGCACGCGGATCATCGCGCAGCGGATTCCCGGTGATAACCGAGCCAATCCCCGCCGTCTTGCAACCCGGCCAACGCGGCACACGCACATTGTCCACCAGTGCGGTTGCCGTATCCTTCGTAAAGTCGCAGAACGTGTAGTTGTCCTCAGGCATGTAGTAGTACTCGTTCGTACCACGCTCGGCCTTAATGCTCCACTGCATGCTCTGCTGGCCGCGCGCTCCCTTCTTCGTGATGATCTGAATTACACCGTTCGCAGCATCTGCTCCGTAAAGAGTCGCGGCGGCTGGTCCCTTGATGACTTCAATCGACTCGATGTCGTTCGGGTTGAGGCTGTTGAGCGCTGACGTCACCTGTGACGACTGCGCCAATCCGCCCGTACCGGCGCCCGTCGCCGCGAAACCGCCGAGCGTGTCGATGCTGAAACGGATTCCATCGATGAACACCACCGGCTTGTACCCGCTGAGCGAGCTGGCTCCGCGAATCCGTATTTCGCCCGCTGTACCGGGAGCACCCGATCCCGGAAGAATCGTCACCCCTGGAGTCTTCGACTGAAGAACTTCAGTAACGTTCATGATCGACGCTTTCGATGTCAGCTCCGCGACGTCAAGTGTCGTAATCGAATTGCCGAGTGTCTTTCTTTCCGCTGATCCGCCCGTCCCGGTTACGACCATCTGTTCGAGTTGCGTCGCCGATACTGACATCGCGAAGTCCACGCGCGTCTCGGCCCCCGCTCCAATCGTTACGGTACGCGTCTGGCGCCCGTATCCGAGGCGACGCGCGACAACTTCGCGCTGACCCGAAGGCGCACTCGTTATCACGTAGTCGCCGTTCGAGTTCGTGAGAGCACCAACGCTTGTACCGCTGATGTTCACTTGTGCTTCGGCGATCGGACGCTGGCTGTTTGCGTCCATCACGCGGCCTCTGATAGTTCCATTGCTTTGTGCGTAGGCAGTTCCAAACGGAACAACCAGGATTGCCATGACGGCGATCGCGCGCGCAAGCAGTCTGGAAATGCGTACAATACTCGGCATTACCGTACTCCTGGAGAGCGGTGGCGGGGACAACTTTTTCGACATTCGCGACACTAGTTTGCCATCGGTAGTGCGGCTCGTCAAGCTAAATGCGTGACACGTCTCATAAATATTCATTTCATTGACACTCATTTATTGAAGTCGTACGTTGAAAAAACAAAGGCATTACTCCTCAGAGGATGCGCGGCTTCGTTCCGCATGCCTCCCGACTCGCCGCCGACCCGCTGACTTGAACACCCGAAACGCACTTTTATTCATCGTTATTCTGTCCGGTTGCACAACGCCGGCGGCGCGAACGATCTCGCCATCGGCGGATCCCTCGGCGACGAGGATACTCGGCCCTGCAACGCCTGGTGCATCGGCTCCGCTCAGCCCGCAGGATTCGGCGTGGATAGAAACCATTCTGGCCTCACTCAGCCCGCGTGAGCGTGTGGCTCAACTCGTCATGCCCTGGGTCCCGGGAGAATACGCGGCAGTTGGGTCACCGGAGTACGAGCAGGTCCGCGCCTGGGTCGAGGACGACAAGGTTGGCGGCCTGATTCTCTCGATGGGTCTGCCGCACAGCTATGCCGCGAAACTCAACCACATGCAGCGACTTGCTGGCGTACCGCTGCTAATTACGTCAGACATGGAGAACGGCACGGGCATGCGACTCGGCGGATCGTATGCATTGCCGTCATTGCTTCCGCAGGGAGGAGGCACAGTCTTTCCGCCAGTCATGGCTCTGGGCGCTGCGCGGTCTGCCGACCTCGCATACAAGCTTGGGCGCGTGCTCGGCGCCGAGGCGCGCGCAGTCGGCGTCCACATGACCTTCGGGCCGGTGCTCGATGTCAATGCCAATCCATTGAACCCGATCATCAATACGCGGTCCTTTGGAGAAGATCCCGCGCTCGTCTCTCAGCTCGCCTCTGCCTACATACGCGGCGCGCGGGAGGAAGGACTCATGACGACCGGCAAACATTTTCCAGGTCACGGAGATACGGAAACCGATTCGCATATCGGCCTTCCAACAATAAAATCCAACCGGCAGCACCTCGATGCTGTTGACCTGCCACCCTTCCGTACCGCGGTGGGCAATGGTATCGATGCCATCATGACCGCGCACATCGCAGTCACAGGCGTGCTCGGTGACAGCGCACCGCCGGCCACATTGTCGCGCTACTTCATGACCGACGTGCTGCGCGGGGAGATGAAGTTCTCCGGACTCCTCGTTACCGATGCGATGACGATGGGTGGTGTGGCAAACCGCTACGGCGCAACTGAGCCGCTCGTGCTGGCCGTCGAAGCCGGAGCCGACATCCTGCTGATGCCGCGGAACGTCACCGAAGCCATCAATACAGTGACAGCGGCAGTGGTCTCAGGCAGACTCAGCCAGGGTCGTATCGATCAATCGGTGCGCCGGGTGCTGCGTGCCAAGGCACAGGCGGGACTGAGGAGCGGCCGGCTCGTAGACCTCGAGGCTGTCGATACTATAGTAAATGTTCCTGCGCGATCGGCGGTTGCACGTGAGGTCGCCGAGAAGTCCATCACACTTGCGAGGGATAATCAGAGCCTGGTGCCGTTGTCAGCGGAGAAGAAGAAGCTGTTCGTGATCACGTATGCCGATGGCGGCGACCTCGTTGCGGGGCGTGTGTTCAACCAGGAGCTGCGGGCTGGCGGCCACGAAGTCGCGTCCGCAACTGTGGACAGTCGCACGAATGACATCGAGCTTGCTGCGCTCAGGGCACGCCTCGACTCGGCGGAAGTGATCATAGCGTCGGCGTACGTATTTCCACGAGATGGTCGCGGAGTGATTTCGACCGAGGGAGGGTTTCCCAGATTCATCGAGGAGCTCGCGGCGTCCGGGAAGAAGGTCATAGCCGTGTCGTTCGGGAGTCCTTACCTCGTGAGCGCCTACCCTTCGGTTCCGACCTATATGCTCGCATGGGGAGGCGCACCCGTCTCCCAACGCGCTGCAGCGTCTGCTCTCCTCGGGTACAGCGGGATCGGAGGAAGGTTGCCGATTTCGATACCACCGTGGTTCACTACCGGCGCTGGAATTGACCGCTCCGCAACTCGACCGGCAGCAGCCCGATGAAACGAGCAATTTTCGCAGGCGCGGCCGTCATCGTTGCGGGCTGTATGGCCCCCTCTTCCCTGGTCCCGGTCCCCATTCGCATGCAGACACTACCGACACTCACGAGAACATCGCCGTCGGACGCCGGGATGCGAAATGACCTGGGCTCAACGCTCGACTCCCTGATGACCACCGCGCTTGCGGAAAAAGCTGCGCCGGGTGGCTCGCTTGCCATTGGGCGTTACGGGCGCCTCGTGCACATCAAGGGATACGGCCGTCTCGACACGGCGGCGACGTCGGCGATGGTCGACGAGAACTCCATCTATGACATGGCTTCGCTGACTAAAGTCATAGCCACGACCACTGCCGCGATGATTCTCGAGGAGCAAGGCCTGCTCGATCTCGACCGGACAGTCGCGAGCTACCTTCCCGGCTTCAATGCTCCGGATAAAGCGGCGATCACGGTGCGCATGCTCATCGAGCACAAGGGCGGCTTGGAGGCGTTCGCAGCGCTCTATCGCGACACGAAGGGGCGCGACGAGTATCTGACGAAAATCAACTCACGTCCGTTGCGGTCCGTACCGGGTACGACGACCGTGTATAGCGACTGGGATTTGATCCTCATGCAGCTCATCATCGAGAGTCTCTCCGGCCAGCCACTCGATCGTTTTACCACTGAAAAGATTTTCGCGCCGCTCGGAATGGCGAGCACAATGTTCAGTCCGGACAGCGCATCATATCGCCAGCGCGTGGCGCCTACGGAGATCGACTCTGCGCGCGGTGGCCTCGTGGTGGGAAAGGTTCACGACGAGAATGCGAATGCCATGGGTGGCGTGGCGGGCCATGCAGGATTGTTCTCGTCTCTGTCGGATTTGACTGTGTTCGCGCAGATGTTGCTGAATGGTGGCGAATACAATGGCGTCAGAATCGTCAAGCCGGAGACCCTGGCGCGCTGGACTGCTCCGCAGTCGCGCACGTCGAGCCGCGCGCTGGGGTGGGACACGCCGTCGAAGGGGTCCAGTTCCGGACGGTATTTCTCATCACGCAGTTTTGGACACACCGGGTTCACCGGTACGTCGATCTGGATCGATCCCGAGCGTGGTCTTTTCGTCATCCTTCTTACGAACCGCGTCAACCCAAGCCGGGATAACCAGCGCCACGTACCGCTCAGGCGCGCAGTTGGCGACGCAGCGCAGTCGGCCATAGTCGACGCACCATTGATCAATTGGGAGGCATCGCGTTGAACGCGCAGGTAAGAGAAAGAGTCCCGGTTGTCATCGCCGAATACGATGACATTGCGAAGGTCGTCGCGCACAGGATCGTCGCCGTCATCGCAGAGCGCCGCGCGGCTGGGAAGACGCCGGTGCTCGGCCTGGCGACAGGAAGCACGCCAATCGGGGTTTACCGGGAGCTGATTCGAATGCACCGGAACGAGGGCCTGACCTTCGCCGACGTCGTGACTTTCAACCTCGATGAGTATTATCCGATGCGGCCGGACAGCATCCACAGCTATTACCGCTACATGTGGGAGAATCTCTTCGACCACATCGACATCAAGCCTGAGAACGTGCACATCCCCGACGGCGCTGTGTCGCGCGATGCACTGAACGCGCACACGGCGGCATATGAGCAGGCAATTCGCGACGCTGGCGGTATCGATCTCCAGATACTTGGCATTGGCAAGACAGGCCACATCGGATTCAATGAACCTGGTTCTGGCATCGACTCACGCACCCGCGTAATCGCGCTCGACACAGTTACCCGCCGGGATGCGGCCGCCGACTTTTTCGGCGAGGACAATGTGCCGACCGAGGCGATCACAATGGGCGTGGCGACGATCATGGAAGCCCGCGAGGTCGCCCTCATTGCAACCGGTGAGCACAAGGCTGCAATCATTCGCCGCTCGGTCGAAGGAGAACCTGCGCCCGATGTTGCAGCGACGTATCTGCAGGGTCACCGCAACGCAGTGTTCTACGTCGACCCTGCCGCATCAGCCGAGCTGACGCGTGTACAAACCCCGTGGATCGTCGGAGAGGTCGAGTGGAATCGCGACCTCGAGATCGCAGCTGTCATCTGGCTGAGCAGCGTCACGCACAAGTCCATTCTCAAGCTCGACAGCCTCGACTATCGCGAGAACCACCTGAGCTCACTGCTCGCTCGCTACCAGGAGGCGGGTCCACTCAATGGCGAAGTCTTCAATGCCTTGATCTCCAAGGTGCGCGGGAAGAGCAAGCTGCCGACAGGTCGCAACATCATCGTCTTCTCGCCGCACCCTGACGATGACGTGATCTCGATGGGAGGTATTCTCAACAAGCTGCACCAGAACAACAACGACATCATCGTCGCCTATCAGACGTCGGGCAATATCGCCGTCTTCGATCACGAAGTTCGTCGCTATGTCGATTTCCTGCGACGCTTCGATCGGGATTTCGCCAAAGCCGACTCGAATACGCGCGCGCTCATCGACACAGTGGAGAAGTTCCTGGAGACGAAAGCTCCAGGACAGGTCGACACTTCAGACGTGCAGACCATCAAGCGCGGGATACGCGAGGCCGAAGCGGTATCCGGGATCGAAACATTCGGCATGAATCGCGAACAGGCGCGCTTTCTCAACCTGCCGTTCTATCAGACCGGCAAGATCCGCAAGGATCCGATCGGGCCGGAGGACATCCGGATTACGCTCGAGCTTCTGGAAGAGCACAGGCCGACACTGATATTCGTCGCCGGCGATCTCTCGGACCCGCACGGTACGCACCGCATGTGTCTCGAGACAGTCGAGGCGGCCCTTCTCCAGTACTCCGGCGATCAGCCGGACATCTGGTATTACCGCGGCGCGTGGCAGGAATGGAGTGTGGCGGAAGCCGACGTGCTGGTGCCGCTGTCGGAAGACGAGCTGAGGTGCAAGATACTCGCAATCTTCAAGCATCAGAGCCAGAAGGATCGCGCCCCGTTCCCAGGTCAGGACGACCGGGAATTCTGGCAGCGGGTATCCGAGCGCAATACCAACACTGCTGCCGTTGTCGATCGCCTTGGGCTCCCTGAGTATTACGCCATGGAAGCGTACGTTGTCCGCCGCGATGGTAAGCGGGTTCATCCTGAAACCGTAGCGACTAGCGCCCTCGGTGCCCCCGTTGCGCGTCCTGCTTCCAAGGCGCGGGCACACTAGTAACTACAGAAACAAAAGGGTTCCGCCGTTCCCCCAAAAACGAGTGGATGCGTCAGGTTGAAATAAGTGTGCACTGGCGCGCGATCACTCATGTAACTCAGCAGTTCTCGATTTAACTCCCCGCTTTTGTTTCCGTAGTTCCGTCGTTTGATCAAGTCCGCCGCTACACGACCGGCATCGACTGCCGCAGCTTGATCATCGAGCCGGGGTCGTCGCTGACGATTCCGTTGATTCCGGCAAGCCACAGATCGCGTGCAACGCGCGTGTCATTCACAGTCCACACATGGACGCGCACGTCGTACTTCGCGGAAACTCTTGCAAAGCGACGCACCGGGAGCGGTACACCGTAATACGACAACGGCGTGCACAATGCGCGGAATCCCACGGGGGCGGCCGCGCGGCCACCCAGGCTTTCGCGAAGAATCCTCGTGATTCCATCACGGGACGCGCCCAGCGCGACACCGGAGCCGGCGAACACCCTTAGCGCCTCTGGACGAAATGAATCGACCAACACTCGCTCGGTCGACTTGCGCTGCTTGAGGATATTCAGCACACCGGTGGCCGCGAGCGGTGCCTTGATCTCGACGAGAAGCGGAATGTTCGGGAACGCTTCGACGACTTCCTCGAATCTCGGAATGCGATGCCCTGCCCCGCGATAGGGAAAGGACTTCCCACCGTCCTTCGTGAAGCGTGCACCTGCGTCAACTCGCCGCAGGTCAGCGAAGTTGATGCGGGCAATCTCGCCGGTGCCGTCGGTGGTTCTCATGATCGTCGGATCATGGTGAACCACCGGTATTCCGTCGGCGCTCAGGTGAACGTCGAACTCGATTGCATCAACGCCCAGGCTGACCGCCTGCGCAAATGACTCGATCGTATTTTCAGGAGCGTGAGCACGGTTTCCCCGATGCCCGACAACGATCCGGGCGCCGCGCTCGATGAGGATGTTCATACGAGTGGGCGCCCGGACGCGACTGCGAGCAGCGACAAACCAGAGCTCAATTCGTCGCCGCTCGCCTTGTCCGTTTTTCTAGAACGTCACCTGCAGGCGTGTCATGATCAGTCTTCCGATCTCGCCACCGCCGACAAACTCGACGTGCTTGTTGTTGAGCAGGTTGGTTCCGAATACCGAGAACATGGCGCCGCTCATGAACGCAGGGCGAATAGAGAAGCCCGCGTCAAGAAGATTGTACGTGCCGATGTTTCCGTTGATGAAGGAGAAAACCGGGAACCCTGAAACATGGCGGCCGCGAAGCTCGCCGGACAACCCGTTGCTCTCATTGCGATACCTGATCGCTGCCGAGCCCTTCTTGCCAGGCGCGTTCAGCGAGATGTCCTGTACGCCGCCTACTTCTTCTTTCGGGAAGAAGTCCTTGTTGACGTACGAGAATGTCCCCTCGACCGAGAACCCGCGATCGAGAAGCAACTCGGCGCCGATGTCACTGCCCCACACGTCGAGCTCACCAAAGTTGCGATACGTGACGATGATGTCACTTCCAGACGAGAGCGAATTGTCGAAGTTGACGACACCGACCGGCGCCCCCGCGAGACTTCCGCTGACGAGCCCGGCAATCTGCGCACGCTGCGGCGCTGTGAGCGCCGCGATGTTACCAAGCGCGGCCGTGAGATAAGCATTGAGTGCCGGGCCATTCATGAAAGCGTTCGGCGTCTCGAGAATGAGCGGTCCGACAAAGTCCTTTCTCTTCTCCGTCCATGCATCCAGCGAGAGCTGCAAACGGCCGCCCAGAATGCCCTTGTACCCAACCTCGAAGGTGGTGTTCGTAGTCGGCTTGATCGGAGCAACGTCGTTCAGTGCCGCGGGATCCACAGCGTCGCCGAACGACCTGGTTGCTGTGTTGAGCAGGCGCAGCGTTGTCGGCACCTGAGCAGACGTCGGGCGCAATGACCCAAGGAAGCCAACGATCGCAGCGGCTTGGCCAGCTGCGGCATCTGGGGGTAGTCCAGCCTGGACGAACGCGCCCGTGAGACCCGCGCGGATCGCCGCGGCATTGCCTGCAATCAATGCTGGATACATCGTCGAAGCATCAGCGGGAACGAAGTTCGCCGGGTTCCCGCCGAATGCAGGCGTCACTCGCATGCACAGCCCGCCTATGCCCGTGGGGCAATCACGCCGGAATCTCAGCCCGCCTTCGCTGGGAACTCCAAGAGCCCGCACGCCATAGAGTTTCGTCTGCGTACCAGGGGCATCTACGCGAGCCGCCTCGAGATCGAGGAACAGGTTGTTCGCACTCGGAGTCGAAAATGCCCTGTTGTAGGTGAAGCGGATGTTCTGGTTCTCGGCTGGCTTGAAAACGGCCGCCAGACGCGGGGAGAAAACTGGATCCTCGAGCCGGCTGTGCTTGTCAACGCGCGCAGCGGCGGTGAGCTCGAACTTCGGATGCAGACGGGTGACCGAGTGCACATAACCGCCAATCTCATTTATCCCGTCATCGTCTTCGTTGCGCCCGTTGATGGAGCCCTCGGTCCGCGCATCAGTATTCAGATAATCGAAACCGTAGAGGAAGCTCTGACGTGTACCAATATCTGTTCCGTGCTGCACCTGCGCCACGAACTGCTTCGACTTGTCGATAATCGGCTGAAGTGTACGAAGCAGGAACGTTTCGCCTGCATTGCTCGTGTTCATGAACGCCTGAGCGAACAGTCGATTGACCCGGCCACGGAGCTGGAACGTCTGATAGGTCCAGTCGATGACCTGTGCAGGGCCGAGGCCCGTTGGCTCAACGGCGCTTCCTGCCTTGGAATAACCGTAGGTTCCGATGATCTCGCTCGCTGTCGTCGGACGATAGTCGAGTCGCACTTCACCGCCCATGCGGTCGATGTCGAATTCACGGTCTTTGAGCTCGAGCGGGTCGCGCGCGAGCGGGCGCCACTCGTTCCCCCGGAAATAATCGAACGATGCCTTGTAGCCGAACTTCTCGGTCGGTGCGCCCGCGGTACGAAGCGCGCCGCGCAGCAGGCTGCGCTCGCCAGCGTCCAGCGTGACAGTCGTGCCCTGCGAGGCAAATGGCGACTTGGTGATAATGTGCATCACGCCGCCGGCAGTGTTCGGACCATACAGAGCAGCACCAGGACCTAGCACGACTTCAATGCGCTCGATGTCTTCGTTGGTCGTCGGTGACAGGTAAGGAATATTCACGCGGAGTGACGGGACAAACGCAAAGCGGTTGTCGGTCAGCGTCAACAAAGACCCGGAAAAGATGTTGTTGAATCCGCGCGCAACGATGTTCGACTGCATCAGACCACCGCGAGCCACGTCCATTCCCGGCAGTGCGGCAACGTGGTCGGCGACAGTGATACTCGGGCGCTCATTGATCTCTACCGCGTTCACGACGGACACTGACGCTGGTGCGTCAATCACCTTTTCGGGCGCACGCGACGCAGTCGTGATGATCTGTTCGAGAACCGAAACGACCTGCTCGAGGGTCAGGTTAGCCGTGGCGACGAACCCGGTCGATACGGAGATATTGGCAACCGACGCTTCGCGGTAGCCAAGGAGTCGCGCTGATACGGTGTACGTGCCGGCAGCAATGTCCGGCATGCGGAAATCGCCGTTCTGGTCTGAAAGTGTTGTTGCGATCGTACGTGAGCCGGAGTTTGCGCGCACCTGCGCACCGGACACAGGAGTCCCCGTCACCGAAGTGACCTTTCCCTGGATTGTTCCCGTCTGAGCGGCGGCGGGCAACGCGAAAACGAACGTAGCCAGAACGAACAGCATTCGTACCCTGGACGCGGAAATCATACTACCTCGTTTAATAGGGTTGAGTCGATCCGGCTTGAAGGAGAGCCTGCGACCAGTGTCATAGCTAAGAGTGGGCGTTCATTGCGTCAAGTACAGTTTCTATTGATCTCACACTCTTGCCGCCCGTCGGTGTCAACGCGATTATCAGATGAAGGAGACTCCCAAACCATGATTACCGGCATCGAGGCGTGAGCACGACACAATCCGTTGACGGGATTTCCGCTGACAAGGCGGTTGTCTCGACAGTCGCTCCGCACGCCCCCGGTCGCGAGAGGCTCATGTCTCTCGATGTTTTCAGGGGCCTGACAGTAGCCGGCATGATTTTGGTGAACAACCCGGGAACGTGGAGCGCCATCTATCCGCCTCTCGGACACGCGGCATGGCATGGCTGGACTCCGACTGACCTGATCTTCCCGTTCTTTCTTTTTATTGTCGGCATTACGACCCACTTGTCGCTGACGGCCCGGCGCGAGCGTGGCGACAGCGATGCTGTTCTCGTTACGCAGATCCTGCGGCGCGGGTCGATCATTTTCATCCTCGGACTGCTGATGGCGTGGTTCCCGTTCTACCAATGGGGAACGGTTGCAGGTATCCCGGACGCAACTCTCTGGGAGCGGGTTGTCTACCGCGTAGAGCACCTGCGGATCCTGGGAGTGCTCCAGCGCATCGGGCTCGTTTATATCTTCGCCGCCCTTCTCACTCTGAGGACATCGCTCAAGCAGCAGGTCCTGATAGTGGCAGCACTACTATATGGATACTGGTTTGCAATGACCCTCATTCCGATTCCGGGCAAGGATATCGGCGCGCTGCTCCTGTCGGTTCCGTCGGAGACCATCGCGGCGTACGTTGACCGCGCAATCCTTGGCAAGAATCACATCTGGGGCGGAAGCGTGACGTATGACCCCGAAGGAATTCTTTCGACGTTCCCGGCGATCGGTACTGCAATGCTTGGAGTCATGGCCGGCCGATGGATTGGTGAGCGCCGGCCCCTGATCGAGCGTATTGCCGGATTGGGTGCGGCCGGGTGTATCGCGATGGTACTCGGCCTGATGTGGAACTGGTCTTTCCCGATCAACAAGAATATCTGGACGAGCTCCTACGTCCTGTTCACCGCAGGTATGGCATGCGCCTCGATCGCAACGATCATGTGGATCATCGAGCACAACGATGTGAAATGGTGGACCAAGCCGTTCGTGATCTACGGCGTTAACCCGATCGTAGCGTTCGTAGGATCGGGAGTGGTGGCGAGGATCATCTACACGTTGTGGAAAGTGGATTACAACGGGACACCTACCGCAGTTCAGGGGGTTACCTATCGCACGGTGTTCGCGCCGATGTTCGAAGACCCGCGGACGGCATCATTCGCCATGGCGCTTGCGACTGTGCTGTTCTGGTTTGGTGTGCTGACGATTCTCTACCGGAAGAAGATCATTCTTAAAGTGTGAGTTTTTTGACTACGGGAAGAGCGTTGATGCGAGTGGGGTGAGGGGAACCAACGAGTATTTGGAGTGCTCTCTCGAGCGCGGGGGCGAGTCCCGGATTGACGGCTTTCCAAGTTTTTGGGTAACAACGGAAAAACCCACCCATCAAACCGCCGTTCCATAGTTGACCAAAATGAGGAAATCCCGAATATCCGGGACCGCGCCGGTATTCGAGAGAGCACTCATTTTAACTCGCAGTCCCCCTCACCCAACTCCCGGTATTTTTTTCCGCTGTTCCGCTGTTCCGCTTTCCACATGCTATCGGATCTGGCGCAGCACCTCGCCAAGCGACTGTATCTCGCGGCCATAGCTCGCCCAGTCCCCCGAACGCTGTGCAGCAAGCGCGCGATCGTAGTGTTGGCGTGCGCGCGCAATGAGCGCCGAGCTTACTGGAGCTTGGGGCGCCGCGGGCGGCGGAGTCTGTACGAGCCCTGTTACAGAGTCCACCTGCGCGGGTAATGGCGTTGACACCGCCGGAACTTCACCGCCAAAGAGCGTCGCCAGGCCCGCCTCGAGCGTTTCCCGCATCACCACCCGGTTCTGATACGCAACTACGACGCGCTTCAGCTCCGGAATCTTTCCGGCATTGGCGCGTAGATATATGGGCTGCACATAGATGAGTGCTTCCTCGATCGGGATCACCAGGAGCTCACCACGGATTACTTCCGATCCGGCCCGGTCCCACAGCGTCAGCTCGCGCGAAATTTCCGTGTCCTGATCGATTCGCGACATGATCTGACGCGGACCATACACCAGACTCTGCTTCGGGAAGCTGTAGACGCGCAGTTTACCATAGTTATCACCGTCGTTCCGCGCGACGAGCCAGGACGCAAGGTTGTCCTTTCCGCGCGGTGTGAACGGTGCCATGTAAATGAATTCCGCCTGCTTTTCCTCAGGCAGCTTCATTACGATGTGGCGCATGAAGCGCCGCTCGGTTTCCGCCTGCTCGCCGACTGACGGCACCTGCCACTGATCTTCGCGGTGATAGAACGTTTCCGGTGAATCCATGTGGAATGTTGCGTACAGCTGCAGCTGGACCGTGAAGAGGTCTGTGGGATAGCGCATGTGGGCGCGCATGTTCGCCGACATCTCCGACCCGGGCCTGAGCAACCCGGGAAATATCTTCGCGAAAGTACGCGCCAGAGGATCCTCGCCATCGATCACGTAGGCCTTGATCGTCCCATCGTACGCGTCAATCACAACTTTGACGCTGTTCCGCATGTAGCTCGTACCGTCGCCAAGCCGCTGCGAATATGGATAGCGGGAAGTCGAAGTGTACCCATCGATCATCCACTTCAGGTGCCCGCTGTCAGTTACGACCATGTAGGGATCCTGGTCGAACGTCAGAAATGGCAGCGCCATGCGCGCCCTGTTTCGAACTTCGCGGTTATAGAGGACCTTGCTGTCCGACTTGATGTCCTGCGACAGGAAAATGTTGAGCGCCCCGAAACGCATCGCAAACATGCCGCGCCTGATGAACGAACCGACGGTCACACCGCCGGAGCCTGAATACCGCGTTTTTACATCAGTCTCTCCCGAGGGATAGTCGAACTCGGGCGAGCGCGTGTTGACGAAGACGTGGTCGTTCGTTCGTTCTCCGAAATAGATCTGAGGACGTGTCACCTTGAGCGAGACGGTCGAGACAGGGGGAAGGTCCTTGATGAACAGGACCGGGAGCCCCTCGGTTGTTACTTCGTTGACGGGGCCAAGGGTCAGCCCCATGCCGTGCGTATACGTCAGGTGCTGATTGATGAAACTGCGCGTAGGCAGCGACTCGGTATTCAGCTCGCGGGGCGAAAGCATTACCTGACGGTAGCGTCCGTCGATCATGTATCTGTCGTCGTCAACGGAGACGAAGTCATAGTAAGTCCTGATCTCCTGCAGCTGGCCAAAAGTCTGAAGCAGTGGCTCACGATCCCAAAGCCTGACATTCTCGACGGTGGCTGAATTCGCTCCAATGTCCGCGAGGGTAAGTCGCGCGTCCCCGCCAAGGGCTCTGGTTTCAATCTTGTCGAGCCCCCAGGCCGCTCTTGTCGCGTCGATGTGACTCTTGAGCTGAGGTGTTTCACGCGTGAGCTCGGTCGGCTCGACTATGAAGCGCTGCATCGCAAATGGAAAAAGACCGCCGACCACGATGGTGACAGCTACATACCCGATGAACGAAAGGAATGTGAACCAGACGATTTTCCGGCGCAGCATACCATAAATGACGAGGAGCGCACCGATCAGCGCGACGGCAGCAGTTATGTGGAGCGCGGGAAGCGTCGCATTGAGATCAGTGTAGCTCGCGCCGACCAGCGGGCCCCGTGTCGAATAAAGCAGCTCGGGAATTTTCACGAGCCATATCTGCGTCGCCGTCAGCACGAGGAACGCTACAAGAAGTCCGGCGATGTGTTTGTCCGCTGGCGGCTCGAGGCCAATTCGTTGTGGCGGAAGCGTGATGCGGCCGCGCACGACGTGAAGCAGAAACGAAGCGACAAGGGTGATGATGACCAACCCGCGGAGCATGCCAAGCAGTGACGCGATGGCGGGCAGCGTGAACACATAGAACCCGATGTCGCGGCCGAAGATGGGGTCGACCGTGTTGAAGGACGTTCGATTCACGAACTGAAGCACGTCCATCCAGTGACCGGACGCAGTCAAGCCGAACAGAAGGCCCAGCAGTATCCCGAGGGGGCGAACGACTCTCGACAGGGACTTCGAGATATCGACCGGCGGGAGCTCCGGGCTGACGCGCCAGAGCACCGGCGCCTTCGACAAGCCACGCACAGCATGACCAAGGTTCAGCGTTATGAAAAAGTATGCAGCGAGAGTCGCGCCGACGAAGAGGAGAGTCTTGGTGGTCAGCTCCGTCGTAAAGACTGCCTGATATCCGACTTCCTTGAACCAGAGATAGTCGGTTACGAACCTGATGACAGTCGGAATGAATCCAAGGAACAGAAATACAATTCCAACGATCCAGATCGGGCGAAACAATCGCATGCTAGACATCCTGTGGGGGGTCGGTTGACCGTCACCCACAAAGATACGACCATGCTCGCCTTCAGGCGCGGTTCGGCGACACCTCGGTGCTCACATGCGTCATCATGAACGCTGAAACAGCTCCGATCAGGAACACCCCTCCCCAGAGTACCCTCGCGCCGAATTCCGCGAACACCGCGGTGCCGGCCCACGGCGCGATCGCAAACGCAAAATTGAAAGCCAGCGAGTACGCACCCATGTACTCCCCGCGGCGGTGTGACGGAGCGATCTCCGCGACGTAGGCCGATGCCTGCGGAAAGAGCATCATCTCGCCGAATGTCCAGACAATGATTCCGACGATTATGAGCACCGGGCCCGTCGCGAACATGAACAGGCCCGATCCTGCCGCAAAAAGAAACGCACCGATGGCGAGACCGCGCTTGTGATCCCAGTGCGCCGTTGCCGCATTCAGAGGAACCTCCATGAATA
Organism: Gemmatimonadaceae bacterium; assembly: GCA_031426255.1. GTDB lineage: Bacteria > Gemmatimonadota > Gemmatimonadetes > Gemmatimonadales > Gemmatimonadaceae > UBA4720. Next base: position 23,524 of record JANPKW010000013.1, on the reverse strand, counting down.
CGATCATCACCGTGTTGATCGTGAACAACATTCCGTAAAAGGCCGGCGATAGCCCGAGATCCTCGACGAGAAAGAGCGACAGCACCCCTTCATGCTGAAAAAAGACGATGCCTGTGAGAAACAGGGCGCCCAGGAAAAGCAGGTACCTTCGGTCATCGAGGACCAGCAAGCGCCTGAGACCGCCGGCATGCGTCGGCTGCCTGTCCTCGCTCACGACATGCCTTGCGCCAGCCATCGGTGTGATGAACAGAACCAATGCTGCAAGCATCGTCGTTACCGCATCGACGAGAAAAATCATCGGAAACGATTTTGCTGCGATGAACCCTGCCGCTGCCGGTCCGATGCTCATACCGAGGTTGATAGCAAGGCGAATCAACGCGAACGCGGGCTTTCTCTGTTCCGGCGTCGCAATGTCTGCAATCATCGCAAGATTTGCAGGCCTGAAGGCTTCGCTGACAATCGCCCATACCAGCGTCACCGCGATAATCGGCAGAAAGCCGGTAACAAATGGATAGGCGAGGAGCAGCAGCCCTGTCAGCGCAAGCGACCATCGCATGATTGGCAGCGGCCCGATGCGGTCGGAAAGTCTTCCCGCAATCGGGGCCGCTACAATCGATCCGGCCCCGTAGACAGCGAGTGCCAAGCCCGCGCGCGGCGCACTGAATCCCTGCTCGCGCGTCAGATACAGAACGAGAAATGGAAGCACCATCGTTCCGGCGCGATTGACGAGCGACGCCAGTGCAAGGACCCAAACATCGCGTGGCAGACCCCGCAGGCTGCGCCAGATATTCATCGACGATCCGGCAATCCGAGCCCTGCGGTGGGATTCGTTCATTGGGGCGGCACGTTATGCCGCGACGGTATGCCGGTCAAGGAACTCAGTACTGGCAGCGCAGCCTCATGGCCAACAAAACTTGTAAGGGTTTTTAACAACCCCAAAAAACGAAATCTTCTGCCCGCCGATGGCGCGCCAGACCTGCTAGAATTCCTATCCCCGTAGTATCCGTCCGATCCGCTAGCATCCGTCAAATCCGCAATGAAAGACGCAACAGTTCGCGCGGCGCTGCTGCTGGCTCTCAGCACCGTCGCCTGCCAACCCGCCGCACGTGGCATTTCTCCGGCACGCACGTCGAGCGAAATCACGACCGCCGACGCACGGAGCCGGATATTCCTCGTCGCCGATGACTCGATGCAGGGCCGCAGAGCAGGCACGATCGGCAATTTCAAAATGACTTCGTATATCGCGCGTGAAGTCTCCAGGTTCGGACTCGAGGCAGGAGGCGAAGACGGGTCCTTCTTTCAGGTTGTCCCCATTGTTGGCAGGTCGGTTGTTTCCTCCGCTACCACGATGGCCATCGCTGGTCGAGAGCTTAAACTGTTCGCTGACTTTGCGCTCCTTCGCCCAAACACTACGCAACGCTACGGCACGTCACTGCCCAGAGGCACTTACGAAACCATCTACGGAGGCCGCGCGGGAGACTCGACCGCCAGCCTTCCTGCTTCCCAGGTAACGGGTCGAATAGTTGTACTCGACGCACCACTCGACTCTACGGGCCAGCCCTCCGGAGTACTTACTACACCCGGCGCGATATCAGTCTCACGGTTTCCCACCGCGGCGGGCATCGCAATCGCAGCACTAGACCTTGGCTCCCCCATGGCATCTGCTGGACTTCGCGCTCGAAGCACTGCGGTCGGCGAGCGTGCCGGCGCCGCGGTGCGACCCATGGCATTCGCACTCACGAGTGCAGCCGGAAGCGAGATTTTCGGATTACCACTCTCGCGTCTTGCGCCCGGCGCGAAGGGCAAGCCGCTCAGCGCCAGCGCGCGTTTCATCGACGAGCCGGTTGTCGCGCAGGCACGAAACGTCGTTGCGATCCTCCGCGGTTCTGACCCGTCGCTGAGAGGCCAGTACGTGGCAATCGGCGCGCACAGCGATCACGTCGGCTTCAACAATCGCCCCGTGGATCATGATTCATTGCGCTCCTACTACCGTGTCATGCGACCCGAAGGTGCGCAGACACGTGGAGTACAACCGCGCGAACCCACGGTGGCGCAATGGGCTCGAATACGTGCCTCTCTTGATAGTCTGCGACGTCTTCGGCCACCGCGACTCGACTCCATCAGCAACGGCGCCGATGACGATGGATCGGGCTCGGTTGCGCTACTCGAGATCGCAGAATCCCTCGCGAGTGGAACACGTCCGCGACGTTCGATCATTTTTGTCTGGCACACCGCGGAAGAAGGCGGCCTCCTCGGCTCGGCCTACTTCACTGACCACCCGACGGTCCCGCGTGATTCGATCGTCGCGCAGTTCAATATGGATATGGTCGGCCGCGGCACCGCCAATGATATCGTCGGAGGAGGACCGAACTACCTTCAGGTCATTGGCTCGCGGCGCTTATCCAACGCGCTTGGGCACGTGGTCGACTCGGTAAATGCCGCAAGACGTGAGAGGTTTGACATCGACTATTCATGGGATGCGGCAGGTCACCCGATGTCGCGTCTGTGCAGAAGCGATCACTACATGTACGCCCGCAAGGGAATCCCCATCGCCTTCATCTCACGCGGATATCATTCAGAGTATCACGTCGTCACCGACGAACCGCAGTACATCAACTATGAGGGCTTGGCGAAGGTCGCACGTTTTGTCCGCGATGTTGCTGTCGCAGTCGCCAATCGAAACGACCGCGTAGCGGTGGACCGGGTAGTCCCGAATCCGCTGTTGCCCTGCCGCCAATAACTGCCGTTAACTGTTCCGGGACCTGATCGCCGCAGCGATTCCAACGCCCAGCGCAGCGACACCGACCAGAGCGGCAACTGGATGCAGGGCAGTCTTCGTATAGATGCTCCACCTGCGCACGCGGCCAGGATAGTCGCCACGAACACGCAGGTCGCCGGAAACGGGAGCGTAGAGCGTACCGGTCTTGTGGCCCGGACGACTTGACTGCTGCGATTCGAATGCGGTCATCTTTATCCTGTCGGCGATACCCGGTGCAACCTTCTCGAGGCTAGTGAAGATCTTCGCGGACCCACCAACACGAAGATTGCGACGTTGATGCTCGGCGCATGAGAGAATTGCATCGGCAACTATCTCCGGGGCGTATACTGGAGCCTGGTGTTTCGGCTCGGTCTCGAGATAGTTGCGCGCGTGTGCAGTGTACGGCGTGTCGACTGCGCCCGGCTGAATCAAGGTTACGACAACCGGCGCACCTTTCTTCTCGAGCTCCAGGCGCAGCGAATCGGTGAAACCTTTCACCGCATGCTTGCTCGCTGAGTAGTGGCCTTGCAGCGGATATCCAGTTTCGGAAAGCACGCTGCCCACGTTGATCAGCACTCCACCAAAAGCAGAGAGGTGTTCCACGGCCACGAGACTGCCATTCACAACTCCCCAATAGTTCGTCTCGAACAGCCTGCGGGCGTCCTGCAGGTCGACGTCGCTGATCTCGCCGTAGATCGACACGCCGGCATTGTTTATCCACGTGTCAATGCGGCGGAACGACGCTATCGCCGTGTTTGCAAGCGACTCCATTGCCGACCGGTCTGCAACGTCCCCCACATGCATCACCGCGTCGCCGCCATCATCGCGAATTTCTTCGACGGCGCGCGAGAGGTCCACGGGATCACGTGAGTTGAGAACCACTCTGGCGCCGCGGGCTGCCGCCTCCTTAGCCGTAGCGAGCCCGATCCCGCTCGACGCGCCCGTAATCACGATCACCTGATCCTTCACCTGCTTGAGCTGCACCCCCATAACACCCCCGATGAGCTATTCTGCCGAACCTTTACGCATTCTCCGCGCCGGGGGCGACGCGAGATGTTGTGGCAAGAATTATCAGGAATGCAGGCTGATACATCAGCTTCGCATATGATTCCGGATCGGCTAACCGGAATTGTTCGGTCGGCATCGGTTCGTGCACCTTGTCGATCTTGAATCCGCTGTCCAGCAGCGAAGAAAAAATCTCGGTGAGAGAGCGGCGATAGAACTGCACCTCGCCCACCCACCAGTTGTCTCGTACGTGCTCAGTTCTGAAATAGTCCTTTGTTTCAAAATGAGCGGCGTCCGCTGAGGGATGGTGCGTCGACAAGAGCAGCCATCCTCCCGGCTCGAGTATCCGGGAAAGCTCGCGCAGCGCCGGCCTCCAGTCTGCGAGATAATGAAGAACGAGCGGACTTATCACGCCTGCGAAGCTATGGTTTGAATAGGGTAGCTGGTCGCCGAGCGAGGCGACGGTTACACGAGCCTTTTCTTTGATTGCATTGGGCCTACTCCCCAGACGGTTCCTTGCATACTCCGCCATTGCCGTACTCGCATCGAACGCTTCAACAATGGCGCCGCGCTCCAGCAGCCGTTCTGTATACCAGCCTGATCCGCAGCCCGCATCAAGGATGCGCTGGCCCTCAACATCGGGGAGCGTGTTGAGCATCGCCGGGCGCTCGTAAAATGCATTGTAAGGCGCCGAATCGACCTTTGTCGCATATTCGGCAGCAATCGAGTCGTATGAGAATGGCTCAGGACTTGAGTTCATCGGCTCGATCAAGGTAACAGCAGTTTCGGCGACACGGCGATTGAAGATTTCCGTTACGCGGCGAGACCAATGGCTGCATGTTTGCACATGCGATGAGAGAACATGCCTGACACCCCACTGGAAGGAGAAGCCGTCACCGGGACGAGCCGCCCGCCGTCGCTTCGCGCGGCACTGGCGATGGCCGTTATTGGCGGGATCATCGCGGTGGTTTCGACGCTCGTCGTGCTGCAGGGCGACCGGGCCACCGGCACCGAAGCGCTCATTGGCGCGCTTGCGCTGGCGGCGTTTGGAGTCATGGCTTACGGCCTGATGCAGGCAGTTCTCGCGGTGATTGACACGGCGGGTGAACGCCGGCGACATGACCGCGACGTTACTGAGCGTCGCCAGGGCGATCGAGCACGACCGCCCAAGAGCTGATCGCGCTACCTGACGAAAGGCAGCAGCAGTTTTATGAACGTTACGATCACGACCACGCCGACGACGTCGAGCACGATACCATAGCGCATCATCTTTGAGAGGGGAATGTATCCCGAGCCGTAGACGATCGCGTTGCACGGCGTCGACACGGGAAGCATGAATCCGAGGCTTGCCCCCATGGTCGCACCGAGGGCGGGCTCAACCGGATCGACACCCGCTGCCAGAGCGATCGAGATCACGACCGGCACGATCATGTTTGCGGATGCGGTGTTGGACGTCACTTCTGAAAGCATTACTGCCATCACGGTGGAAGCGACCAGAAGCCCGGTCCCTCCTGTGGTGGGAAGCAGTTCAATGAGACTTCTCCCCATCGTTTCCGCGAGACCAGTTTGAAAGGATAGAACGCCGAGTGCGAATCCGCCTCCGTAGAGGAGCACGATTCCCCAGTCGATCTGGGACGCCTCACGCCACGTAATTGCCCTTCCTTTCCGGTCGCCCGGCAGCAGAAACAGCAGACACGCTCCCATCAGCGCCGCAACGCCCTCGGGAATTCGCGACGTCATCGCCTTGTACTCCGGGCTGGCATCCCCGAACATCAATGCAAGGATGCCCGGCGTTACCCACAGCGTGACGGTCACTGCAAATGCGATTACGGTTGATTTTTCACCAGCTGACCACGGTCCCTGCCGTTGGTGCTGCTCCCTCAGCATCTCCGAGTTGTTCTGAGCCCCAATGGATCCTCTTGCCGAACGCCCAAGGGTCATGAAGAGTACGCCAAGCATGACAATGACAATCGGCACTCCGATGATCATCCACGAAAAAAAAGGCAGCTCGGTCGATGTCAGCTGTCTGATGAATCCAATTCCAATCACGTTTGGCGGCGTCCCGATTGGAGTTGCCAGCCCGCCAATTGAAGCCGCGAAAGACGTCATGAGCATGAGACCGGCGGCATAGCTCGGATTCAGAGTGCGCCCTTCCTTCTTTGCCGCATCCGCCATGAATGCGAGAATCGCCATGCCGATTGCGTACATCATCGCCGTGGTCGCCGTATTCGATATCCATGCGGAGATGAAGGCAGTGACTCCGCCGAACGCGAAAAGAATGCGGGTCGGGCTCGAGCCTACTGCGCGATGCGATAGAACCGCATAGGCGATTCGCCGGTCGAGGCCGTGAATCATGATTGCCTTTGCAATCATGAATGACCCGATGAAGAGGAACATCAACGGGTCCGCGAACGGTGCGAAGACCTCCTTCGCCGGGGCAACCTTCAGGACGACGCAGGCAACCGCGCCTATCAAGGCAGTCACCGGCATTGGTATTGCCTCTGATACCCAGAGAACGACGACTGCAGCCATGATCGCTGCGAGTGCCTGTGCCTGCGGACTGAGGGTGGCGAACGGCGTCAGGTAAACGCCGAGGAACGCGATCAGTGCGAGGGTCAAGCCGAACCGAGCTCTCCGGTTACCCGAATCTCCACCCTCCAGGCCTTCAATTTCGACTGGTGCGCCGGTCGGTACGGTCATGGGGCGGCACGTTAGGGGGCTCCCCGACGAGGGTCAAGAGCTCCGGTACGCAACAATACGGGGCTCCAGTGCGTATAAACATATGAAGCAACGAACGTGGAAACGGTCTCAGGGTGGATCGATCCGTTCGACCGGTAGAGTCGTATCAGATATAGGAGGCGCGAAATGAAAGACAATTTGACTGCTGTTATCGCTGTTTTCGCGCTTCTAGGCACGCCATCGCTAGCAGGTGCGGCGGGAGGGTTGCGCGGGTCCACGGAGTCGATGCAAAGCCAGCACGCGGTAGCGATCGAGCGCGACCTTCAGTTCATCGCCGATGCGGCTGAGGTTCTGGCGCTGGTCGAGGGTGGCGGGCTCGAGCGCATCGAGTCTAGTGGCGCGTATGCGCTCAGCAATGTCTCATTTCCATACGCAGTTCCGGAAGTGAAGATCTTTCTTGACCGGCTCGCGAGCCAGTATCAAGAGGCGAATGGCGCGCGACTCGTGGTCACGAGCCTGACTCGACCGACTTCTCAACAGCCCCGAAACGCTCACGAGCTTTCCGTGCACCCTGCGGGCATGGCCGTCGATTTCCGTGTTCCTCAGGACCGGAAAGCGAGGCAGTGGCTCGAGAGCGCGCTGCTTCAACTCGAGAATGCGGGCGTGCTCGACGTGACACGTGAGAAAAATCCTCCGCACTATCATGTCGCTGTATTTCCCGCGGCGTATGCTGCATATGTCGAAAAAGTGAAGGCATCAAATCCTGTAGTGCTGCTCGGACCTATAACGAGCGCGGCGCAGCCGGTGATTTCATCTGTACCGACTGTCCAGGCTGCCAGGCTCTCCGTATCACGGACCTCTTCGCCGGCAGCAGGGCTCCTTTTCCTGGCGACACTGATGAGCGGCACGCTCTTCTCACTGATGCTGGCGAGGCGCTTCACCGTAGCCTGACGGACGCCGCTGCTATTGCGGTATGGCGAATACCACCTCACTATGTAGTTCCGCCCTCTGTCTCCGCGGGTAACCGACCGATTCAGTGGTGAGGTTCACAGTTTGACGTCCGGTATGACCTCGAAGTCGCGGGAGACTTTACCTCCTTCGCCGATAGCGGGCAGGTACATCGTCGAGCGCGTGCTTGGGCGCGGCGGCATGGCGACGGTGTATCTATGCACCGACAAGAACACGGGCACGAAGGTCGCCGTGAAGGTCCTGCGAGAGGAAGTTGGAAGCGCAGTGATCGTCGAGCGTTTTCTGCGCGAGATCGAATTTGCGTCGGAGCTCGACCACCCCCGCATCCCAAAGGTGCTCGACACCGGCGTGCTTGGAGCGCTTCCCTTCTACGTCATGACATATGTAGAGGGTGAATCGCTGCGCGAGCGACTGGACCGCGTGAAGCAGCTTCCCGTCGAGGAAGCGGTGCGTATCACGAGCGCGGTGATCGAGCCCATGACATACGCGCATCGCGTCGGGCTCGTGCATCGTGACATCAAGCCCGGCAACATCCTCGTCGGTGACGAGTCGATATACGTACTCGACTTCGGCATCGCGCGAGCGATCATAGCGTCGGCAGAGGAGCGACTCACGTCAACCGGCGTCGCAGTGGGAACACCCGCCTACATGAGTCCTGAGCAGGCCCTCGCCGATGGCGATCTCGATGCGCGCAGCGACATCTACTCGCTGGCCTGCGTGACGTATGAAATGATCGCCGGGATACCGCCATTCGTTGGAGCGACGCCGCAGGCAGTCATGGCGCGAAGGTTTGGCTCGCCTCCACCACCACTCAGCGAAACCCGTGAGGGTGTGCCGCTGCACGTGGAGACCGCCGTATCAAAAGCCTTGTGCAGGGCTCCGGCGGATAGATGGCAGACTGCACGTGAGTTCGGCGATGCGCTAACGAACCCGTCGACAGCTGGCAACAAGGCGGTAAAGAGCCGATTTGATTTTCGCAGGCGGACCTATGGGCGCCTGATTGGCGGGCTTCTGGGTGTGGTGCTCGTGGGCGTTGGGATCTATGCGGCGGTAGCTATGCGCAGCGACCACGTCGCGCGGGCGGAGCGCGCGGTTGAAGACTGGGATTTCACGCGAGCAATAAGTGAATTGACGAAGTCCGTGGCAAAAGATCCTGACAATGGAGGCGCGCGTGTCAGGCTTGCGCATCTGATGTCGATCACGCAGGCACCGCTCGATGACTGGAAACCACATGCGCTGAGGGCATCCGATACGCGGATAATTGCGCCTGAAGATTCTGCTGTAGCGCACGCACTACTTGCGACGGCCGAACCCCGGGCTGCATGCGACACGTGGAGCACCGTCGACAACGGGAACCAGAACGTCGCACTGGATATACTCGTGAAGCTCGCCTACGCTGACTGCCTCTCGCAGGACAGGACGGTGTTAGCGGAGGCATCCGGAGGGGAGACCTATCGCTTCAGGGCGAGCCATCACCAGGCTGCCAAGCTGTACGAAGGCCTCCTTGCCCGAAATCCGAAAACGTCGAACGCTTTCGCGGTAATCATGCCAAGGCTTCTGCGCATTCTGCCTATACAGAAGAACGGCTTTCGGATCGGTACGTCGCTCGACGACGACCCGCAGACTTTTGTCGCTTTTCCCGCGCTCGTTTCTGATACGCTCGCCTACGACCCTGTACCAATCGGTGACGGCGCGCCCCTCAGGGCTCGCGACCTTCGCGGCCTCGACCGTGCCATTGTCGGGAACCTCGCAAGGCTGCGAGAGCGTGCGCTTGCGTGGGTTGATGCTGCCGAAGATGACGCTGACGCGCACGAAACTCTGGGGCTCATTCTTGAAAGCACCGGAGAGCTTTCAGGCGAAGGCAGTTCTGCGCTCGAGCAGGTAGCGCGCGCACGGAAGATCGCGGCGGCAGCTAGCGACTCGACAACCGCGAGCTACATGAGGACGCTGAGACTCGGCGTTTCAGACGTTCGACTGCGGCTCAAGCTCAAGCGTTTTGCTGAGGCGGGATCACTCGCTGATTCAATACTGACCTGGCCGGAGCCTGGGACGCGCGACAGCAGCAGTGTTCTGGCCGATCAGATGGTCGGCGCACTCGCGGCTCTGACAGGCCGAGTGGTTCGCGTGCGCGCGATCGATCGTCGTTATGCCGCCGAGTACCCCGTGCGGATGCCTTCCGGACTGATCACTACCCTTCCGGCTGAGATCGGGGCAGATGCAAATGCGCTTTTCACGCATGCGGCTTTCGGGGGCCCGTCAGACAGCATCACGACAATCTCGAATCGGATCTCGCTCGAGCTCGCTGCGCTGTTCCCCAAATCAGATCTGCCGAATTTGCGATCTGCGGTTCTGCGGAGGCCCCTGAGCCTGGCGGCTCCGGATGTCGGTCCGCGGATGCTCGCGTCCCTCGGTCCAACTTCGGACCTGTTCAGCAACGCGGTGCGCGGCCTGGCGAACAACGACAGGCGAGCGGCCAGGGCCTACGCTGATTCGATGACGGCACTCCACGCGGACTACGCCCCTGGCGAAATCACTATGGATGCGGTGTTGCAGCTTGCTTGGCTGCTGTCGGAGTTAGGGGATCTATCGGCAGCGTCCGTTCTTCTCGATAATGCGTTCAGGGGTTTGTCCAAAATGCCGACAAGCACCTTGGAGGAGGCGCCTATTGCTGCAGCACTGGTTCGCTCCATGATTCTCCGGGCAGAGCTGGCGGTGAAACAGGCGGACCAGCGAACTGCGACTGAATGGTCGAACGCCGCTGCAGCGCTGTGGGGGCGAGGTGATCCTGAGATCAGAGTGAGGTTAAGAAAAGGAAGCAACTGAAACAGCTGCGCGTCGCAGTGGAAGATCAAAGTCCTTCAACGCTTCATTCTTCGGAGACATCATGACTCAGAGCAGCCGCGATGGAAGCAGCCGGACACGGTCGATAATTCTCTTTCTTGTTGTTGCTCTGACTGCGGGGGCGGTCGCCGCGATGGGTGGGCTCCCCGGCAAGGACAAGGGCGTTAGCGGCCCACCCGAGGACAACCGTCTTGCAATTGCAGTTCATCGCGTCAATCGCGATTACCTCGCAGCCGAAAATCCCCGAAGCCTCACCCTCAATTTCTACTGCGGGACATCCAAGTGCGGTGACAAGGACAGCGCGAGCTTGACGATTAGACCGGATGACACCTCTAACAAGCGAAACTGGAAGTCCGCATACAAAAAGGAAGGATTTATCATCGCAGTCGTCGAGAATAACGACCCCGTGGCATACACTCCATGGAATCTCAAACCAAATGACAAGGTCTACCTCTGGGTAGGCCCGTTAGCCAGCAAGGACACCTTCCCGGCGCTTTATCGAATCGGTGAGGGGATCTCAAAGCCAGAGCTAGTATATACCTTCACGGAAACGGCCTTCTGCAACGTCGAGCCTAAACCGGCGCAAGTCCATGACGTTCCATTCAGTGACTGTAGACCCGTGAGAGGAGGCGATGGGCTGTGGATCAGTTGCTCGGGTGGTTGCTGTCACGTCAGGTCGCCAAGCCGGCTGGCGAGTCAAATTCAAACTGAGGTAAGCCAACCATGATCGCCAAACGTCAAGGTCTTTCGTCCGTACTGCTTCTTTCCTGCATCGTAATCTTCGGTGCGGGCTGCCCGGGCGACACAAAACCCGGCGCCAATCCAACGACCGGGTCCCCTGCCGTTTCCACGCTCCCCGGTTATCCCGGACAGAACGCAGATTCGACCCGCGCATACCTCGCATCGTTGAATTTTACGGTAACGGACAGCGCGTTCGAGGGCTACATCACCTGCGATGAACCAGCGAGATGCGGAGGTGCTGATTCCGTCAGGTTGAGCATCGTGCCGGAGTCGCGTGCTCACCAGGCGCCAGTGCGTGAAGCGCTCGATAGCGCACGCGGCCATATCGTGGCGAGGATCACGAACCTCGACCAGAGCCCGTTCGGGCTCTTCGGCATTGGCGCGAATGAAACCGCGTACCTGTGGGTCGGCCCAATGGCCTCCGGCAGGAATCAGATCGCGATCTACACTATCGACGCCAGCACAGGCTCGGCCGCCCTGAAATCAGTCGCAAGGTCAGCGGGCTATTGCGAAACGCGTGCGGCTAATCGTACGATCCCGGCGGTACATGTGAATGCGATGGAGGAATGCACCGCAAACTCGTTATACAATGCGCCGGTGCAGAGTGCCTCGAATGTCATGCTTGCCGCTGCTACAACCGGTTCAGTCACTTCGGCAGCAGCGGCAATGGCGTTTGCGGGAATCCGCGGCCTGTGGTTCAGCTGTTCGCTAGGCTGCTGTGAAGCGCGAGGTTTCCAGCAGAACTAAACTGGGTTAAGACAAACTATCGGCAGTAAGCGGATCGATCATTCTCCCGACGGGCGTTATCGCGTTCGCCGGGAAGTCTCCGCGCATAGCATGCTCGCGCAACGTCTCCGCATCGGGCGCGATGTACACACACGTGATCCTGTTGTCGCTGATGAAGCTGTGCACCCACTGAATGTCATGGCCTTCGCGGTTCAACTGGCTGATCACACCATTAGACTTCGTTGCAATTCCCTGAAGCTGCTCGGGCGTAAACTCATGAGCGCCCGGGATGTCACGCTGAATCAGAAACTTTGGCATCTCAACCTCGGCATAGGGTTTGAACCGAACACGTCTCAACTTGAAGCATTATCAAGGTAGCGGCAAGAATCGGTTCATGGCTGCCATTCCCCGTTCGAGTTCCTGAAGCAATCTTATTATGATGATCGAGCTAAAAGGAATCCCCTGACCCGAAGAGGAGCATTCTCTGGCTGACCTGATCGCCACGCTACGCGGCGCCCTTGGGGAATCCTACACATTCGACCGCGAGCTGCACGGCGGCGGCATGAGCCGCGTATTCGTCGCGCATGATATCTCGCTCGGGCGGATGGTCGCCATCAAGGTTTTCTCGCCTGAAATCGCGGCAGAGATAAAAACCGACCGATTCAGGCTCGAGATCCAGCTCGCAGCGAAGCTCCATCACCCGCACATCGTTCCCCTGCTGCTCGCGGGTGAGACCGGCGGTCTCCTCTACTTCACGATGCCCTATATCGATGGGGAGTCGCTGAGAGCGAAGATCCTGCGCGACGGTGCACTGCCGATTGGCGACGCGATTCGCCTGCTGCGCCACATTGCCTCGGCACTCGCGTATGCGCACAAGCAGGGTATCGTCCACCGCGACATCAAACCCGACAACGTGCTGCTCGCGGGAGAATTCGCGCTCGTCACTGACTTCGGCGTTGCGAAGGCTCTGAGCGCGTCGACGACTGCCGATGGCGGGCCGCAGCTGACGAGCGGCGGCATGGCGATCGGCACTCCGGCATACATGTCGCCCGAACAGGCGCTGGCTGACCCGACGATTGATCATCGCGCTGACATCTATGCTTTTGGCGTCGTTGCCTACGAGGTGCTCACCGGACTTGCACCTTTCCGCGCCAAGACCCCCCAGGCTACGCTGGCAGCACACATCACGCAGGCGCCGGAACCGGTCGCGGAAAAACGGCCGGACATCCCACCGGCACTGGCATCGCTGGTAATGAGCTGTCTCGCGAAAAGTCCTGACGACCGTCCCCAGACTGCGAACGAGCTGCTCCATCTTTTCGACGCACTCGCAACGGGCGGCGTCATCAGCCCTGCGTTTACCGCTGCACCGGTTCCACCACCGCGACGTTCTCCCAGGAGAACCCTTGCAGTAGCAGCAACAACTGCTCTCGCAGTTCTGATCGGATGGTACGTGCTATCGGCTCGGGCGCCGAATGTAAACGCATCGACGGCGAATCTTTCATCGATTGCGGTGCTCCCGCTCGATAACGTCGGCGGAAACCAGGCCGACGAATATTTCACGGACGGGCTCACTGATGAGCTGACGAGCACGCTTGCCAAGCTGCCGGGACTTCGTGTGGCTGCCCGCACCTCAGCCTACTCGTTCAAGGGGAAAAGCCGGGACTTTGCAGAAGTCGGGAGGAAGCTGAAAGTGCAGGCGGTGATCGAAGGCTCGGTACGACGTGACGGCGGAAGACTGCGAGTTACCGCCCAGCTGATTGACGTTGCTGACGGTCTCACGCTCTGGTCGGACTCCTATGATCGCGACTCGAGCGACGTTTTCAGAGTTCAGGATGAGATAGCCCGCGCGATAGCGGCGGCCGTCCGCCCGAAGCTCGGAACCCAGACCCGAACCCTCTCTGCCGAAACGCGCGGGACAGATAACCTCGAAGCGTACGACGATTACCTGCGGGGTCGTCACCTTTTCAATGCACGGGGTGCGGACAACCTGCGAAACTCGATCGCGCGCTTCGATGCTGCGATTGCAGCCGACCCCTCGTTTGCACGCGCCTACGCCGGCCGGGCGACATCCTACGCGCTGCTTCCGGAATACACAGACACGCCGCCGGCAAACGCATCTCTGCTGGCGATGGAGTCAGCTCGCCAGGCACTCTCGCTGGATCCGTCATTGGCTGAAGCCCACACCGCAATTGGCCTCGCCAGCGTACACGAGTGGAAATTTCAGGAGGCCGAAGCAGCGTACAGAACAGCACTGGAGCTCGATCCACAGCATGCAACAGCGCATCAATGGTATGGCGAGCTGCTTTATCATACCAACCGGCCTGATTCGAGTCTGGCACACATTCGGCTTTCGGGAGCGCTCGACCCCCTCGCGCCGATACATCCCGCCGCTCTTGGATACACGCTCTATCTCGACGGCCAGTACGATGCGGCGATTAACGTGCTGAAACAGGGAATCGAGATCGCCCCGACATTAGGCCTGCATCGCGCAATGATTGCCAACGTGTACCTGGCAACCGGAAAGTTCACCGAGGCTGCGGCGGAAATCGAGCAGGCGATCAAACTCGAACCCGAGCTGGCACTTACTCAAGGTCAACTCGCGTATGCACACGCACGCAACGGAAACACCGGTGCCGCCACGTCGATCGTCGACAAGCTTCTGGCCCGGCGAGCAGGAAGAGCCCCCGCTGTCGCTCTTGCTATCGCCTACCTCGGCCTTGGCGACAATGAGAAAGCGCTAACCTCCCTCGAGAACGCTGTAGCCACTCGCGATCTCTCGCTACTCACAGGATTCACGATCCTCACCGACCCGATCTACAACCCCGTACGAAAGGATCCGCGGTTCGAGGCGCTGCTTGGCAGGATGAATCTCACAGCGTACGCCCGAAGTCGATGAGCGCGCTATCTGGCTTCGATGCTCCACGGGTCGAGCACGTCGGCACGGGTTGAAAGAAACAAGCCCATCCCACAGTCGCGAAACCCGGCGTCTCTAAGGCGCCTGCGATACCAGGCGGCCCGGCGGAACCATCCCTCGGAGTCGCTCGCTTTCTTGTCGATGTCATCCTCACGTGTCACAACGTGGATGTACAATACCCCTCGGCATTTCTTGCCGAGGCGACGGATGCCTTCTTCGGCGTCAGCGTTGTTCATGTAGCGGAGGACGTCGCGGCAGACAACCAGATCGGCGGCTCTCCCAGCGAGCTTCTGAAGTGGAACTCGCCGATGCCCGTATAAATCGCAGGCTGCCTTGCTTGCATCGAACGTTTCGATCTCCCCGCATTCGGGGTACTGGCGTGCGAACTCCCTTGCCCACCACCCTGTTCCGGCGCCCGCATCGGCAAACCGTCTCAGGTTGAGGTCGATATGCCGGCAGAAAGCAATCACAAATGCGACCTCGTTCCGCTGGATCTCAGGCGTGACTACCGCTGTTTTTCCGTCTTCATAGAAGCGCTGGTAGTAGGCCGCGTCGAATCTGTCACTCTGCATGGCCAAAGTTACGGATTTTCCGGGCAAAAACACGGTCGATCGGCTAGATTTAATACATCTGATTCAAGGGCTGATGTGATTACTGATTTTGAGTTCGAGGACGCCGGTCGCAAGTTCACCTGCACCGTTGAGACACCAAGCCACGCCGGCATGCAGCCGTGGTGGTGGTTCAGCGTGGCCACCGAGGGTGGGACCACGCGGTACGCCCCGTTTGAGGCCAAGCCGAACGACACAAAGAAATCCGTTCAGTCACGGATTGTGGCTTATTACGAAGAGGTTCTGGCGATCAAGGCTCGCCCGGTTCATCCGCGACCGCAGTGGCAACGCCCGGCTGCCCCGCCTCCGGCCGTCGCCGCGGCGACCCCGGAACAGGCTCCTCCCCAGGCCTAGCAGTCCGTCTGGACGGCTTCCGCCGTCCAGACCCTCCCCGCAGGTAATCATCGCAACTGTCCGCGGCTGAAAAAGTGCAATGGACGACGGCTGAAAAGGGTCTGGCGGTGTTGAAATTTCAACACTTACCGTGATCGCCGCCAGTCCCTTTCTTCGCTCGGCCACCTCAACTGGAGATCAGATGGACATCGTTACCTGGCTCATTGTAGGACTAATAGCTGGTGTTCTCGCTTCGCTCGTGATGGGCGGAACTGGCTACGGCATAATTGGCGACATCATTATCGGAATCGTCGGAGCGTTTGTTGGCGGCTGGCTGTTCACAGCAATGGGTGTCGCCGTTCCTCTGGCGGGCCTCCCGGGAACGATCCTGGTGGCATTCATTGGAGCGGTCGTCCTGCTGTTCGTTATCAGGCTGGTTCGGCGCGGCAGCAGTCGAACCAGATAGCGCAAGAGTCCCGCGACCAATCGATTGGTCGCGGGGCTTTGTTTTGCACGCGCCTTGCAATGCGCGGACATGCCCACGAGGGCATCACGCTTAACGAGCCGCCATTGCGCTGGAACTTTCTTGGAAGCGACTGAACGCACAAAGGACGTACCGCGCGTGCACGGAACTCACCGGTCTCCGCTAGCCGCGCTCTCGCTCGCCGCACTTGGTGTCGTGTACGGCGACATCGGAACAAGCCCCATATATGCGCTTCGGGAGTCACTCCACGGCACGCACGGAGTAGCCCCGACATCGGCAAATGTCCTGGGACTGTTGTCCCTCATTTTCTGGGCACTCATCATCGTCATCTCGATCAAGTATCTCGCGTTTGTCATGCGCGCGGATAACTGTGGCGAAGGCGGCATGATTGCGCTTACCGCACTGGTGACACCCGCTTCGGAACAAGCCCGACGCCACCACCGTGTCCTCGTCGCCCTCGGATTATTCGGAGCGTCTCTGCTATACGGTGACAGCATGATCACACCAGCGATCTCAGTGCTGAGTGCGGTGGAAGGTCTGCAGGTTGTGACTCCTGTGTTCCGGCCCTTTGTGATCCCGATCACAGTCGTAATCCTCGTGGGCCTCTTCGCTGTCCAGAGTCGAGGCACCGCGCGCATTGGCTCCATTTTCGGCCCGGTGATGCTCATCTGGTTCGCAACTCTCGGCGTCCTCGGTGCAGCGCAGATCGTCCAGAACTATTCAGTGCTCGCAGCGGTGAATCCCCTCTATGGGGTTCAGTTCTTCGCGCAAAATGGCTGGCAGGGGTTCGTTGTGCTGGGATCAGTTTTTCTTGTTGTCACCGGCGGGGAAGCTTTGTATGCCGATATGGGGCACTTCGGTATCAGGCCGATTCAGTTGTCCTGGTATTTCTTCGTGCTGCCCTGTCTGCTGCTCAACTACTTCGGGCAGGGGGCGCTCGTGCTGCGCGACCCGAGCGCTGCCGAACACCCGTTCTTCAACCTTGCGCCTGAGTGGGCACTGGTCCCCCTCGTTGCACTCACGACATTGGCGACTGTGATTGCATCGCAGGCGGTTATCTCGGGAGCGTTCTCGCTGACGCGACAGGCAGTACAGCTCGGATACCTGCCACGGATGAAAATCAAACACACATCCGAGTCCTTCATCGGCCAGATCTACATCCCTGGTCTCAATTGGCTGTTGATGTTCGCCTGCATCGGCCTGGTACTGGGCTTTCGTTCCTCGAGTAATCTGGCAGCGGCCTACGGTGTTGCAGTGACGACAGACATGGTATTCACGACCATTCTGTTTGCAGTAGTAGCTCGTACCCGGTGGAAGTGGCCTGTAGCTGCCGTAGTCGGCTTGGCCATGTCGTTCCTCATCGTCGACGTCGCGTTCTGGGGAGCGAGTCTGCTCAAGATTCCCAGCGGGGGATGGTTTCCGTTGGTCATCGCGGCGGGGGTATTTACGGTGATGACGACGTGGAGCACGGGACGAAGCATCCTCGCTGGCAGGATTGCCGAGCGCACCGTGCCGACGACGCGGTTCGTGGCCGAGCTCGAGAGCAACCCGCCGCCTCGCGTGCCGGGAACGGCCGTGTATCTGGTGCGCAACACCGATGCTGCACCTCACGCGATGCTGCAGAACGTTCGTCATCACAAGGTGCTGCATGAGCGGATAGTGCTGCTCGCGCTGCGAACCGAGTCGGTTGCTCGAGTGCCGCAGGAGGAACGGTTGCACGTGGAGACACTTGCCCCCAGCGTGTTGAGGGTGGTTGCCCGCCACGGCTTTGCGGAGGAGATAGACGTTCCAATGGTCCTGGAGTGGCTGAAGGCGAGGGAGATCAACATTGATGTAGCTGAAACATCCTTCTTCCTCGGTCGCGAGACTCTTCTCGCGACAGATCGACCGGGTATGGCGCAGTGGCGCGAGCGCTTATTCTCTCTGCTGTCGCGAAATGCTCGGCGAGCTACAAAAGTTTTCCGCCTCCCGCCCGACCGGGTTTGTGAGGTGGGTGCCGAGATCGAACTCTGAGCGCTAGCTGACTACCATGCGAACGCATTCAGACGAAGCCGGATGGGTCAAGCGGAATGGATTGTCGATCGCGATGCTCCTGCTGTTCGCCATTTCGTTCATCGGGCAGGTCGTAGCTGGACACGCTGATTACAATGCTGATCAGGAGCAGCACGGCGGCACGGCGATCACGATCATGCAGTACGTCGCGACCGGCCACTTTGTCGAGGCAGTGTTCGAGAATTGGGAATCAGAGTTTCTCCAGATGGCGAGTCTCGTTCTCCTTTCGGCGTACCTCTATCAGAAGGGTGCGCCAGACTCACGAAAATTGGAGGGGGAGCCGGAGTTGGATGCGGACCCGATTTCGCAACTCAAGAAAGACTCACCCCGGATACTCAGGCGGGGAGCCATTGCGATACGCGTGTACGAGCACTCGCTCAGCCTTGCGCTGTTCTCGCTATTTCTTCTGTCGTTCGTTCTTCATG
Organism: Gemmatimonadaceae bacterium; assembly: GCA_031426255.1. Classification (GTDB taxonomy): domain Bacteria; phylum Gemmatimonadota; class Gemmatimonadetes; order Gemmatimonadales; family Gemmatimonadaceae; genus UBA4720. Next base: position 4,989 of record JANPKW010000013.1, on the reverse strand, counting down.
CTTATGGCGGGGCGAGGGAACACAGTCGCGAGGAGCTCGAACACGGGGGAAGCGGGGTCTCCATGCTGGGCTACATTCGCACTTCCCGGTTCTGGTTTGAATCCTTTCAGAATTGGCAAAGCGAATTCCTGTCGGTCGCCGTATTGCTGATCCTTTCGGTATTCCTGAGGCAGCGGCGATCGCCGCAGTCCAAGCCGGTCGCCTCGGCGCATTCGGAGACCGGCTCATAAAGAAAAACAAGAACGCCCCGCCCAAGAGAATCGACACCAACTGGCCACCGCACGGCCTATTTTCCGCCCTGGATTCAGAGCAAGCATCACGGTTTTCCTTGGTTGCCAACGCCTGTGAGCAGTCGCATACTCTTCTGGCGACGATCGAATCTCCTCCCTTGGACGGCAGTCGGTACCGGCTGCCCGGCGACTTGTTGGCAGGATCGAATGAGCACTGACGACATCTTTCACAAGCCAGGAGCGCCTGTCGGCGATCTCGCGTTCGACGCGTCGGTCGCCGAGGTGTTTGACGACATGTTGCTGAGGAGCGTGCCGTTCTACGTCGAGCAGCAGCGAATGATTGTCGAGATGGCCCGCGCTTTCTGGCTGCCTGGAACGCAAGTGTTCGATCTCGGTTGCTCGACCGCGACAACACTAATACGCATTGCGGAGGCGCTCGAACCCTCCGCGCGCTTGATCGGATATGACAATTCGAAGCCGATGCTCGAAAAAGCTACGCGTATTGTTTCGGAGCGAAGTCTTTCCGATCGAATCGAGCTCAGGAACGCCGATCTGAATGGTGATCCGGCTGAAATCGCGCTCGTAAACGCAAGCGTCGTCACCCTCTGCTGGACGCTCCAGTTCGTCCGCCCTTTGAAAAGAGATCGGCTGGTGCGATGGATTTACGACTCGCTACTTCCCGGCGGAGTGCTCATTGTCACCGAGAAAGTCCTATCGGGAGATTCATCCATCAACCGGCGCTTCATCGACTTCTACTTGGACTTCAAGAGCCGGCACCACTATTCGAAAGTGGAAATCTCGCGAAAACGTGAAGCCCTGGAAAACGTGCTTATTCCCTATCGCACGGATGAAAATGTCGAGCTGTTCCGGCGCAACGGGTTTGAAGTCGTCGAGCCCTTCTTCCAGTGGTATAACTTCGTTGGATTTCTGTGCGTGAAAGGCGCCCGCTGAGCCTGCTCGAGCTGTTCGAGGCGGCGAAGCTCCAGCGGTGGGTACGTCGAAGCTCGATCCTGCAGAATTTTGGCCGGCTGTCGATGCGCGGCCTCCAGGATTTAGGCGTTCAGACCTGGGGTACGAAAAGCTTCGAGTTCTGGACCTTACTTGCGTCTGCGCTTTGGGTGGTCCGGCCGCGATCGATTGTGGAGCTCGGCTCTGGTCGAAGCACGCAGTACCTTGCTGACTATGCGATGAAGGAAGAGATTCCGTTCATCTCGATCGAGCAATCGGCCGGCTGGGCTCGGCGGGTCAAGCGGGGACTCTCCGCCGGGCTCGTCACGCCGGAGGTCGTCCATCACGTGCCGCTCGGACCTGAGGGATGGTACGACACGGAGCAACTCGACGCCCTGATTCGGTTTCGCTGCGACTGCCTCTTCGTCGATGGGCCCGTTGGATCACAAGAGAACCTCGGCCGCGGTACACGCGACGGAGAGGTTGCCCGCAGATGGCTCGCCGGTAGCGTCCGCACGTCCAGGCTTCTTATCGTCGATGACGTGCATCGCGAAGAAAATCTCAGCTTACTGCGTTTTCTCGTAACCGAAGCGAGCGGCCTCGAGCCTCTGTTTCTTTCTTATCGTCCGGGAAAAGGAAGCTTGAATTTCGCGGCTCTGGCAATCGAACAGAGTGCGAGCGGCAACCTGCTCAAAGCGTGCGACGCTCTCGGAATTGCTGTTGTCCGCGAGTGGCCGCAACCATCCGTCAGGGGATGACAGCGACCACCTCAATCCAGCAGCAAGTTGCCGATCATCTTCGGAGAATTGTCAAATCAATGAGCGAAAGCGACGAAATCCCGATTAAGGAATTAGTCCGGGTCGCCGGTGAGGTACCCAACGAGCTCTACTATCTTCGCTCAGACAATGCGTATCGAATCCCCAATGGCGTCATGAACCGGCTAAAGGCCGGAATTCAAAGCGTGCAGGACGCCAAATAAAGGCCCTGAAAGACGAGGCTCACCCGCCAATGAACCGCATTCCGACCCATTTCGGGTATAATAGAGGAAAGAGACCATAGTCGGTTGCCGCAAGTACGCGGCGTCTCCCACCATGCTCCTCCAGTCACACCCGTTGCGATCAAACTATCGACCGGTGACACACCTCTTTCCGGAATAGCAGATGAGAAGCTCAATGGTTGCGCTCTCGATAACGATGGCCGCAAGTCTCGTCGGTTGTGGCGGCGATGCAACCGCACCAAAGAGTATTCCTTATGTCGGCAACTATACACTTGTAAGTGTCGACGACGCCAAGTTACCAGTGCTCTATTTTGGGGCGGACGACACTAGCCATGGGTTAGCGATCACTGGTGGAACGTTTACGCTTAAGGACGATAACACGTTCATCGATACGGTGAATATGAGTCAGTCCGTGCCCAGCAACGCAGTGGCAAAGCTGATCGCGAAAGGGACCTACGCCGTGGCTGGTTCTCGGCTGACTCTTACCGTGTGGGATGATTGGTTCCGGTATTATACGTCTCTCGTTGCCGGGACAATGGAAGCGGACAACCTGGATATTTACGTGAGCTTTAAGGCAGACGGAATGCTGTTTCTCTACCGCAAGACGCCTTAACGCGTGGCTGAAGCGTAATGACCGACTAAAGGCTGCCGTTGCACGGTACAGTTCGAGAAGTCAGAGGTATTGCATTCAAGGCGGGCCTTTAGCATATAGGCACAATGACGACGCACCCGTTCGGGGTGCTGTCGGCGTAGGCGGATTGTTACCACCACCGTTACCACACTCCCGCCTTGGTAACAAAAGCAAAGCCCCGCTAACGTGTAACTGGTTGCGGGGCTTTGCTTTATCTGTATGGGCCATCGAGGAGTTGAACCTCGGACCTCACGCTTATCAGGCGTGCGCTCTAACCACCTGAGCTAATGGCCCCTTGCCGGCGCACTAGCCGCGCGACACAGTCTTTAAAGTTATCCGGCCTAGAACATGATTCCAAGTGTTACCGGAAACAGTCTCGCCGGTTTCTTCCCCTTAAGCCCGGTCTCCGGATCAGGCAAAGCGTTGAACAGGTTCAGCCACTTCACCTCGACGAACCCGTTGAATGCAGGAATCCACATTCCAACCCCGGCCGCAACACCGAAGTCGTTAACGGCCGATGTCCCCTGACCATCGGGATTGTACCAGAACCCCCCGGCCCCGGCGACTGCATAAAGCCGCTTGTTGCTCCCGTAAAGACTGAACACCGCGTTAGGCATGAACGTGAAAAGCGTTGCCTTTCCCTGATCGAGCGCGAGGCCGTTCGCATCTGCGTCCGGCAGCGACGAGTACAATGCGTCGAATCGAATACCGAAAGGCGAATCGACGGCCCCGATCCCAAGCATCGCAGTCACGTGGGCCCCAAGGTCATGGTTGTCCTTCGCCACCCCGGAAGGAATTGTCGCGCCGGCTCCAATTCCCCAAACAAACTGATCGTCGCGCTGCGCCGCCGCCTCTGACACCGGTAGTGTAAGCACGACGAGAAATGCCGCAAGAAAAGAAGATCTCATAGGCGGGGAATCTAAGGACTGCCCGCTCGCGCCGCAGAAGAAGTAAGAAATCTGAAAGCCAGGCGACAAGAATCTTGCAACTTCCCGGATAGTCGGCCGCTTCGCTTTCCCATAACGTCCCCGGATCTATCAAAACGGGAGACAAGTGTCATCGCTAACTCGTCGTGAATTCGTCGTAACCGCAGGAGCGGCCACTCTAGTTGCCGGATGTTGCCGTGCAGTAAAAACAAACCCGATCGCTCCCGACGTTTCCTTCGCGATGTTGCGGTCACGGCCGCAAAAGCCGGCCAAACCTGCGACGCCGGGGCTCCGCCGTCTGGGCTTGAATGCCGGGCGCGACGGCTTCATCTACGTCCCCGCAACGTACTCGCCAAAACGGGCCTCGCCGCTACTCGTGCTGCTACATGGCGCAGGCCACGATTCCCGTGAATGGACAGAGGCCCCGCTCGCCGAGCTGTTCGATCCGGGGGCTGTCGTCGTAGTGATGCCCGACTCCCGCCAGACAACGTGGGACATGATGTACGGTGATTTCGGCCCCGACGTGCGCTTCATCGATCGCGCGCTTTCCCTGGCTTTCACCGAATGCCGGATAGATCCCGCCCGTATCGCCCTCGGCGGCTTCTCCGATGGCGGTACCTACGCGCTCTCACTCGGCATCACGAACGCTGATTTCTTCAGCTCGGTTATCGCATTCTCTCCTGGCTCTGTCCGCCCCGCTGCGAAAACGGGCAAGCCGCGGATCTTCATCACTCACGGCACCGAAGACAAAGTCCTCCCAATCGAGGCGACTAGCCGCGAAATCGTCGCAGCGCTGCAGGAAAAGAATTACCCGGTGACGTACGAGGAATTCACCGGCCCTCACACCATCCCGCGCGACAAGGCGAAACGCGCCATCGACTGGATGTTGAGCGGCAAATAGACCGGCTCAACAAAAACGCCGCCGGGTAATCCCGGCGGCGTTTTTATGGTCTTCACCTCTGTGCCTTTGTGCCTCTGTGTGCCGCTCTCTGCGCCCTCCGTCGGGCGTAGCCCCTCTGCGCCCTCTAGTATCAATCCTCGCGGCGCAAGTGCCCCGGCTGCTTGTGCTTGTCCTCTTCGTCAGTGTCGAACTCGTCGTCCAGGTCGATCAGGTCGTCGTCGAGATCGTCGTCGAGGTCATCATCATCCTCGTCGTCATCGTCCTCGTCTTCATCCTCATCATCCAGGTCGTCATCGTCGTCGAGATCTTCCTCGTCGTCGAAGAGGTCGTCATCATCGTCTTCGTCATCCAGGTCG
>JANPKW010000012.1:0-29779 GCA_031426255.1 Gemmatimonadaceae bacterium | reverse complement strand
GCTAAGGAAGCGGCCTTGCTCGCTCCGCTCGCTGGCCGCATCTATCAGGATGCCCCGCAGCAGAACGCCAATCCATTAGATGGACAAAATCCAAGAACTTACGCAGGCAATTACGAGGAACGCTGAGAATTCCGTTTTGCCGAAAAACAAATTCGACCAGGCAATCGCAGATGCAGCCTTCAAAAGGGGCGGTTAACGACAAGCTGATCTGCGAGATCAACGGCTCAGCCTTCGATCGCGAGCATGCCCAGTCGTAATTGATGACATGGGCTGGTCTCCGTGTATTGCGACGGATCGATCTTCGCATGTGGCTGTGGCAACTCCGGTTCACACCGAGGAGCTAATCCACGGATAAACCGGAGGCCAGCCCAGTCATGTTTTCTAGGCTGCCAACCCGAAGGTCGACAGCGCGCTCGCGACGGTGCTACCGCAGCTGCAGCGCATTAGCGATTCGACGTTTGCGTCGATTCGCGCCATGCTGACACCGACGCAGCAAAGCGCGTTTGACAGCGCGCGGCCGCAGCGCGATTTGGCGCCGGGGATTCCGCGAGGTGGTGGCGAGGGACGCCCGCCGCGGCGACGGCCGTCCGCCTCGCCGCGAGCCCTGATTTCCCCGATATTCCGGCGCCTGTCGAAATCGCGATGCATCGCCCGACATAGTCACGGGTGAGGCATCGGGCCGAACCCGCAGACATTCTTGCCACGGGGTTTCCAATGAAGTACATGATGCTGATCGCCGAGCCCGAGCACCACATTTTGAAGCGAAAGTCAGCCGACGCGCCGGCTTACTGGGCGGCGTGGGGCGCCTTTGCGAAGTCGATGGCCGAGAGCGGTCTGATGATCGAAGGACACGGGCTACAAGACAAAACGACGGCGACGACGGTACGGATCACGAACGGCAAGCGCGTCGTGCAGGATGGTCCGTTCGCCGACGCCAAGGAGCAGCTCGCAGGCTACTTCATACTCGAGGTGCCGAGCATCGATCCGGTGCTTGAGTGGGCAGCGAAGGTTCCGGGCGTCGACAGCGGCACGGTCGTCGAGATTCGCCCGATTCTGACGATGCAGTAAGTCGTCCGCCGGGAATCGTGCCGGAGCGGGTCGCACCATGACGGACGCCGTGCAGACCGTTGAGCAGGTCGCGCGCAATTCGTACGGACGTCTCGTCGCCTACCTCGCGGCCCGCTCCCGCGATCTCGCCGCCGCCGAAGACGCACTCGGCGACGCCTTTCTTGCGGCGCTCGAGCAGTGGCCGCGCGATGGCGTGCCGCAAAAACCCGAAGCCTGGCTCATCACTGCGGCACGCCGTCGAATGATCGACGCGACGCGCCGAAGCGCCACGGCCGACGCGGCATTCCCGTCACTCGAATTTGCCGCGCTCGATGCCCAGCGCGAGGCCGATGCCGTGCGCGACTTTCCCGACGAGCGACTCGGTTTGCTGTTCTGCTGCGCGCATCCCGCGATCGACGAGGCCGCCCGTACGCCCCTCATGCTTCAAACGGTGCTCGGGCTCGACGCGGCGCGCATTGCCGGGGCGTTCCTCGTCGCGCCGCCGGCGATGTCGCAGCGTCTGGTGCGAGCGAAAACGAAGATCCGTGATGCCGGCGTTCCGTTCGATATTCCGTCGGCCCGCGAACATAAAGAACGGGTTGAAGCGGTGATGGAAGCGATCTACGCTGCATATGGAACTGCGTGGGATGACGCATTTGGCATCGATGCGAAGCGGCGCGGCCTGGCCGAAGAAGCGATTTGGCTCGCCCGCGTACTCACCGAAACCATGCCCGAGAACGCCGAGGCGCACGGCCTGCTGGCACTGATGCTTTTTTGCGAATCGCGCCGTGCCGCGCGACGTTCGTCGTCGGGTGCGTTCGTACCGCTCGATAAGCAGGATGTTTCGCTCTGGTCCGAGCCGATGATCGCCGAGGCCGAGCGTGCGCTGCGGACTGCGAGTGCGTTGACTGCGCCGGGACGCTTTCAACTCGAGGCAGCGATTCAGAGCGTCCATGCGCAACGACTGTTCGGCGCGCCCGTGCGCTGGGATGCGGTTGCGATGTTTTACGGCTCGCTGGTCGCGATCGCTCCGACGGTCGGCGCCTATGTTGGGATGGCCGCCGCGCTCGGCGAAGCGCGCGGGCCGGACATCGGTCTTACGGTGCTCAACGGCCTGAATGACGCCGACATCGCCGACTACCAGCCGTACTGGGCCGTACGAGGTCACCTGCTTGCCCACGCCGGTCGGGCGCCTGAAGCGCGCGTAGCGTACAATCGTGCGATCCACCTCAGTGACGAGGTCGCGGTGCGAAGTTTTCTTCTCGCACAGGCAGCGTCGGTGTCTTAGCCAGTAACGCGCGTCAGTTGTCCGACGCTGCGGCGAATTGAAGCAGTCGGTGACGATTCGGCTCGATGCGCCGACGATCGCATACTTCAAGTCGCTCAGTGCCGAGTTGGATATTCCGTATCAGACGTTGATCAATCTGTATCTATGTGATTGCGCTTTATCGCAGCGGAAGCCGAATCGGCGCTGGCGCCCGCGAAGTGTTGGTGTGGCGGGTTGATCGTTGAGCCCCGGCGCGCAGCGCTCTAACCCGCGTTGCTGCTGACATTGCAACCGGCGGTGGATGAGCAGGAGTAGTTTTGCTGGGGTCGCAATGCAGCAGAACGCATGTCCGTTAGCGCGCGTAGAGGAACCTTCTCGATGACACAATCGCGTTTGATACTGGCTTCATTGATCCTTCTGATCGCGGCCTTTTCGTGCAAGAGACCGGCTCCGCACACCTCGATGACGGTGCAGATGGTGTGCGACTCTGCTCCGGCTCTAGCGGATCCGGCTGAACGCGGCCCCCAACTTCCCGTTCTTGCCTATAGATCAGCAAATCGTGCAAGCATCCTAGGAACGGTTGCGGAGGCAGTGTCGAATCGCCCGCTGCACAACGCGCCCGTTAGGCTGTTAGTGCGCGATTCGATAAATGGGAATCGTGTGGCGAGGGAAGTGGGGACGAACGAATTCGGCGGCTTCGCCATAGATTCCATTCCTCCAGGTCAATACACGGTGAGTGCTCGCTTCATTGCACATCAGCCGATTGAACGACAGGTGACTCTATACGCAGGACGGTCCGATACACTGCGGTTCATGATGCGACGGTATTATTGTAGTGATGCAATCGTTACCGATGCGCGCTAACACACGCTGAAGCTGGCACGCGATCTAATGCAGCTCGCTCCGCTCGCATTTTATATGACTCGCTTGCCGCTTAGCTACCGGCGTTAGACCGCGCCAGAGAATCACCTATGAAGCTTCTAATGTGGTCGGCCGCTCCCCTTGTTGGCGTCCTGCTCGCCTGCAGCGATCGTCAAAGTTCCGCGCGAGATTCGCTTGCCGCGTCTGATACCGGGGGCGCCGCTGCGAAACGCTCGCTGGCCACGCCAACAGCAAGGCCCGCGGCCGACAGTAACGCGCGCGCCGACGCGGCTCTCGAGCGCGCGGCGCGCCAAACGGTCCGATTCCTCCGCGGCGAGTCCCCGTTCGATTCCCTCGCGCTCGCTGATATGGTGGAGCTTCGCATTGCGCCCGAGGGAGGTGGTGCCGTGAGCATGGTGAGCCGGGACGCCCTCCGCGATCGCTCCGCCTGGATCGTGGCGGGTTCTCAGCGGCGTTTTTCCTTGGTTCCGCCGGCCAGCTATTCGACTCTGTCAACCAAGGTGAGCCGTCACTTCAACTGCCAAGAGCAGGATCTGTCCACGCGCGCGCCAGATCTGGCTGTGCGTCCCCATGTGGGGGTGCGTCTCCAACCCGTCAGCCCGGAGAGCTGCCTCCAGTCGTGGAATGCGACCTTCGTCTTCAAAATGGTCGCCGGCAGCCCACAGCTTACCGCAATCCTTTACGATCAGTGGGAGTGGTGAGGGCGCAGCTGATTGGACAGTCGTTCATGCGGCGCGGATAATGGCTTCGCTCGCATCATTAGAAGTGCTTGCAACGCCACTGACCAGCAAAGCTGATTCCTTCGCTCCATGACTGTGACACGATATCCGGGCGAGTCGTTATGACGAAAGCGTCATGATACCGTGAGGTTCGCGTCACTCCGGTAGCTTTAGGCTCCCCTCTCGTAAGAAGCGCTCGGCCGCGATGCGCTCCTCCGCATGTATCGTCCTTACAAATAGATGCTCACTGCCCCTGCTGTCCCGGATAACTCAGTAGCCAGCAGCGTGGCGCCGAAGGAAGCGCTCCTGAAACAAGCCCGGACAGAAACGCGGTGCGTTTTTGCGATGAAGTGGCTCTCGCTCGCCCCCGATACCTGGCGGCAGGATCTTCTCCGGGTCGTACTCCGCGTTGCCACTGTATTGGGGGGCATTGTATACATCCCGAGCGTGTTTTTAGCGCTGAAATCCGGAATGACCGGCGTGGTAGTGCTCGATACCGTTGCACTGTTGGCGCTTTTGACCTTGATGTTTCTCCACCGGATTCCCACGGGCGTACGAGCGGGCTGCACCTGCGTTGTGTTTTACGTACTGGGAGCCGGGTTGTTGATGGGAGTCGGACCCATTTGCCAGATCTACCTGTTTGGATTTTCCCTGCTGACGACATTGCTGCTCGGCTTCCGCTGGGGATTGGGAACAGTCGTCCTGAATGCGGCGACGATGCTGACGATCGGATTGATCGGAATCGCGGCCCCGCAGATGGTGCCTCGAGGGGGTGAGGATGTCACCGCATGGGTTGTGATTACCGTCAATTTCACTTTCGTCAACGCGAGTCTGGTCCTGACGCTGGGTGCCGTGATTGCAGTTCTGGAGCGCGCGCTCCAGCGCGCGCAGGACGACAAGGCCCTTTTGCGAATTGCCGGCGCGACCGCACGGTTAGGTGGGTGGCGTGTGGAAGTGGGTGGTAGCCATGTAACGTGGTCCGACGAAGTATGCCAGCTGCATGAGGTGCCCGTCGGCACAGCGCCGACTCTAGTCGAGGCAATTGAGTTTTATGCGCCCGAGTCGCGCGGAATTATAAGCGATGCAGTTGCCGGCTGTATGCGCGATGCGACGCCATTCGACGTGGAAGCCGAGATCATTACGGCGGAGCATTCGAAAAAGTGGGTCCGCGCAGTGGGTGAAGGTCTTGTGAACGACGCCGGAACGGTCACGGTAATTCATGGCTCAGTGCAGGATATCACGCCGCAAAAGCTCGCCCACGCGCGCGAAGAGAAGCTCGCCACTCAGCTCCGGCAGTCTCAGAAGACGGAGACCATCGGAAGTCTCGCCGGCGGAATCGCGCACGATTTCAACAATCTGCTGTCGGTCATACTGAGCTACAGCGACATGATGGCGTCGGAGCTCGCCCCGGACAGTTCGATGCGTGCGGATCTCGGTGAGATTACGACAGCCGCAAAACGCGCGGCGGAGCTGACGGGGCAGTTGCTCGCGTTCAGTCGGCAGCAGGTACTCGCGCCCAGTCTCATCGACCTGTCGCAGGTTGTCGTGGGCATGGAAGGCATGCTCCAGCGCCTGATCGGCGAAGACGTCGTCATGGCGATATCGTGCGCTCCCGATCTTGGCAAGACGGTGCTGGATCGTGGACAAGTCGAACAGGTCATCATGAACCTCGCCGTCAATGCTCGCGATGCGATGCCGCGCGGCGGCCGGCTCACGATCGAAACGTCGAACGCAGTGCTAGATGAGAATTACGCGTTGGAGCACGTCGGTGTCACTCCTGGACCGCACGCGATGCTGGCGGTGAGTGACACCGGCACTGGAATGGATGTCAAAACGCAGGCGCGGATTTTTGATCCTTTTTTCACGACGAAGCAACCCGGAAAAGGAACCGGGCTCGGACTCTCGACGGTGTCCGGAATTGTGCAGCAGAGTGGTGGAACGATCTGGGTGTACAGCGAGCCGGAAGTCGGGACGACGTTCAAGATCTATTTCCCGATCGCCGGGCACGTAGCAAGTGCTCGTACGTCAGTTCAGGTTGCGACTTCAAGGAATGACCGTGGCTCGGAAACGATCCTGCTTGTCGAGGACGAGGAACGTATTCGAGTCCTGGCGGGCAGGATCCTGCGCGGCAGAGGTTATCATGTAATTGAGGCAGCAAAAGGATCCGACGCATTATTGTTGAGCTCTCAGCACACTTCGACCATTCACCTGCTGCTGACGGATGTCGTAATGCCACTCATGAGCGGGCGCGAGTTGTCGGAGCAGCTGAGGATGACCCGGCCGGACACCAAGGTGCTGTACATGTCGGGCTATACGGACGACGCCATCATCCGTCACGGTATTCTCGACGCAACGATCGCATTCATCCAGAAACCGTTCACGCCGGATTCACTGACGCGAAAAATCCGCGACGTCCTCGACGGAGAACTGCAAGCGACGCTACGTGATGAGGTACTCGTAGGAGCGTAACGGAAAGGCTTAACCCTGCCGATGTGTCGCTCAAGCGTTCGGACGGATATGTTCTTTCGCTGCGATTCCCACGTCGGTCACGCCTCGTGATCGGCACATCGCGAAAGGGACTTCATGTCGAGCAAGCAAGCGGCCGTAGTTCTGGGTGCATCGGGATCGGTCGGCAACGCGCTGATCAAGGAACTGATTCGCAATGGATTCTTCAAACCCATCGTGACCCTGGTGCGTCGTTCGCAGCCCGATCAGGTCGCGATGGCACGTGATGCGGGTGTCGAACTGCGCGAGACGCTCATTCCCGCAATGGATCCGGCCGGTCTGGAAACCGCGACGACCGGGGTCATTCGTTCGCTCGAAGGCGACGCCGTCGGGTTGAGTGTGTTGGGCGTCGGGGCCGGCACCGCGAAACTCACAATCGATGAGCATCGCGCGGTCGACGTCCAATTGAATGCGTCCTTTGCGCGAGGCCTGAAGGCTTCCGGGCGAGTGAAGCACCTGGCGTTCATGTCTGCCGTTGGCGCTGATCCAACCGCGGCGGCGACCGGATCAGGTGCCGCGGGAATGTCGCGCTACGCTCGTGTGAAAGGCGAGGCCGAGGACGCAGTGAAAGACAGCGGTCCGGCTGTCGTGAGCATCTTCCGCCCGGCGATGATCATCGGATCGCAACACACACCGTGGCTGATCGAAAAAGCACTTCCCGCATTCTCGTTCGTAACGCCCGCGAAATACAAATCGATCACCGTCGAGCAGATCGCGAAGGCTATGATCGCGACATCACTGAACACGCCGTCGAAGTCGGACATCTACCATTACCCCGACATGATGGCGTTAAGCCGGTGATGGCCAGCACGCATTGACGCACCACCGTGGTGTGGAGCGGCAACCGGCCACTTCGCCCGATGCTGCCTGACGGCCGCTGTACTCAAGGAGAAGGAAACAATGCGCATCGCACTCTCATTGTTCATCGTGCTGCACGGTCTGATCCACCTGCTGGGCCCGGTCAAGGCCTTCGGATGGGCGGAGGTCAGGCAGTTGCGAGCACCGATTTCTCCCGCGGCTGGCCTCTTGTGGCTGGCTGCGGCGGTACTGCTGATCGCAGCTGCTACGGGACTTCTCTTGCGAGCCCCGTGGTGGTGGTATCTGGCACTGCCCAGCGTGCTGTTGTCGCAGGCACTGATCGTAACGGCATGGAGCGACGCAAAGTTCGGCACCCTCGCCAACGTGATCATTGTCATCCCGCTGCTCGTCGCAGCTCTCGACGTGCGCCCGTCAAGTTTCCGTTCCCGCTTCGAACGTGACCGAAGCGCGCTGCTTGCCGGACCGACGCGTGCAGCTCCTCTGGTGAACGAGGCCGATCTTGCGTTACTGCCGCCCCTTATGCAGACGTACCTTCGACGGATGGGCGCCGTTGGCCGAGCGCACGTGCGCAATCTGCGTGTGACCTTCAAGGCGCAGATGCGCAGCGGGCCGACATCCCCGTGGATGCAGGCGGCGGCCACGCAATACGAGTTCTTCGACCACCCAGCCCGATTGTTCCACATGAGCGCGAGTCGCGCGGGCATTCCATTGGATGTCTTCCACCGCTACGTCGACGGCGCCGCTACGTTCCAGGTGCGAATTGCCGGGCTGGTACCGATGGTGGACAAGGCCGGTGCCGAGATCACTAACGACGAAACAGTCACGCTCATGAATGACGTCGTCGTCATTGCACCGGCCGCTGTCCTCGACCTGCCGTTCACGTTCGAGACCATCGACGCAAGATCGTTGCGAGCGACCTTCCGTAATGCAGGGTTCACGGTGTCCGCGGTCCTGACGTTCGACGAGGCCGGAGATCTCGTCGGCTTTACGTCTGAAGATCGGGCGCACAGCCGCGAAGCAGCGACATGGTCCACACCGATTTCCGGATATCGTCAGGTTGACGGAATCCGGGTAGGCGCTTTAGGGGATGCCAATTGGATCGAGCCTTCCGGCGAATGGACATATGGCCGTTTTGAGATCACGTCACTCGCCTACAACGTCACTCGATGAACGGCGATACGTTAGACGTTCAACGATACGAGGCGCAGTGCAATGATAACGAGAAGAAAGTTCATCACAGCTGGTGCAGCCACGGGTCTCGGTGCCGCGGGGGTGTTTACTTACCGCTCTTTTGCTGAGGGTAGGGCGGAATACGGGCAAGCTGTGAAGCAGATATGGCGTCATGGCCCAGGCGGTTCGAGTGACGCTTCCGCCGTGCTTCGTGAACTCGTACGATACGCCACACTTGCTCCGTCCAGTCACAATACTCAGTGCTGGAAATTTGGGCTAGCTGCTCAATCGATCTCGATCACGCCTGATTATCAGCGCAGGTGCCCCATCGTTGATCCAGACGATCACCACCTTTTTGTCAGCCTCGGCTGTGCCGCCGAGAATCTCGTGCAGGCAGCGGCGGCGATGGGGCTTAGAGGCGATGCCGTTTTCAATACTGGAAAGAACGAGTCATTGGAAATCTCCCTTGAGCGCGCAACGGAGGTGCGAACGCCGCTTTTCGAGGCGATTCCGCGTCGGCAGTCAACCAGGGGTGAATTTGATGCCAAGCCCCTTTCAAACGACGACTTGAGGCTTCTGGAAAAAGCCGGCTCAGGAAGTGGTGTCCGAGTTCTCATGCTCACGGATAAACAGGCCATGGAGAATGTCCTTGACTTCGTGGTTCAGGGAAACACCGCACAAATGCGGGACCCGGCGTTCGTGCGCGAACTCAAACACTGGGTGCGCTTCAACGGAGGGCAGGCCGCGAGAACGGGGGACGGGTTGTTTTCAGGTTCGTCCGGCAACCCAACTGCGCCAGGCCGGGTTGGCAACCTGATGTTCGATCTATTCTTTACAGAAAAAGCCGAGAATGACAAGTATGTGCGACATGTTCGTAGCTCGGCAGGCATTGCAGTATTCGTTTCAGATCTCGAGGACAAGAACCACTGGATCGAGGTGGGCCGTGCTTTTCAGCGGTTTGCTCTGCAGGCAACGGCGATGAATGTTCGAACCGCCCACCTCAATCAACCTGTAGAGGTGGGATCAATACGCCCGCAGTTCGCCAAATCAATCGGCATTGCAAGTGGAAGGCCTGATCTCGTCATTCGGTTCGGTCGTGGGCCCGAGATGCCAAGGTCCCTAAGACGCCCAATCGATGCCGTTCTGTTGTAAGCGCCTAACAACCGGTTGCACCGGAAGTCATTCCGCGGCCGCTGAACCGGAACGTCAGGCGTCTGCCAAACCCCTTTCTTGCGCACCAATGGATGAATCGATATGAGACCAAAGTACACGCTTGAGATGGTCTTTCTATTGATGGTGATCGTCGTGAGCCTCGTCGGCTTCTCGACTCTTTTCTTCGACGAACACCCCACGCTTACGGCTTACCACTACCTCCACATCATCACCAGCCTTGCATGGTTGCTTCTCTTGTCAGGCCAGCTCTTCCTGATCAGACAGAACAATTTCCGCCGCCATCGTGCGATCGGAAAGTCAATCTTCATTGCAGGACCGTTGCTCATTGCCAGCCTCACTCTATTGTCTGTGCATTCGGCATCCAAAAAAGCGGCCGCAGGCCTCTCCGACGACCTGCTGGTCCAGAACGTCGGGACAACAATAGAGATAGCACTCCTCATATTTTTGGCCTTCATGATGAGGCGGAATCGAGACCTCCATTCATCGTTCATCATGAGCACTTCGGTGCCGTTCGTGGGGATCGGCCTCTTCTTTACCTTCATCAGCTACGTCCCGAGGTTCAGGATCGAAGGTCCGGAAACGTTCTCACGTTTTGCTGAAGCTGGTCAGACGATTTCGCTGATCCTCATCCTGGTTGGATTTCTGTTCTTTTTGAAGGCTTGGCGAACGGGTTGGCCATGGATCATGGCGAGCTTGTTCTTTACCCTGAACGGGTTGCTGCAGGTATTCCTCGACAGCACAGACCGCACTAAGGCCCTCACCGCGTTTGTTGCGTCAATCGGTCGGGCGCCTGCGTTTGTTCTAAGCCTGCTGACCTTCGCGGCCCTGCTCTGGGTCGCATGGAAACTGGCCCCGGCCAGGCGAATCAACCGCGTTGGGCAAAACTGATACTGTAAACTTTCGGCTTCGATACTCTGCGAGCGACGTGCATCTCTGCTAACTTCGGGACTCGTACTCAACCGCCGACAACGCGTCACAAGCTTATGAGAGCCATGGTCCGACTTCTCTGCTTGATAGGTTTCTGCCTGGCTTTTCCATTTACATCGTCACGAGCCCAAGTGCTTCGTGCGGTGAACATGACCGCAACCGACTTCGCCAGGCTGGACCGTTCCAAAACGGTGATCATCCTTCCGGGTGGTATCCTCGAAGAGCATGGCCCTTATTTGCCCGTTTTCAGTGACGGATTTCTCAATGAACGGCTCGCGGATTCGCTCGCCGCCTCCATCGCAAAGCGTCAAGGATGGAAGGCAGTGATATTTCCGTTGATTCCTCTTGGCAACAGCGGGGCAAATGACATCGGCGGGCATTTCAGTTTTCCGGGCACGTACACAGTGCGCTTCGAAACGCTCCGCGATGTTTTCATGGATCTCGCAGATGAAATAGGGGGTCAGGGTTTCCGCTGGATATTTGTAGTTCATCTGCATGGAGCACCAAATCATAGTCGAGCTCTCGACCAGGCTGGCGATTATTTCCATGACCAGTTCGGTGGTTACATGATACATCTGGCTGGTCTCATGCCTGTATTCTCAGCCTTGGAGGGCACGAAGTCAGCTGGTGACAAGCGCATCGATGGTTTACCAGTGCATTCCGGGATGGACGAGACCAGTCTCCTCCGGTTCATCAAGCCCTCGCTTGTACGTGAGCGTCACCGAGTGGCGCCAGACGTTGCCGACAGCACGATGGAAGGGCTCATTCGTCTGGCGCGATCTCCCTCGTGGTCAGGTTATTTCGGAGCTCCGCGCCTGGCGACCAAAGCCCATGGCGCAAAAGTCTGGCGCGCCCTCACGGATAGCACCACGCAAATTGCTCTTCGAGTATTGGACGGTTTCGATCCGGCTGGTATCGAACGGTATGCTTCGATCATGTCTGGCAGCCCGCCCGATGTGATGCTCGATGAAAAATCACGCGCGGCCGAAACTGCTCGCGCGGCTCGCCAACAAGCTTGGCTGCGGTCTCAACCGCGTCAGTAGCAGAATCGCCGGTCCAGGCTGACACAACTCATGCGGACCAGCGACCCATCTTGCACTCGCTCCGAATTCCGGCCGTAAGCGCATTAACTGTCATGTTCTCTAGTCAGCTTCGGGTTCGTTCACCACCACCAAGTACTGTGATGCCGCGCCTGCGCATATTCCTGCTCCTCTGCTCGCTTGCCAGCTCGACGGCCTTTGCACAGACAGCACAGCTCGACACCCGCCCCGCACGGATGCGCTAATACCTCGCCGCTGCTGCGTCGCTCGGGCAGCTCAATGGAAGCGTGCTCGTCGCCGAGCGTGGTAGGGTGCTGATCGACACCGCCTATGGTTTCGCGAATATGGAACTGGGTGTACGCAACACACCCGAGACGCGCTTCCGCGTCGCGTCGATCACCTGCGCGGCGCACCGGTCGCGATGCCCCGCGCGCGGCGGATCATCCCGAACGACATGGCGCGCGACTCGGCCCGCGCGGGGATGTATCGCAATGCGGCGGGGGACTCGGTGCGCGTGTTCGTCGACAACGGTCGCCTCGGCGCGCACCAGCCCGGACGCTTCCGCGTCGGCCTCCTCTCCGAAGGGCCGGACCAATACTTCTCGCCGCAACTGCGAGGCGAGGTGCGTTTCACCGAGGCCGCCGGGCGCATGATCATCACGGTGCGTGACGCACTGGGGACCCCGCTCATCGTCGCGGAGCGGCGCGCCGCGCAATGACCTATCGCGCCGCTGTTGGCGGTAGCTAAGCCGCCTTCAACACCTCGCGCTCGAGCCGCGCGTAACTCTGCTCCATCCCGCCGACCATCCCCGTACCGAGCACCATGTCGCGAACCTCGCGGCTGGGATAAGTGACGACGATCGTGAGAAGCGTTCCGCCTTCAACAGGCGTGAGCGTCATGAGGTTGTTCGTACCAGGCCCGTCCATCCCGATCATTCGCTCCGTCGTCACCGCGCGGTGCGGAGGATCCGATTCGATCAGCTCACCCTCGAATCCAAATCGCTGCGATCCATCTGCTGCCTCCCACTCGTAGCGATACGAATCGCCGACCTTCGTAGCTACCTCGCACACAGGCATCGTCCAACCGTCCGGTCCGAGCAGCCACTGTTCCATGAGTTCGGGATCGTGATGCGCACGCCACACATCTTTCGTGCTGCCGCGAATGATCCGACTGATTCGCACTTCCGTGTCGCTCAGGTTCTGCGCTTCGGTCGCGCGACCGGCTGCGAACGAACGAAGATCTGCGAGCACGGCGTCGATCTGGCTCATAGCCGAGCGCATACCTTCCATCATTCCCATCTTCACGAGCTCTTCCATTGTCTCGACACTAGGGAAATGCGTGACGTTCGTGAACCGCGATCCACAATCGGTCTTCTCGAAGTTGAAGATCATCCGCATGGTGGGCATCTCGTCGTTGCGGCTGCCGTCCTCACGCGAGAAGCCATCCTCGACCTCGATCAGACGAAAGGGTTCGACGCGAATGAAGTGGAACCATCCGCGCGACTTCGTACCGTCGGGGCCAGTCATCGAGTAGTGTGATTCGCCGCCGACGGCCATGTCGTGACGCGTGAAGCTGGCCGGCCACTGCTCCGGTCCCCAGAACTTCTCGAGCTGACGCGGGTCGGCATACGCATCCCACAGGCGTTCGACGGGCACAGGATAGTCGGCGACAATAGTGAGTGTGAGCTTGCTGGCATCTGACGAAACGGAAGTGATCGGCATCTACTTCTCCTTTTTATTGCCCGGCTCGGCGAGAACCGCATCGAGCTGACTGAAGCGGGCCCGCCACAGGCCCTCGAGTTGAACGAGAAGATCCTTTGCGCGGGCAAGGCGCTCGGGGTTGGCATGTACGATCCGCTCCCGACCATGCGTGCGCTTGGTCACGAGGCCGGCGTCCTCCAGGACAGCGACATGCTTCTGCACCGCGGCGAACGACATGTCGTAGCGAGCGGCAAGAGTTGACACGGACGACGGCTTCCCCGCGAACAAACGCGCGACGATGTCGCGCCGGGTAGCGTCAGCGAGAGCATGAAAAAGCCGGTCGGTGTCAGCACTGGAGAGCCGTGGATGTACAACCATATGGTTGTACGTTACATCCGTATGGCAAATCGCGCAAGTGGGGATCACCTTATGTCTCAACTGCACGACGGACCGATTACCGATGAACGGCTACAATTTCACCGAGCGCACCCGGAAGGTTCTCGCGATCGCCAGGGAGGTCGCTCAGCTCCGCAAGCATGAATACGTCGGGACAGAGCATCTCTTGCTTGGAATAATCGAGGAGGGAGAAGGTGTAGGAGCCGCGGCCTTGCAAGCGCTGGGCGTAGATCTGAAACGGCTGGCAGCAAGCGTCGACGAAGTTGTGCCTGAAGGGACGGCGACTCTAGACTCCCTCGACCTTCCCTATACATCCAGGGCAAAGAAGGTTCTCGAGCTCGCGATGGAGGCAGCGCGCGCTCATCACCACAACTACGTCGGCACCGAGCACCTGTTGCTTGGACTCTTACTCGAGGAACGTGGAATTGCGGCGCAGGTCCTCAACGAAGCGGGTGTCACGGGTGATGGGGTGCTGGCCGAGATGGACCGACTGCTTGGCTCTGAACCTCGGCCTTCGTCGATTCGTTTTAACACAGTCAGTTTTGCCACTTCCTCGCACTCTTTCGATAGCGGATGGGCACCAAACATCGCGGCCATCAATGTGGAAGTAACTCTCGTCGATGGCACCATCGTGACCGAGCGATTCACCAGAATTGCTCCAGCTGTCGCCTTTCTTCATCGCCAGAATCGTCCGCCGAAGGATGGGCCTGCTCATTAGTTGAGCAGCAGACGTCAGGCCACGCTACATATCCTTGGTGATGCATCCTTCGGTATCTCAACTCTGGCTGGCGTTCGCCAAATCGGAGCACGCACCGCCCGGACTCTCGCGCGATCCAGTCAGTGTATTCCATTTCTGCGATACTTCCGCTGACGCCAATCTGTGCGTCGAACTTGTTAGTCTTGGCCGCAAGCGCGCAACGGCTCCCTCCCTGTGGGGCTTCACGGTCCGCGGCGAACCACTCCCGCGTCCCGGCGACCACCACATTGTCACTGACTGGGAAGGTGTCGCCCACTGCATCATTCGCACTACCGAGGTGACTGTCGTCCCCTTCATCGATGTAACTGCTGAACACGCAGCCGCCGAAGGCGAAGGCGATGGTTCGCTCGAGGCGTGGCGCGCAATTCATTGGGCATACTATCACCGTGAGCTTGCTGGTACGGCCTTCGTGCCGACAGAACAGATGCCGATCGTTTGTGAACGATTCACAGTCATCTACCCACCGCCCACGGCATAATGCGGCTTGCTTCGCTCAAATATTCGCCCCCAGCTACCTTAACGTCGTTGGCCCTCGTATCCAGGAAGTGTCATGGCGCCTCTGCTCGTACTCCTGATCGTCACCCTTGTCGCTCGATTGAGCGGGCAGCTCGGTGTGTCTCAACTCCGGGAGTGGCCAGCGGCTACGCGCGTCGGCTTGGCCATCATGTTCCTCTTTACCGCCGCTGCGCACTTCAACAGCGTACGACCGGACATGGTAGCTATGGTGCCCCCGTTTGTACCAGCTCCCGAGTTGATGATCACATTCACCGGCATCTGCGAGATCCTTGGCGCGCTCGGACTGTTACTGCCCCGCACGCGCCGAGTTGCCGCTGTCGCGTTGATTGCTCTCCTGCTGGCTGTCCTTCCGGCAAATATTTATGCCGCCCAAGCTGGCATCACTTTCAGAGGTGCTCCGCCCAGCCCACTTATTCCGCGCGTGGGGCTCCAGGTGCTGTTCATCGCACTACTCTGGTGGTCCTCTGTCCGGGGATCCCGGCCGCCTAGCCAAGTTACTGGATTCCGTTCTTCCGCTGCACCACCCACGACGGGCTGACGCAGAGCTGGCAGTTTGCCCCGTAAAACAAAGTGCCGGCGGTTACATCCAACATCAGATTGAAGCGGAACCACGCCGTCAACGGCCTTCGATATGACGGTGCATCGAAAAGCGGATCGTTGTGACCCGAACCAAGCCGGTGTCCCCAGAATATCGGCACGTTGGCGTTTGTATAAACACTCTGCGGATGACTGTATGGAATCTGGGTATCCAGTTCTCCGCTCGAGAGGAACATCGGTCCGTTCTGCTGGCCAGGTGACGCGGGATCGTAACCGTGCACCAGACCAACAAACGGCTGCACCGGAGCTGTCGCCGTGATGCGCGGGTCACGGCCGGCCATGATGACGCCTGCACCACCGGCCGAGTGTCCCGCGACGCCGACGCGATAGATGTTCGCCTTGTCGGCGTAAGCGCCGCCTGGTGCATTCTGGCTCTCTATGTACTGCAGGCAAGCGAGCACGCTCTGACCGTTGCCGGCAGTACCAACGCGCGAAGTGCCAGCGGCAGCCACGACGAAGCCGTGCGAAGCGAAGTGTCTGAGCAACCCACGATACCAGGTCGGGTCCGGCCTGATACCGTTTGCCAGAGGATGATCGGGTGTTTTCGCCCTGCCTCACCGAGCACAGACGGACGGAAGATCGTGCACATAGGAGGTCCGGTGACTACCTCCTCGACCGGAGTATACGGTCCGGCGTTGAAGTAATCCGGATGCGGCGCGAAGATGTTGCCGAATGCGTAGGGACAAGCCAACTGCCCGGTATTGATGGACGTCGCTTGACTGCCACCCTGTCCGTTCGCTTCGCAGACTTTCACGTCAAGCGTCACCTCCTGTGTTCCTTCGCCGAGCTCGACGACGAACTCCGAACCGCTGGATCCGTCGCGATTACGCGGTGTGCACGAGAAGCGCAGCTTGCCGAGCGTCGCGGTCTGACGCGCGTGAACATCGGCGTTCGTGCGACCAGGCCACGGATTCTCGAAGGCGCGTGAAACAATCAGGCGCTCGAGCTGTCGTATCATGTAGTACGAGTCATTGACGGTTGGCAGGGGAGTCGCCTTGCATGCCGCCTCCAACTCGGCGAGCGATACGCCAACGATCGGTCCGTCGAACACCGTTACAAGAGGTCCGACAATCCTCACTCCAACCCTGGACCCAGGCTTTCCAGCCACCCGGAAGGTTACCGTATTCGTTCCGACAAGTTGCAGCGAATACTCAGCAGTCGGAGTTGCGCCACTGCGGAATTCAGCGATCAATACTCCATTGAGCATTACGTCGACAGCAGCTGCTTTGCCGGAAAGATTGCTCAACTGCAGGACGTGGTCTCCATCGGAAGCAGCGGCAAGGGAAAAACTGTGCAGATCTGGAGTTCCTTTGGAACGCTCGAGGACCAGGGGACCCAATACGCACTCGGTGCATTCTGCATCGCTTGTGGAGATATCAGCGCTGAGAACTGCTGTAGACGAAGGCTGTACGGGCAACCCCTGATCGCCGCATCCAGCCATTCCTGCGATCGACAGCGCGATCACGGAGACGATCGCGAACCGGCGGCACGTGTTCTTCGAAGTGAGTCCGGTCATGTTTGCTTCAGGGGTCGGCAGTAAGGCAAAGAGCGGGCACAGCGATGTGAAATGCTTCATATGATCCCTCTGCAGTGTCAGCGGGTGTCGGGAGGTGTTTCTCAAGGCTTCCTCTTACGCGTCAAAACCGCGGGGAATGGATCAACCGACGTTCGTCCTCTAGCCGGACCTGTAGCACTGAAGCCGAACTACGGAAAAAGCGTTGGGGGGAGGTTTTGGAGGGGAACTGCGAGGCTTAGAAGTGCTTGCCGTTGATAACGCAGCGCGTTACTAAGATGGCAATGCTCATGACGTTGAGATCGTTGACTACGACTGAGATATCATCGCGGTCCATCACATGCCACACGAATTCATTACTGCAAACGCTACGACGGATCGGGATGAACTCATCCAGCTGAACGTCGAGTATCTCTCATGGGTGTTCAAGGGAATTGAAGAACACTTCGGAGTGCCCGCGGGCCAAGTTGTCGGAATGCCGGCGAGCGACTACGTCCCGACCGTCATCGACAAGGTTTGCGGAGATCCACCGCCGAGAGGGGTTTTCTATTTGCTCGAGGTCGACGGCAACCTTGCGGGGATGGGAGGGCTGCGCTTCGTGAGGACCGGTGTTGCGGAGATAAAACGCATTTACGTCCGGCCTGCGTATCGGGGAATGCGGCTGGGGGAGATCATACTGCAGCGCCTCGTATCCGATGCCACTGATTTTGGATACGACAGGATCTGCCTTGATAGTGCTCCCTTCATGAAAGCTGCCCAACGCATCTATGAAACCTCAGGCTTCAAAGACTGCGAAGCCTACGAAGAGACTGAGGTGCCTGTCGACTTTCGACCGCATTGGCGCTTCATGGAGCGCGACCTTTAGCTTCTGAAGCGGAACTACGGGACTTGCTGCTTCGAATTGTCAATGCCTCGTCGCACTCGCGCGTGCACCGAAGAGTTTTGCCCAGGTCGAGGAGTTGCAGGTGGACAGTGATCTCCTCTACGTCGGGACGTATACCGACGAGGGCAGTACCGCCGGCATCCACCTCATGCGTTTGGAACGTCACTCCGGGAAACTGGAGTATGTCGGCGTAGTGAACTCCGGCGCGAATCCGTCGTTCCTCGCGATCCATCCGAACGGCCGGGTTCTCTACGCTGTGAACGAGCTCGGGACGTACAACGGCAGGAAGTCGGGAGCGGTCAGCGCGTTTGAAATAGCTGGCGACACCGGCGCGCTCACCAGGCGCAACGAGCAGCCGTCTGAGGGTGGAGCACCATGCTTCGTAAGCACGGACCGCGGCGGCAAGGTTGTGCTCGTCGCAAACTACTCCGGTGGCAACGTCGCATTGCTTCCTATAAAGGAAGATGGAACGCTCTCTCCGGCGACCGATGTCGAGCAGCACACGCGCAGCGGACCGAGTCCAGCGGGTCGGGAGGCGGCTCATGCACACTGCATCATCGCCGACCCCTCCAACCGCTTCGTACTCGCAGCCGACCCACGCTGCCGCTGGTCTTCGTCGCAAATGAGCTCGATTCAACGATCACCACACTTCGTTTCGACGCCGAGCGCGGCAAGCTTTCTCCGCTTGATACCTGCTCGACTCTTCCAACAGGGTGGACCGGCAGGAATTTCCCAGGCGACATCCACGTCGCACCTTCGGGGCGCACGTTGTATGTATCGAACCGCGGTCACAACAGTCTCGCCGTGTCGCGGAGTCAACAGGTGCGCTCGCGCTCGAGCAGGTGATCGCCACTGGAGGCGACTGGCCGCGCAATTTCAGCCTGCATCCAACATCGCCGTGGCCACTCGTAGCGAATCAGCGCTCCAACTCAATCGTCGTGTTCGCGCGGGATCAGGAAAGTGGGCGCTTGACGCCGACGCGCGAACAGTTGGCGGTGGCGCGCCCGGCCTGTGTGCGGTTTCAGTCCAATGCAACCTCGTCGGCAAACGAAAGGTGATGGCACTTCCGTCAAATCGGCGACTCCTACCGTTTTTCCGGAATGAAGCACACCAAAATTGCGCGGTCTTACATGCTGCTGTTCGTTGCTGCCACTTGCACGGCTGGCCTCAACGCTCAAACTCTTAGTGTTCCAATGCTCGTGGAGCTCGAGCAGGCGAAAAGAGGAAATCCCCTGGCTGGTTATGTGGCCCTCGTGGAGCTCGAGCAGCAGTACCTGCAATCCAGTCAGTTCGCCGGGATTTATCCTCAGGTGCGGCTGATGGCCGAGGAATTCCTGGGAATTCCGGACGCGGGCATGCGCGCGATGCATACAATCGCTCAGCTGAGACAAACATTTCCGCCAGGTGAAACGCCGCTTCCACCGGGCTACGCAGGCGAGGACGCGCTGCGCGTCATTGAACGGGAGGCTGCGCGAACGCAGATCGTGATTTATGGAGAGGAGCATCACCTCCCGCAGACCCGCTCTCTCTACGAGCCGATGCTGAGGATGCTCTGGCGACTTGGCTATCGCTACCTGGCGGCGGAAACCTTCACCGACTCCGTCGCGCTTCCCGGATTTAAAGTTCCGACTTTTACGTCTGGCGTGTACTTACGCGATCCCGTTTATGCAAACGCGATCCGGACGGCCGTCGATCTGGGGTATAGTCTCATCGCTTACGAAGAGACGGGATCGGCGCCGAGTGGAGATCATAGCTTCAGGGACAGGCGGCAGGCAGAGAATATTCACGCGCGGGTGTTGGCGAAGGATCCACGCGCAAAAGTTCTGGTGCTTGCCGGCCGCGGTCACGCGAGCGAAGTCACCGCGCCCGACGACTGGACGCCGATGGCATCGGTCCTGAAGCGCATCAGCGGCATTGATCCTTTCACCATCTTCGGTGTTCGCATGGGCGAGCGGCTGACTCGTGAAGAAGAGGATCCGATGTATCGCTACGCAACTGCCAATGGCCTCGTGAGCCAGCCGACGATCTTCGTCGATTCAGCAGCACGTCGTACGCTGGGGGACGATTCGTTTGACGCATTTGTATTCTGGCCGCGAACGCGAATCGTTGATGGTCGTCCGGATTGGCTGGAGACTGTGCTCCGACGGAAGCGTGTTCCGATACCTGGCAAGCTTACGATGGGGCAGGGTATACGACTCGTTCAGGCTTTCAGGACCGGTGAACCAGACCGCGCGATTCCCGTTGATCAGATTCTGATCACGGACACCAGGGTGCCGGGGGTGCTGATGCTTCCTCGAGGCTCGTATCGCATCCGAGCCATCGACACAGGCTCAGTGATCGCGGAGTCGCAGATCGATGTAAAATGGCGCTAGCGGCCTTTCCAGGCTCTGGTTGCTAACGCGCTGTCCCAAGAAAAGGCGTTCAGCTGAGCGCGCCGCCTGATATATAGGTAGGGCGCGCGATCCCTCAGTCTCAGCTTGGCACCTGTTCAGTCAAGCTGCCGAACAGTCTTTCTGGAGGCAAAATGCCATACGACCGGCAGCGGGCAGTACGACGATGAAGCTGTACGCGTACGCAGCTCTGATCGCAATCCTGGTTGCGGGGGCAACCGCTGATGCGCGCCGGTCTCAGCTATCGGATCCGTCCCTCGTGGGCGTGTGGCGCGTAGTGAAGTTTTGCCGCGATGATCCGACAGGACGGTTGTATGACCCTTATGGGCCAAACCCGACCGGACTCTTTGTGTACGCCCCAGGCGGAGAGCTCTCGATTCAGATGATGAGTACGCCTCCAGTGGGCCCATTCGCCGCCGGTGACGATCGTCCCACCGACGCCGAGCGCCGTCAATTGTTCGACTCTTACCTCGGCTACTACGGGAGGTATACGATCACCTCCGACTCCACCGTAGTGCATCATGTTGTTGGCGGCACCATCCCGAGCTACACCGGCACCGATCAAGCACGCGTATATCGCATCCGTGGCGATACGCTCACGATCGGCGGCAATCGCGTCACATGGCCGTGCCGGGTATTGCTGCGGGTCATATAATCGTGGTGGCGCCTCCATTTGTACCGGCTCCCGAGAGACCAGAATCGCGGAACTCATACGAAGCCACGATGAAAGCAGTCGTTCGCACGGAATATGGCCCGCCTGCGGTTGTACGGATCGCAAACGTCGCGAAGCCGGCGCCCGCGGGCGACGAAGTCCTGATCCGAGTTGTTGCCGTATCGATCAATGGATCTGACCGTGAGGGTGTGGCCGGCCGACCGGCGTATGCTCGAATCGGAGGATTTCGAAAGCCTCGTTACCCAATCCTCGGATCGGACATTGCCGGACGAGTGGAAGCGATAGGCAAGGGCGTTCGGGATCTGCGGCCCGGCGATGAGGTCCTCGGCGAGATGCCTGGATATCACAGCGGCTTCGCCGAGTATGCCTGTGCTCCGGAGACGAGCCTGGTGCTGAAGCCTGCGTCACTGACATTTGCGGAGGCGTCGGCAATTCCACAGGCGGGAGCTATCGCGGTTCAGGGAATCCGCATCAAGGGAAAGGTTCAGCCCGGACAGAAGGTATTGATCAATGGCGCAGGGGGCGCCGCAGGCAGCTTCGCGGTCCAGCTTGCCAACATAGAGGGGGCGGAAGTCACCGCGGTCGATCGCGTGGAGAAGCATGACTACCTCCGCGCGTTGGGAGCCGACCACGTGATAGACTACGCGAAGGAGGATTTTTCGGAGAAGCTGAATGAGTACGACTTGATACTCGATGTCGTTGCCCACCGTAATGTCTTCGCGTGCGCTCGGGCGCTGCGGCCAAATGGAACGTACTTCGTCGCGGGCGGCGCTACTCGTGTGTTGCTCAGCCTGCTGGTGTTCGGGCCGGTTATCAAGAGACTTCGGCGCAAGTCTGTCCGGGTACTGATCGTTCCCCAGAATCAGCAACTGCTGCAAGCCGCAACGCAGCTTTGCGCGGAACGAACGATTGCCGCGCGCATTGATCGGGTGTATTCACTGGAGGACGCGCCTGAGGCGCTCCGGTATGTGAGCGAAGGGGAGCAGCAAGGAAAAGTGGTAATCATGTGCGGGCCTGAGACAGCCGAGTAATTATTGCTGAACGAAAGTGGAATGACGACTGAGCGCGCAGTACCCGAGACAATCGCTGGCAACTACCGCATCGAGCGCGAAGTCGGCCGCGGCGGCATGGCTGTCGTCTACCGCGCGCATGATATCAGGCACGCACGCGCAGTCGCGCTCAAAGTCCTCAACCCGGACATCGCTGCGTCACTCGGCAAGGATCGATTTCTCTTCGAGATCCACGTCGCCGCGCGGCTCAACCATCCGCATATCGTCGCACTGTACGACTCGGGTGAGTACGAAGGCCTTCTATACTATGTAATGCCGTTCATCGAAGGTCCGACGCTGCGTGATCATCTGACTCAGCAATCGCGGCTGTCAGTCAGCGAAGGTCTTCGACTCACCGCGCAGATCGCAGGTGCACTCGACTACGCTCACCGACTCGGGATCGTTCATCGCGACATCAAGCCCGAAAACGTGATGATCCACGAAGGCGAAGCACTCGTCACAGACTTCGGTATTGCCAAAGCGCTGAGCTCGGCCAGCAGCTCCATGCTCACGCAGACAGGAGTCGCTCTCGGAACCCCGGCGTACATGAGTCCCGAACAGGCAGCCGGCGAACCGGAGCTCGACGGGCGCAGCGACCTGTACAGTTTCGCGTGTGTGATCTACGAAATGCTTACGGGTCAGCCACCGTTCACTGCTGAGACGTTACAGGGCCTCATCGCGAAACGCTTCACTTCAAAGCCGCCCTCAGCGCGTACGGTGCTGCCCGCGATTCCCGAGCGAGTTGCTTCTGCAATCAGCCGCGCGTTGTCGATCGAGCCAAAGGATCGTTTCGATACTGTGTCGGCATTCGCCGCATCGCTGAAGACAGGCGAGATCCCGGAGCCCGACAAGCCGACGAAACCGTCTATCGCGGTTCTTCCATTCGAGAACATGAGTGCCGATCCGGAGAATGAATTCTTCTCTGACGGAATCACCGAAGAAATCATCAACTCGTTGAGCAAGGTGCAGGCGCTCGAAGTAGTGTCCCGCAGATCGGCGTTTGCCTACAAGGGAAAGGATGCCGACATGCGAACCGTCGGCGGCGAGCTCGGGGTGCGACATCTTCTCTCAGGGAGCGTGAGACGCTCAGGGAATCGCCTTCGAATTTCTGCCGAGCTGATCGATGTAGAGACCGGATACCATTTGTGGTCGGAGAGATTCGATCGCGACATGGCGGATGTCTTCGCGATCCAGGACGAGATTGCAGGGAACATCGTAAAAGCACTATCGGTGATGCTCACGGAGAAAGAGCAGGCCGCACTCAAGGCGTCGCCGAGCAGGAGTGTCCGTGCGTATGACTACTATCTCAAGGGTCGGCGCGCCGTCCACACCTTCAACCTCGCTTCCTACAACAAGGCTGAGGATGATTTGCGGCGGGCGATATCGCTCGATCCGGATTATGCACCAGCGTGGGCGAACCTCGCTGAAATCTGCGCGATTCGCCACGTAGCATTCCTCAGCGACGCCGAAGCAGTGGAACAAGCCGACTCGGCAAGCAGAAGAGCGGTGGATCTCAGCCCTGACATGGGTTACGCGCACAATGCCCGAGGACTCGCGCATTTCTGCACGGCGCGCCACGATGCAGCAGCAGCAGAGTTCATCGCCGCAATGGATCTCGACGCAACTCTGTTCGACGCGCCCTACAACCTCGGGCGGCTATTGGCGAGCACAGGGAATCCCGATCGAGCCGCGCATTACTTCGATATAGCTGCGGATCTGAATGCGGACGACTATCAGGCCGCCGCGCTGGCATCAGGGATATACCGTGGAAAGGGGAAGGTCGTGGAAGCGCGGCGTACCGCGGAGCGCGCAATGTCGGCGTTGAATCGCGCTCATGCTGCTGATCCGAACGATGTCAGGGCATTGTATCTTGGAGCGGGGATACTTCACGAGCTCGGCAATACTGAAGAGGCTGAGCAATGGGCAACGATGGCGGAGCAGCTCCAGCCTGACGATCAGGCAACTCTATACAACCTGGCGTGCTTCCACTCGATTGCAGGGCGTGTCGACAGGGCGATCAGCCTGCTCGAGCGCACGGAGAGGGTCGGATGGGACAGGTTTGACTGGGCGATGAACGACGCCGATCTGAACAACATCCGCGACGACCCGCGTTTTCATCAGCTTCTGAAGAGGATGAGCGAGAGGGCGCAAGTATTAACTACATAGTACTAAATGAGTGAAGGTTGTCAGCTTCAACGCTGCCATCTGTAAATGCGGCGACCGCGTACATACCAGGAACGGAGAGTGTAGGATGAGAGTTCGCGCGCTGCTTTGGAGCGTGATGGTGCCGATGTCACTCCAAGCTCAGACACGTCCTCGGGCACAGGATCTGGGCATCGTTTTTGGGGGAACACCTGGACTCCACAATGCGATCACCGATGTCGCTGGCGTTGAGGTCGGGCATACGACACTCATATCCGGTGAGGGACGGCTCGTGGTTGGCAAGGGCCCTGTTCGGACTGGTGTGACGGTAATCCTTCCGCGAGGCAAGACCAGTTCCGATCCAGTCTTCGGCGCCTGGTTCACGCTCAATGGAAACGGCGAGATGACTGGCACTACCTGGTTACAGGAAGGCGGGTTCATCGAAGATCCAATCGCAATTACGAACACTCATAGCGTCGGCGTAGTACGAGACGCAATTCTTCAGTGGAAGGTGGGGCGCCCCACTCTGCAGGCTTTCGGCTTGCCAATCGTTGCTGAGACTTATGATGGGGGCCTGAATGATATCAACGGATTTCACGTCAAGCCGGAGCACGTAATCTCCGCACTTGGTAATGCTTCCGGAGGCCGAGTGGCTGAAGGAAACGTTGGTGGCGGCACTGGCATGAGGTGCCATCAATTCAAAGGTGGTATCGGCACCGCATCGAGAGTGTTGAGTGTGACGGACGGCGGCTACACAGTGGGAGTTCTGGCTCAGTGCAACTATGGATCGAGGCAGCACCTCCGCGTGGCAGGAGTGCCCATCGGGGAGTCCATCACCGACTTGATGCCATGCATCAGCATTGCTGATTCGGCGGTCCGGCCCGGAATTCGACGATGCGGCGCGACGACATCATCCCGAGAAATCGAAACTGAAATCGGTTCGATCATCGTGGTAGTTGCCACAGACGCGCCACTCCTTCCCCATCAGTTGAAGCGGATCGCAACGCGGGTCTCGCTGGGGATAGGTCGCACCGGAGGATTTGGAGGCAATGGTTCAGGCGACATTTTTCTCGCGTTCTCGACAGCGAATCCAGGTGCGGCAACAAGTACGGGTGTCACGTCAGTGAAGATGATACCAAACAATCAAATGGACGCCTTGTTCCGGAACACGGTTTTCGCAACAGAAGAAGCGATAATCAATGCGATGCTGGCGGCCACGACAATGACAGGAGCAGACGGATATACTGTGTACGGCCTTCCATCAGCGAGACTGCAAGCTCTCTTTCGCGCGGCACGAGGATCTTCTCTACCGATGCCTGTCCCGCCGTCTAACACTCGCTGAGGCTGACAAGCGAACGATGGTGTGCTCGCTTCGCTCGCGTTATGTGATTTGCTTGCAGCCTATCTTATGGCGTTAGACGGCACCACGAGAGCGGGAGGTTTCGCATGAATCAGCGTCAGTTTGCCAGCGTGCTCTTTGCCGTGGTCGGCGTGTTCATCGCCGCCTCCCGGCTACCTGATATCTTGATTCATATTGCCCTGCTCACCCAATCAGCTCCCACGGACCAGGGTTTTGCCGGCCCCGGCTCGCAGGTGATTCTTCCGGTGGCCGCACTCGGTGCGACACTCCTAGCCGTTGGCATTGGTGTGACGTTGCTGCTTCTCCGCGATCGCCTGGCGCAGCGCCTCTTTCCCATGGCCACTCCTTCGCTCGAACCTAGCGGTGTCCAGTCAGCGGCCTTCGCGGTCTTAGGATGTTACTTCGTGGTTCAGGGCCTTTCTCGGATGTCCTGGGCTGGGCGATTCGACTGGGGCGCAGCGATTCAGCTTACGCTCGGCGTGGGATTGTTCTTTGGCGCTCATGGGCTCTCTAAGCACTGGTTACTAACGCGCTCCCCGAATAACAGCGCGCCGCCTGATATGTAGTCAGGCTGCGCGCGGCAACGCTCAGTCACGCTGCAACTTTAAACATGTCGTCGAGGCGTGAGTAGCTAAACTCCATGCCGTCGGTCATGCCTGTGGAGACGGCGCCATCACGCGCTTCCTTCGACGCGAACGTCATATTGCAGACGAGCGTCGTGACGCCGTTCTGCTCACTGAGTTCAAGTGATACTATGCAGGGATCGCCAGCTGGCATGTCGAAGTCCGTATCGCCCGCGTCGTAGTATTGTTCGTGGACAATCTTCGAAGGGCCGTCGACTTCGGTGAACGTGCCGAAGAAGCCGAACTGCTTGCCGTCTTCGCGGCTTCTCCATTGCCACTGGTATTTGCCGCCGACGCGGACATCCATGTCGCACACCGGCATATCCCAGCCACCGTAACCTTGCCATTGTGGAATGAGTTCGGGCTTGGTATGCGCAGCCCACACCAGTTGGCGGGGCGCATTGAACGTACGTGTGACGCGAACTTCGCGATCACTCGGCAATGCAACTTCTGCTGGCTTAGGCATTGTCTTCTCCTTTGACATGTCCGCGCTATTTCTTTGTTCTTTTGCGCCTGGACGGTTTGGCTTGCAGTTCTTCGAGCAACGCATCAAGGCGCTGGTAGCTCTGTTCAAAGATCTCGCGGTAACGTTCGATCCAATCCACAGCTTCCTCCAATCGCTTCGGTTCCAGTTTGCGTGGACGCCGTTGCGCATCGACGTTCATCGAGATGAGGCCGGCGCGCTCGAGCACTTTCAGATGTTTGGAAATGGCTGGCTGGCTCATATCGAACGGATTGGCGAGTTCCGTCACTGTGGCCTCCCCTGTCGCCAGACGCGCAAGGATGGCGCGGCGGGTGGAATCGGCCAGAGCGGCGAAGGTCAGGTCGAGGCGTTCAGAGGCTTGCATAACCGTCTAGTTCCATAAGGTCATGGTTATATATACAACGGCAGGACATGACCAGTCAAGGCTTTTGTGTCAGATCTTTAAGTGGCAATGAGTACGGTGTTGAAATAGATCGGGTCCCATTGTATCAATGGCTGCCTCCCGGAGGATCGACGTGATTCATGTGCTCGGCTGGGTATTACTTACAACGTTCCTGATCCCACCCGCGATTTCCGTCGCTCAGACTGGCGATATCTCTGGAAAAGTGGTCGTCGATGCGAATCGCAATGGCATGGTCGATCGAGGGGAACGTGGTATCGCCCGAGTCGTAGTGTCGAATCAGGATGCAGTTGTCGCAACTGACGCGTCCGGCCGTTATCGACTGCCGCGCGGAACAACTGGAGTGATTTTCATCTCGGTGCCGGATGGCTACCAGGTGGCGCGTGGTTTCTGGCGCAGCGTCAGCGACACGACCACAACTGTCGATTTTGCGGTCTCACCGGTCACACGGTCGAAAACGTTCACGTTCATCCACGCGTCGGACACTCACATCGCACAGGCAGTTCTCTCCAGAACGCAGCGCTTCCGCGCGATTGCAGATTCTCTCAACCCGGCGTTCGTTCTCATCACGGGCGATCTAGTGCGGGACGCGTTGCGCGTGGGGGAACCGGAGGCGGCCGGTTACTACGAAATGTTCGGTCGCGAGGCGGCGCTTTTCAAGAGTCCGGTGTGGACCATCCCAGGCAATCATGAAATCTTCGGGATCGAGCGCGACAAGTCGAACGTAGCCGAGACGCATCCGTTATACGGACGCAAGATGTACCGCCACTATCGGGGCCCTGACTACTACTCATTCAACTACGGAGGAGTCCACTTCATTGGCCTCAACTCGGTAGACATCGACGACAAGTGGTATTACGGTCACGTCGACAGCGCCCAGCTCGCATGGCTCGAGCGCGATCTCGCCATGGTGCGGCCGGGAACGCCGGTAGTGACATTCAATCACATTCCCTTCTTCTCATCATCGGAGATGTTGGGGGGGTACGTGGAAAAGTCCCTCGCCCCAACGTTGATCACAGTCAACGGCAAGACGATGTTTCGTCACACAGTCTCAAATGCCGGTGACGTTCTTGCGCTCGTTCGCAAACGTCGGCATGTACTGGCGCTGGGCGGACACATTCACGCTCGAGAGCATATCCAGTACGAGACAGACACCTTCAGGACGATGTTCAACCAGGCTCCAGCGATTGTTGGCCCAAGGCGCTCAGCGGGAATGCAATTCCCCTCAGGCTTCACGCTCTATACGGTGCGTGATGGCGTGATCGATGGGGGCCGGTTTGTTTCACTCGGACTGGATCCGCGGACTGACACCCCTCAATGAATCGCCGTTCTTTGATTCAGATCCTCATCGGCGTCATCGCGTCACTTGCCGCCCTGACTATTGTGACCGCTGTTCGTGAGGACAGATGTCTCGATGCCGGCGGGAAGTGGATAGCTGCCACCCGTGCATGCGTAGGGCCCGAGGGTCCGCTCCCGGTTAGCCGTGCCTCAGACGTGATCCTCGCGATTGTGATCGGCGTTGTGCTCGCATTCATGTTATATCGGGCGTCGACGTTCGCGAGTGCTCGGTCATCGCGGCCATCAGTTTGACACTCGCAGATCGAGCTCGGAGAACAGCTCTGCGGCAGAGCAGTCCTCACGCAATTTTCAGGGGATCGATGTAGCCCTCGCCCATCGCGATTCGCATATTGGCACACAGTTCCACCCACAACGAGGAGCCTCATGGACCGACGCGAGTTCGTCTCACGCGCGATGATCACCGGCGCCGCAGCTTACGCCGCCACACCACCATTGTCGCTCTTCGCGGAATCAACTTCTCAACAGATCCTCGACGCAGACGTCATCAAGCAGATCTCAGCCCAACACGAAGGGACTCTGAAGATGTTGCGCGACTGGATCGCAGTCCCATCGATTGCGGCCGAGAACCTGGGATACCCTCAGGGCGCTGAGTACATGGCAAACCTGGCGCGAGAAGCGGGATTCCAGAACGTAGGGCTCGTACCGACATCCGGAAAACCCGGCGTCTTCGGCACACTCGACGTCGGAGCCCGCACATCGCTCGGCATCTACTTCATGTACGACGTCAAGCAGTACGATCCGGCCGAGTGGAGCTCGCCGCCACTAGAGGGGCGTATCGTTGACAAGCCTGGACTCGGCAAGGCCATTGTCGGTCGCGGCGCGACAAATCAGAAAGGGCCGCAGGTTGCTTTCCTCGCTGCGCTGCATGCATACAAGGCAGCGGGGAAGAAGCTTCCGGTCAATCTCGTGCTCGTGTGCGAAGGCGAGGAGGAAATCGGATCACCGAACTTCTCGCAGGTAATCGCGAAACCGGAAGTAATGGCCGCGCTTCGGAAATGCATCGGCGTGATCATCCCCCTGGGCAATCAGAGCGCCGACGGCTCGGTCTCGATCAACCTCGGCTCAAAAGGCATCGTCGAGCTCGAGCTAGTGTCGACCGGAGAGAAATGGGGTCGCGGTCCGAAAGCTGATGTGCACTCGAGTCTCGCGGCGCAGATCGACAGCCCCGCGTGGCACCTCGTCCAGGCGCTCAACACACTCGTCAAGGCGGACGGGCACACGCCCGCGGTCGAAGGTTTCTTCGGTGATGTGAAGCCGCTGTCACCAGCGCTGCGGAAGATTCTCGAAGACGCAATCCCCAAGCGCAACGAAGCGGCGACCAAGAGAGCACTCGGCGTTTCTCGTTGGATCGAGAACGAGAACTGGCACGACTCGCTGGTGCGACTCGT